>JALSHH010000045.1 GCA_026982335.1 Phycisphaerales bacterium
CGATTGATCATTTCGACAATCAAACTGAGCGAACAAGAGGCATTTTCGTGCGCAGATTGTGTTTCAGAATCACTGATTCATCTGCATTTACCAACTAATCCCGCGCGGCTGAGTTTTTGGACCCTACAGGGTTGGAGTTTGCAGCCTGCCTCCAATTTGAGGCGCGGATTGAGAACCAGTCTCGAAAGTGTCTCTGCGGCTGCTTTTCCGAAGAGGGTTGCGGGACCACTATTGCGGCCTGCTAGGGCTCACTCCCGGCGGAACAGTTCGGGCAAATTAAGGTTGAACAACATCTGGCTCTTGGTATTGGGGGGTTATGGAATAGATGTTATCTTCGAGTGTTGAAGGGTCGCCATCGGGGCCCGCAGAGTAGAAGTATGGACGGTTTCCGATGGTGAGTCCGCCATCGGAGTCTGGGAGGAGATCGAAGTCGGAAAGTTGTTGCTGGTTTACTCCTCCTTGGGTAGGGCCGCCTAGGCCATAGTCTGCGTCGATGAGTCTATTTCGGCGTACAAACTTCATACGAACACGAGTTGCGGGATTGGTTGGGAGAGCACCGAGTGTAAAGAAGGGTTTGTTGGGATTGACGATATTGACAGGTCTTCCCGCATCTCCCAAATTTCTTGGCTCCGCTTCAATGATGCCGTCAAATTTAGGATGGACATAGCGGATAGGGTTTCCCCATGCGTCGAATACCGTAAGGAGAAAAGGCTGAACTTCTTCATCTGCAGAGTAGTTTTGAGCAAACTCAGGATCGATCCCGCTGATGATCTCCTGGGCTTCGGGGACAACAGATGCAGATTGAATGAAGAGTGCAACAGAGTTGACGAGATTAAGCTCATCAGAGGTGAGTTCTCGTGCTCTACCATCGATTGCGGGATAGAAGGCACTGAGATTTTGGCCACCAAAGGATGGCATGGCGTTTTGAATGGCTGTGGGGAGATCGGCGTAGGGAATTTCGACAAGCGGAGGCGGATTATCGCCTTTGGCGTCAATGTAGGCAGCGAGTACCTGATCGAGCGATTGGATGACGCCTTTGGTGGCATGTTTTTTGCCAGTATTGACTACGGCAGTCCCAACCATGGTGGTAATTCCGACAAGGATGGCAATGATGGCAATGACAACCATAAGCTCAACGAGAGAAAATGCTGATCGGCTTGAGACTTTGGATTTTCCGGGACTGCTCATGTCTGGGTTCTCCTGTGGTGCGTTCGCCGGCTTTGAAAGCGGAGGTTCTGTCTACAATGATGATGTCCCGCATCTGTGGGAGTATACGGATGATGTTTGTGCCCGGATGCGTTTGTCTGGGCGTGAATCAGTTGTCCTGATTGGGATTTACTTCCGGTTTTGTTGGTTTTTTGGACTTTGGGGCGGGCTCAGGGGTAAGGGAGAATCCTGGGCCCATGATTGATGAGCCCAAGATATTACCTAAACCTAAAGGCGGCTGTTTTGGTTTCATTTGCTGGGGTGGCGGTGCTGGTCGCGGGCGCGGTGCGGGGGCTTGTCTTGGCGGTGCTAAGCGAGCTTTGAAAATTACATCGGTAACCTTTTCGCGAATATTTCGCATCATGTTAAGGAACATGCGTTGTCCTTCGCGCTTGTATTCGATTTTGGGGTCGGTTTGCGCAATAGCACGGAAACCGATGGAATCTCGGAGTTGATCCATTTCGTAGAGGTGGTCTTTCCACGATTGATCGAGGGTTTCAATAAGAACCATTTGCTCAAACTGAACGAGTTCCGGGCGATCAAGGGTTTCAACGCGGGCTCGGATGGCGTCTTCACGGTCGTCCTTGTCGAGATAGCGCATGCGGGGGGTGATGCCTTGATTGTAGATTGACTTGAGGTATTCATCGAGCTCATCTTCGGTTGTGGTTGCCAGTGCAGCATTGATTTTTTCTTCAAGGTCATCGATGGAAACCTTTTTGGCCATGGCATCAACTAATCGCTGGCGCATCTTCGGAGGTGGGGTCGTCATAATTTCATTCATGGTAAGATCAAGATTGATGCGTTCTTTGGCCCATTTGACGAGACCTTCAAACGCAGCGGTTCGGTCTTGCTTGGCAATCACCATGGTTGTCTGCATGATATAATCGACGGGGAACTCTGCTTCGCGGGTGCGGTAGAGGTCTTGTGCGCGTTCGATGACAAGGTCGCGAACGCGAAGATCTTCATCGTTACTTGCTTTGACGATTTCATCTGGTGTGATCTCGAAGGTGAACTTTTCCTTGATCCACTTGCTCAGACGAACCGGTCCGTAATTCTTATCGGCAAAGAGTGCAATTTCACCAAGGTCAGCATGGTCGATCTTTGTGAAGGCTGCCTCTTCGAGCATTTCTTGGACTTTTCTCCTGTTTGCAGCACCACTTTCGCGGAGATCACCGGTGTCGAGCTCGACACCAAAGTGGTTTTTCGCCCAATTGTGGAGTCCGGCTGAATCAAACTCCATGAGGAATTCTGAGGACTCTTCCGGAATATATTCACCAAGGGTCACGGCGATGTTGGCAGCGATATCCTGCTTGGCGAGTTTACGAATGGTGATGTCCATCTCAACAGCATCTTTGCCTTTGAGTCTTTCAGGGAGGATGGAGCAATCGAGTATTTCTCGCGCATACTCGGCTGCGCACTGGGCGGGGAAGTCTGGATCGAGGTATTCGTTGATGGCGTCATCGACCACTTCCTCGATGTATTCGAAGATGAGAGATTTCACCTGCCGACCTTCAAGAATGCCTTGGCGGAGTCCATAAAATCGCTGGCGTTGGTGCTCCATAACCTCGTCGTATTCGAGGATGTTTTTCCGTTGCTGGAAGTTGCGTTCTTCGACTTTCTTCTGGGCTCGTTCAACATTCTTGGAGAGCCAAGGATGCTCGATGGCATCACCTTCTTTCATGCCCAGGCGTGAGAGAAGCTTCATCGTGGTTTCGCCAGCAAACATCTTCATAAGATCGTCTTCGAGCGAGACGAAGAAACGCGACGACCCCTTATCACCTTGGCGTCCGGATCGCCCTCGGAGCTGGTTATCAATTCGGCGTGATTCATGTCGTTCGGTGCCGATGACATGGAGTCCGCCGAGATCTTCGATATTGTTGAACCAGCGAAGACGGTGGAGCTTGCAGCGGCCGTTCCTGTCGAGTTCAGCACGGAGTTCTTCGGCGCTGGCGGTTTGGGCTCCTTTGCCTCCCATCCATGTGTATTCGTTGGCCCAGTGACGCAAGAGCATGAGTTCGAGTTCTTCGAATGGCATGTCCTCGGCTTGGCGTTTATTGATGCCTTCGGTTTTGAGGATGGTTGGTGCAATTTTCCGGTAGACATTTTCGCGAAGTTCTTCGTCGCTCATGCTGGACTTGAGTGATTTGGAAGCAAGAGATCTTTTGAGAAGGTGTTGGATAAAGTCTTCACGAGTAAATTGTCCGAGTTTGATGTCGGTGCCTCGCCCGGCCATGTTGGTGGCGATCATGACCGCACCGAGTTGCCCCGCACCTTCGACAACTCCTGCTTCTTGTTCGTGCTGTTTAGCGTTAAGAACGGCATGTTGGATTTGATACTTACTTTTAAGCATCTTGGCAACCATCTCAGATTTTTCGACTGAAGTCGTTCCCACGAGGATGGGCCTACCCACATCATGAAACTCTTTAATTTCATCAACAATGGCATCCCATTTGTCCTTTTCACGCAGGAACATGAGATCATCGTGGTCCTCGCGGGCGATGGGCTTGTTGGTCGGGATAGAGACAACCTCGAGGGAGTAGATGTCGTGGAACTCTTGGGCTTCGGTGTCGGCCGTGCCGGTCATGCCTGAGAGAGATTTGTACATTTTAAAGAAATTCTGAACCGTTACCGAAGCGACCGTCTGCGTCTCGGGCTTGATAGGGACGCCTTCTTTGCATTCAACGGCTTGATGAAGCCCATCAGACCATTGGCGGCCAATCATGGGACGCCCGGTATTGGTATCGACGATGACGATGGTGGGTTCAGTCCTTCCGGTCATGCGATCGGGAACATCCATAACAATGTAATCTTTGTCTCGGGTGTAGACGGCATAGGCGCGAAGAGCTTGCTCAAGGAGATGGGGAATGTCCATATTCTCATCGACATAAAAAGAGCCAACACCTGCCATTTTTTGAGCTTCAGCGATACCGTCGTGCGTAAGATGGGCAGATTTTCGATCCATCTCGAGCTCATAATATTGTATGTGGCGATCGCGCTTTGATTCGAGCTCGGGAAGAGCTGCTTGGGCATCTTTGAGTTTCTTTTGCAATGCGGGGACTTCGGATTTATCGCGAGTTTGACGAATATCGCCTTCGAGTCCTTTGATGGTTTCTTTACAAAGTGTAACTTGGTTTTCGATCTCCTGCCAAGGCCTTTGGAGCTCGACGAGTTTTTTGGCCAGTTCATTGGCAAGCTGATATCGGGGTTGATCATCGTGGGCTTGGCCTGAGATAATCAGTGGCGTGCGGGCTTCATCGATGAGGGTGGAGTCCACTTCATCAACCACGGCGAACTGGCGTTTGCGTTGGACCTGCTGCTCGACATTGCGTTTCATGTTGTCGCGGAGATAGTCGAATCCGAATTCAGAAGTCGTGCCATAGACGACATCGCAGCGATACATGTCGCGTTTGACTTCTTCGGGCTGCATGTGCATGGGGTGGATCGCCCCTGCGGTCAGACCCATTTTGAGGAAAAAAGGAAAGGTCCAGTCGCGGTCACGCTGAACGAGGTAGTCGTTCACGGTGACAACATGGACTTGTTGGCGTTGGACGCAGGCCATGTAGGTGGCCAGTGGAGCAACAATGGTCTTTCCTTCACCAGTTTTCATTTCGGCGATTTTCCCTTGCCCCAGAACCATGCCGCCAATGAGCTGAACATCGAAAGGACGAGCACGGAAGGGAGGCTTGGATTCGGGGTAGAGCTCACGGACAGCATCGTAGAGTTCAACGGGGATATCGACTTGGAGAAATGGAGGAACATCGGTTGGGTGGCCGAGGTAGATGCCTTCGGCTTTGGCGGGTTCGAGGGTGTCAATTTCGGCTTGAACTTGCTTGTAGAGGAGCTGAGCAGCGTCGGGAAGGACTGATGGATCGAAATCGTGCTCGGGGTTAAAGATGTTGCGGATGCCCACTGCCCGATCCATGCCTTCACGGGCAGCTGCGAAGACTTCAACAAGAAGGTCGTCGGGTTTCTCGCCCTGATCGAAGCGATCACGGAACTCGTCGAGCTTGGCACGAAGTTGAGCATCGGTGAGGGTACGCATCTGAGGTTCGAGTTGACCGATGGCTTCAACGCGGGTGGTGTAGCGTTTGACGATTCGTTCGTTTCGTGAGCCGAAGACCTTGGAGAGGAGTTTGCCAACGATGGGAATTTCTGAGCTTGCCATTGGGGAGTTCTTTCGTGGTATACCGGTTCAAAGTGGAAACCGGCAATAGGCTGCACAGATTCATTGAATACGGGCAGCAAAGTATGTATTTTGATATGTTTGACGACCGAAAAGTGGGGATATCAGGAGAACAGCACGGCACTTTATCAAAGGGCAGGTGGAGGCAGATTGAGAAGCCAATACCCCGGGATTTGATCCGTGAAAACGGCTTGCTCGATTCGAACAGGACTTGAATCAGCGATGAAGTCGTCGTCAAGTAAGCTCTCCGGGACAGCAATTCGGAGTTGACACTTGGGAGCAGTGTGGCGATCAACAATGATATCACGCAAAGCATGGGCGACAGCGCCCGGAATGCGGTCGATGGTATTCGAAGCAGCAGCGCTCACCGAGCAGAGAAGGAGTTGAAAACCAATGGCAGCGACAACAATCCCAGGCATAGATCCTGAGGTACGCTTGAAATCGAAATGGCAATTTTGTGAATTCATTTTTTCCCAGTGTTCTGCTTGCACCATGTCATATATCGACCAGTTCAGTGTCCGGCACCAAATGGAGTCAGAAGCAGATCCGATTATCGGTATATTGTCTACATGAAAGAGTCGATTGTAAAGCCCACATCTCGGTTTGGTCCGATATGATTCCGGTCGGCTCTGGCTTCCCACTGCGAGGAACACAGTTTATCATCCCCCCAAACGACATGAACAAGGACCCTCAAGATGCTTGCTACTCGCCAATCGTTGACTCAAACCCGTGAATCCGTCACACATAAATTCACAATAGATCGGCACGAGGGATACTTGACCATCGGGCTCTACCCTGATGGGACACCCGGAGAACTGTTTATTAAAATCGCAAAAGAAGGCTCAGCCATTTCAGGAATGTGCCAAGCTTTCTGCCGGGCATTTTCGATTGCTTTGCAATATGGGCTGCCGGTGGATGAGGCGGTCAAGCGGTTCAAAGGGATGCGGTTTGAGCCCAATGGGACGACGAGTAACCCGGACATCCCGGAAGCGGACTCAATTATTGATTATGTGGCGAAGTATTTGGAGCTGCACTATGGGGGGGGAAAGGATGAGGGATGAGCCGTTCGGGATTCGGGGAAGGCGCGATGAGGGAAAAAGAAGATGAGGGGAGGAAACTTAGGCAATTCGGTTTGGCGGTTCTTGCCCTTCGAGAACCGCTTTTATGTTGGTGAGGACCATTTGGGTCATGGCCTCTCGCCAGACGATTTCGGCAGAACCGATATGTGGGGTAAGGGTGACATTATTCAAGGCGATGAGGTCGGGGTGGATAGCGGGTTCGTTTTCGTAGACATCAAGGCCAGCACCCCAGAGTTTGCCGGTGGCGAGGGCGTCGGCGAGGGCGGATTCATCGATCACTGGGCCTCGGCTTGTGTTGACGAGGATGGCAGTGGTTTTGAGGAGTTTTAAGTTGTCGCGGTTGATCAAATGCCGGGTTTGGGGGGTCAATGGGGTGTGAATGGAAACGACATCAGCTTGGGATAGCCCTTCTTCGAGGGTGACGCGGGTAGCACCCAGTGGGGTGATCTCAAAGTCGATGTGGCGGGATCGGGCTGTGTAAAGGATAGACATGCCGAAGGCTTTGGCACGGATTGCGGTGGCGTATCCGATGCGTCCTGCACCAACGATATGAATTTTCTTGTTGCACAGGTCCATACCGAGAAACTCCGACATACCGAGGTGGCCATGTTTTGGATAAGTGGCTGAGCGGGCGTATTGATCAGCTTCGATAAGTCGGCGAGCAACTGATTGGATGAGTAGCCATGCGAGATTGGCAGTGCCTTCGGTGACGGCATCTGGAGTGTTGCAGACAATAATCCCCCTGTTTTTACAGGCCGAAATGTTGATATTGTCGAAACCAACCGCAAAGTTGCAAATTATTTGGAGTTGATCACCTGCAGCATCAAGCAAGGCAACATCGATCGGATCGGTATACATGGTAACCAGTGCACAAAGCCCTGGAACAAAGCTCAACAGATCAGCATGTGATGCTTTGTGCTTGCCGAGCGTTTTTACGCAAACCCCTTGCATTTCAAGGTTTCCGGGTACCGTTCGTGTAAATCCGACAACAGGTTGAGTGATAGTCATGATAGACAATAGGTTCTTGAAGTTTGAAAATTGATACCCCTCTAGTCTCAAGTTGACCGCACGGATTCATACCGCACACGATTTCCACGGAAGTTTTTTTCAAATTCCCGAGAAAAACAGGACAAAATGGAGTTGCTATGCCGAGAAATGTGCGGTAAAACAAGTGTGTTCGGAGCAACACACATCGCAGCATTTCCGGAAAATGCAGAATGGAGTATTAGCTATGGCGAAGAGAACCACGAAGAAAAACACGACCCGTCGTCCTGCGAAAAAAACGGCTGCTCGCAAGGCACCTGCCAAGAAAAAGGCATCTGCGAAGAAGGCGGCACCGAAGGCTGCTGCAACAAAAAAACCGGCAAAAATTGTATCCGCCAAGGATAAACCGCGCACCAAATCTGAAGTGTTGACAGTTATTTCTGATCATGTCGGCATCTCGAAGAAGGAGGTTGCTGCCGTTTTTGATGTCATGGGTGAAATGATCGAGAAGGATCTCAAGAAGAACGCTTGTGGTGCATTCAATGTTCCAGGCATGATGAAGGTTTCAGTTCAGCGCAAACCTGCCACCAAGGCACGCAAGGGCATCAATCCATTTACCAAGGAAGAAATGATCTTCAAAGCCAAGCCAGCACGCAATGTCGTGAAAGTTCGTCCACTTAAGGGTTTGAAGGATCGCGTTTGATTTTTGATTGAATACAGCCAATATGCCCCGGATTATGAATCTGGGGCATATTTTTTGACACCTGTGTCACACGGGGCGTCCTTGGTTGGCAGTTGGCTCATTGATTGAGTGCGTCGAGGAAATCTTGGTAGGTGGTGGTGACGCCGTTGGTTGTGATGGAGTCTGCGTCGAGTGGTATTTCGGGGAGGTTTCGGAGTTGTGGACCTGCTCCGCGCGGGTTTTCTGCGAGCCATTGATCAACGAATGCATCTGTGACATGGGCGTTTGGATTAAACCGCGGGCTCGGGTTCCAGAGTACAAATGTGTCGATGCCCATTGCGAGCATATGATCCATCATGATTTCCCAGATTCTGTACTCGCCTGCGAGTTCTGTTGGTCGAGCCCAAGAGTTTGCGCCATATTTTCCATAGCCTGGTGCGGATATCCATGGCGTAACGAGGCCGGTTCCTGCTGCGGATCGGGCGCGGTTGAGCACATCGATGAGTCTGTTCCAGCGTTGTATTTTCTCGGTGCGTGCGTATCGAGGCGTATTTTCGTTGCGATGGTCGAGGTATGCGATCGGGGCTGAGATTCCGCCACAAGTTGCGGCTTTGTCTGGGCGGTTTGTGTAATGGAAGGTCTGGAATGAAGGATTGAAGTCATTGTAGTTTGAGATTTTGATATAATGCCCGAATGCGGCTTCAAAGGCACCGCTGAAGACATCGTTGAGCATATTGGCGCGGAACTCGGTGGCAAACTGGTTGTAGTCGTTGAGTGCGATGGTGCCCTGTGGATCTTGGTAGTCCATGAACTGGTCTACGGTAATATTTCGCATTGAGACTGGAAGTACGGAACTGAGCGGCTGATACGGGTTCATGAGTTGCTCAAAAAACCATTGTCGATCTGATTCGGGGATATGCCAGTATCCGATTCCTTTTTCCAAATCATGTATAAGGTAATCTGGACGAATTCCGAGATTGGCGAGTTCCACAGCGAAGTTGTTCCAGTATTCTTTAAGGCCAATGGTGTATCCTCCGGAGTTGACAAGGTCGCGTGGGTCGGAAAGGTCGAATGTATACCTCGTTGCTGGATCGAGTTCCTTCCAGAATCGGATAGCGATTTTTTCGGGTTGCTCATCGCGGATTTCGTTGGCGATCCTTTGGGCGAGTTGGCGTGGGGTTTTGCCTCTTGGGTCGGCAATGTATGTCCTGAGGACATGCTGGAATGTTGGGCCTGAGTTTTCCCAGGCGAATAGGCGAACGGTGTAGTCGTTGTCTGGTGGGACAGGAGGAATGGTGTTGTCTTCTGATCCGCCTGTCCCAGCGGATCCACCTGTGTGGCCTGAACCTGATGAGCCGCCACGGCCTCCGCCGCCGCCGCTGGCTGATCCTGTAGTTGGTATGGCGCTGTTTGATCCGCCAGTAACGCCGGATTCAAGGGTATTGACGGTCCCGTTGTTGGCCTTGTTTGTCATAATGGCGGGGCGTTGCCCGCGCAGAATGGGGTGGTCTGGGTGGATACGGGAGGCGACTTTGGGTTCTTTGCGGACGATAATTCGTCCGTCGGGAAGCCTGATGGTGATCTCGATCATTTCATTTTCGAAGGTTTCTTGTTGGTTCTGTTGAGGCGCGTCTTCGGAAACCCGAGATGCGGTGCACGCCCCGGCGATGCACAATGCGCCGAGGAGCCCAAAGAATGTCGATCGCTTGAGGTACATTATGAAAGCCTCTGTTCGAGTTCGAATAGTTGTTTTTGCTTGTCCGTATGAAGAAATGTTCATTGCGTTTCTCCGCTCGCAAGATCGGCAGGTGGAAAACCAGTGAGCGTTTACCGATTGTAGGGAAGTGGACTCCGATAAGCGGGATATTGGGGGAGGGGATGCTTCTCAGAGGGCAGGGTCGATTCTTGGCAAGAGCGTGCCAGAATAGGGATGGTGAATTCTTTTTGATGCGAAGACCAAGATTGGAGTAATCTCTTGCAGATCAACAAATATGTTTCATCGCGTGCGGTGGCGTTGGAGACGACGCTTTTGATTCATGGGGTGCCCCAAGCTTCGGCCCTTGGACTTGCCAATGAGCTTGGCGAGATTGTGGAAGCGGAAGGATCAACGCCCGCATTGGTTGGGGTAATTGATGGGGTGGCGACGGTTGGGATGGGAATGGGACAGCTGCAGGCGATGCTTGAGCACGGGGAAGTGACCAAGGCCAATACCGCGAACCTTGGCGTGCTGATGAATCAAGGGCAGCACGCGGCAACAACGGTGAGCACAACCATGGAAATTGCTGCCTTTGCCGGACTTCGGTTTTTTGCAACCGGGGGGATCGGGGGTGTGCATGAGGGGTATGGAACACGATTGGATATCTCGGCGGACCTGCTGGCCTTTACGAGGTTTCCGATTGCGGTGGTCACCAGCGGGGTAAAATCCATTCTTGATGTGGTTTCGACGCGCGAAGCGTTGGAGTCGTTGGGGGTGACGGTGGTTGGATGGAAAACAGATTCATTCCCGGCGTTTTATCTTCGGGAATCAGAAGCCCAAGTAGATGTGCGCTTTGATGATGCAGATGAGTTGGCAGCGTTCGTGCGTGTTGAGTTGGCGCGGAGCGGGCGGGGAATTGTAATTGCCAATCCCATTCCCGAGGGCGATGAGTTGGATGCGGGGCAGTGGAGTAAATGGCTCAAGCGAGCGAAGAAACTGGCAGGGACAAAGGGAGCGAATGGCCGCGAAGTGACGCCTGCCATTTTAGGACACCTGCATGAGGTTTCAGAAGGACAAACGCTCGGAGCGAATATTGCGTTGGTAAAATCGAATGCCCGGGTGGCAGGGATGATTGAATCTCGGCTCTGACACGCCCCAACCCTTCCCTTTTCCGAACATGGTGTCTTTATCGGGTGTGTCTTCACGAAAGTTTGACACATGAAAGGACGATTCTTGCCCACGGAATGGGCCGATTTGTGCTAGAATACCGACAGAGGAGCATGAAGACCAGATGGATTTCGTTTGGTCGGGCTGTTGCTCGAAGCTCGTTTGTGAAAATTGAGAGAGAGAGAGACAGCCCGGATGGAGAACCGAGCTGTGGATATGCAAAACAAACCAAGGAGATGAGAAGATGCGTAGGCAAATCGGTACCGCGGCCCTAATCGCGACAGCAGGAATGTGTGCTTCGGCACTCGCGCAAGACAGCGTGAGTTCTAACTTGGGTGGGTTGCCAGGGGATGCCTTGAATCCGTGGAACGACCACAGCGCTGCCTATGTCGTCGACCTGGCCCCGCTGGTAACCTCTGGTGGGCATACTTTTGGTGCAGGTATTTTGCTCAAGACGACGCAAACAGACCCGATGTTTTTCAATAACCTCGGCTCGTCGAGCACAATCAGTACGGATATTCTCAATGATGTCCCGTTTTCTCAGACAAGCTACTCTGTATGGAATACTGCGGGCGCGGGAATCAACACGATGATGAATACGGCTCCTGGAAGTGTTTCCGCACCTGCCTTAGGGTCCCAGTTCTCGGTCGCTTGGTCAGAGTTCGGGACTTCGTCGTCTGGTAATAGTTACAACGGGATGATCGGCGCCATCGTCAACTTTGATCCGGCCGATCCCAATCGACTCTATGTTGATCGCAAGATGGTGGCGGTGAACTCGAGCTCTGAGCTTGCGGTTGATTCTTCGCAGCTCGGTGGCGTTTCGGTTGATGCCAACGGGAATGTCTACTACCGCGGCGACGACTTCAATGTCACCGGCCCCAACGCACTGATGGGCAACAATATTTTCCGTACACGGATGGCCGACCGTGCTCCTGGCATACAGAACTTCATCTCGCTTGGCGGGACGCTTGATGCGACCGATCACATTATTCAAAATGGCGGGACGGTGTATGTCGTCCCCAACAATCTGCCTGCCTCAATTGCTGGTGGCGATGGGCTCTACGCCGGTGTGAACTTCAACTCTGAGTATGTCTACGGCTCGGACTTCGGTATGACCACTGCAACCTCCGCACACTTCGACACCAGCGGCGGGCAGCTCGGCAGTGGACGCGGTGCCAATGGGTTCGCGGCGGTCGATGCCCTTGGTATTGATGCGGTTGGAACATATGGGCAGTATGCCAAGGATATGAACAATGCTACCCGTACTTTCAATCTCTGGGGCGTTGATGCAACGGGTGCTGTGGTTGGTGCCAAGGCATGGGATGTCCCCTCGACCGTGGTTGACAATGATGATGGTTTTTCGCTGACCTATGGCTCCTTTGCTGAGTTCACCAACTACCTTGGATCGACTCCGTTCCGTGGCGGCGTGGGCAATGTGGCCGTTGGGACAGATAAAGATGGTCATGGTGTATTCGCAGCAACGATTGCTGAGAACGGGTTGAGCAATGACCTTTCCACGCAGATCATCGTTGGCCGCTACAACGCAGATTTGAATACAACCGAGTTTACCTTCGCAGCCTACATTGACCTGCTGAATCTTGGAACCCAGGACGCAGGTAAACCAATCTTTGATGACATGGGTGTTGAGATTGGTCAGCTAGTGAATCTTGATGCCGTCACCGGAGGCACACCTTTGGGCCCATCAATGTCGGCGCCAACGATTGATGCTGCCGGTAATGTGTGGTTCATCGGGGCCGTCGAGCTTTACGATCGATTTGTTGGTGGAGGATCTGATTTTGACGGGGCCTTGCTCCGTTCGGTGCTTGATCCTGTCACTTTCTCATATCGGCTTGAGCTTGTGCTTGAAAATGGTTCGAGAATTATGGGGATGAACTCGGATCGTGAGTACATGATCAACTTCTTGGGATCTGCAACGGCTGCGGGTGGTCCTAACCCCAGCTCGATGTGGTCGAACAACGCTTCGAGTTCGTCGTGGAACAATGTTGATATCTCGACGACCGAGCCCGGCGATACCCGCGCAAACGGCGGTGTGCTCGTCTCGACTTCGGTGACTTATGACATTGATGGTGATGGTGTGTTTGATGCAGCTCTTGGCGGCGATGAGGCATACTCGGTTGCGATCTACATCGGACACTATGAAGAAGATGCAGGGTGCCGGGCCGACATCAACGGCGATGGGTCGCTGAACTTCTTTGATATCTCAGATTTCCTGACCGCCTTTAGCGCGATGGATCCGATTGCGGACTTCACCGGCGATGGCGCGTTCAACTTCTTTGACATCTCGACATTCCTCAGCGAGTTTGCTGCGGGTTGTCCATAATCGATTTCGACTTTTATGGGCGCTCGGGCCTATGCCTGAGCACCCATTCCGAATTTCAGGGTGCTCGCCTCTACTGATGCGAGCCCCCTTTTTCATGTAATGTAGAGCCATTTCGAGTGCTTGATTGCAGGAGGCTAAACTCTGTGTTAGAATACAGATGCACCAGCAAGGAGTTCCCTGTCATGACTTATGTTCGATTGGTCCCGGCCCTTCTTCTCGCATGTTTCGTTTCGGTTTCATCAGGACAGTGGGACCCGAACAATGGGCTTTGGGGAAAAGAGGACCCGCGGGATATCCGGGTGATGACCTGGAATGTACAAGATGGAATTTGCTCGTCGAATAACAAGGACGATGCCTTCAATAGCTGGAACGGACTTGTACGGATTGTGGCCTCGCTGCAGCCGGATGTTCTGATCCTGCAAGAGTGTGCCGACAACTCGGGCAATGGAACCGGCTCAGGTGCCGATTCGGCAGCCGTTCTCGATCATGTAGCCAATATGTTTGTCAATGGTGGAGCCGATATCTATAACGGCGGCACGGTCGGCTCGTACATCAAAAAATTCGTAAGCGGATACGATCTGCCCTATGTCTATTCATCGACCAACTCCGACGGATGGAATCGCAATCTGATCATGTCCAGGTTTCCCTTCGAAGATATCAACAACGGCGGCGGAGCGACAATCTCAAACTTTGTGCTGCTTCCTGACGAATATCAGTCGGGAGGCACGGGCGGGATTCGTGGATATCAGTTTGTGGAGATCAATCTTCCTGATGCAGACTATGCGGGGGATCTGGTCATCGGCAATGCACATCTCAAGGCTGGAGGCGATTCAAGTGACTATGACCAGCGTGAAACGGCTGCACGCAATACCGCCTATTACATTGACTACTACTACAATGGCGCTGGGATTGGCATAAGTGATCCTAACAACAAAGTGGTCGTCCCCAGCACAGGGGATGTCCTCGATGAGTTCACGCCTGTAATCTGGGGCGGCGATCTCAATCAGAATCCAAGCTCAACGAGCCCAAGCGCATGGATGACTCGAGCCGAAAACTTTGGCGGGACAGATGGGACCGATCGTGACCGGAGTGATGCCGTTTTTTCGAATGCTTCGCATCCAATTTCCGGTGAAACAAGCACGCAAGGAAGCTCAAACCGGTTGGACTACCTCTGCTGGCAAGACTCGATTGTCCAAGTGCGTCGACAATTTTTGTTCCGCTCGACTGGGTCTGGAATGAGCACAAGCCGAATCCCCGAACCTGCGCGTTCGTATCCGGTAAGTCCCAGTGCAATCTCTGGGATTGCATCCGATCACCGTCCGGTGATTGTGGACTTTATCATGCCTGCCCCAGCCAATGATCCTTGCCCATCGCCTCCGGATTATGTGGATGATGATCTGCTCAACTTCTTTGATGTGTCAGCCTTCTTGACACTGTTCTCAGATGGTGATCTTGAAGCCGACATCAATGATGACGGGCAGCTCAACTTCTTCGATGTGTCGGATTTCCTGAGCATGTTTGGCGCAGGTTGCCCATGAGTCGGCCGCAAAGGACTCGGGGTTAGTCACCTGCCTGATCGCGCATGGTGCGGATTTCTGTAACCGCTTGTTCAAGCTGGCGTTTGAGTTGGCGCACACGAAGCAGCGAACGAACACGGGTAAGGAGTTCGAGTTTGTTGACGGGTTTCGTAAGAAAATCATCGGCCCCCGAATCAATGGCGCGTTCAACATCACCAACCTCGTTGAGCGCGGTGACCATGATGATTGGGATATCACGGGTCGCGGGATCTTTTTTGAGTTTTTCACAGACTTGGAAGCCACTCATTTTGGGCATCATGATATCAAGAAGGATGATATCTGGTGCGTTGTCAGCCACAGAGTCAATTGCTTCGAGTCCATCGTGTGCGACGCGTACCTCGCCTCCGAGTTCATCGAGATATGCATGGAGGAGCTCGAGATTCTGCTCATTGTCATCGACAATAAGAACACCACTGTGTTTGATGGGGGGGTGATCGATCGGTGAGGAATCGGTGTGTGTATCTGTCTTGGTCATATTGTTGCGCTCGATTCCGTATTTGGCGTGCAGATCGCCGGGGCGATCTGGCGCTCTTGGTGAGGTTGATGCCTAATCTTTGGGTGCTCGGAGTCAAGAAACCACCTTCCCGACAGGAATCCATAGGCTCATTTTGAGGAATCATTGCGTGCAAGCATGGCAGTGTGAGTTTGAAAAACCAACGGTCAAGGATTTGATCGGTGCCTTGTCCCCTGAAGCCGGGGCTCTTTATACAGAACTTCGCCGAGCAGTGCTCAAGCAAATCAAGAAGAAGCCCAAACTTGAGTGGACCGGACTCACTTGGTGTTGGTGCGAATGTACGCACATTGAGAATGGAGGAATGCTCAGCACAATATATCTTGTGAGCGATCCGGAAAACCCTCGTGTAGCTTTGGCTCTTTCGACCACCTTTTTTGATTCACACCCTCCTCAGACGCTCCCGAAAGTGCTTCACTGCGGATTTGAACGGGCAACTTGCGTTGGGCATTTGACTTGGTGTGAATGGACAATCAATTCAGAGGATCTTGTCATGGGAGTTTTGGAGTTGATTGCACTGGCATATGGACCTTCCCAAGAGAAATCCGCTGGCAGGAAATATGGCCGATCTTGAAGCGGATCAGGCCATTGGGTCGATTGGACTTTGGCAAGTTGCCTATTCTCTGAGGAGCCTCCTTTGCAGCACATTTTTTCACACGGCCCCATCCGTATTTTTTCTTTACTTATTCTCTGCGCATGCTCCACAGTGGCACTGAGTGGGCCTTTGGACAAACTTACTCAACAGCGCATATCCCGGACAAATCTTGGAGGTGGAATAGCATCGATCTATATCACCGATCTTGATACCGGCGAAAAGCTTGCCGACATTGATGGATCACGACCAATGGTCCCGGCATCGAACATGAAGCTGTTAACGAGCGGTGCAGCGCTGTTTGTGCTTGGTGATGCCTTTACCTTCCGAACCAAGTTGATTATTGATGAAACAGTCACCCCCCCAACACTCATTATCAAAGGCGACGGTGATCCTGCTCTTGGTGATCCTGCAATTTTTGTCGGCGAAGAACCCGGGGTAACACTTGGCACGCTCTTCGACCAGATCAGCGACGCGCTCAAGAAAGCGGGGGTTGATGAGATCGGGCAGATCTTGGTTGATGATCGTGTGCTGGACCGAAACTACACGCATCCCTGCTGGCCAGTCGAGCAGCTGAATCGTTGGTACTGCGCTCAGGTGGGCGGATTGAACTTTCATACGAATGTGATCAGTGTGTATACGATGCCTTCTTCAGGTGGGACCCCGATCGTGGATCTTCAGCCTGATGCAAGGTGGGTTGATTTCCGAGTCAAGGCCAAGTCCAATACAAAAAAGCGTGATACAGCTTGGGTCTCACGCCCGACGAAATCGAACTCGTTTACGCTTCATGGGAATGTAGGAAGCAAGTCTGAGATTCCTGTGGCCATTGATACGCCCCCACTTTTTGCAGGTCGTCTCTTGGCAACAGAGCTTGAGAAACGCGGAATTCAGATCGGGGGCGACGATGCCTATCCGGAAGATATGGTCTCTCTTGTCGATCCTTCGGATTGGTATACGAGTTCGCGAACGATTGCGGTAATTACGACGCCTTTGTCGGATGTGCTGAGCCGAACAAATGTGGATTCACATAATCTGTATGCCGAGGCGTTGCTCAAGCGAATCGGGCACGAGATCACTTCTGATCCTGGGTCTTGGGAGAATGGTGCGACGGTGATCCGGATGTTATTGACAGAGAAAATCGGAGCTGGGGCTGCGGAATCGACGGTAATTTCGGATGGGTCTGGGATGTGCCGGGAGAATCGGATCGCGCCCAAGACGATGACTGCTTGGATTCGTAAGTTGTCTCGGTCGGATCATTGGGAGATGTTCCGCGATTCACTCGCGACGCCTGGGCAGGGGACGCTTCGGAGTCGGTTCCTTAATGACTCGCTCGAATCTGCGTTCTATGGCAAAAGCGGGTACCTCAAGGGGATGTATTCGTTGTCAGGGGTGTTGGTGCATCCGCGGTCTGGGCAACGGGTGGTGTTTTCGATCATGCTCAACAATGTGAAACCCGGGGCGACGGGTTTAAATGCCAAGCCCTTGATTGATTCGATTGTTGAGGAGATTGATGAGTGGATGAGCGTGCAGGCAGGAGTCTCGCGGGTTGGGGAGTAGGAAGAGACGCTAGGGGAGGCGTACGAGGGAATCAGGGGATGGGATTATTTTTACATTTGGTGATGACTGATCTGTCCATCGTGAGCACTGGGGGCCAAGGGCGGACGGATTGGTTGTTTCGTGTATCACCCGTCGATTTGGGCGTTGCATCAAAGCCTACGCGGTCGCAGCCATTGGATTGATCCCATTGGGCATCTCGGCTTGCATCGAAGTTAGCAGCCCAGTGGAAGAGGGCTTGGTTGGCATCGGAAATATCCACCGATCGACCCAGTATTACGATGAAGCGATGAACGGATGGTTCTTTGAAGAAGGCTTCAAGAATTTTGGTGCCGAGTGTGGTGTTGCAGGGTTCATTCTGGTCTTTATCGGCGCGGATGAAGAGCCAGGCGGGGGTTTCGGTGGGCGAAGATGCGTCGAGGACGCCTGAGATGGCTTTGGCGAAGGTGACTGCCTCGTCGCGTTGGTCGTCGGATGGGATTGGGTAGGGGGCTTCGAGGGGGCAGCCGTCGGTGTTTTCGTCGGAGATTTTTTTGGTGGCATCGAAGCCGAGTTTGATGCCGGTGCCTAAACGCGGGGCGGCGTGATCGAGGATGTCGAGGGCGCCATCAACGCGGGTGATATCGCGTGAAGGTTTGCAGTGCTGGCAGACGGCACTGAACACCGCAGTGAGGTCGTGGACATCGACTGTCTCATCGACAACAAAGATATTTTTAGTCCACGCCATTTGCCCGGCACCCCAGATACCGTGCATGACGGTGCGGGCATGGAGGGGGTAGTTTTTGGCGATCTGGATGTTGGCGACATTGTGGAAGGCGCCGTACATCGGCAGGTTGCAATCTTCGATATCGGGGAGGATGGTCTTTAACAACGGCCGCATGATGCGTTCGGTCGCCTTGCCCAGAAAATAGTCTTCTTGAGGAGGAAGCCCCACCACAGTGGTTGGGTAGATTGCATTGGTGCGATGGGTAAAGGCGGTGACTTCCACAATTGGGTAACGATCGGGCATGGAATAGAACCCGGTATGGTCACCGAAGGGGCCTTCAAAGACAGCACCTTCGCCGAGTTTTCCTGCATTTTTTTCGCGTGGATTCCACCCTGGGAATCCTGCATCTGTGCGGACAAAGCCTTCGATGACCATTTCGGCATCGGCAGGGACCCAAAGTGGAACCGTTTTGGCTCGAGAGAGTTTGATGCCCTTGCCATTGAGGAATCCAGCCATGAGGAGTTCGGAAATGCCTGGCGGCAGCGGGCAGGTGGCCGCGTAAGGGAGGACGGATGGGCCACCCAGCGCGATCGCAACGGGCATGGGTTGCCCAAGTTTCTTCCACGATCGCCAGTGGGCAGCTCCGTCGTGGTGCATGTGCCAATGCATGGCCAGACGGTTCTTGCCGAGGAGTTGCAGACGGTACATGCCGATGTTATGGGACTTCGGCTTGGGTTCGTTGCGATCGTCGGCGTGGATGGTGTGGATGCCTGCGAGGGTGATGAATCGGCCTCGAAAGTTGGCCTTCCAAGTCTCGTCGTCGATCTTGGGATGCCCCAAATGAGGCACCGCATCGTTGATGCCCGATGGGTACCCCACTGCTTCGTAGTCACCATCAAGGGGCCAGCATCGAAGGATGGGTAATGTCGTCAGGTCGATGTTGCCCTCGGTGTGGATGACCTCTTGGCATGAGCCGGGCTTGCTTGATCGCTTTGGTCCGATCTTGAGGAGAGGGAAGAACTGCCTGGCTTTGGCAATCGCTTCGGCAATGGATCGTGGCGGTTCGGGCTTGACCAACTCGGCGATGGTGTCGGCAATGTCATCGAAGGCCCGATTGCCCAAGGCCATTTCCATTCGGTTGTATGAGCCGAAGGCGTTGATGAGCAGGGGATACGCTGAGCCAACAGGGTGCTCGAAGAGCAAAGCACGCCCGCCGAGATGAGCAAAAGCAGGGTCGTTGCGTTGCGAAGATGACGAACCAAGGCCAGGGGCGGAAGATTTCGACTCGATGTCGGCGTACTGGGCGATCTCAAGTACGGGATCGATCGGAGAATTGATGCGAATCAACTCATCCGAATGTTCAAGGGCAGCGACAAAGCTTTGAAGGTCAGCATACATTATACTTACAATATGACACCACCCACCGAGAAACACGACACGACAGACATCGATCTCAAGCCTGCGTTTGTCTATGCGACGACGCGAGATTGGGTCGGGTATTTTCAGGCAATCGATGGACGCGAGCCCCGCGAAACACTCGTCGAAGCGATCAATCGCTTCGATGCCGAACTGATTGAAGCCACACGGTTTGCAGTTGACCTAGGGTGCGGCGAGGGACGCGATAGTGCAGCTTTGCTCCGGGCGGGGTGGAAAGTCCATGCGATTGATGGGCACCCTGATGGAATTCGCAGGCTGATCTCACGCGATGATTTATATGATCCGTCACGGTTGACGATGCAACTGGCGCCATTTGAGTCGGTTGAACTCCCAACATGCGATCTGCTCAATGCAAGCTTTTCGCTGCCCTTCTGTCGCCCGGAGTGCTTTGAGGCGCTTTGGGCGAAGATTGTTGATGCGATTCAACCCGGCGGGCGATTCTCAGGGCAACTATTTGGAGACCGGGACTCTTGGGCGAAGATTCCGGATCGTTCGCACCAGACGCGAGAAGAGGTTGAGCGGCTTTTGGCCCCCTTTGATATTGAACTGATGAAAGAAGATGAGCGAGAAGGCGAAGACAGTCATGGGACATCCAAACATTGGCATGTGTTTCATGTCGTAGCCAAGAAAAAACAAAATGCAAGGGCAGGTGGTTGATGGATGCAACAGATGCGGTCATTGATGTTCAAGGTGTCGAGAAAATATATCGACGAAAGGTCCATGCACTGCGGGGGATCGATCTGCAAGTGGGTGCAGGAGAGATATTCGGACTGCTAGGTCCAAATGGCGCAGGCAAATCCACGCTGGTGAAAGTGTTGATGACGGTGATCTCGCCTACGAAATGCGAGGGGACGATGCTGGGGAAGAAGATTGGGGACAAATCGACCCTGACCCAGGTTGGGTATCTGCCTGAGCATCACAACTTTCCCAAGTACCTCACCAGCCGACAGGTGCTTCATCACTTTGGAGCATTGGCTGGGGTAGATCGCAAGACACGCAACAAGCGAGCAGATGAACTGCTCGAAATCGTGAATATGACGGATTCAGCATCGCATAAATTGGGGACTTACTCCAAAGGGATGCGCCAACGGATCGGGATCGCGCAGGCACTGATGAATGATCCCAAGTTGGTGGTGCTTGATGAGCCAACCGATGGGGTGGATCCAATCGGGCGACGGGATATCCGCGAAATTCTGATTCGACTCAAGAGCGAAGGACGAACGGTGTTCCTCAACTCGCATTTGTTGTCCGAACTTGAGATGGTGTGCGATCGGGTCGCAATTATGGTCCATGGGTTGATGCGTCAGCAAGGAACGATTGACGAACTCACGCAAGGATGGAGCGGATTTAGAATCAAGGCACACACTGCGATCAGTGAACTGGCCTTTGATGCATCACAGTCTGCGGTCCACGGAGTCGAGTGTACAGGCAAGCCAGGTGAAAGCGAGCTGGTATTCAAGACAAACAATGCTCATGCGGTTCAGCCTGCGATTGATGCACTACGCCAACACGGTGTCGTGATCGAATCGCTCGGGTTCCATCGCCCCTCATTGGAAGATTTATTTATTCAAGCGGTTAGTAAAGAGCCCGATGGGGCTCGCCCGGGTGCTCAGAAGGCGAAGAAGGGGGCACGATCATGATTTTGATGCAGACGCAAGCAATTTTTATTGACGCATATCGGGAACTCAATGCGAAGAAGTTGTTTTGGATCACCATGCTGCTCTCGCTTCTGATTGTGGTCGTGATTGCAAGCCTTGGAATCAATGAACATGGATACACTTTTCTCTGGTTTGATCTTGACTTTTTCCCCGGCCCGATGGGTGATATCGACCCAGGCGAATACTACATCAGCCTCTTCTCCACGCTTGGTATTTCGCTCTGGCTGACTTGGATCGCAACGATCCTGGCGTTGATTTCAACTGCCAGTATTATTCCAGATCTGATTGCAGGCGGAGTCATCGAGACAACTTTGTCAAAACCGATTGCTCGATCGCGGTTGTTTCTGACAAAATATGCAACGGGGCTCCTCTTTGTCGCGCTCCAGGTCGGTGTGTTTTCGGCGGCCTCGTTCATCGTCATTGGAATCCGAGGGGACTACTGGGAGCCTCGGCTGTTTCTTGCGATCCCGATCGTGCTCGCGTTCTTTAGCTACCTCTATGCGGTGTCGGCCCTTGTTGGGATGATGACCAAAGCAGCGATGCCCGCAATTCTGTTGACCTGCTTGTTTTGGGCGTTTCTGTTTCTCCTCAACATGGCCGACGGCGGATTGACCGTTTTCAAAACCCAAACTGAGATCATGATGGAACAACGGATGAACCGAATCGAGCAGATCGAACACAACACGATTCGACTCATCCGCTCCGAGATGAATCAAGAAGAAGCAGGTTCTGGAGAGGGATACCTTCCAAGTGAGGCTGAAATCGAAGAACGAAACCCATTTTTACCTCAGATCAAGCGTGATCTGGCAGAGAATCAGGCCGCACTGAAATCCCTCACACTCTGGTATCGCATCGTATATGGAATCAAAACGGTATTACCCAAAACTGGTGAGACAGCATCACTTCTCAGGCGGTATCTGATTGCACCCGAGTTTTCCGACGAAACGAAGGTGGACAGTGCCGACCCAAATGTTTTTCTTGTCAACGAAGAACAGCTGAATCAGCGAGTAGATGAAGTATACCGCTCGCGTCCTCTCTGGTGGGTGCTCGGAACTTCACTCGTCTTTGAGGGAATTTTACTGGCATTTTGCACTTGGCGATTCACTCGGCGGGATTTTTAGGGCTTTGATTGCCCCAGCTCAACACCTCTCGCTTGGGCTGCACGAATGGCGCGAATGATGGTATCCATGACACCTGACTTGTCGAGGATGTCGGTGGCTGCCTCGGTGGTGCCGGCTTTACTGGTCACCCTTCGGCGTAAGGCGCTTGGAGATTCAGTCGATTGGGCAAGCAGGGTTGCTGAGCCCAGCAGTGTTTGGCGGACAATGAGCTGAGCCTGATCGGGATTGAATCCCAGCTCTTCAGCAGCGTGAACCATTGACTCGGCAAGATAGAACAGATACGCCGGCCCCGAACCGGCCAAGGCGGTATAGGCATCAATCAAAGATTCGGCAATGGTGATCGTTTGGCCGACGCTTGAGAAGAGTTGGGTTGTCAAGGCAAGGTCGGATTCGGTCGCCGATGCACTCACAGCGATGGCACTCATGCCCAGCCCAATCTGAGCGGGGGTATTGGGCATGACACGGATGACACGGGCTTGGTTCTTAAAGGCCTGCTCAATTTGGGCGATGCGGGAGCCGGCGAGGATGGAAATAACCAAGGGCTTGGCGGGGAGGGTGCTCAGCAAGGGGCGGAGTGGGGCAATGGCGGGTTCAAGCATCTGAGGCTTGACGGCGAGGACGATGGTGCTGACAGGCTCAGCCCAGGTCGTCTGGGACACGAGCCAAGCAAAGGCTTGGGCCGGGTCGGTGAAGGGGTGATTGAAGAAATGATGGCGAGATGGATCAGGATCGAGCACCGCAACGGCGTCTGGGTCGAGGACTTGGGCAGATGAGGCACCCGAGATGATGGCCTGGGCCATGTTGCCTGCGCCGATGAAGAGGGTGGGATGGGGGATTGTGGCCATGGTGGACTGTACGGGAGGGTTGGGTGTGGTACAATTGGATGATGGAAGTTTGTCTGGTATGGAAGGATTTTTGATGTCAACATTTTATCAGCTTGAGTTTGAGAAGGAAGTTATCGAACTCGATCAACGGATCGAGCAGGGGCAGTGCGGAGCGGTAGGTTCGGGCGCGGAGATTCCTGCGCTGCCTGGGATCAGCGAGCAGGTGGTGGATTCGTCGCCTCGCGAAGATGTGGGCAAGCTCATCAAAAAGCGGACGCGGGTGCTCAAGCGGATTTACAAGGACTTGTCCCCTTGGAACACGGTGCGGGTGGCGAGGCATCCGGATCGGCCTCAGACTCGGGACTACATTAAGCACATGTGTCGAGATTTTTGCGAATTGTCAGGGGATCGTCGGTTTGGTGATGATCCTGCATTGGTGACAGGATTCGGACGCATTGGAGGACGCAAGTGCCTGATCGTCGGGCACCAAAAGGGTAAGGACACGCACGAGAAACTGGCGTGCCATTTTGGATGCGTGCATCCTGAGGGGTATCGCAAGGCCTTGGCGAAAATGAAACTGGCGGAGAAGTTTGGATTACCGATCGTAACGCTGGTCGATACACCGGGCGCATACCCTGGGCTTGGCGCTGAGGAGCGTGGGCAGGCCGAAGCGATCGCAGTGAACCTGCTGGAGATGTCCCGGCTCAAGGTGCCAATCGTCAGCATTGTGATCGGCGAAGGAGGCTCCGGTGGCGCGCTTGGAATTGCTGTTGCGGATCGGGTGGCAATGCTGGCCTATTCGTGGTATTCAGTGATTTCCCCTGAAGGATGCGCGGCGATTTTGTGGAAACAAGCCAACGAGCAAACAAATACTGCTGCTGCCGAAGCACTCAAGTTGACCGCTGCCAACAACCTAAAACTCGGGATTATTGACTCGGTAATCGATGAACCGCTTGGCGGTGCACACCGGAATCATGAACAAGCTTCCGCAAATCTTGGCGAGTGGGTTTCACGCCAACTCGATGAGCTCATCGAGTTGCCCGTAGACGAGTTGGTGAATCAGCGATATGAACGATTCCGCAAATTAGGTGAATTTGATGTGTGCGTGGAACCCTCGCCTGCAGACTGAAGAGGGATAATTGGAAAATGATCCTGTCTACATGGCAAATTATGGGTCTTATACGGGTATTGCTTTGACCTTGAGGCATGGTGCGCCTACTCTAGTGCCCAATGCTGCCAACCAATTGGGGCGGCAGAGGTTCCAGAGAGAGGCGGACTGGATTGGCCAAAAAGAAAGCCGCAAAGAAGAAAGTAACCAAGAAACCTACCCGAAAAACTTCGGAGGCAGATGGGGTATCTTCGCGATCTTCGCGAAAGAATACAAAGAAGACTTCTCCAAGGGCCGCGAAAAAGTCCACTGCAAAAAAGACCACAAAAAAGGCAAAGAAAACAGCAAAGAAAACAGCAAAGAAGACGACGAAAAAGGCAACTACAAAAAAACCAATCAAGAAAGCTTCAAAAAAAGTCATAAAGAAGAAGGTTGCAAAAAAGAAGGCCACAAAGAAAGCCATCACGAAGAAGAAGGTTGCAAAGAGCACAACCCAAAAAACAGGTAAAAAATCGACCCAAACTACTCCGGCAACCACAAAGAAATCAGCCAAGCAGAAAGCCTCGCCAAAAAAGAAAACGCCTCAAGCACCCGCTGCAATAACTGCAACGCAAACTGCTGCTTCGAATTCCGACACTGCACTGACAAGTGCTGATGTCGAAGTCGAAAGTATAGCTGTCGATACGAACACCAAGCCTCCTCTGCGTAAGCGCCGCCCGGGCAAAACCAAGAAACCTTTGGTTCTACCAGATCGCCCACTACTCCTCGGCCCGGACGGCCCGGCGCTCAAGCCCTTGATCCCATCAGGCGCCAAAGTCAAGAAAAAGAAAAAATCCGTACTTGACAATGTAACCTCGCGCCGAACCAAGACTCCTTTAACCAAGAGTCAGCTCGAACACTATCGACATATACTCCTTGTCAAACGGGCTGAGTTACTCGGTGACATGCGTCATCTTGAGAAGGAAGCGATGCGTAGCGAAGCCGGGGAAGCCAATGCTTCCGTTCATCTCGATGAGCAAGGCTCCGAAAGCTATGAACAGTCCCTGAACCTAAATCTTGCTGCCTCGGATCGTGAGTTGATCCATGAGATTGATGATGCGCTTAAACGAATCACAAATCGTACCTATGGGCTCTGCGAACTCACCCATGAGCCAATCAAAAAGATTCGGCTCGATGAACTGCCTTGGGCCCGGTATACGATCCATGCGGCCCGTGAGCTTGATCGGCGTGGCGGAAAGCTCTGATTCTGCGTTATAAGAGTGAAAGAGTGAGTTGCGATTCCCCATGAGCACCCAAAGCCGACCCCAATGCCCTCCAACGAAATCCACCCAAAGTGTGCGCGCCTGGACGATTCTGTTTGGGACCGCCCTTTTGGGGCTGATCGCTGATCTCTGGTCAAAGGGATATGCCTTCACGCATGTCGTTGGGCACCCGGTGATCATCACGCGTGAGGATGTACTCAGCGCTCACGATCTTTGGCGTTTGATTCCGCCTCATGAGCCAGTCACTGTAATTGATGGACTTCTCGAATTTACGCTCGTACTCAATCCGGGTGCCGTCTTTGGGATTGGGGCCGGCCAGCGATGGTTCTTTGTCTTCTTTACTGTGATCGCAGTGGTGATTGCACTGATACTTTTTGTCCGTTGGACGCATGCCAAGGACTGGGTCGCCCATGCAGGGTTTGGGTTGATTATCGCAGGCGGAGTCGGAAACCTGTATGACCGATTGGTCTTTGCATGTGTGCGTGATTTTATTCATCCGCTTCCTGGGGTACAGCTTCCTTTTGGACTCACATGGCCTGGCGGCAACACAGAACTTTGGCCCTATGTTTCCAATGTTGCCGATGCGTTTTTGATCTTTGGGATTGTGCTGTTGATGATTCATGCGTGGAAAATGCCCGATGGGACTCGGCAGAAAGATGGGCAGAAAAACGAAGTCTCGGAAAGCGGCGAAGAGAAACATATAAGCAAGACGCCTGTGTCATCGGATTCATAGTGGGACCATCATTGCCCACAAATCAGCACAGATTCAGCGAGTGATGGCTTCGGCGCGTTTGCGGATCGAATCGATTATGGTGCGGATTTCAGATGCCATGCGGGAGTTGGGGAACTCTTCGATAATTCGTTGCCCGACATCGGCTGCCCGATCCCACGCTTTGTCATTGACGGCAAGCTTGAACTGCACACCAAGGTTGTCCCGGGCTTTACCGATAACGCCTCGTGCAACTTCTTGGAACTGCTCGGCCTCGTGCTCGGTGAGGTAGTGATCCATTTCTTTGAGCAGCTCCATGGCTTGGTCGATACGGTCTTCTTGGGCAGCATGGAGAAACTTGCGTTCAATTTCATACTTGTAGCGTTCTTTGGCGATCTCGACGCGATGTCGCAACCCATCGACGAGTGGTGAATCGTGATAAACCCGAGAAATGCGGGCAGCTTCGGTCATGGCCTGCTCCCATTTGTGCTCAACAATCATCGTATCAAGCCCAGCGATGGCCTGCTTGACACTCCGGTGCATGGTTTGAGATCGGGCAGCTTCAATCTTGGCGCGGAACTCCTCAGCGTCGGTGCGATACCCAAACCGCTCAGCAAGCTCGCGCACGAGCACTAACCCGGCGTCCCAGTCTTCGCTCTGGATATCCTCTTCGATGGCTTTGCAGAGCAGGTCGCGCTCTTTACGCCGATTGATGACTCGACGGGCATCGTCTGAAAGAATCATGTTCTCATTGAGCGAGTCGACCGCATTGTTGAGATTTTTGAGTTGAGTCCGGATGCGATCGGATTCGATGCCTTGCTCGGTGCTTGAAGACGAGCGGGATCGGAGCCCAATGCAGATCGGGAGGGTGGTGATGGTCAGGAGCATCGTGAGGATGCCAAAGAGGATCCACTGATCATTTTCGGTAAGGAGTCCGCGCATGGCGACGGCGGCCGAGAGTGCGGCGGCAGAGCCATAGATTGCTGCGATCCAACCCGGTGAAAGAATGCCGTCCTGATCCATGAAATTTCTCCTCAACTGGTTTCAACTTCCGGGGACATCGCCCCCACAGTTTTGTTCGACAGGGACAAGGCACAGGAATCGAAATGGCTCGGTCGCCTCATCGGGAACTGTGAACTGGTGAAGCTTGTTGGCGGGTACAAAGACGGTATCACCCGCTTTGATTGAGTGGTAATTGTCCTCGAGCAGAACGGAGCCAGTACCTGAGACGACGAAGACTTCGTGCTCGTAATCGTGCTGGTGCTTGGGGGTATGCCCACCGGGCTCGACGACGATGGATCGGAGGGCAAAATGCGGGGCGTTGTGCTCGCGTCCAATCATGACCGCCATCGAGGCACCCTTCGTGCCGTCGAACTCGACAGGGTTCATCTGGGTATCGTAAATATTTCGGATTTGGGGCATGATTTTCTCCATAGACAACTATCGGGAGTGGACGAAGTATTCCAATAGATTACCATAGACCATGACCATTGATCCAGCAAAACAAATCGGAAAGCCGTGTATCCAGGTGTTCGCACTGGGAGATTTCCAGACCAACTGCATGATTCTCACCCAAGGCGACCCAGAACCCGGAAAATTGTGCTGGATCGTCGATTGTGGGTATGAACCCGAATCGATGCTCGATGCGATTGCAGAGCAAAGGTTGGTGCCTGAGAAGATCATCCTGACCCATGCCCATGCGGATCATATCGCAGGCTTGCTCGAAGCCAGATCGCGGTTTCCCGGGGTACCGATCTTGATGCACAAAGCAGAGGAATCGTGGATGAATGATACGATGCTCAATCTGTCCGCAACCCTTGGACTGAGTGTGACAGCACCGGCTCCCGAGTCGTTCCTTGATGATGGCGATACGGTTTCGTTGGAGGATTTGGAGTTTCGGGTGGTGCATACACCGGGGCATTCGCCGGGGAGCATTTCGTTGATTCATGAGCCGAGCAAACTGGCGTTTGTGGGTGATACGCTCTTTGCGGGGTCGATCGGGCGGACGGATTTTCCGGGGTCGAGCTTTGAGACGCTTGAGAAGTCGATCAAGGAGAAGTTGTATGTGCTTGATCCTGAGACGGTGTGTTTTCCGGGGCATGGGCCTGCGACGACCGTTGGGCGGGAGATGAGTTCCAACCCGTTTGTGCATGGGTGAGATGGCTAAAGAAGAGTAGGAGAAGACCCCCTCCGCCCTTCGGGCACCTCCCCCGGAAGCCCGGGGGAGGAGAGTTGCCGTTTACATTGCGCTGCCCAGGCCGATGGCTCTGCGCCAGGTGGAGACTTGGCCGAGGTGGAACATGGGGTGGTTATGGAGGAGGAACATGAGCATGACGCCATTGGTTCCGAAAGCGTCTTTGAAACCTTCGCTGCCTTGGATCTCTTGGGCGAGGAAGTCGTCGTCGAGGGTCTTGGCGAACTCCACAAGGGCGGCGTAGGCCTTCTTGTAGTTCGTGACGACTTCGTCGAGGGAAGGATAGATGGTGTTGTCTGGATCGTTCTGGCAATCGACGCCGTGCATGAAGAGGCCGTTGTAGGATTCGGGGACTGCTGCGGTTGACGGATCGCCTTTGAGTATCCCAATGACCATTTGCGGATAGATTGAGAGATGCCCGTAGACGAATACGGGGTGGTTGCAGTTAATCGGTTGGCCGTCTTTGACGGGGAACTGCCCGGCAGTCTTGGGGTCGATGTCTTTGAGGAGCCCTTCGCCGAGGAACTCGACGCGTGCTCGGCCGGTGACGATGAGGGTGCTGATCTGATTGGTGCTGGTCTGTGTCATTGTTTGTTTCCTTTTTTCTTGCACTTGTTTCCAACTGATTGGTTAGCAACCAATATAGCGGGCGTAGAGCGTTCGGGCAAGGGCGGGGTCGTCGATTCCGTCGAAAATGGCTCGCCCGTCGTGGAATACGGTCAAACCGATGTCGGACTCGGATAATCGTCCCTTCACCATGAACCCGGTGGTCTCGAAGGTGCCTTGCGTGCTCAGAGACTCGGCGAGTTGGGACAGGGCGATGGGTGTGCGGGTGTGTGGGTTGATCTGGATGGCGGCTCGGCCACAGATTGAGAGGGTTTCTTCGTCCTCGCGGTCGAGGAACTCGAAATCTCGCTTCGCACAGCATGGGCATTGTGGGTCTTTGAGCTCGGCGAGGTCGATCCGGCGACGCTGACCTTCCCAGAGATCGAACTCGAGCATCGACCCCATCACACGGTCCTTGGCCCCGATGAGGAGTTTGAGGGCTTCGCTGGCTTGGTAGGAGGCGATGATGGCGCTGACGGGTGCGAAGACGCCTGCGGTTTCGCAGGTGGGTTGCGACCCCGGCGGGGGCGGCGAGTTGAAGAGGCATCGCAGGCATGGGGTTTGCCCGGGCATAAACACCGCAGCCATGCCGGTGGTTCCGATGGCGCCGCCATAGATGTAGGGGATGGCGTGCATCACTGAGAGGTCATTGATGAGAAAGCGGGTCTCGAAGTTGTCGGTGCCGTCGAGGAGGATGTCGGGTTTGCGGAACTTGCCGTGGAGGACGATGTGCTCAGCGTCGTAGGCCCCGAAGTCGGCGACGACTGCTTCGATCTCGATCTCTGGATTGACCGCGTTGAGTCGTTGCTTGGCCGCTTGAGCTTTGGGGAGTTGGTTCTTCGCGTCGGCATCGCAGAACAGGGTTTGGCGGTGGAGGTTGGAGTATTCGACAAGATCGCGGTCGATGAGGGTGAGTTTGCCAACACCTGCGCGGGCGAGGAGATCGGCGCTCGGACAGCCTAGGGCACCGCATCCGACGATCATGGCGTGGGAGTTGGCCAATCGGTCTTGGGCGGATTGATCCCAGAAGGGGAGCTTGAGTTGGCGGATATATCTTGGGTTTGGGGTTGGGTCTGGCACGCGGGATTGTATTCAGTGTGCTATGGTGTGCCCATGACCCACTGCGCTTCTGAGAACTTATTCCCCGCTGAGGGGGTTGGCTGGTCGGCTCCTGAGCCGTTGCCCTTGTCGTTTGAATCGGAGCGATTGGTGATCCGGGCGTATACGGCGGATGATGTGGTCGAGATGCAGCGGGTGATTGCCGAATCGCGTGAGCATCTGATTCCGTGGCTGCCTTGGTGCAAGACGGGGCATCTGGATGTGGAGTCGTCGCTGGCCGAGGTGATGGGGTGGCGGATGGAGTTTCGCAAGCCGATGGTACTCAATCGAATGGTCTTGGGTGTGTATCTCAAAGAAACTGGCGAGTTGGTTGGCGGGTCGGGCATCCATGACATCCGGCGTGATACGGCTTCGTGCGAAACCGGGTATTGGATATCGCCCAACCATACCCGCCGGGGGTACGCCCTTGAAGCGTGCTGTCGAACGATCAGTTGGGCGCTGGGATCGCAGGCATCGGGTGGGATGGGGCTGCGCCGGGTTCGGGTGTATACCTCGGATCAGAACGAGGCATCGGCGAAGCTTTGCGAGAAACTCGGGATCACGGCCGAGGTGCATCAGCGCGATGACTACTTTGTCGAAAGCGTTGGATTGACGACTCGGCTTGGGTGGGGTGTGCTTGCCCGCGAGTGGGATTGCGAAAGACACTGTGCCCGGGTAAGGATCAAAGGTAGGATCAGGCGCGGATTAGGGTGATGACTGAAATCTCAGGCGGCACCCCGACACGGACAGGGAGCAGGGACATGCCGACACCTCGGGAGATATGAACGGGGAAGGCGGGGCCTTGAACCAATCCTCCTGCGTACTTTGATCCGAATCGACTTGGGACAATCGGGGTGCCGAGGAATGGGATACGGACTTGCCCGCCGTGGGTGTGTCCTGAGCACATCAGGTCGATCTTTGGCGCGTTTGGCTCGGTGAGCGCTTTGAGCTCTGCGCAATCCGGGTTGTGAGCGAGAACAATGGTTGCCGAGTGGTTGATGACCTCACGGAAGGCGTTGGCGGGGTCTACATAGTCGTCGGTCAGATCGCCGAGCCCGACGAGGGCCAGTGATCCTGCTCCGGGATCATGGAAGGTGATCTTGCGTGTTTTGGGATCGATCCAGAGACGATTGTTATCGATCATGTGGACGCCTTGGGCGCGCAGGGCATGGGACATATCGTTTCCATCACCCCACCAATCATGATTGCCCAGCACCCCCACCGCTGCGATGGTGACATGTTCGACGAGTGGATTGCAGAGCTCGGCGGCGCGTTGGTTGTCTTTGGTGCCATCGTGGACATGATCACCAGTGAGGAAGACGAGATCGGGTTGCTCGGCGATGGCGAGGGCATAGGCCTGCTCGATGAATGAGGTTGGGATGCGCGGGCCCAAATGAGTGTCAGCGACCTGGACGATCTTGAGTCCATCGAACAATGGATCAAGCCTTTTGATAGGGATGCTGTATCGACGGATCTTGATCGACCATGGCTCGATCAAGGTGGCATATCCCGGAGCTGCAGCGGCACCAATGGTGATAGCACCAATCGCGGCATTGCACATGAAGGCGCGTCGGGATGGGGCAGGGACTTGGGATTGAATCGGAGATGGCGTTCTCTGATGTTGGCGATGAACCCACTTTGTGCGCAGGCGCAAGACGATGAGAAAACATCCGATCCAGATGAACCAGGCAAGTGCGTTGGCAGCAATGATCCCGAGGGGATGATCGCGGATTCCAGAGAGTCCAAAGGTGTAAAGCGTGACCCAGCCGGGGAGGGCTGCGATATAGCCTGTGTTGGCGATGATGCGGACGAAGCCGTCAATATGATAAGTCCACGAAGCAATGCCTGATGTGCTTCCGATAACGGTGGCAATGAACCAAACCACTGCTCCGCAAAACGGGGCTTTTGTCAACACATCGGAGGTCTCTGGCATGGTCATTGGATCCGTACTGATTCCGGGCAATCTTGGATCATGCGAATCCAGAAAAAAGCCCAGAACGGGTGATGCTCTGGGCTTTATATCGGTTGTTTTCGCAGGTGATTTGAGGGGCAATCAGCGTGCGAAGTGAGCGAACGCCTTGTTTGCCTCGGCCATTCTATGGGTTTGATCGCGGGTATTCATGGCTTTGCCTTCATTGCGTGATGCAGCCCAAAGTTCGTCGGCGAGTTTCAGATGGGTTGGTCGCCCTTTTTCACTACGAACGGCTGTGATAATCCACCGAAAGGCCAGTGCTTGCTGGCGATTTGCCGGAACCTGCATTGGAACCTGGTAGTTTGCACCACCGATGCGCTTCGAGCGAACTTCGAGGAATGGCTTCACATTGGCAATGGCACGAAGAAAAATATCGCGTCCATCTTTGATCCCTTCGGCTTCAGCCTCCTTATTGCCAACAAGCCGTTTGTCGATTTCTTCAAGTGCGCTATAAACAACACGCTGGGCAGAGGTCTTACGCCCATCAAGCATCATGCAGTTGATGAACTTGGCAATGACTTTGTCGCCGTACTTTGGATCAGGACGAAGCTGTGCTTCTGAGTTTGTGATTCGACCAGCCATGGTATCTCCTTGAGGCTCATCTGCTCTTGCGAGCGCTGTTCACCCTGCTCGTTTGCTCTGCAGGATTACTTGCCAGAAAAAACGCATCGCAACACGCGATGCGCCAATATGAAAACTTGATTCGATCAGGATTTGCCCTTTTTAGCACCATATTTGGATCGTCCCTGCTTGCGATCATCAACACCAAGGCAATCAAGTGCGCCGCGAACGACATGATAGCGGACACCGGGAAGGTCACGGACTCGTCCGCCGCGGACGAGAACAATGGAGTGCTCCTGAAGGTTGTGTCCTTCGCCCCCGATGTATGCCGTGACTTCCTTGCCATTGGAGAGACGGACACGAGCAATTTTCCGGAGTGCAGAGTTCGGCTTCTTGGGTGTTGTTGTCTTGACGGTAAGGCATACACCCCGACGCTGAGGACAGTTCTCCATATCACGAGAATACGATTTCACGGCTGGAGTCTTGCGTGGTTTGCGGATGAGCTGATTGATCGTCGGCATGCGTCTATATCCCGTTTCGTACCTTAGAGCGTCCACACCGCGTGGACAGACCACGACCGTTCTTCGGTCGGGCAGGAAGTGTAGCGCACCAAATCAGGGAAGCAAGGGCAAAAACGCGAGAAAGGGGGAGGCAAAAACGAAAGTTTTCAGGTGATGACAGGGGCTAGGATCATCGCATGACTCAGCCCCCCTTGGCCAAAAAACATGAACTTCCCGCGGATATGACCGTTCGCCAGTTTCAGGAACTGATCCGTAAACGATATTTTGCCTCGGACAAGGCTCGGGGAACAGCGGGAACTTTTTTGTACCTGACCGAAGAGTTCGGGGAGTTGGCAACGGCGTTGGCAAACAATAACCGCCCAAACCGCCCGCCTAGTGAAGCCGAGAAGGCAAATCTGGAAGAGGAGTTCGCCGATGTGCTCGCTTGGCTGGCGACGCTGGCGAATATCAATGGGGTAGACTTGGCCGCGACGCTGGTGAAATACACGGATCCGAATCGAGTGCAAGGAATCAAAGATTGAGTGGTACAGACTCCGAAACGAAGCTCAGATCTGGCGAATTTCAGGTTAAATGCATTAGGACGAAGCACCTGTATTCACCGGACGATAAATTTCAATGATCAGTGTATCGTCTTCGGGAGGGAGCCCGCTGCGGTAGGCTGCAACTTCAGTGAGAATGCGTTCTGCCCACTGCCCTTGTCCAGCATTTTCAATGCCAGGCATCGCGGGAACTGCGAGAAGCCTACGAAGACCGTCAATGTGAAGCATTTTGCCATCAATGCTTCGTGCTTCGATGGCACCGTCAGTGTAGACGATGAGTGAATCTCCAGGCATGAACTCCGTTTGAATCTGCCCGGCCTGAAAATCTTCTGCAGCACAAGCCCCTAGGACAAAGGCCGTCGGGTCGAGATCACGAAGCGAACCATCAACGCCTCGAATGAAGGCCGGTGGGTGTCCTCCCGATGCATATTCAATAATCCCACGATCGTGATCGACCCTCAAACACACCGCTGTGGCATAAATGGAGTGTTTGGCGAGCGTGAGGTGAACATATTTATTAAGTCTTTCGAGAAGCTCACCGGGTGAGATATCTGGATTTTCTGCGAAACAAATATCGATCTCGCCGTGAAGCCGGTTAACAGTAAGGGCAGCAGGAATGCCATGCCCGGTAACATCGATGATGATGACAGAAATATTTTCACCTTTACCATCAATTGGTTCAGCGACTTTGGTGTAGAGGTAATCCCCCCCGATTTGTCGCATAGGTTCGTATTGATAGGCATATCGGATATTCCCGGTGACCCGCGGTGCTGGATAAAGCGCTTCGTGAACTTGTCGGGCATAGGCAAGCTCTTGGCGGAGCATCCCATAACGCTGAGAAAGAAACTTGTTGGTGGATTTCTGGATGCGTTGGGAATGCTTGATACCCGCAATAGCAATCGCAGGCAAGGAAAAGAGCATCAGAGCAATAGTGAGTAGAACCGAAACGATTGACCAGTGCCCTTCGACAACAGTATGAGCGAGAATACTTGCGCTGGCAATGACAAGAATAGGAATGAGGGCTTGACGAATTGTCCATGGGAAAAGGCAGCAGGCAATGAAGTGGGCAATGAGAAAAGAAATCATTGCGGAGGGGCCAATATCCATGACCCGAATGCCGATGCCCATGAGCCCGTCGAGGATGATGAGCCCCATCGAAATGTGAATGATCGATTTTGTGGAAACTCCCTTTCCAATGGCAACAAGCAAGGCGCCAAGGTAGATACCAAACCAGAGAAGCGAAGTGAGGATGAAGAATGCCCGCTGCCTTCCGTCGCTCAGTATGCTGAAGACATCAATGCCTTGGATGAGCATGACGCCGGTAACGGCCAAGTTGATGGCCCCCAACGCCACCCAAATAGAAATAAACCAAATTAGGCGTTTACGCAAAAGATCGTTTGTTTCCTTGGTAAAGGAGCGCCGAAACTCGGTGGTTTCAAATGATGCGGTCGTCGTCAATTCATATACTCCAAAATTGCGTAATAAGGCGTCCAGCCAATATTTATGCTCGGTAGAGTTCCACAATCAAGATATCATCTGATGCCAATCCGGCTCGTTTTTTTTGGACATCTGCCAAAATCTTCTCCGGCCAGCGTTGTGCATGATCTGCCCAATCCCCTTCGAGCACATTGACAGCACCTGCGGTTGCGTAGAGCTCGCCCTGTTGCGTAACGGCCTCGGAAACCCCATCGGTATAGGCAATAAGAGCATCACCAGGGTTGAATGGATGCTCTTCGATACCCGGTTTGAACGCCTCACCCATGCCAATGCCCAAAACAGGAGCAGTGGACTCAAAGCATTGGATTGATCCTCGGGCGCTACGGAGAATGGCAGCCGGATGCCCCGCATTGGCGATACGAATGACGCTATTGGCCGGATCGGCATTCATTGCAACAGCAGTAACAAGAACTGCTGAATCGGCAAGGGTTAAACAAACATATCGATCAAGCTTCGTAAGCAGCTTGGCAGGGTCAATGGTTGGGACTTCGCCTACGATGCGCATAAGCTCACCCTGAAGCCGATTAGCAGTCAGAGCGGCGGAAAGTCCATGCCCGGTGACATCGAAGAGCACAAGGGTCACGGGCGATTGGGCATCTCCTGGGCGTTCGATCGAAGCGAAGATCGAGTCGCCTCCAATTTGGCTCATGGGACGATAGATGTAAGTAAAGCGGATATCCCCTGAGGATTTGGGTTTGGGAAATCCACGCTCATGGATATTTTTGGCAGCCTGAACTTCTTCACGGACTTCATTGTACTTTGCTTGGAGAAAATGAAGTTTGAACTGATCTTGCAAGCGTGAGGATCGAAAGAAGGAAATCATGATCCCAGGAACAGTCACCGCCACATAGGCAAAGATGGAAGCGGGAACCGAAAACTCTTTGGCGTGATCTGTAAAGAACAAGCTTAAGACTGCACCGGCTATCCAGATAACGCTGAGCCCGATGGTTTGCCGTGGAGTCCATGGCAGAAGCAATGCTCCCAAGGTCAATCCAATGAGAACACCAATGATGGTGTCACCATCAGGGCTTGGGTCTTGATAGATGACCCATCGAACAATTGCAACAAGCCCTTCTGCCACGATGATGAGTAAGGAAATGCGAATGCAGCAGACCTTCGATGGGCTGCCGAGGTAAACCACCGCAGCCGCCACGAGATAGAATCCGGCCCAGAGGATGCCGACGACAAGAAAAGCGATGTCGAGCGAACCCACCCTCATCGACTGCATGACGATGACAACAACACCTAGGAGTGCGAGGAGCCCAAGAAACTGCGCGGTATTTCGACGGACCTCGGCTTCGTCAAGGCTTTTGACAAGGTGGCTTGTATCAAGATCAAGCACAGCACCGATGAGTTGGCGGGTTTGTTTGTGCACGCGAACGAGTATACGCGAGTTGCATGGTTCGGGTTGGACTAGGGTGTGCGATTCTTGCCGGGAACCCAGAGGATGTCGTCCTTGCCGCTCTCATTGGCAACGCGGGCGAAAACGAAGAAGAGGTCGGAAAGGCGGTTGAGGTAGTGCAGGGTCAGGATCGAGGTTTCATCGGGTTCGAGTTCGATCAGGTGGGCCAAGGCACGCTCGGCACGCCGGGAAACCGTGCGAACAATGTGGAGGTCAGTGGCGAGTTTTGAGCCACCGGGAAGGATAAAGCTGGCCAAGGGTTCGAGCTCGGCATTATGGCGGTCGATGAGCGCTTCAAGATGTTTGATTTGAGGTTCAGTGATACGCAAGGCAGCGCTGGGTGCTTCGTCTTTGGTGATCGGTGTGCATAAGTCGGCACCGAGATCGAAGAGATCATGCTGGAGGTGCTGGAGGGGCTCGGCGAGGGGAGATTTGGATTCTTTGGCGCTGAGGATCGCCTGGCCGAGGAAAGCGTTGGCTTCGTCGACGAGGCCGTAGGCTTCGACGCGGGGGTGAGACTTGGGGACGCGGACACCAGTGCCAAGTCCGGTGGTACCTGAATCGCCCGAACGGGTATATATTTTGGTAAGTTTGACCATGACCAGCGATTGTATCGGAACCAATGCCACTTGGTGGGAATAGGATTGGGATTGATTGCGGATTGAGGGAGATGAGTGAGCCTGATGTTTGATTCAACCAGTGCCAAGGGTGATCATGTCGTGGAGATCAAGATTCCTGAGGGAGTCGATCGGGGGATCGCACGGGTGTGGAAAGCACGCTCGGAGGAGCAAATTTCGGGCGAGTTGATCGACCGGGTGCTGATGGCGCGGGGGATCAAGCCCGATGAACAGGGGCAGACATTTTTAAATCCGTCACTCAATACAATGCACGATCCATCGGGGATTCCTGATCTAGACAAAGCTGCGATGCGAATGCTCGAAGCGGTCGAAAATGATGAACCGATCGTGACCTTTGGTGATTACGATGTCGATGGCGTGACGGCTTCGGCGATTCTGATCCACATGGTTCGAGCGATCAAACCCGATGCGAAGATTCGGTCCTACATCCCCCACCGTTTGGATGAAGGGTATGGGATCAACTCGGATGCGATTCGTAAGCTGATTGATGAAGGGGCGAAGCTGATCGTTTCGGTGGATTGTGGAATCACGGCGATCGAGCCTGCGATTGTTGCAAAGAAACTCGGTGTTGATTTGATTATTACGGATCATCACAATCCGCCTGAGTCGATGGATGACCTGCCTGATGCGTTTGCAGTGGTGCATCCGCGTCGCCCGGACTCGGAGTATCCGTTTGGGGAGTTGTGCGGCGCGGGGGTGGCGTACAAACTCGCGTGGCGGATGGCGACACTCGATGCGGGGGGTGAGAAGGTCTCGCCCGCGATGCGGATGGTGCTGGTGGATTTGCTGGGATTTGCAGCCTTGGGTTCGATCGCGGACATTGTGCCTTTGATTGATGAGAACCGGGTGATTGTGAAACATGGGCTCTCGCGAATACCGACGCTTCCCAACGAAGGATTGCAGGCATTGATTGTTGCGTCGGGGTTGGATTCGGAGAAAATTGATACCGAAGCGATCGGGTTTCGGCTTACCCCTCGGCTCAATGCGATCGGACGGCTCGGACATGCAGCTGATGCGTTGGAACTGATGACCGATGCGAAAGGGCCGCGAGCGGTGGAGCTTGCCGAGTCGTTGTCGCGGGTAAACGATGAGCGGAAGAAGCAGGAGTTGGCGATCGTGACGCAGGCGTGCGAGATGGCGATCGAAGCGGGGATGACAGGGGATGAATCGCGGGCGATTGTCTTGGCGCATGAGGATTGGCATCCGGGGATTGTGGGGATTGTGTGCTCGCGATTGGTGGATCGGTTTGCACGCCCGACGATTTTGATGCAGCGGACTGACGAGGCGTGCAAGGGGTCTGGGCGGAGTATTGAGGGATTCAATCTCCATGCTGGGCTTGATGCGTGCGAACACCTGCTTGGGTCATATGGCGGGCACGATATGGCTGCGGGGATGAAGTGCGATCCTGAGCAGTTCGATGCGTTTGCTCAGGCGTTTATTGGGTATGCCAATGCGAATCTGTCAGCAGATGATCTGGTGCATCGTGCCAAGTACGATTGTGTGGCGGATTTTTCAGAGTTGACCGTGCAAGCGATTCATCAACTCGATCGGATCGCACCCTTTGGGGCGGGCAACGGGCGGGTTCGGTTGCGGATCAATGGGCTCAAGCTCAATGGGTTGCCAACGGTGATGGGCAAGACGGGGAACCATCTTTCGATGCGGGTTGGGCCACGGGATCACAATGGGCCGATGTTGCGGATCGTGGCATGGAACTGGGCGGGGTATCTGGATCAGATCCCTGCAGGTGCACCCGTTGAGGTGATCGTTGAGCCAAAGGTTTCAAATTGGAATGGAAACACCCGCGTCGAGCCAGTGCTGGTCGATTTGCGGGTGGTGTAGTTGAGCCAAGATGTCTGAGCTCGGGCTATTCGGTCTCCACGGATGCGAATGTGCCCGCGTTAATCTGCTCAAGCATCTGGACATAGCGTGGATTGCCTGGCTCAAGCTTGACGGCATGTGCGACACTTGCAAAAGCTTCTTGGCGTCTGTCGAGATCGGAGAGGATCATGGCGCGGTAGGCGTATATGCCCGCATCGAGCGGGTTTCGTTCGATGGCTTTGTTGATTGAAGCAAGGGAAGAATCCAAGTCATCGGTTTGGCGGTGATACATTGCGTAGAGGAGGAAGCCGTCATGGGAGTCTGGAGAGAGGGAAATGACCCGCGAAGCGGCTTTGCGAACAGTGCGCATGTCGTTGATGACGAACGAGGCATTGGCCAACCCGATCCATGAATCCACATCGCTCTTACCTTCAGTCGTAGAAAGAAGCTTATGATAAATTGACCGAGCTTCAACGGGGCGTCCGGTATTGAGCAGGGCTTTGGCATGAAGAATCTGGAGATCTCGGCGATCGGTATTTTCCGATTTTTTGAGCAAGAGTGAGATGTTCTGCTCTGCTTTGGCAAATAGTCCTGCAAGCATCTGAGCATTGATCAGATCTTCAGCAATGCCTCCATCGTCTGGAGCAAGCAAACGAGCCTCATTAAAAAGTTTGACCGCTGTCTTAAAATCATGCTCAAGCAAAGCGATGTGTCCGAGCGATTGACGGATGCCGGCGTTGTTCTGAGACATCGGAATCGAGTTGAGGAAGGCTTTGGCTTCATCAATTCGATCGAGATCGATGAGCATCTCGGCAGCCGCGACGGTGTAGGATGGGTTGTAGTCGTCGAACTCACTGGCCATCACGAAGTGGGTATAGGCATCTTCTGGGCGATTGAGGCGTTCGTAGACAATGGCGAGATAGTAATGGGCGTCTGGATCTTCAGGATCGAGTGTCGATGCGGTTTGCAAGGATTTGAGTGCGTTGCCGATATCACCGAGCTCGATCTGGATTCGGCCCTTGAGAACATGAGATTTGACGACGGTATCGTTGATTGACAACGAATAGTCAACTTTCTCCATTGCCTTTTCAAGATCCCCTGCAAGGAATGCCTGTCGAGCGAGTTCCCATTCTGTGCCGCTCTTGAGGAAGCTCATCCGTTCCTTGGCCAGCGACACACCTTGCCGGGTGTAGTTGCCTTGCCCTGAGCATCCGGAAAGAGCCGTCAGCAGGATGGTGGAAGTAATGAAAACAGACTTGGGCTTGGTGATGTGCATGTGCATGCTCCTGAACCTTGGTGGAATCAGGTTTCACTTCGGCCCGATAGCCTTGCTTGGTCAGTGAAATCTAGAATCGCCGGTCAAAATCACTTACTTATTCGGTATCGGTGGGCATCTCGGTGAAGGTGGCGACCGAGTCGTCCACAGGTTTGGTGCCTGCAACATAATCAAAGCTCAAAGGCCAATCCAAGCGAAGCGCCCCTCCCCTAGGAAGCGGGATGATGAGCTGCCCTGAGAATTTCTCTGCAGCGATCGAAGATGTCCCCGTCCGAGAATCAATCGATTCAAATGCCGAGTCCGATTCGGTCAAGCTTTGGAGATCGTCGGCATCTGCAGATTGGTAACCCCAATCCGGATCAACTTCCGTAAAGTCAACGGCCGTTTCTTTGCCAGTAACGATTGATTTCATCTGATCAAATTCGGCCAATGGGTCTTGGTCTGCAAAGATATCTTCAACAGCCTGATCTTCAACAGCAATTTCAACAAACTCGACGGGCTCGTCCAATTTCGCTGGTAAGGATGCCTCCTGAGCCATTACTGGGCTGGAGAGATCAACGGAATCCGCGTTGAATGGATCAAATGAATCCGGAGATTCGACTATTGAAAACTCATCTTCCTGAAGTGACGCATCAATTTCAAATGATGCATCAGAGAGCGAATCTGTCGGAACTTCAACAAAAGGCACAACATCAAGGGATGGGTCAGGCTGATAATCCTCGTCGGAGCTTGGATCAAACTCGTCGGGTTCATTCATTTGCGTCTCGGTGGCAAAAGTTGAGTCTTCTTCTTGTGGATTAACGAATGGGTTGACTGTATTTGGAGCCACGACGGAAGATGTTTTTCCGCCAAAGTGAAGCTGATTGTGAAGCATACCCTCGATCAGACTTCGGCTTGGAAGTGTGCGGAACTCACCGGTAAGCTCGGTGCGCAATGCCCGAGCATCTGGTGACATTGGCATCAAGCGCAATGCACGGTCGACCTTGGAGAATGCTTTCTCAATTTCACCCACATCGGCAAGCTGACGGGCATCGATAAGCAACTGACCAACGCGGCGTTCACGCGACCATGGAAGAAGTCCCTTACGCGCACCGTAACGGGCATGTTCGAGATACTGATTGCCCATATCTCCAATTTCGCCAAGAACGGTATCATTGACGATCGAAGGAGTGATAAGGAAAATAATCTCGGACCGGCGAGTTTCGTCGTCATATCCCTTAAATGCATTTCCGACCAACGGCACATCACCCAGGACCGGAACTTGGCGTCTCGTGGAAGAGGTCGTCTCAGTAAAAAGGCCCCCAAGTACCACAGTTTGCCCGTCACGAACCATGACATTGGTGTTCATCTCAGTGGTGTCTTCATCAGGAATGGTCACGGTCGCCCCAGCATTATCAGATACTTGGCGAAGTGTAAAGCTCGATACCTGCGGACGAAGCTCAAGACGGATAAGCCCGTTCTTGGAAACGAATGGGCGGACTGAAAGCTGAGTACCAACATCTAGGAATTCCACAGACTGGGTTGTTGAAGTGTTGGTGGTTGTGGAGTTCAGGTACCCAACTCGTGTCCCCACAAGCACGCGTGCAGGCTGCCGGTTGAGTGTGAGGAGTTTGGGATTTGAGACGACAGTCACATCAGTGACTTCATCAAGGACTCTGAGGAAGACCCCGACATCGCCGTTGACAAAACCAGCTTTGAGTGACGCAGGACCAGAAGTATTACCGACAGTTGAACTCAGTCCTGCACCGTGTCCATTGGGTATGTCAACTGCTGTTCCATCAACGGTTTCACCTTGGCCGTTAATAAGACCATCAACAACACTTAGTGGACCTCCCGTGCCAACAAAGTCTGTAAAGTCAAGGTTTTGAATGAGCGCAAAGTCCATCCCGAAGGCATTCGCCTCATTGAGTGTAGTCTGAAGGATGGTTGCCTCGACAAGGATTTGGGCAGGTTTGGTATCAAGTTCGGCAATGAGTGCTTCAATCTCATCAACATTTTCTTCAAAATCGTACACAACGATTGTTGCAGAGTTCGCATAATTATCCGCCCCTGCGGGTATACCATCGGTGATAGAGAATGCTTCGGTTTGTGCATTTGTGGTCAATGTTCCCGTTTCAGAAAGGAGCATCTTGGCAAATTCGGCCGCATCGGTGGCATTAAGGTAGTCAAGTGTGATGATGCGTGTAATAGGGTGGCGTGAGAGCGCTTCAAACTCCATGAGCTCTTCCGCAGTATAAACATAAATGAAATTTCCCTTTTCGATATATCCATACCCATTCACATGAAGGATGGCATCGAGTGCTTCGTAGAATGTTACGCCGTAAAGATCAGCAGTAACAGATGCCGAGACATTGTTGGAACTGATGATGTTGCGTTGTGACTGAATCGAAAGAAGTTGAAGAATATTTCCGAGATCCTCATTGTTGACATGAAGATCAACAAGATCGTATTCAGAGACATCAACAGCACCGGTAAAATCAGAAAAATCATCCTCATCTTGTGGTGCTTGCTCTGGTTCCTGATCCTGATAAAATCCCGGATCGAATTCCGGATTGAACTCGTCTTCTAGGAATCCATCTTCGAACGCATCCCCCTGATCTTGGGCGTTTGCTTTTGCTTGGTTTTTGAGTGCTGCAAGGAGCCCAAATCCACCTGAATCCTGCGCACTGGCCGATCCGGCAACCATGGAAAGCGCCAAGGCCGGCATAATTCCATGGCGGAGGCTTCGCGCGAGGAGATTGGATGTAAAGGTACGACTGGTGTCCTGATTGCTCATCGGATGTATCCTCAGCATTGCGGCCCAAAGCCTGCACATTGATTTGATCCCGGTTGTCCGGGGGTATTTCTGCAATTCGATCGTCATTTCTTACATGTGACTTTGCGTAGACCTTGTGCTTTCGGCAATCGTCTATCGTTATAGACCCACCCAGGGGGTCCGATAGCCAATTCTTATCAATGAAACCAAACTATGGAACCGGCAATTCATCACGCACAAAGTCTGATAACGCAGAGTCTTCTGGCCCAACATCATCATCCGCAATGGACTTCTGATCCTGTCCAGTCGACTGCCCCTCCAGCGTTTCTGTCTCGCGTGGATCGGCATAGGCACTTCTTGGTATATCGGTAACTAGGCGAAGTTTGGCCCAGATGAGCACCCCTGCAAGCATCCCAAGGCTTAGTACAACCAAAATCCCCCGCGAACGATGGATGAAGAAAGATTTTTTTTGAGATTCTGGTACTGGATCGTATGACATGGCCCATCCTTTGCATCTGCATCGGGCGGGTGTCAGTTCCACTTGCATCAGTTTATTATGACCGCCAAACGAATGGGTATGCAAATGCTACAACCGCGCTAATCCAACCGGGTAACCGTAACCCGGCCGGTGAAGGCTGCAACATTAACTCTCCACCTACTCATCGGCCCTGCGAGAACAATTGCCCCCCCATCACTCAGGTTGCTCGTCCCCGGCGCGGAGACAGGCCCACCCATTTCATCAAATATGAGGGTGCCGTCTCCATCGAAGTTCGCAGACTCAATCACGGTCCCCCCATACCGCTCATCATTGAGGTCGATCCGATATCGCTGATCAGGCCCCTTGATGTCATAGAGTGCATCGTCATCGGGATCAATGGAATTGCCGTTGACTTGGATAAGGGTATATTGATTGTTGTCAATATCAAAAACAATCGCCCGTTGCTCCTGGTATCCTAAAGCATCCATTTGAGCAAAGGTAATATCCGAAACAACCATGCGCACCGCAGACTGAATCCGCAGCACCCCTGCTTGGCTCAGCGATGGTGCGACCATTGCACCGGCAATGCCCAGAATCACAACCACAACCAACACCTCAACAAGGGTGTACCCACGAAGTATGGCCCAAGGGGTGATTCGATGATGTCTACTTCGCATTGACTCGTTCCTTCCAACCCCCCACTGTACCTTCAAAATCATTCACTTTTATGGTCTTGGAAGTGGCTCATCGTTCATATCGAATCCGCCTGCCCAAATTTCCCCAGTAATATCGTTATAAATCCATCCGTGAGTCGTCTGATATGCAGCGTCGGGTGTGGATGCGATAATAATCTGCTGGTTGTTTGCTCCGCCAACATACGGATTGGTCGGTGCTTCTTTGAGGTACTCACCGGTATTGGCAATTAGGTCTCCCCAAGTACCGTTACCTGCAGTAACAGCAGGAAGTGCGTTTTCATTGCGTACTTGGAAGACTTCGACTGCTCGGCGAAGTTTTTGAAGCTCTGATTGAGTTGTCCCAATAGTTGCCTCTTCAACCGCCCCTATAAAGCTCGAGACGACGATTGCTGCGAGAATACCAAGAATAACCACAACGATGAGAATCTCAACAAGTGTGAATCCACTCCTTGCATGCCGCATGACTGTATTTCCTTGCGCTTGGACTTGAAAATTTGCCACTATCCAAATTGCGCTGAGGGCTCCTTTCGAAGCCCACACGCGATATTCTCTTAATGTCGGATGAGATTAGTACGATCCACCACTTGCACGAATTCTGCCCGTGTTGGGGTTGTAGAACCACCCTTCCGAACCATCACCAGCGTTGGCTTCTGCATCTGCAGCTGTCGCGTTTGCCGCTGCACTTGCAGTCACGGTGAATGCGTTGGCCGCAGGTGCGTATGGGTTCCGTGGTGCCTCTTTGATGTAATCCCCATCAATCATGACGCTCCACCCGTTTGTCGAACCATCTGCCGGGTCTGCGTTAAGTTGCGCAACCGACGGATAAGACCCATTATTCTGAGCAGCATAGAGTTCGAGCTGATTCTCGAGTGTCGAAGTTTGGGTTTCCACATTCCCTTGGCGTGCCTCGTTGGCAGCATTGGTAAACTGTGGGACGACGATCGCAGCGAGAATCCCGAGGATCACGACCACGATCAAAATTTCGACAAGGGTGAAGCCCTTTGCCATTGTGTTTCGCATTGAATGCATTTGTTTGTCTCCTTGAATACGACTCATGAGTGACACGCCCTTGCCAGGCGGCATTTACCTGTCATCCCTCGAAACAGGCCGTTCCTCCGTAGCCCGTTCACTTGAAACTTCCCACAGGCGGTAACGCACCGCACTTGGCAACCCTAAGCATGACAAATGGATCATCGTCATGCCCATCGAATCGAATCAGTCTTCATGCCTTTGGGGCTGCCAAACCAAACCCAATGGATCAGTGTGCCCGATTCATGCCGGTTGTGCAGGCAAACCACAGCATCATCGAACACTCTCGGACGCACAAAGCAATGAATCTTCGCCCGATAGTTCCAAAAAAACGAACCGAGAAAAGGTTCGTTTTGAGCAAATAGGAAAGAATTGCTGCGATTATCAGTGGGTTATCGTCCGGAAACTGCTGTTCCGATTTTACCTTCACGATGAAGAATCAAAGGAACCAATGTCGAGTTTGTTACTTCCAAAGCACCCATTGTTGCGACAGCAACTGTTGCCAACTCATCATGAGGATCTTGAGCAAGCTCAATCAAACGACGGATTTGCCGATTATTGATCTGATTACCAAAGCGCTTTCCAGAATCGGCAACCATTGCCAAGAGCTCCATCTGAATTTCACCGGAAGATTCGAGCGCCCTGTCCATAATGGCTTGTTGCGCTTTTGGCTGAGGCATGTAAGAAATAATCTCGGCAACATCAAGCAAAGTAAATCCCTCAACCTGATCGAGCACATCAATCAGAATCGAGGAGGCGTCAGAAACATTAAGAACCTGATTGTTCGAAATCGCAAGGTTGCGAAGTACCTCGATCGAACGATACGAGTATTCATCTGCTTCGTCATCGCTGATAGGCCCGCCCGAAGCAACTTCAAGCAGGGTCGAAACCGATTCGTCGAACGCACTACTCGAGATTGCACTTCGGCGCACCGAAACGCTCTGGTCACGGTGATACTGACGCGTCATGGGGATGAAATCATCAGGCCCCATAAGTGAAAGAACTGGAGCGACTGCAAGTTTATTGTCAGCCCGGGCAGATTCAATCGACCGCAAGGTCTCGTCAAATCCCAACGAGGTCACGATAAGATCAATCGTTGGCGTTTCAGCAATCGCTGCATTGAGATCGGACAATCCATTCTCTGCTGGTGGAAGTACTGCGAAACCAAGTTGCTCAAGCAAAGCACGGTACTGGTCATAAGCTTCACGATCACGCCCGGTTAGAATGATGGCATGAATCGACGAGGCGTCCATCACAGCACTGGCAAGCAGTGGGATGACCCGCTCGGCCCCACGAAAAGGTTCACTGGGTTGAGCTTTGCCCAAAGCCAGAGCAGCTTCAAACTGCACCCGGCGATTCTGATAGGTCAACGACTCAAGAAGGGGATAACGATCCCCAATTGGCTCACCCCAAAGGGCACGCGGCCCCGCAGTTTGAGCCAAAGCGTCGATTGCCAAGCGAACAAGTGGTGTATCGCGCGTATCGAGCCCTCGGCGAAGCACAAGTTGATCAATCTCAGGTCCCACCGCAATGCCGTAATACTCGGCATCTCTGCGATCCGATGAATACACCGGGTTTTCGTAGTTCTCCGGAGTATCGAGCTCCCGTGAATAGTTCGCAGCGACCCACAGAGCAAGCGTTTCATTTTCGGTCGGGTCCAGAGCCAACGCCCTTTCAGCCATCCGCATGGACATCGCCTCATGAAACACAGAAGTTCGGATCGGAACCATAACAAGCCCAAGCCCAGGATCGAAGTTCCAGACAAGCTGATAGTCTTCGTTGGGAAAACTGGTTAGCTCAGCAGGTTGAGCATAATAGGAATCGGCAAGCAGGGCATACATATCGGCAACGACTTTGCCCGGATCCCCGCCCAAGCGAGAAATCGCCCGCCCACAAGCCTGACGAACCGCATCATTGTCGGTGGACTGATACATATCAATCAAAACAGGCAAACTGGTGCGATAGGGAATCAGCCCGAGAACCTCGGCAATGGCTTCTTGGCGAGCAGCGTCAAGCCCAGGCATTGCAGTCGTAAGGGGAATGATTGCTTGGCGTCCCATATCGACAAGCAACCGCTGCACCTGCGCTTTGAGCGCCAAGTCGGACTGCTGGAGGTAGGCATCGAGCAGCTGAGGCATCGCATATTCGCCTGCAACGATCAAACGCTCACGGGCCAACGAACGAGCTCGCAATCCTTGAGTGAGCAACTCGATATTACGGGAAATCTCATCGGGATTACGAGCACGAGCGAGCTTACCATCACGAAAGGCACCGTCAAGTGCTGCTGCAATGGGTTCGAGCACAGGCACACGCATCCCGGCAGCAATGGCCTCTTCAAAACGCTGCTGTTCGCGAGATCGTTCCACGAGATCAACAAAATCTTCTGGCGCCATGCCCACATCAAGAATCTGGGTACCCAAATCTGCTGCAATATCAAAGCGTGCAATCTTGACAAAATGGATGAAATCCCGGAGGAGTTCGAGTTCTTCTTCGTGATCAGTACTTGGCTGGGCTACGGAGGCGTAGGCCTGCGGGATGGGGATCAGCACGGACGCTGAGCCTGCAATAAGCATGATCGAGAAGGACAGATTGGCGATGTTGCGGGTCACTCTGCGCACATTCATCTCCTGCGTGCAAATATTGATGGACGAAGCGTCGAAGAGACCAAATCCTCGTCCCGGGGGATCATCATATACGACCGCCGGGGCGATGTGTTGCCCTTGGCGTACGAAAGAATGACAACTGTATCGGACTCAAGGCATAGGTGTCAATCGGACAAAGGCGATAGCTCCAATAACCATGAGATAATTGCCCTATCTTGCCAGATCGAGGACCCAATCGGGTCCGGATATGGCAAAGTACCCGAAAGTACCACCAATTGGGCCCAAGCGTCAAGCCAAGAGGACAAGGCGACGATGAGAAGAAAGACACGGCGCATGACGGCTGCGACGGTCCGCTTCAAAGATGTACCCGAGGTGAGATGATGCCCATTGAAAAAGATGTATTGACGACCGGCGAAGTCGCCAAAATTTGTAATGTCGCTCCCAGAACCGTCTCCAAATGGTTCGATTCAGGACAGCTCAAGGGATATCGCATCCCAGGATCCAAAGATCGGCGAATCCCGGTGACCGAACTCTATCGGTTCATGAAAGCCCACCATATCCCCATGGACGGGATCGCCAGCGGCAATACCCGCGTACTCATCATCGACAGTGACCAGGAAGTCTCCGATGTCCTCGAACGGGTACTCGCTGAGCAGACCAACTACGAGGTTTCAGCTGCCAACTCGGCATTCGCTGCCGGACTCGAATGTGAACGATTCCGTCCACATGTCGTGCTCATTGATGTCCATATCACTGAGAGCGAGCCGCACAAGATCGCCCAACTGGTCCGTTCAAGCGAAGCGATGCAGATGACCAAGCTCATTGCGATGTCCGGCAAACTGACCGATGGGCAGGCTCAGGGATTGCGAAGCGCGGGATTTGACTCGTTCCTCAAGAAGCCCTTCCAAGTGCGGATGGTTGTTGAAGCCATCGAGCAGGCGACGAATATCGCGGCCTGAGCCGGGATTCAGACCAAGATTTCCAAAGAAGTCCACCACAAACCCGAACCTGCAAGGACGCAGGTTCGGGTTTTCTTTTGTCTTGACCTGTCGTGTGACCATGCTCTATCAACTTTATAGCCATCTCGCTCATTACTCTCATCGGTCATCCCACAGCCGTCGAGCTCCTGGCCGGTGGTGAGCCATTTGAGCGATCAGGCGGCGAATTTGTTGCTTGGTCTTGAGAATGCCCTGTGTGAATGATGAGTATTCATGTCCCATAACAATTTGAAGCATTGGCCACAAAAATACTTGGATAGAAAAAGCCCCAGCGAACGGGGGGCGAATTCAACGCAAACTGTTTATAGAATGGACTTTATAGACGGGCGCCTACTTCAATTCGGCCATCGACGCGGTCAAAATGTCACAGGCGGCTTTGAGGTCCTTCTTGTCGAGCATCTCGGTGACGGTGTGGATATATCGTGTCCCAACGGTGATCCCAACAGCCTTGGCACCGGCAGCGGCTTGTTGGGCAGCGGCCCCGTCTTGTCCGCCGGCAGCGAGAATCGACCGCTGATACGGGATGCGATTCTTCTTGGCGATCTTTTCGACCATTTTGACCATGTCATAGTCGGAGATGAAGCTTCCATCTTTGATATGCAGCGCAAACCCCTTGCCATGATCGGTGACAGTCTCGGCTGCGGGGACACCGGGGGTATCGCAAGCGAGGGTGACATCAATGCCAAAGCCATAGTCTGGTTGGACGGCGTAGGAGGCCGTTCTTGCGCCGCGAAGTCCGACTTCCTCTTGAGTGGTGAAGGCGACAACGATCTCGCAACTATGCCCGATTTTCTTCCTAGCGAGCTGGCGGACCGATTCAATCCCGAGCCAGCACGCAACACGGTTGTCGAGGGCTTTCGAAACGCACTTGGTGCCCATTTCAAGGAAGGGCTCGTCCATAACGATGTAATCACCAACCTGGAAATTTTTGCTGACTTGGGCAGCTGTCATGCCGGTGTCGACGAAGAATTCCTTGACCTCCGGGATTTTTTTCCGATCTTCTTGACTTGAGATATGCAACGGTCGCCCGCCTGGGTTCATAATGGCTTTGAAGTCGCCGTGCTCTGAGCAGACCAGGACTCGTCGAGAGAAAAGATTGCGCGGATCAAACCCGCCAGCAGGGTTGACCCAAAGAAACCCTTTCTCGTCAATGCTCGACACATAAAACCCGATCTCGTCCATATGGCACAAGAGCATGATGGTCTTTGCGTCCCCCTTGCGGATCGCCCCTTTGGCCGTGCGAGGCCTGCGCCGACAGATCAGCGAACCCATCGCATCAGTCTCGACGGAATCGAAAAGATCACTGATTTCGGATTCGATGAGTTCGCGAACGCGCTCTTCGCGTCCGGGAATACCTGGCATTTCGCAGAGGCGTTTGAGTAGATCAATATTCACGAGCAACTCCTTGTGATGTGACTGGGGGAAGGGGAGAAAACATCTGTTCAGTTTTTGCGGTATGGCTGAACAGATTCTAGGTGGCGTGAACTCCAAACAGGCGAATCATACCGACCTATTGTTCTGATCCTATGCCTGTGCCCCCCCACCAATCGCCTTTGCATGCCCATCACACCGGTTCCGAAGCCTTCTTTTTGCCCTATGGTTCGGGTGAGGAGGTTTGTGAGGTTGTCGAAACCTTTGGGGATCTCGATCTGGAGTATGCTTCGATCCGCAAAGGGTGCGTGATCTTTGACCAAGCTCATGTGGGAACCATCAAGGTTCTGGGTGAAGATCGCGGGGCATTTCTTAATAACATGCTCACCGCGAAGATCGATGACCTCAGGCAAGGGATGAGTCGGCGTGCATTCTGGTTGAATCGCAAGGGCCGGATTGATGCCGATATCCGAATCGCCCAGCGTGAAAACAACATGCTCTTTGCACTCGATCGGCATCTGTGCAAGACAACTGCCCAAACACTGGAATCATTTATATTTACGGAAGATGTTGAGCTCGTTGATGTCGCCGATTCATACCATCGGCTGAGCCTTCACGGACCGATGGCGACCAAGCTCATCGCGCTGGCAAGTGATGCCGATCTCCAACTCGACCAATACCAGTGCGTGGATGTGGAGATCGCCGGGGCGCGGGTGCTTGTTGAACGCGAAGATTTGACCGGCGAAGTCGGGCTTGGATTGTGTATCCATATCGATGAGACGGTGGCGGTGTATGATCGGCTGCTGGCGGTCGCTGAGAAAAATCCAGAACTCAAAGCCCGCCCGACGGGGTGGCTGGCGCTCAATGCAGCGCGGATCGAAGCAGGACATCCGATGTTCAATATTGACTTTGGTGAAACGAACCTGCCGGTGGAATCAGGAATTATTGAGGATCGTGTAAGTTTCACCAAGGGATGCTACCTTGGGCAGGAAGTCGTCGCCCGGATGCACGCCCGCAAGGCGTGCAACAAGAAGGTGGTGGCGATCAAGATCGAAGGCGAGCGAATCACGGTTGAGCAACCTGAAATTCACCAACCTACCGGCGGATCGCAAATCTTCGAACCCGGAAAGGAAGGCGAGCCCCCCGTCGGAAGCGTGACAAGCTCGACGATTTCGCCGATGCTCGGGGCGGTGCCGATCTGCTTTGCGATGGTCAAGAGTGGATTCTTTGAGTCCGGCACAAAGCTGACAGTCAGCGCCGAGGGCAAACTTGTGCCTTGCACGGTGCAGGAGTCACTCGCGTTTTGGAACAAACCCAATTCAAACTAACCTGCTCGAAACCCCTTCTACTGGGGCACGCTGTTTCGGTAGTGCAGCTCGATATCGTGGTCGATTTGCTTGGTGCGAATGAGCTCAAATCGGCGCATGTCAATAAGCCTTGGCGCATCACGCCCGACTGCGACAGCCTGCGCTCGCTTGTCGCCCATGATCCCTGGCGCCAGGTGAACAATCGCTTCGTTGATAAGATTGTGCTCGACCAATGATCCCAGCACGCGCGGCCCCGCTTCGACCAACACCGTGGTCATGTTGTGGTTGCCGGCGAGTTGGGTAAGGGCGAAGGCGATATCAAGTCGGCCATCTTGAATTGGGGTTTCGATGATCGAACACGGAAACTGAGCAAATTTTGTTGGATCCGCGGTACAAATGATCGTTGGCACTTGACCGGCTGACTGCATCAGTTTGGATTCGGGATCGAGTTGGGCGTGGGTATCGAGAAGAACGCGCTTGGCGACTTTGCGAATACTTGGGCAATCGCGAGCGGTGAGCATCGGATCGTCCGCGATCGCGGTGCCGATACCGATCATAATGGCATCGACCTTGCCCCGCAAGCGATGGACCCGCTCCCGACAACGAGCGTTGGATATCCACCGACTCTCACCCATACTCGTTGCGATACGCCCATCGAGGGTCTGCGCCCATTTGGCGATAATCCACGGTCGATTGGTCTTGAGCCGATGGATAAATGGATCGCTCAGATGTGTCGCATTGGAACTGGCATCACTCACGATAACCTCGATGCCCGCTGCTTGGAGGATTTCAATACCGCCTTTGGATACTTCAGCCGGGTCTTTACGAGCGATAACAACTTTGGCAATCCCCGCTTCGATCACCGCATCGGTGCAAGGTGGCTGCTTGCCGATATGCGAACAAGGTTCAAGGGTGCAATAGAGCGTCGCGCCACGGGGATCATGCCCATTATGCGCACAGTTGGCAAGCGCTTCGCGCTCGGCATGGAGACTTCCGAAACGGGTATGGTGCCCAATGCCGAGGATTTGGTGATCCTTCACAATGACCGCCCCCACCATTGGGTTGGGCTCAACTCGCCCAAATCCACGCATGGCAACACGGGCAGCGAGATCGAGATAATGCTTCGTGCTCTGGTGCTGGTTCATGCGTGTCGGACCATGGCTTGGCGCTCTTCGGCGGTGATCTGGTCGTGCATTTCAGCCAGCCACCGGCGGGCATCTTGAACATAACCTGCTGTAGGTTTGAGTTCAGGATTGCGTGATGCCCAGTATCGGTTGAATCGCATCATGGCCAGTTCCCGGACAAATTTGGCAGCCATCGACGCGAGGGCGACGGGGAAATAGGCATTGTCGGCTTTGGGTGTGAGCAGGATACCGAGTTCATCCCCATGAGTGTATCGGCTGACGCGCGGAGATTCCTCCTGCGTTTCGAGATGCTCAAAGACCTGCAAGAGCATTGATTGATACCGCATTCGTCCACCCTGACGATCGCAAACGATACGGGTGTAGTTTTGTCGGCGCTGGTGGGCGTGAATTGTCTGAAGATGGTCAAGCAATCCACGCTCGAGAGCAGCAGATTTGGACCGTCGAGCATGATAAATCTCATTATACTCCGTGACATCCACCACGCGCACATGCAAGTCAAGCAAACCGATCCCGGTTTTGTGCATCACCGTGCGCAGATGCGAAGCGTCGATTGCCAGCAAGTCGTGGGCACGACCAAGCGGGAGTTCGATTGGCTCACCAGCATACCAAGGGCGATCTTCAAACCTCACGCCGAGGGATTCAAAGAGTTGGATATCGGTCGTTGGAAATGAACCATCACGGGCAGCGAGAAAAGTAAGCACCGCCCGTTCGAGATGAACCAGCGGATGCTGTATCTTTGAGGAGTTCGCCAGTTTGAGTTGTTTGGAATCGGCAATGGGGATTTTGATCTTGGCATCGCGCTTGGTTCTTGAAACGATAGCCCCCAAAATACACCATAAATCAGGCGCCTTGTCTCCAAGTTCCCAATTCCCGAGGACAAAGCTTGACTGAGCTACGCACAAAGGGCCAAGCATCGGCCCATATCCCGCCTCATCAATCCCTGCGTATAACAATGCCATATTCTACCTGCCCTTCCGTTGCATTGTGTGCAGCGCACCCACCACAATAAGTATAGAAGCCAGAATCGGCTGACCCGAGTATTCGTTGCAAGCCCAACTAGTGAACCGAAAGATGGTGAGGGAAACTCCATTTTCCTTCCTATGAAGCCGATCAGATCGCCGAGGGCCGTATTGTTGAAAGCCCGATATCGATCACCACGATTCGTGAAGGAAAACCAAGTGCACACCAATATCAACCATACCAAAACGCATCGTATCGGACGCTCGTCGCTGTTCGTTTCACCACTGGCGCTTGTGATCGCTGCTGGAATGATCGGCTGCGAAAGCAGCTCATCGTTCACACGCACCAGCGACCACTTTACAACCCAAGGAAAAGCCAAGCTTGCTTCGGTAGAGCTTGATCCATCATTTGTTGAGGGTGAGTTCACAACCAAAGAGTACATCGAAGAAGGTGACACATTCGAACTGCCTCAGCAATGGATTTCAGAAGCCAGGTCCAGCACTGCCGATATTCAAGCTCAGCGTGCCAATGCCCAAGCATTCGAAGTTTATGCCGAATCAGCATTTACCGAATCCATGGCCGGTGCGGATGCCGACCTGCAAGATGCGTTTGTCCTTCGGAACACAGGATATGCCGACGCACAACGGACACAGGCAATCCATAACGCCCGACTCGCCCAAATGGATAGCCAAATCCAAGCTCGTGGGATTGAATCAGATTCAAAATTTGAACGCCAAGAAGCATTCCTTATCGCATCAGTCAAAGAATGGCAAGCAGAAATCGAGCGAATGCGATCAGCAACTGAAAAAGACTGGTCCGAAGCCCTTGCCGAGCATGATCGAATGATGGCAACATACAAAGCCGTCAATGACCGCGGACAAGCCGAGATCGCGAAAATGGTTCAGATCGCCGACTTGACCGAAGAACGCACAATTAAGAAAGTTCAGAGTTTGCGAACGCAAGCCCAGTCGGTTGCAGACCAAACTGCAGCAGAAATTACAAAACTCAATGGATTGATTCACACCACCGCCGAGCAAAGCGCTGCAAACTATGCCGAACTAACTCAGCGTGCTCATTCACTCGATAGCGAACTGGCGAGTGAAATCTCGCTGCTCAACGCCAAAGCGAATCAGTTTGAAGCCTCCGATGCGAATGAAAACTACAAACTTGCTGTGGAAGCATCGCAAGTCGCCTATGAAACTGCTCTGGCCGATGCTGAAAACATTCGCCTACAAGCCGACGAACGAGCAATGCAGGACCGTGCAGAAATCGCTCGTTTGAGCGCAGATACCCACGCCAAGCTCGATTCGGCGAGAACAACATTTGAGGAAGCTCAGCAATGGGTTGCAAGTCAGTATGCCAAATCTATGGCCGACATCCAGAACACACTCGCCCAAGCACAGCGTGAAGAAGAAATCGCTCGCAGTGCCTTTGTCAAAGCCGAAATTGACGCCAGGGTCGCTGCCATGCACAAAGAAGCCGACCATGACCGCGCATTGGCCCAAAGCGAACTCGAAAAAATCCAAGCCGAATCACTCGCTCAGGCCAGTGCCCTGCAAGCGAAGTTTGCCAAAGAATTCGCTGACCAGGCACGCAAGGGAAGCTTTGTGATTCCAAGTAACACCAAAGAGCACAATTCATCCGTAAACTCGAATGATGATGCACCAAAACTTGCCAAGGCGGAATCAAAACCAGCCAATATCGAAGCCGATCGAATTGCTGCTTTCAAGATTGGACTCGCCAAAGCATCAAAGCTTCGCCAAGATGCAGAAGCAAGCAGACTCGATGCCGTCGCACATCGTGATTCGGAAATGGGCAAGTTTAACGATTGGTGGAATGCGAAGCAGGCAGACTTTCATGCGACGATCGCCTCGATTGATGCCTTCGAGCTCAAATCCAACGCGGATGTCTCCCGAATGCTCACCAAGGCAGACTCCATGATCGCCACAGCAGAAACCGAACGCACACGCGCATTGGTCGATGCAGAAAGCAGCCGAACCGAAATACTCGCAACGATCGAAACACTTCGTGGAAATTCGGCCACACTCAGCAAAAAGAAGGCGGCTCAAGTCAAACAATTGCTCGCCCAGGCCGATGCAACCAAACGAATTGGCGAATCCAAAGTCGCCTCTTTGAGTGTTCAGCGTGATGCAGCCGGGCGTCGTGGAGAAGCCAAAAGCGCGCAGTTGCTCGCCGAAGCATCATCACTCGAACAAACCCAGCGTGCCGTCGTCGCTCAAATGCGTAGCGAAATCGATGCTGCCCGCCAAATCCTTGACGCCGAGCTCGCCCGACTCGATCAAGCAACCGAAAGCTTCCTCGCTGTTGCCCAAGCAAACTACAACGAGGGAATTGCCATGGCCGATGCCTTCGAACGAATCGCGGTCGCCAACACAACTGAACTGACGGCACGCCATATCGCATCACGCAAACAATCCGACGCCGATATCGAATACATGCAATACCTTGCATCGGCAGGCGAGTTAATGCGTGACGCAGAGGTCACTCGTATGTTTGCTCAAGCCGACGAGGCATTGGGACTTCAAAAAGCACAGGATATCGCATTACGAGGTGAAATTGAAGCCCAGCAGCAGATCGCCCTTGCCTCCGCTACACGGGAATACACTGTGGCCGATGCACGCGAAACTGGCGTTCGCGCTCGGTTCGATCATCGCGTCGCAATGACCGCTGCCGATCGTAACCGAGCCTATGCCGACATGTATGCCCAATCGCAAGAACAGCTGGCCCGCACCGAAATGGCAGCTGCCCAGGCAGCAACCTACTCCGAACTCTCAATGGCCGCCCTCTCACGACTGAGCACAAGCGCCCAAGCCTTCGAGCTCACCGCTCAGCGGAACTGGGACAGTCGCTTGGCGATGCCCTCGCAGTTACCTCAGCCAGAAGGTGTCGAGGCGCTGTATGACTCATCAAAGGCAACCTTTGATTTCAGCGAGTTCGCAACGGTTCCAACCGACAGCGAATAAGCATCTCCGATCTTGGTGATCATCCAAACTGTCCGGTCGCACGCCGGGCGGTTTTTTTATACGCGAACCGGAGCAGCCCGTATGGGCTTCACCACAGACCCTAACACACCCCGAACACACATTGCGCCCGCCTCATTCGATCAACTGGGCGATGCCGATAAGGAAAACCAACCCGCCATCAATGATGGATGGTGCCCGAAACTGGCGAATCATTGGATTACCGACGGATCGCTCTACCCTTTGTCTTGTCGCCCATCACCACATCGGTTTGCGATACTTTGGACGCACGGCAGTTATCGCCCCAGGTCACGAAGTGGATCTTACTGCCCCATCCCTCGCGTGAATAACCCAAAGCATGGCCGACGGACTCGCTGGGTCTATTTTTTCGAGACTTCTGACGCATCCGCCGTCGCGACATGCCCACGGACATTGCTGTCATCGACACACCAGACATCCCAATCGATAGGGCCTTTTGAGTTTGAGCGCAGCCGGTTGAGAACCTTATCGATCATACCGTCGTCGGCTCAGCGTCCGAATCGGTCATACACAGATTTCCACGAGCCGTAGCATTCAGAGAGATCACACCAAGGCGATTTTGATTGGAGAATCCACATCATGCCGGTGAGGGTATAGTGCGATGGTCGTTCCGTTGCCCGCCGGGCCTCTTGGGTGGCATGATCGGTTCGACGAGTTTCCATTGTTCGTCGGTGAGTTCGTATCGGCGTGGTGGTGGCGTCCATGATCTCCTGATCCAAACCAATTCCGTGGCTTGGATGCAGATCAGTATCTCAGATCAAACACAAATGCACAACCCCGCCCATGCACCAAACAAATGGGCCGACAGGCACGGCCTCGTACATATCCTGAGCTCCACTCTTCATCGGTATGCTCGGTCTGACGGAGCTTTTCAGAGCCGGGATGGAGATTTCGTTGACACTCCCACCGCCAAAGCGAATAATCACCCCGAGACCTGTGGCTTTGATCGTCACTCCACAGCGAGGGAATAACAAAGCACATGCGGGGAAGTGATTTATGATCCAGGGCAAGTCTCGGGCAAAGAATAGTCTGCCCACTCGGGTGATCGCGGCGGATATGCCAATCCTGACCAAGCGATACCCCATCGAGCAGTTGCTCGAATCCTTCCGAAAACTGACCCGAACACACGATGATGTCCGACTTGTCCTGAGCGGGCGGCGATGCCCGGAAGAAATCTACTGTGCATGGAACTTCATCGACCAACACGGATTGACCGATCGGGTCGATTTTTTCCCCTACTACCAACGGTGCGATCGGTTCCCGATCAAGAAGCCTGAGTGTGATGTGTGGATCTCGCGCAACACCCCTGCGTCGCTCATCACCCCCGAGTATCTCCAGCATCGACTCGACGGCACACTGCCTGGAGAGCGGAAATATGCGATGTTCTTTACTTCGTTCCATCCCAATAAACAGGAGGGCAACTCCACGCTGATGCGGCTTTGGCTCGATCATATGAAACGAGCAGGATACATCACGCACCTGGTCTACTACATGTATGACCACCGAAGCGTGAGCGCTGATATGCGCCGCGAGGCACTCCATCAGTTTGATCTCTATAAAGAGATTCCGGTGAGATCGAAGCTCACGGGCGCCAACTACAACGGGCTCAATGTGCATGTCGATGATTGGTGTGGGGTCGAAGCAATGGATGCGGTTGAAAAACTCGCCGGCGAATATGAGTATGACATCGCGGTGACGAACTATCCATTCATGAGTGCGATCTTCGATCGGATCAGCGCCTACACACGCAAGATTCTGTTGACCCATGACCGTTTTGTCGATCGAAATCGGCGGATGCTCGAACAAGGATACCCTGAATCCGGATGGATCAGTATCGACCAGCGGGGTGAAAAACTCGCGTGCGATCGTTCGGATGTGGTCGTCGCGATGCAGGAGCATGAAGCGAATGGATTCCGCAAAATTTGTGATCCTGATCGGGTATGTGTGGTATCCCCGATCTTTGAAAAAATTGAGATCGAACATCCCCCCAAGGGCGAAAAGCTCCGGATCGGGTACTTCGGTTCGAGCAACTCAGTCAACGAGCAGAACCTCGGCGAGTATCTCAAGTACTGGGCCAAGGACGAAGAACTCCGAGCGCATACACAAATACTGATCGCGGGCGGAATCTGCGACACGCTCAGCGACTTTGTGACCAACTCATTGCTCGAGCGCGTTAACCCGACGATGCTCGGTCGGGTGGATCAACCTGGGGATTTTTTCGCCCAATGCGACATCATCATCAATCCCGAACGAGGCGGCACAGGGATCAAGATCAAAACCCTCGAAGCCCTCGCCCACAACATGCCAGTCCTGACCACCCAAGGTGGGTCGGTTGGGATCGGGTCTGAGAACCCATATCATCAGGGTAAAGATTTCCAAGACTTGACTCAGCTCACCAAACAGCTCATTGGTCATCCTAATGCGATTGAACAGCTGCGCGAAGAATGCTCGGCGATCTATGACACCTATCTTGATCTTCAGCGCCAACGAATGAATGAGTTGCTCGGCAAACCGATCGAAATCAAACCCGAAGCCTGTCTTGCAGATGAGTCGGTCGCGGTGGTGACTGAGCCCAAACCTGCCCGTGCGCGAAAAATGAAACTCACTATTCCTGAGTATGTCCAGCAGACTGCTTCGAAGTATCACTTTGAAGAATTCGAGCGTTTTGTCGATCGGGTAGATATCCGCGGCAAGCGGGTACTCGAGATTGGAAGTGACTTCCACCTCGCCTCGGCTCGGTTGTTCATGGCCAACGGTGCCGATTCGGTGGTCACAACCAACATCGGCGATTGGAAGAGCGACGAGCCGATCCCCGAAGGAATTGAATTTAAGGTCTGCGACGCATCAGACGCTGAGTTTGAAGAGGGTTGCTTCGATATCATCTATGGCATCGCGATCATCGAACATGTGCCTGACTTTGAAAAGCTCTGCGCTTCACTCAAAAAAATCCTCAAACCCGGCGGCATAATTTATCTCCAGGGATGCCCGCTCTGGGCCGGTACGCTGGGGCATCATGTCTGGTATACTTCTCAGGCCGATGATAACACGCCAGCGGTGCAATACAGCTTCACCGAGCATAATCCGATCCCAGACTGGGCTCACTTGGCAATGTCCCCCGACGAGCTCACGACGCTTTTGATTGATGATGGCATCCCGCTCGATGATGCCAAGGGGATCGTCAAGTATGTTTACAACCTCGACGGCACCATGATCGGGTCGTGCTCGAACTTTTGCTCAGCAAGTCAGATGCTCGAGGTGATGCAAAACACTTTCGATATCGAAGTTGATCGCATCATGAGCACGATCAAACCCAACAAATACTTTGAGATCGCCCGCCAAAAATATTCGGAGGAAGATCTTCGCACACTGGGACTTCGGGTTTGGATGACGCACCAAGGAGCTGCCAAAAAGATCGCCGAGAGGAAACGCAACCCGATGGTCTCGATCATTATTCCGTTTTATAATGTCGAATCCTTCATCGAGGAGTGCATCAAGAGCGTCCTCGCCCAGGATTATCCAAATCTGGAAGTGATCTTTGTCGATGATTGTTCCCCTGATGATTCGGTAAAGATTGTCGAGCGATATCGTGCCAAGAATGATCGGATCAAGCTCATCACCCATGAACATAACCAAGGGCTCGGGCCAGCACGCAACACCGGGGTCGAACATGCTTGTGGTGCTTACCTGCTCTTCCTCGATTCGGATGATTATTTCAGCTCACCCAAGGCAGTCTCCACACTTGTTCGTGAGGCCCAATCCACCGGATGCCAAGTGGTAATCGGAAGTTGTGATCGGGTGATGTCCGATGGACAAAAGCTCAACTTCGATCGCGACTTTGACCAATCCCACGACGGGCAACCTGACACGATCGTCTCGGGCGAAGAGGCCTACCTTGGCGCTTCCTTTATCCCAGGCGGGCAGTATGTGCCGATGCGTGCATGGGGAACGCTGCTTGATCGGTTCCTGTATCTTGATTCGGGGCTGGTCTATCCGCCTGGTGAACATGAAGACTTACCTCATACACCTTTCCTCTATTACTTTGCTGGGCGGGTATTGTATATCTCAGATGTGGTGATTACCTATCGCGACCGCAGCGATAGCCTCTCAAACACCGAGTGGGATCTGAATAAAATCCGAAGGCAAGGGCTGATCTGGGCAAAAATCCGTGAGAACATTTTTAAATTTGGACTTGAAGATCGACTTGGTGATACCGCGGTAAAAACTGCGGAGCATCTGGTGATGAAGTTGCGCCAAAATGGGATTCAGGCTGGCGCAGAAACCGAAGCATTCGATGTGCTCGAGGACATACTCAAGGATGCCAAAGGCGACCTCAACGAGGAGTTACTCTTCTATACGCTCGATAGCCTGCGTGGAATTCTCGACTTCCAGAAATACGATTACAATTTGTATCACAAACTCACCGGGCATATCCCGACGGCGAGCATGATCAAATATTACCGACACCGCATTGGGACTGGACTCATCAATCATGGACCGGTGCCCGTCAGCGAATCACCCACACCCGCTCAAAAAATCCCGGCATCAGTCGAGCCCGCTGACGAACAAATCAGCGAGATCAAGGCACTCACTGCTGATGCCAAGAGTGTCAAAAACGATGCCCGCGCCAATGCGGTGATCGAGCGATTCAAAAATGATGCACCCAAGGTACTCCACAAGCATCCCTCGATGCTCACCGAGGGGGACAAAGCACTCTACTTTGATGCAGCACGAAACTATCAATTCAAAGGTTCCATCGTAGATGCAGGGTGCTTTGTCGGAGGGACGACGATGAGCCTGGTACAAGGCCTGCTCGCCAACCCTTTGCTTAGAGATCATCAGGAAAAAATCGACAAACTGATCCGAGTCTATGACCTCTTTGTGATTGACGACGACTACATCCTCGAACATCTCGAGCGGAACTATCCCAAACTTGATTTCTCAGGCAAAAAAAGTTTTCTAGGTGTATTCAACGAGAACATGCGCCAATATGCCCACATGCTCGATGTGCGTCCCGGCGATGTGATGGCTTGGGGGTATCCTGATGAAGAGCCGATCGAGATTCTCGGGATTGACCTGTGCAAGGCGTTGCCGGTGACCGACTTTGTGATTCGCGAGTTTTTCCCAAAACTGATCGAAGGCGCTTTGGTGATCCATCAGGATTTCATTCATCAGTATCACCCGCATATCCACCTCTCGATGCTGTTGCTTGAGGACTACTTTGACCTTGATGTCGAAATCAAATGGGGCGGGAGCGTTTCCTACCGGCTCAAGCAACCGATCACATCCGCGGTGGTCGAATCTCGATTTGGGTTGGACTCCCTGTGGTACAACAATGTCCCGCGCAATGTCATGCTTTTGCGGAAGCAAATCCGCGATATGCATTATGACCAGAACCGGTGGGTGCTGCTGCAGGTTTTGGGGATGTATTATTGGGCGATGGGCGAACAGGATCAGGGTGAGGCGGTTTACCGAGAGGCTGTGGAGCTATGCCCGCAGTTTGACCCCCCCGATGAAATCCGACGATTGATCGGTGGAGAAGTTGTCCGATGAATCAAGAATGGCTCATTCAAAATGTGCTCAAACATCTCGACGCCGTTCCTGATACGCCTGCGGATGATCGTGCATATCTCTCTCTCGATGAATCCCAACGGATCGTCGATGAGGCGGTTGATTATCTCGGCAAACAAGGCGACGAGACTGAATACATCTATATTCGTGGACATCGCAAGCGACTGGCGCATTCGCTCTCGATGATCCCAATCGCACGCCAATCGGGCGAATCATGCCTCGATGTGGGATCGTATGGATATATGGCACTGTGGGCGAAGAAGTATCTGGGCTACTCCAATGTTACAGGAATCGAATGGCACCCTAATATTGATGACGAGATCATCCATCGCACACTCACGCTCAATGGTGAATCGTTCGAGCTCCGCTCGTACAACTTTGATATTTCCAAGCCAGAGTGGATGATTGAGGATTCGTTCGACACAGTGCTCTTCTTCGAGGTGCTTGAACACATCAACGAAGACCCGATGGGCGTGATGGAGCGTATCCATGAGCGGCTCACGCCCGAGGGTACGCTGGTGATGTCGGTGCCCAATGCGATTTCATACAAGGCGTTTAAAGAGTTTTTGGTTGGGATGCCGCCTTGGACTTATTGGTTCTACGAGCCTGATCTGTCGCACGAGCCTCGGCATTGTTTTGAATACACGCCAATCATTTTCAAAACGCTGATCCAGGCTTCGGGAATGCGAGAGAATGCATTCCGAACGATTTATGCCTACACCGATCCGGAACATGAGCAAGAAACCCTTGAGATTTCCCGATCGCTTGGCATCAAAGACGAATCCTTCGGCGAGACCATGATTATCAACGCGACCAAGACCACAAAATCGATCAGTCTTCGACACCCCGATGTGCTTTATAGCCCCGATGGGTATTACAAGAATGTATATCCCCATTTGCGCGATCGGTTTGTCCGAGCCATAACGCATTTCAAAGAGTCGAATCCGCAGCAAAGAAGAGTAGATACCGACCACGATGATCAAATCAACCAACTGCTCTTCACCGGTGACACTCAGCTTCATAAATACGAAAAATTGCACTCACAAATACAGCAGCTCGAAGCAACCAACACTCAACTTACAAGCAAACTCCAACAGACACAGAACTGGGCCCATAATCTCGAGCGAGAAAAACACGATCTCGAATCCAAAGTCAATGAGTTGCTCTTTACTTGCGATTGTTGTCTTCGCAAGGAAGCAGAACAAAAGTCTGCTCTGCAACAGGCGATCGAGGCAAAATTGGCGGCAAGTGATGCCGCGCACGCTGCCGAGCAGGAATCCCAGCATACACGCACATGGGCAGAAGATTTGGCGAAAGAGAATGCGGATTTGCGTGGGCAAGTAAACGAGCTCCTCTTTGCCTGCGATTGCTATCTCCAACAGGCCAATGATCCCCACAAGTGCGTGCAGGTGATCCGTGAACGCCGATTCCGCAGTGTGCTCCGGATTTCGAAGTCATTCGTCCGCAAAACACCTGTTCTTCGCACCGCGCTTCGGCCGGTATATCGTGAGACAAAGAAATTTATCAAAAAACGGATGTAGCAACTGAATGGAATCAAGTGCAACAAAGATCATGAAGTTCGGGCACCTCTTTCATGTAGTGGCCTACCGTGCAATCGCCGAGCTCCGGGCCGAAGCTTCTCGTACCTATGCCGGGTATTTGTGGTGGGTGATCCATCCGTTATTGATGTTCTGGGTTTACTACATTGCCTTCAACTTTGTGATGGGCAGCAGAACTGAGAACTTTGCGATTTTTCTCTTTGCCGGAATTGTACTCTGGCAATGGTTTTCCGTCTCGGTGCTCCGATGTTCGGGCTCATTGATTGCTGCCAAGCCTTTGATGCAGCAGGTGAATCTTCATAAATCGGTTTTTCCGTTCTCAATCATCTTGGTCAATACGATCAAGTTTGGAGTGACCTTGGCAATCTTAATCGTCGTCCTTGGATTCGCAGGGTTCTTTCCGGGATGGGCATGGGTGACGCTGCCGATTTTGCTGATGATTCAGTTGTTGGTGATTCTGGCAGTTGGGTGTTTCGCTGCGATGATTTCGCCTTTTATTCCTGATTTTCAGCATGTACTGACCACGGTACTGCACTTGATGTTCTTTGTCTCGGGGATTATCTATGACCTTTCGCTCTTGCCCGAACGACTCGGCTCGGTGCTCGGGCTCAACCCGATGGCCATCATGATCGACGAAATCCGAAATGTGCTGATGTATAACCAGTTCCCAGAATGGAATCTGCTCATGATCCCGGTCGTTGAATCTGTATTCTTACTCGTTATTTCGATCAAACTTATTCATCGGTACGACAAGGTGTATCCCAAAATCGGATGAGTGACCTGATGAACATGCCCCCAAACTGTATTGCAAGGCTCGAGCATCTCGGGCTCGGATATCGTCAGCAAGGTGTCTTGCCTTGGAAGCGTCATGTCTTCTGGGCAATTGAGGACATCTCGTTTGATATCCAACGCGGCGACACCATCGGGATCATTGGACGAAACGGCGCAGGCAAGAGCAGCCTGCTACGAGTCATCGCCGGAATCATCAACCCAGACCGGGGATCTGTCGAGCGTATCCCGGGGACAAAAACAACCATGCTTTCGTTCGGCGCTGGGTTTGAGCCCAGACTCACCGGGAGGCAGAATATCATCCTCAATGGGCTTCAGCTCGGGATGGAGAAAAAGCATGTGGTCAGTCGGATGGATCAGATCATCGGACTGGCCGACATCGGCGAGTTTATTGATCAACCAGTACGAACTTACTCCTCGGGTATGCGCGCTCGGCTTGGGTTCGCCATCGCCTACTTTGTTGATACCGATATCCTGCTTATCGACGAAGCCCTGGCAACGGGTGACGAGGCATTCCGTGAGAAGGCAAGTTCGCTCATCCGCCAGAAAATCTCCTCAGACCTCACCGTCGTGATTGTCTCGCATTCGATGCATCTGATTGCCAATACTTGCACACGCGTGATCCAAATTGAAAACGGCGTATCGCTCGAAGAGCTTTCGCCCCAGGAGACTATTGATCGTTATCGCTCAACCGCACTAACCTGCTGACAAAGTTGCTCTCGCCGAGTTGCATACGCTTGGCAAGCGTCGCGTATGCCCCGATTGGCCGATTGGAAAATTTCAGCAAATCGATGGACACTGATCCGCCCTTGAATCACCTCCCACCCGGCAAGCACAATCAGCTTGGCCAATCGCCTCCGAATAACCAACCGCCCGAAAACGCGATGCACACCCGACACATGTTTGAGCATGAACATTGTATGACTGGCATATTCAACACGCCAATCACGATCCAATGGATCGGCAAGCCGATAGTGCCCCGGTGTGTGGGCATGATCGACAATCGCGCCGGATTCGTGAAGTACTTGGCCGCCAGTGCCGTGGATGCTCAGTATCAGGTCTGACTCATCAAAGGCAAAAGCAAAGAATGGGTCGAACCCGCCGATCTCCATTACCGCTGCTCGTCGGATCCCAAAATTGCACCCTTTCACATTTGCCAAATAATTTCGGGGCGCCTTGCCTCCATCCTTCCAGACCGGAATTTGTCTGCCCGATGCCGAAATAAGCCCATGTGAGAACTCAATCGTGGGCGGAGCGTTTCGAGAATCAAAGACTTTGCCCCCAATCGCCCATGCTTTTGGTTTCGCATGAAACGCATCAATATATGCCTGCACCCATCCTGGACGCGCCTGGGCATCATCATCAAGAAAGAGTACGATCTCTGCTTGGGCATGCTCCAATCCTGCGTTGCGCGCGATGGAAATATTGTGTTCGAAACACTCGACCACCTCGATGCTCAGCAGTGGAAACCGATCTTGCATATCCGGCAGCGTGGAATCTTCACTGCCAATCACCACAATCACCCGCGAAGGCAAAGGACGCTGGATTTCAATACTCTGTAGACACCGCGCCAAATCCGCTCGGCGATCGCGCGTGCAGATGATCACATCAATTGGTGATGTTGGGGTGTTCATGGATTCGTCGACTCAGGATCATTGGCTTGGTTGATGATACTCATCACTTGCATCGCCGCCCTACTCCAGCAAAAATCTGTTGCCCGGGCAAGCCCTTGCGCTCGTTTGAACTGCGCAATCGCAAAGTCATTTACGAGTTGATCCATCGCCTCCCCCCACTGATCGCCTTGGTCGGGCGCGACATACATCGGCGCATCTTGCCCGATCTCACGATGCACCGGAATATCCGATGCGATAACCGGGCACCCACACGCCATGGCTTCGATGATGGGTAAATCAAAGCTCTCGTACAAGCTCGGTGCGAGCAATCCGGTTGCCCCGCGCAGGATCGCTGCAACACGATCGGTATCGTTGATATGCCCGAGTGGAATCACTTGCTGGGGCGGATACGCCACGCCGATGGCATCAAGTTGATACTGGTTCACCCCCAGAAGCACCGTCCGATGCGGTTGCACTGCATGCTGCATCGCTTCGAGCACAACCCGAAGATTTTTGGCAGGGGCGGCATTGCCGATAAAAACCCAATACGATTCTGAGGGGATTTGGTTATCCCCACGAGCACCTTGGACATTGAACACATTGGATACTCCAGGAGAGATTACCTCAAGCTTGCCGATTGCCTGGGGATAGATGCGCCCAATTTCATCAGCAGCAGTCTGCGAAACCGTCAGGATAGAATCCGCCCGGGTGATGACTCTGGGAATTGCAAATCGGTACCAATTGACGAATGATCGCGGGTAATTCTCGGGGTGAAAAAAGAATCGTAAGCAATGAATCGTCACGACCAAACGAACATCAGTGTGCAAAGCAAACGGTGCCATGTTGGCCGGGCAGAACAGCGTCTGATACGCGCGGGCGTGTTGGGGAAGGATTCGTTGCTCCCAGAGGGTTAACTTCCAAGTTGGCCCGGGGTTGGGGCATGCCTGATCAAAGTCGAGTCCGGCATCAGCCAGCGCCTTGGTCAGCTCGCGTGCATAGCGTTGAACGCCGGTGATGCGATCGTGCGTCTTCCATTTCGAGTTGATCAGGGTGCGTGGATGCATATATTCGTGTGCAAGGATGATATCCGCAAAGAACTTGACTTGCCGATGGACACGAAATCATCTCAAAAAAAGCCCCTCGCAATGCAATACCATTGTGAGGGGCTGACAAAGTGGCTTAGCATGCGACGGGCACTCGAGATATATCGTGTTTCTTCTACTGTTGCATCGCTTCGAGCATGAGCAGGATATCTTCCATATCCACACGCCCATCGGCATCGAGGTCGCCCACGGTGCTGTTGGTGCCGAAGAATCGGAGCAGTTGCATCAAATCGAACAGATTCGCCGTGCCGTTTCCATCGAGATCGGGGTCTCCATGGCCGGGCTCTGGTCCACAGCAGCAATCCGCGATCGGAGTTGACAAGATTCGAACGACATCTGCTCGCGAGAAGTTTCTGATGAACGGATGCGAGTTCTCTTTGAGCTGCTCGCCTTCCTCATTGAGGAACCGATCGAGTTGTTGAACCTCGACGAAGACATCGTTGGCGCCTGGCGCCGAATGTGTTCCCATGAACACCGGCTTGGTCGGCTTGGTGACATCAACCACCTGAAGCCCGGAAACCGAATTGGCCAACAAGGCATAGTCATCCACACCTGGAGGCGCCATTTCGCTGGCCACATCGACCGATTCGATGCTGCCGCCGAGGTTGGTCATCGCAACGACCTGATAGATATTATCAGGCTCGGTGATATCAAAGATATAGAACCCGGATGTCCCCGCAGCGACATAGAGATAGTCGTGCTCGAATGAAGGGGTTGTTTCATTTCCGATCAACCAGGCAGTATAGGTGTCAAGGTCGACCGCACCAGGAAGGTCAATCGTTCGCACGATGAGCGGGGCATTGATATCGGGGAGGAGATCAACAACATGCACACCCACATCAGGATCGGCGACATAGGCCCGGACTGAGAAGGCTTGCCCGTTCTGATAATGGGAATAAACACGCACATCTTGGGCATTGATGCCCGAGAGTGTTGCCTCGATCACCGGATTATGCTGATCAGAAATATTCACAATGACCATCCCATCATGGCCAGCAGAAACAAAAAGGTAAATACCCCAAACAAGCACGCGCTGGGCATTGGGGATATCAATCGTGGTGATGTACCGAGGTTCACGGAGCCCACTGTACGACAATGCAGGTGGCGTGCTGCTTAAGGTGCTCGGCCCTTCCAAGCTGTCATACACATGCACACCAACATCCTGGTCGATAATGTAGAAATACTTGGAGACACGGGCAACACCGATCGCGTTGATATCACTTACGAGGGTCACTGGAGCAGCCATCGGGCTGTTCTCAACATAGAACCCGATAAGCCCATCCGTTCCCGCTGCGACATAAAGCGCATCAGCGGTGCCTTCAACCACATCTGGACGACTCACCATCCCCTGCGGATCGGTCACATCGAGTGTTGCCACGAGCGATGGTGATTCTGGATCGGTACGCCGATCGTAGACTTGGATCCCTGTGGGCATCGAAAGGTAAGCAAAGTCACGGGCGAGCGAGTAGCTCCCCGTGCCCATACCCAACGAAGCGGGTGAACGGTGGCATTCGGCACAAGTTCGCACATTGCCAGGTCCCTGTACTGTGTGAGGCTGAACAGGATTCATCGCAAGTCCAGAAACCCCCTTGGCAGTCTGAGGCATCTGGAAATCAAGGATCTTCGTCCCATCTGGAGCAGTCACGTCGGCGATCGGTTGACACGAAACAAGATAAGGCGCGATGCGCCCTTCGCTGTTTGGGCCAATAAAGAACGGCCTCAAAGCCACGAACACCTTGTTGTTGGTTTTTACGCGCCCGATCTCTTCGTTTCGCGTCACGAGGTTGATTCCTGTGAAGCGCTCGTCACGTTCGAAATGGCATCCAAAGCAGTTTGGAGTCCATGCCGAGTGACATGCGTAGCACTCGAGCCCACCTACCGCTTTGAGGTGGTTATCGTTCATCGCGCACGCCGCTTGGGCGTTGTAGCTTGGCGATTCTGGATCGACGATATCTTTGACCAACGGGATGGTGTGCACCACGCCATCGACTTTTCGTTCGAGCTTGGCCAAACCGCCTTCAAAGTAGGTGTTGCTCAGTGGCAGTCCGTCATGGTCGATCATGGTTGGAAGTTCGCCGGGCATCCCGTGGCACATCCGGCATTCGGTTTTGGTTGCTTGATCCATATGTCCATAGATGTTGCCATCGCCCATAATCCCGTTAGGAGTATGGCAGTCGATACAATCGAGCCCTCTGGTGAAATGGATATCTTGAGGGTTGACTGCATCAACCGTGTAATGATAGTTGCTGTTGAATTTCTCGTCGGTCGTACCGATGTAGTCCGGGCCGCTGGGTAGACGCGGGGGCATCTGTGATCGTCCGGTGAAGTTAAGCCCGATCCGTGCGCCGCGATGGTGGCAATGGATACACTGGGCGGTTTCGATCTGCTTGGTGATCACATGGACACGAGGATGACCAGTCTCGGTATGATCAATAGTCATGTCCGCACTACGCGAGAGTCCGTCGTTGTCATAGATCATATGACATGCTGCGCACCCGTCTGCTCGATAAGTTCCTGCCGCATTCTCGGCTCCACGATATCCTTTGCCACGCGACCACAAGTGACACCGGGCACATGCTTGGGCAGGCACCGCAGCGAAGTGGGTTGCGTTGTTGAACGGGTCGCCCGAAGGATCATACTCAATCAGGTCTTCGAGGCTCTGCACCGCCCCCTTTTCGTAAGGCACAACGCCATCATTATCTTCAACCGCAAATGTGCCATAGATTGGAGTTTTTGTTTTGACCACACCATTCTGATAAAGGCCACCTGCATAGTGTCCGGCTGCGGTGGCCATCATGCTCTTGAGAATATTTTCTGCTTTAAACGGGTGGCATGCGCCACAAGTGTTCTCAACGACACGCAGGTTTGATGGGTTGACAAACTGCTGGTAGGGCAGGTCATAGTCCAGAGGTGCCACGGTATTGTCCATGATCACTGGAAGCGTGGGCAGGACATGGGCGATTTCTTTGATTTCAGAATTCGGATCGCCGCCATGGCAGAACACACAGTCGAGATCGAAGCCCATGTTGATGGTTGCATTCTCGAGATCGCCATGGCAAACGAGGCATTTTGGATAGAGCTCGCCCCGCGAGCTGTCGCGCATCACCTGCTCAATGAATCGCCCATCAGCCGTTTCAACCGGTGGCAGATCCCCAACCTGTTTGTTGGTCAACTCGCTGTGTATTGAGTCATCTGGAATGTGTACATCGTTCCGGACATCCATCTTGCCCGGGTGATGGGCTTGCTCGACCTCTTGGGGCCCGGCAGCACCAAGCAAAAGCAATAAGACACCTGCCGACACCATACAAACGGACATGACGAGGGTTGATCGCGAAACTTGCATGACTCCTCCAACCTTCAAACAAGACAGTGCTATCCTGTTTCTTTTGTCGTACACCGTATTGGAAAACTTTGCGAGAAACAAGGACAATTTGGCATAAAACGGACTTTTTTATCCGTGTTTATAAAGTGTTTGCATTCCCACAAAATAATGAAGTACCCCTTTGAGAAAGGTGCCTCACCTCTCTCTCCGATTGCATACACTCTTGTCCGCAATGCCGGCAATTCCGGCTAAACCGTAATTCTAGAAGGAGTAGAAACCAATGAGTATTCGTTCTTGGGCAGAGCCTTACAAGATCAAGATGGTCGAGCATCTGCGGATGACTACCCCTGCTGAGCGGGCAGTTTCGATTCGTGAAGCCGGTTACAACACATTTCTTCTGCGAAGCAACGATGTCTATATCGACCTGCTGACTGATTCGGGCACGACGGCGATGTCGGATCGCCAATGGGCCGCGATGATGCTCGGCGATGAGGCCTACGCAGGATCAAAGAACTACTACAGGCTCGAAGAAGCCGTCCGGCAATACTACGGCTACAGGCACCTCATCCCGACGCACCAAGGGCGCGGGGCAGAGAATCTACTGAGCCAAATCGCAATCAAGAAAGGCGATTATGTCCCGGGCAATATGTATTTCACCACCACACGGCTCCACCAAGAACTCTGTGGCGGGCAGTTCGTCGATGTTATCTGCGACGAAGCGCATGACCCCACAAGCGAGTTCCCGTTCAAGGGCAATGTCGATCTGGACAAAATGCAAGCACTCATCGACAAGGTCGGTGCAGACCGGATTCCGTATCTCTCACTCGAGACCAATGTGAATATGGCTGGCGGACAGCCCTGCTCGATGGCCAATATCAAAGCTATCTGCGAGCTCTGCCATGCGCACGATATCCCGGTGTTCCTTGATGCAACACGGGCGGTTGAAAACGCATATTTCATCAAAGAACTTGAAGAGGGATACACTGACAAAACCATCGCCGAAATTCTCCGCGAGATATGCTCGTACACCGATGGGTGCACGATGAGCGCCAAGAAGGACTCGCTGGTCAATATTGGCGGCTTCCTCGCGCTCAACGACGACAGACTCGCCGAGAAGGCTCGCAACCTCGTTGTGGTGTATGAAGGACTTCACACCTATGGGGGGATGGCCGGACGCGATATGGAGGCATTGGCCGTCGGGATTGCTGAATCCGTGCAGTATGATCACATCCGTGCTCGAATTGGGCAGGTGGAATACCTTGGCGAGAAGCTCATTGATGCCGGTGTGCCAATCATTCGCCCAATCGGCGGGCACGGGATATTCCTCGATGCTGCCCGGTTCCTCCCCCACTTGCCCAGAGACCAGTTCCCCGCCCAGGCGCTGGCGGCAGCCCTATATGTGGACTCTGGTGTCCGCTCGATGGAACGGGGCGCGGTCTCGGCGGGACGGGATCCTGAAACGGGTGAGAATCGGTATCCAAATCTTGAACTCGTCCGCCTCACCATCCCGCGCCGGGTCTACACCCAGGCCCACATAGATGTCACCGCCGAATCTGTAATTCACCTGTTCGAGCACCCCAAGCGGGTCCAGGGATTAAAAATTACCTATGAGCCCGAGTATCTCCGATTCTTCCAGTGTCGATTCGAGCCTGTCTCCGGGTCGGCCGTACTTCTTGACGAGTGATCGGCGGATTGTCCATTCTCAGAGACACGACAGGTGCACGAAAAGTTCCCGCGTTTGCTGGAGCTTTTATTCGAGTGAATACCTTCCCAGGCATCGAATCAACGAGCCTAAGGCGAAATGAATCAGGCGACCTTGAAGCGTTGGACCATCGACTGAAGCTCTTCTGCGTTGGCTGAGAGATTCGTCGCGGCCGAGGCTGCTTCGCGAACACCATCAGACGAGCGTTGAATCAACCCACTGATCTGCTCGATATTCTCACTCAGCGAGCTGCACGCTGCAGCCTGTTCTTCCGTCGCCGCGGCAATACCAGAAATTTCCATGGTAACTGCCTCATTGGCCTGCACAATGGACTCGAGAGAATCCCCGGCCTTTTTCGCATAAGTAACCCCTTGCGTCATCTCCGCCTGACAGCTATTGATCGACTGCACAGCTGTCTGGGTTTCACTCTGGATTAGACTTACGGAATCAGAAACCTCGGCGGTTGCTTCAGTCGTACGCTCTGCAAGTTTACGAACTTCATCCGCAACAACTGCAAATCCTCGTCCATGCTCACCCGCCCTTGCCGCTTCAATGGCCGCATTGAGGGCCAAGAGGTTGGTTTGATCGGCAATGTCGTTGATGGTTTCAATAATCTGTCCGATTTGCTCACTCTTTTCCCCGAGTTCGCTCACATTTTGAGCCGATGCATTCACAAGTGTTTCAACGCTTTGAATTCCAGAAATAGTGTGTCCTACGACTTCTCCACCGTCGTGGGCCTGCTGTCTTGAGTCACCCGCAAGTGTCTCGGCGTGAGCGCTTTTGCCCGCAACTTCATTGATCGAAGCGTTCATCTCTTCGATTGCAGCTGAGACTTGATTGAGATGACATGATTGTTCGGACATGCCCGAAGCAATCTCCTCAGCATTGGCGGAGACTTCTGTTGCTGCCGAAGCAACTTCGAGCGAGGACCTTGTGATATTGCCGATCAGGTCGGCAAGTGACTTGGTCATGGTGTTCACAGACTGGGCCATTGCACCGATCTCATCGTTATGTCCCTTGGGAAGTTCAACGGTCAGGTCGCCACGCGAAATCGTGCACAAAGCACTGACCATGGCATGCAACGGCTTGAGGATCATTCGGCTCATAATAAACCATCCGAAAAAGATCGTCAGGGCAAGTACCAAAACACTGAGTGTACCAACAGTGTACATCGTTGAGTACGCTTGACTTCTTGCCTCATGAGCCCGAGCAAGGATAAACTCGGTCATGGTATCCTCGGCCTCTTTGAGTTTGTTGATTCGGTTTGTCGATGCTTGGATCCATTGAGCAGGATCAACGCCAAAGTTTCCCGTTTCGGCTTTTTCAAAAGCAATGCTTCGAAATTCTTCAACTCGGCGAAATGACTGATCAGTCTTGGCTTTTTCATAGGCGGCCTTGGATTCATATGAACAATTGGAAAGAAACGCATCGAAATACACTTCTTGAGCATCAATAAGCGAATGTGCCTTGACTTCAATACCGGGAGCAAAAAAGTCTTTCGAGAATGTGCTGGCCAAAACGGCACGCTCAACACCTGCCTTTTCTTTGGCTTTGAGGAAATTTGTATATGCGGCAAGTTCATGTGAAAGCACCGCATCAGTACTTTCATGGGCGATTTCGCCGATTGCCTTGAGAAAACTCGCATTCATAGAAGTGTAATACGCTATCGCTTCGAAAGATTCGATGGTCTGTGAACTGATCCGCTGGCGGTAGGTTTCGATGTCATCGAACATGGCCTGCGCTTTACCAATACGGTCCGCAATCGCAGGAGAAATATGATTTGATGGAACTGAATCAAGTATCTTGCTCAAAGATGATGCCCATTGATCTGTTTGCAGCCGCTGATTCATGAGCTCTGAGCCGAACTTCTCTCCTTTGCTTCCGAGAAAAGCTGCGGTAAAACCCCGTTCCTTCTGAGTTTCATGAAGCAACTGACTCATCCCAACCGCCACCTCTGAGAGCTCTTCGATTATCTCATTCTCCTCAACGGCACTTCGAGCGGTGAGCAAAGCTGTGGCGGCAAAAATAGCAAATGCCAGTGTTGGGATCATTAATACAGCGATGAGTTTGGTGCGGATTGACATGAAAACTCCTTCGATACTTGTCTTCGCTGAAAAACTCGCAGATTGTGCTATTCATCGGAATCCAAGTTGGACCAGTTGATCTCCGATTGGCATATTTTTGTGTTTTCAGAGATCGTTTGCTCAATTAATGCCTCAATTTTCAAATCTGACAAAACATGCCTGACAACTCCGTCTCACGATTGCCTTCCCCAAGTAGTCCGTTGAAAATCCAAATAAAAACTCCCTCACAGAGCGTTTTTTGCCAAAACCTGCTCTGTTTTTTTAGGTGGGTGTCGGGATATCCTGCCCTATAGTACTTGACCATGAAAACCATCATCGAACCCTTCCGTATCAAATCCGTCGAGCCAATCCAAATGACGACGCGCAAAGAGCGCGCAGCGTGCCTCAAAGCAGCCCACTACAATCTCTTCGCGATTCCCTCGCAAGATGTGATGATTGATCTGTTGACCGATTCGGGCACCGGAGCGATGAGCTCTGAGCAATGGGCCGGGGTAATGCGAGGCGATGAGTCCTACGCCGGGGCACCGAGCTGGTTTCGGTTTCGCGATGTGATGGTCGATCTCACTGGGATTGAACATATTCTCCCCACACACCAAGGGCGAGCAAGCGAACGACTCTTGATCGAAGTCATGATCGGGCCAAGTGGGTCTGGTAAGGGAAAGATTGTTCCCAACAACGCCCATTTCGACACCACACGGGCCAACATCGAACACAGCGGGTGCGCCACGATTGATCTGCTGACGGCTGACGGGCAAAATCCCGCGACGGATTCACCATTCAAGGGCAACATGGATCTTGATGCACTTGAAAAACTGCTCACCGAACGAAGCAATGATGTGCCCTTTGTGATGGTGACGGTGACTTGCAACAGCATCGGTGGTCAGCCGGTGTCGCTTGAAAATCTGCGCGAGGTGCGTGCTTTGTGCAACCGGTTTGACAAGCCGTTCTTTTTGGATGCGTGCCGATTCGCCGAAAATGCCTGGTTTATCAAGCAGCGCGAGCCCGGACAGGGCGGTCGGGCGGTCAAAGATATCGCGCGGGAAATGTTTGATCTCTGTGATGGGGCGACGATCAGCTCGAAAAAAGATGGAATGGTCAATATTGGCGGAGTGCTCCTGTTCCGTGATCGCAAACTCTTTGACGCAGCGAGTAACCTCTTGATTCTCACCGAAGGGTACATGACCTATGGCGGGTTGGCGGGACGCGACCTTGAAGCGATGGCAGTGGGATTCCGCGAGGTGCTTCGTGAGGATTATCTGCGATACCGGATTCGTTCGACGGAATATCTGGGCGAGAAGCTGCTCGAAGCGGGGATCGAGATCGTTCGCCCAGCGGGTGGCCATGCAATTTATATTGACGCTGCGGCTTTTTGTCCCCATATTCCCAAGGAACAGTTCCCCGGGCAGGCGCTCGCTTGCGCACTCTATGAAGCGGGCGGGATTCGAAGTTGTGAGATCGGATCGGTGATGATGGGTGAGCATGCACACATGGAACTGGTGCGATTGGCGATCCCTCGCCGGACCTACACACAGTCCCATATTGATTATGTGATTGAGATCATCCTTGAAGTCAAGGACCAAGCGGACTCGCTTGTGGGGTATCGAATTATCGAAGAACCGGCAGCGCTTCGCCACTTCACCGCCAAATTCAAGCCGATCGACTCCACAGTCCTGACCTCATAATCTCTCTTCTATCCCTGCTATGCTCGCTCTTTTTTGCTGTTTCTCGCCCTACCCCCCCTCATTCATGGGGTTACAAACGAATCATCGTGGTTTTTCCTTCCATCAATCTGCAATTTGTGGATAATGGAACTGTTCTCGATCGGGTGCCGTTTCGATGCGGAAATGACAGAACAATGCAAAACGGTACGCTGATCACATCGAAAGGAATCGGTCATGCACAGCGTATCTCAACTCCTCGCCAACAAGAAACATTGGAACGAAACTGACTTCGGTACACAATGCATCAAAAGCGTCCATGCGATTGGGCAGGCGGCGAGTGTGCTCGAAGCTGCCCGGCTCATGAATGAGCACCGCATCGGATCGCTGGTCGTTACCGATCCCTTCGGCGAGCTCGTTGGAATCATCAGCGAACGGGACATTCTTGTGCGCGTTGTCACCGCTCAGCGTGACCCGACGACCACACAGGTCAACGATGTAATGACGCGAAATGTAATCTCATGCTGTCCCGACACTTCGCTCAATGATGTCCGTCGAATTATGACCTTGCAGCACATCCGCCATCTTCCGGTGGTCGATAATGGATCGCTCATTGGGATGATCTCTATTGGCGATCTCAATGCGGCAATGAACGCCGAGCTGAGTATTGAAGTCAAAGCGATGCGGCAATACATCACCAACTGCTAAGACCCGGCTGCTAAGCCCCAGCTTCTAGGACCATGCTATATGTGGTGCGATCTATCGAGTTGCTGCTGTCGCGGTTATTCGTACGCCTGCGCCGGGTTTGTTGCGGGGGTAGCCATTGCCTTTTTTGGGCTTGGATGTTCTGGCGGAGAAACTTGCCCCTGCCTTGGCAGGCTTGCTGCCTGAGACTTTGACCTTGCCCTTGGATTTAAGCTTACTCTTCTTGGTGCGCACGCCAGTGTCCGTGTATCCCAAAACATCATTCCGATACTCTGATTGTGCGTCGGCTTTGGTCTCGGCGAAGTCGCGATCGGTTCGGCCGCCATCGTTTGGTTTGCGGTATTTGCCCCCAGAACGCGATTTGGTGCGTGGGCCTGATTGGGACTCATCGGAACGCGAACCGTACCCGTTGGCATGACGGGTTGCGAATGATTTTCGCCCGTTGGTTCGAGGCTTGCGATTGCCTTGGTATCCGCCGCCTGATCGCGATTTGCGGACAGAGCGCGATGGTGGCGGCACATCAAAAGTCAAGTCATCATGGTCGAGGGCAACCTCGATCTGGATATTGGATCGGCGTTCGACCTGGCGATAGAGCCCGACCTCATCGAATCCACAAAATGAGATCGCCACGCCCTGAGCCCCTGCCCGGGCGGTGCGCCCGATGCGGTGGACATAAGTCTCTGGATCGAGGGGCATGTCATAGTTGATAATATGGGTAATATTGTCAACATCGATCCCACGCGATGCGATATCGGTAGCGATGAGAATTTTGGTTGATCCGGATTTGAATCGACGCATCGCACGGGTGCGGGCGTTTTGGGATTTGTCACCATGAATCGCCTCGGCGTCGATCTTGGCTCGGCGAAGAATCTTGACGAGTTTGTCACACCCATACTTGGTCTTTGAAAACACCAACGCTCTGCTGACTTCTGGATCAAGCAACATGCGCTCGAGGAGCACGGGTTTGTGCTCGCGATCGACCATATAGATTCGTTGGTCGATGGCCTCGACGGTGGTTGATTCCTTCGCGGTTTCGATGCTCACCGGGTTGGTGAGGATCGAATCGGAGAGCCTGCGAATTTCACGCGAGACGGTCGCCGAGAAGAACAGCGTCTGGCGATCTTCGCGGGTCATCGCGACGATCTTGCGGATGTCATTGATAAACCCCATGTCGAGCATGCGATCGGCCTCGTCAAGTACGAAAATTTCGATCTCGGAGAGATCAATGTGTCCTTGGTTGATCAGATCGAGCAGACGACCCGGCGTAGCGACAAGAACATCAATACCCTCGCGGAGCGATCGGACTTGCTTACTCTGTGAGACGCCGCCGAAAACAACGGTGTGGCGAAGTTTGAGATGCTTACCATAGTTCACAAAGCTGTCGAAGATTTGCATCGCCAATTCGCGTGTTGGACACAGCACCAATGCGCGAGGTGAGCGGGCGCGATGCCCGCCTCGCTTCTTACCTGTAGAGCTGCTCGAGTCGCTCAAACGATGCAGGATCGGCAGGGCAAAGGCACAGGTTTTTCCAGTACCCGTCTGGGCACATCCGAAGACATCGCGCCCTTCAAGTGCAACAGGGATGGATTGGGACTGGATTAGGGATGGAATCGAGTAGCCTTTGTCGGCGACCGCGCGAACGATGGGCTCTGCGAGCCTCAGTTCTGTAAACTTCATGTGCTGTTCTTCTTGGCTTGTGGAAACCGGTTCCGGTAAATCAGGCATCGGGGGCCTGCGAAAACCGGAACATCACTGGACGCATAACGCGTAATCGTGGAGACACCGGCATAAGTTGACTGCTTCGTGATCCCGATAGGCCACAGAGCGGTGCCAAGTGTAGCGGATTGAACACAGGATATCCAGCCTGCCCACAAAATCACCAACAACAAATATCATAAATTTACCGCAAACACGACCTTAGACCGCATGTCGCGCCGTCCATAATGAAGAATTCACGAATCCGTACGGGTATTGGACAAGCCCCTCACGGGCTGATGATGGTCTTTGAGAAGATACTCAATAACCTCAGCAGCCGAATAGGAAGAGGCACCTAGCTTAAGAAACCGAGCAATTCGTGCGACATCATCGCCAGAAGTGACCAAAGGTTTTTCAAGCTCACCATTGGCCTGGATTTGTCCGAGTCCAACATTGGCCATGAGTCCGTTGCAGACACACTTGCGCCCTTTGGTGTCGTCGAGGGTACCACCCTTTTTCAGGTAATCATCAACAGGTTCTGACGGACATCTCCATCCAATTTTACCATTGTCTTTTTTGTAGGCATGACGAAGATATCCAAGATCACAGATGCGCGTCCTTTGCTCGTAAACACCTTGGTCAGATTGGGTGCCCTCCATTTCAAGGACTTTGAACGGGAATCCCGTCGGCGAGGCAATCGGGTCGGTAAAAACCTTGGCCTGTCCGACCTTGCTCATCTCGATCGTTTTGCCAATGAGATCGTGGTCGAGTCCGGATTCTTCGCAGAAGGCAAAAGCAGTTCCTACCTGGACACCTGCAGCCCCGGCCTTGATTGCTTGAGCAATGCGTTCGGGTTCGGCATAAGAACCTGCCATCCAGAACGGTCGTCCAATTTTTCTGATTGCCTCAAGATCGGCTCCGTCGCGTTCACCATAGATTGGTTCCCCCTCGATGCTCAACTGCATTTTGCCGCGTGGTGGCGCATTGTGCCCACCCGCGGTGGGGCCTTCAATAATAAATCCGTCAACCCTGCCACTGGCCTTGCGGGCGAGCATGCTTGCGAGGGTCGCCGATGAGACGATAGCAATGAAATCAGGACGATCGAGCTCGGGTGCTTGGCCTCCAAAGAATGCGTTTGGATCAAAGTGGGTGAAGAATTCTTCACCTCGCTCTGCCCCTTGAACATCAAGACGAAGTTCGACGGGTTCCTTTCGAGCGAGACGATCGAGGATTCCGGGAATGGCTTTAGGAATACCTGCGCCCATGAGGATGGCAGAGACACCGGCAAGCATTGCACCGTAGATTGAGGGAAGGTTTGGTGCTTGGATTTTTTCGAGGAAGTTGATCCCAACCAACCCGTTGTGGCCTTCTTTGGCGAGGAAAACCTCGACAAAATTTGAAGCCACCAGAAGCTCTTCAAGGTGGCCTGAGGGGTTGTGAGAAGGAACTGGTTTGCCCTTGAATGGGGCATTTGGGGGTTTACCACCTTCGATGAAGTATCGGCTGAGGATGCGTTGTGCGACGCCCGGAATTGGAAATTTCTCCAAAGCCCTGCGTACATGCCCACCGGGATCTCCAATCTGAAGGCGCCGGGCAAGAATAACATCAAGCGCAGTACCTGAAACCACCCCAAGCTGCCCTGCCCGAGCGACCGCATTGGCCAAAGACCAGCTTGAAACCGCTGCTCCCATGCCCCCTTGAATGATGATTGGTAATGGATCGCATTTCATGAAGGATATATCCTAGCACGCCGGCATGCCAAACGCATACTTTTTACCCATGGATCGGGTCCAACCAAGGCAGATATGCTGGATTTGCGCCCTCTCTATTGCGCAAAAGGTTCTCGACTGCCGGATTGGCATTTTTTGTACATGCACCAACGGAATAGAAAAAATGCACATCCTTAGCTGATATATGGACGCGATCATCGGGCATTGACAAGCAGTTATGGAGCGGAGCTCTCTCCTCCCCCCCCGGTGACGAACTCGCCATAGGTTTCCGGATCAAGTTGAATGGCTTGCATGAGATGAAACTCAGCCTCATCAATTCGTCCCTGATTGGCCAAGAGGCGAGCAAGATTAAAATGTGGATGGGCGAACTCAGGATTTCGTTCGATCGCTGCTCGAAAACAGTACTCTGCGTTTTCAAGCCGATTTTGATTGAACCAGAGGTACCCCAAGGTATTCCATGTATCTGGATCGTTCTTATTGAGGCGTAGGGATTCTTCAAACTGTGCAATCGCTTCTGTCTCCCGCCCGGCTAGGGCAAGCAATCCGCCGAGGTTGTAATGTGCGATGGCAAGTTCAGGGTATTCTTGAATAATCGCCCGCAACCGCTCGATCGCCTGATCTGGATTTCCCTGATCGGCAATTGATTGGGCAGCCGCGACCCGCAACTCTCCAAGCTTTTGAATCAGTTTGGTCGGCGAATGGAACCCCCACTGATTGGCTGTCGAAAGGTGAGTGATTGCCGTATCGACGGTCGCAACTGCATCAAAATCTGCAGGATTGGCTTCAGGGTGTTCGAGCATCCTGACCGCTCGCCAGCCGGTAAACTCGTGATACCGAATCCATGCACTGTGCACGGTCAACCCGACAAGCACAACAGCGAACAACGCAAAAAATCCTCCTGGGCGAGTAATCCTGTTTTCAATTTTGAGTTGAAAGTTGTTGAGCCGGACATACTCGGCGTAGGCAAGCCTTAGTCCCTTGAGTGTGATAAATGCAACAATTGCTGCCAAGGCCATGCTGAGCATAAACGGAAAAATATCATAAAGCCCGCGCAAAGCAAAGAACACAAAAAGAAACACGACCGCCATCAGTCCTTCTTCAAATAGGGAGAAGTCATATCGAGGTTTTTTCACCCCATCAACACGCTTCCACGACTTGAAGAACGAAGGCTTGGTGAATCCGAACCCGATCACCCCCTGCGGACAACTTGACACACAATCGAGATCCTTGAGGCACGACGGACTCACGACCTTACCGAAAACGGTGAGTTCCTCGTGGACCCGAATATCCGACGAGCACTTGGCGGTGCAGATGCCACACTGTGTGCAATCGCCCAGCGCCACGATCTTCCCGGGCGCCACCCGATCGGCCAATGAGAAGAGGGCACCATAGGGACACACATATCGGCAGAAGGATCGCGACCCGAGCAGATACACGATTAGAAATCCAACAACGAAGAAAGTAAAGATAATTACACCCGGCCCCGGAAGATTTCGCCAAAAATCATCGGTGATAAATGATGCCCACCCGGATTCATCAGTCGTGATATGCAAGACGGGCATCTCACGCCCGTCGATGAGTCGAGAAATCTGAGGCCAGACGAACATATAAAACATCGCACCCGGTGGAACGAGCAGCAGCGTCCGCAGCCGCACGGGCTTGGGACGAATCCCAATTTTTTCGAGCAGCCATGAGCTCAGGTCTTCGAGGGCAAGGATGTGACATCCCCATGAACAGAAAAAGCGTCCAACGATCAAGACGGAAATCATCGCCAAGACCATGAAGATGAATCCGGCGGTGATGATGCCGAGCTCGAGGGTGTACATCACCTCGTTGAGTTCGAGCGGTGCGAGCGTTTTTCCCGCGATTTTCCAGTGGGCGATGTGCAACCCCATGAAGAGATACACGCCGACGAGTGATGCGGCGCGCCAATACCCGTACTGACGAGTCCGGGCATCACCTTCGACTTTGGCCTGTCGTGCCATGGTTGTCTCTCAGATCGGGCTACATCTTTTGGATGATGGCAAAATCCACCACCCCAACGGCCAGCGCGAAACATACACGCCGACCATTGAACCTATCGCGCACAACTCAGCATATCCATTCAATCCAGATGTTTTCATCCGCTTTTGTGTTTTTCGGACGCAAATATTTCTATCTCGCCGAATTTCATGCCGCACTCGACTGCGACTGATCGCTGTCGATATAAGCAGTTGCCTCAGACTCGGAAAGCGGCTTGGCGAAAAAGTAACCCTGCCCCCAAGTGCATCCGATCGATTGGAGCGATCCAATGACATCAACCGTCTCAACCCCTTCAGCGACAGTGCGAATACCCAAGTTATCTGCCAAAGCGGCAATCGAGGAAACCACCGCGAGCAATGAGCGGTCACCGTCAAGCACACGAATGAATGACTGGTCAATTTTGAGCACATCAATGGGATAAGAATGAAGCGTGCTCAATGATGAAACACCAGTTCCAAAGTCATCCATAACAATAGGGATCCCATGCTCGCGGATTGTGCGAAGCAGCGGAATGACATTACTTCGAGCATCAACAATTACGCTCTCGGTAATTTCAAGCTGTATCTCTCCTGATTCCAAGTGATATTTTGCTTGGCACTCGAGCACATCATCAAGAAATTCTGGAGACAAGAGCTGGCGTTTAGAGACATTGACATTCATGCTGAGTTTTTGATCTTCCCTTCGGGTCTGATTCCACTTCGCAATCTGGTCGGCTGCGGTATGAAGAGTCCAAAGTCCAATAGGATTAATGAGCCCAGTGTCCTCGGCAATAGAAATGAAAACATCAGGACTCATCATCCCTCGCTTGGGATGATCCCACCGAATAAGGGCCTCGAATCCTTTGAGTTTTCCAGTATCAAGCTCAACGATTGGCTGATAGGCGAGTCTGAACTGCTCTTTCTCAAGTGCGACTCGAATATCAGCTTCAAGCACAAGTCGATCCATCGCCTGATCGTGCATTGCTTGATCAAAGATGACCACTTGCGCTTTTCCGTTTTCCTTTGCTTGGAACATCGCAGCATCTGCATCGCGGATCATGTCACCAGAGGATTTGTATCCGTGTCGGTTGGTAACCAGCCCGATGCTGGCAGTCGAGACAACCATGTGCCCCCTGAGATGGTGGGGTTTATCGAATGCTTTAAGCAATCTCGCAGCCATGACTTCCGCATCCTCCCACTCTTTGAGATTCGTCAAGAGTACAACAAATTCATCACCACCGAATCTTGCCGCGGTATCATCTTGCCGAAGCTCCTTGTCAAATATCCTTGCAATATCGCAGAGGAGCTCGTCACCAACATCGTGCCCAAGACTGTCGTTAATAACTTTGAATCGATCAAAATCAAAGAAGAGTACAGCGTATTTTCCACCAGTATCTTCTGATTCACTCATTACTTTCTCCAGGCGATCAATGAACACGCCTCGGTTTGGCAATCCGGTGAGTTTGTCCGTTGAAGCAAGCTTCTTGAAATCTTGAACAGACTGCTCAAGTTGGTCGGCAATGGCCTGTTCAGCATCAAGGGCGAAAGAGAGTGAAATGTTCCCTTCTTCTAGGTGAACTTCGATCTCTTTAAGATCAGTGATGTCTGTCCGGATGGCAACATATTTCGTAATCTCCCCACAATTATTTTTGAATGGAACAATTGTTGCGGACACCCAGTAATAAGTGCCGTCCTTACTCTTGTTCTTGATTTCACCCGACCAAACTTCACCTTTCGAAATTGTTTTCCACAATTGGCTGTAGAATTGGCGTGTATGCTCGCCACTTCTGAGTATGCTGTGCGTTTGTCCGATAAGCTCTTCTCTCGTGTACCCACTAAGCTTACAAAACTCATCATTAACTTGAACAATTTTTCCACTGACATCTGTTGCACTGACAATAGCATGCTCATCAAGTGCCTTTCTCAGATTCTCAAGCTCATTAATTGTTGTTCGAAGATTCAGTATCATTAGGTTGAACGACTTTGTGAGATCGCCGATTTCATCATTTGAACGAACAAGACATGTGTGTGAAAGATCGCCTTGAGCAACGAGTCGAGCAACACGCGAGAGTTCGTCGATAGGCCGAACAATCCATCGTGTGATATAGATCGCGACAAGCACTGCACTCCCACCCGTAATTGCAACAAGCCAAAACATCAGTTGGCGAAGCTTATCGGAAGACGCGTATGCTCTGTGCTCAGGTATCTCGGCAATCACCCCCCACTTTATTCCACCAATCTCGACACCTTGATGCACACCGAGAACTTGCTCCCCGATATGGTTTTTGTATGCACTAACCTGCTCTTCCATCATCACCGGTATTGCCGATTCATGGCCCGCTGGCGCATGTTCCTCAAGCCAGCGTCTTGTCTGCGAAGTATCAATGCGTATGGAAAGGTAATCGGATCCACCTAAGGAAATTTCATGATCACTTGGCACACACTCTTGACATAATGGAAACGGTGTGCGAAGCCATGCTCCTTCTTCCTGTGCATCACCAGCAATGATGTAAACTTTAATGCCCTTTTCATGGTCATGTTCATATGCGGTTGCAAAATCAATTTGGTCAGGTGATATTCTTGTTGCCATCAACCCAACTTGTTCACCAGCCTGGTTGTGAACACCTGTGACTAAAAAACCTGCCGGTGTTTTTGTAACCGGCTCATAATATTCCAGATCAGAGAATATCACTCCATTGGTTACCGATGCCTTTCGAACAGCATTCGCAAATCTTGTCTGTACAAGTGGTCCTGAAAAAATATTTTTCCCGAGATTGTTATCCTGGGCTGCGGAGAATACAACATTCCCCGCGTTATCAAAAAGCAGGATGTCCGCATATCCACCAAGTTTCCGATGCCTCTGGAGATCATCAAAGAACTTATTCGCCACGCGTTCCCATTCATCGCTCTTGATGATGGCATGGACATCTCCACCAGAAACCTCAATGGCATTTTGCAGCTTTTCAAAAAACTCAACGGTTCCACGACTGGATGCTTTTGATTTTAAATCGGTTATGCGATACTCAAACCAGTTTGTAATAAACAATGCCTCATCAATCGCAATCATCGAGAGTGACTGGTGAATGGAATTTTGAAGACTGGTCTTTGCGATTCGATAGCTGGCCATGCTTATAACAAGCAACGGGACCATCGCCACAAGGAGCAACCAAAGAATGAACTTGCGTTTTAGACCATACTGGTTGGCATGCAAAACTGGCTGATCTGTATCTGTGGTGTTGATATTTTCGTGGCATCGGGATTCCATCTGTGCCTTCCTCATCTCGCTTGCAGCTTTGATCTAGCCTGACCCAAAGCCCAAGCTCAAACCAATAATGACGAGATTGAACTAAGTCCATCCCACATTCGATCGAATCTGCCCCACCTCAGCTTCTTTGACTTTGCTATCGTCATTTCAGATCGACTTCACAACTTGCAATACGCTTTCGGATGAAATTCCATAGTGTACTTTGCCCGATAATTGCTGCACTTTGAAAATTGTGGTATCCAATGATACAATTGCATTAGAATGCATTAAAATTCTGAAAACGGATAGGGCGGACCGCTTTTGTTTCTGCAACCAGCTCAACAATCCACTCTGGATCAAACACGCGCAGAGTACCCGCTGCCCGTGAACCCCCTGCATACATAGGCAACGCGGTAGGTTTAATTTTCTGTTACGCATTTGGGTTCAGGAACCACTTATGAGAAACCACTTATGTCTGGTCAGTTCGGCTCAGATTAGTTCGGGGCTATATCGGGGGATTGGAAGAAGCAGGAACCCTTGCAAACTGACTCCGCCAGAGCTTCATCGGCAACATCCCGATTCCCATCAGCACGAGCTGACTTATGACGAACACAACAATCCAAAAAACGGCAGACTGCATGAAACCATAAGAATGCAACCCAACGCCAAGCATATTGGTTCCAAACCATGACCATGCCGTTACGATGTTGCAACTGATCGCCAAGACAATGAGTCCACGGTCCCGAATCATCCCACCCCATCGAGCATGAAGAATCAAAAGGTTCATCAACACAAGCAAGGCAGCACCGTTCTCTTTCGCATCCCATCCCCAAAAGCGTCCCCATGATTGATCTGCCCAGATGCCGCCAAGCACAGTACCTGCAAAGCTCATCAAGGTGGAGAAGCAAATTACGCCATAGACCATTTTGACCAGCGTCTTTCCCCGTTCATGATCGAGCACGGGTGTAAACACGCCTAAAAGCACATAAGCGATTCCAAGGAACCCCGCAAAGAAGGTGGCCGAATATCCAATGGTAATCACAATCACATGCGTTGCAAGCCAGAAATTTGTATCGAGGACGGCCTGCATCATCTCCATGGTATCACCCGAATTCCCAAGATTGTGGGCAATGATGAGTGTTCCAAATCCAATGGCCGACGCCATAATTCCACCGAGCCCAAGTTTCATTTGGCGGTCAATAATGAGCCCAAGAATCACACCAAACCATCCGACAAAGACCGCAGAAGAATACAGATTTGTAATCGGTGGTCTTCCTTGGAGATAAACTCGGCTTGCAAGTCCAACCGTCTGTATGACGAAGGCCGCGAGAATCAAACTCGTCATAATTCCAAGGAGTGTTTTTGAGATATCAGGCTTTGCCAGTTGACTCAGAAGGAGCCCGAAGCATCCAATGAGAAAAGCTCCAACATACAAAACCGAAGCAGTATAAAATGGACGAACCTGATTATAGGTGACTTCGTAGCGTGCCTTGCGTGCGTCATAAGGAATTTGGGTGTCGATCAGATCGAAAAATACAGTCAACCCTTCATTGAATGCCTGTGGGTCATCTGCACGATACCGCTGAAGGATATGAAGCAGTGCCAGCGCATCAGGATCGCGTGGATCTTCGTCAAGCACCGTGACGAATGATCGCCAATCGTCTCCAACACGCAAAGGGGGAACGAGATAAGGGTCCTGAAGTTGTTGGAGCGAGCTATAGAGCATCAGCTTTTGCCCAAGAACAAGAACAGCCCGTTGGAATGGATCTCGAGCTTTGGCTTTTATTTCACTTGCCAGCATGGCCTGACGATTGATTTCATTTCCTGCTGGAAAAATTTCAGCAAATGAAAACCGGATTCTCTTCTCATCATCAAGCCCCGCCAAGGTAAGCACATCTGGATGATCGATTCGGAACACCCTGCGTTTGATGGACTCTTCAGGATTGGTAACAAGCTCGAGGTACCACTCGATTGCTGACATCTCGCCATCATCTGTTTTGATGCTCTGGCGTCCACTGAGATTCATTAGGCTGTTTCGTGCAACTGTATCAATCGGCTTTGTCCGTCCACCAGCAGAAACAGGGATCCCTCGGAATGAATCCAGATCAAACTGGCTCTCGATCCGCTCTGGACGAATGAAGCCTTGCGATGCGTACATCAAAGCTGCAACAAAAATAATCCAAGGTAACAGTTGTTGCATTTTTTTCATCGTGATCGCCTCCGCAAGGCTGGCACAAGCCTCACTCCAAAGTGAATGAGCATGCCGACAGTGATGAGTGTAGACGAGATATAGGGAATCAACCATCCAGGATTCTTCACCACCTGCAATACGGTACCTGCGTCATCTCGTAAATAAGATGCTTGGTAGAAGGTTTCGCCTGCATAACGCAAGGGATGATTCATATAAATCAGTACTTCCCGGTCCACATTCCGGTTGGCATCAACCAAACGAACGAGACTCGAAAAATTACGGGCCATCTGTGTTCCAGTGAAAAGGTCGTGCTTGAAGTCGATCAAATGAAGAGAATACGGCTTATAAGTTCGAGCAAAACGAAGTCCTATCCAGTAGGTGCGCCCATCAATCACCACCGCCTGGAGCTGATTGATATACACCGACAGTATATACGACCCGATCCGCCGATCGCCCTCATAGATTGTGATGTAGACTGATGGGGCATCAACTGTTGCACCATCAACGCCATTGGCACGAGGCAATGGGGTCGCGGCCAGTTCTCGGGCAGCACCGGTGTCAGCTTTTCCCTTACGCTCGCCCTGAGGCTGCGTAGGACCAAGAATTCGGGAATTGTGCATCCACTCATTTATTTCGATTGTAAATGGAAGAAGCTCATGCGAAATTTTCTTCTCGCCGCTCGATAGGTATCGCTCGGGAATGACCACGACATAGTCTTCCTTGGGATCGGACTGCTCAACAATGGCAATCTCCGAAGCACGAATATTCTCTGTATAGTTGATTGTTTGCCCTTCAAGGATCGTCATATTGCCTTCTTTGGCCGCGAACCCGGTGACAAACTCACCAATCAACAGCAAGATCGCCCCAAAATGGGTCATGATGATGCCAATCCGCTTTTTGCTAAACTTAAATCGAACGGTATGGGCCGCAACAAGATTCACGAGCATGATTGTGCCAAGCGTGAGTCCACCGGGGAACCAAAGCCTCCCCGGAATCGTGGCAATGTCCTTGGGTATAAAGATCTGAAGCTCGATTGGAACAATCAAGGATCGGAAATACTGATCTACCACAGTCCAGATGCCGGCGTGAACCTGAGCAAGTGTACCAGCGAAAACCAAGAAAATTGAGAGCGCAAAAATCACAACCGTGAGTTTGAGCGATGCCAGCGGCATAAAAATTTTACGGATCATGGATTCACTCTTCCTTCGATCGCAACGCCGTTGATAAAAGCCTCAAATCGCTCGAGCTCTTCTTCAACTTGCGATTCCGATCCGGTGAGTTTGAAGTACAATGATTGCTCGCCCAAAGGCACAATCCCCGCAACGATTCGGCTTGTTCCATCAGATGAAACGAGGTCAACGAGCATTGCTCCCAAACCAAGGTCTTTTGATGGCTGCTCTTCGAGTGTACCAACTTGCGCCAATCCGACTTGCCCACGCCAACGGTTGATGTTGCTGAGCATCCCGCCACCTTCGCCGGTAAGCGAGGTCAGTGTAATGCGTGCTCCGCCTTGAGCAAAATAGGCGGCCATCAAAATCGGTGACATATCAGGATCAACACTCCACTGAGCAGGAGGCTCCCAGTTTGAAGAAGATGCTTGAGTCCCCCCCGTCCCTGATGCGCCTGCATGGACCTGATCTGCTGGTGCTCCACCTTCTCGCCGGTGGATATGAAACGATGTGGAGAATGTAATCAGATCATCTTTGATTTTCTCAACCATATCAGATGCCCCGATCACCTTCACAAACCAAGTCTGTCCATCGCCGACATCAATCACTGTACCTAAAAGCCTCTGGTCAGTTCCTTGAATATCGACAACAATCACATCAACACCTTCGATGCGTTGAATGTGCTCCTCTACCCCTTGCTCATCGGTCGATTCCAATCCAACCTGTCCACGCCAGCGATTAACATTGGCAACGAGCCCTCCCACATCACCGGGGAAGGCGGTGACGGCTGCTTCAAGTTCGCTGCCGGTATGGAAAGTAGCAATCCGCATGTCTGCGGTTGTTTCAATCCTGTGCCAAGTGTCGGGAACCGTCCATGCGACATCACTCTCCTCCGAAGCATAACTTTCCTCCCCTTGTCCCGGCACTGGTGCTTTGGGCAATGTTGGAGCGGACCTGTTGACTTCTCGTGGAACTCGATACGCATGGATTTCTTCTTTATGGCATCCGCCAACAAGGACAATCTGAACACACCCCATCCCCACAACCATTTGCCAAATTTTCAAAGAAGCAAACTTGCCAAAGTACCAATTATTCATCAATCATCTCCATTGGGGCACGCCAGATCAGGAAAAATCGTCCGGGTTCCCGATAATAGATGCCCTAGGTCGAATAGACCGCGAAAATTCATCTTTTCACCTACCGGTTTTTAGATTGTTTATCGGATCGATCGCATCTTGCCAGTAGCCTTTCTCGCCAACGCACTGTTACTCTTCCACTCAATACCCCTCACAGCCCCGCAGACTCTTGAACTCGACCAATGTTCTTATTTTTGGGGTATCCCCACCATGGCCCCCTGCAACACAACCCCGCAACCTTGATGGCATCGGTGTAAAATTTTGTTTCGTGCACATTGGCGCCAGCAACGACCACACCCAAAGGGCTGCCGTCGGCTTCGACGATCACGCCGAGTTTGACCTCCCGTTGCATGGCACGGTGGATGGATCGGTAGTCTCCGAAATGGTGCGGAATGGCGTGCCACTGGCAGTTGGTGCGGGCGTGATGGATCAAGCCATCGGGGACTTCGTGATCGATCGCTTTCGGCCGGTGGCTGCTGGCAGGGTGAGTTCGTCAAGAACAAGTTGAAATTCTGCCCAGAGTTCATCAGGACACCGCCAGATAGTGGGCCTGCTGACAACTGACAGGGCACTGCCTGAATCTCTGCCACAAAAAACGCTGCGACCCAATTACTGCCGCTTACCGCAGCGGCTGCAATGGGCGTAATTGGACTCGAACCAACGACTTCTGCCATGTGACGGCAGCGCTCTAGCCAACTGAGCTATACGCCCCGAGGAGCAATACTAGCCCTTGGGAAAAGCGAGCTCAACCCAATTGGCACTGGCTACTGATTCTTTGTGAGCTCAACGACCAAATGTTTGCCCGATTTGTGCATAAGAATGATGGTCCGGTTCTCACCATTGATTCCAACAAGTTTCCAACCTTCTCCGAGCTCATCACCGATCCGGTGTGGCTTAGAATCAATGATTGCCATGGGATTTTGTGGATGCGGAAGAATCGAGGTGACATTCCCGTCAAAAAATACCTCATGAGCTTTTTGGGCCGGCTCTGAAAGCAAATCAAATAAATCGGCTTCTTCTTTGTACACATGCTCATCAACCCAAAAAGGCGATTCGATTTTGTCGTAATCCATTGCACGATTCGCATGCTCATTGCCTTGAAGATGGAGATCGGGAAAAGTGACCATCTCAGATACCTGAGCAAAGTCTGTCTCTGCCTTGGTGACAGCGGATCCCTGCCCAACATATCTTGCTGTAAACATAATCGACCCAGGCATCGCTAATCCCATAAAGAGGTAAAAATATGCAATATTAAATTTCATCTTCGAGTCCTCCAGCATCCGTCATCCCGAGTTCTGGCTCCTTGAATGACTTAAAGAACAACTCAGGTGCCTCGAGAAGTTGGTAGATTGAAACTTGGATACTCATACGGGCAGAGTGATTCGACATCGGAATGATTCTAAAAGAATCTATCTGTGCAAGATGTTTACCGTTGTTCAACGCACCAATGAAACCAACAAGATTGCCAAAGGATCCCGAGCATTCAAGCCGATATTCACTGATTCCAAGTTTGATCTCACTTTGGTCAACCTTCCTTATGCGTCTATCTGTCCCCATGCGTATGGGTTCAACACGAGAAACTATAAGCCCATGAGACTCTGCAGAGTTTTGCAAAATTTGATGGGCCTTTGAGGATTGGAGCATATCAAGGTGTGTGATCATCTCCTCACGGGTCCGCCGCATACGGTCAATGGAGCTCGAAAGCTCATCAGCATGCTGCTCAATTTCCTGCTCCCCATTTATAATTGATTTTGTTTGCAGGGCCAATGCACGCGCAAGTTCCTGTTCACGCTCGAGCTTGGCACCAACAAGTATATGCCAAGCAATTGCCCCAATCAGTGAGGCAATACCAAGCCGAAAAAGAAAGGATTTTTGGATATCCCGGTTCATGGTGTCCCCCACATATCTTCTTCGCCTTCTTTAAGATGTGCCAGTTGCTGGTATGAAAGCAAAGCCGTTTTGAGTTCAACATTGAGTCGGAACTGGCGAGCCCATTGATCTTCTCCGATGCTGACCCGTGATGTTCCGCCATGGGTAACGCGATCAGTACTTTCAAATTCTTCAAGCCTCCGAACAAACATATTCAAGTCTTGGCTTGATTGTTTATCCGATCCTGCTGCTGCCATCCCACTGATTTCTAAAATTGAAACTCCATTCTTGATATTTCCCCGGAGTTCATGTATCCGTATACTCTCTGGCTTGATGGTTGCCAACTCTCCCAAGAGATTGTTCCATTGGGTGATCCCTTCGACATTATCTGAAACCAAACCAGATATATCGCTGATTACCATCGCCAGCCCAATTGCCTCATTGCGCTGATCATGAAACTCATTGACAACATTGAGTCTTCGTTGATCATTATTTATAAGATAATCAATCTGCTCACATCGCACAGATGTTTTTGTAAACTCTCCTCCCAAAGCAATGAGAGCCATCAAAGCCCCAACCGTCAGCCCACGCGAAAGAAACTGCTGCATATTAGCGTCGTGAGCAATGTCAGGAAGGAGTCCGTCTGGATATGAGTTTGTCGTGATGATTGAATGCTCAAGTGTTCCTTTTCCAAATGCCAAAGTCGGAGAGAAACTCTCGGCAGCCGGGTCAAGCCTGATATGCATATCAATATGTTGGGCAATCACCTTGGAAATGTGGGGGATACTCGAGCCAGGACCACAAACCATGAGTCGTTCAGGCATGGACTCACCATGGAGCCCAAACCGGAAGGTCTGCTTGATTTCAATGCAAAACCGCTGGAGCACCGGCGCCAGCATCGGCATGACCTCTGATTGCAACTCGACCCCATCAACCTTTGCACGACCCACCGGAACGCCATGCTCAAAGAGCATTTTGGTCGCCTGTGAGCCCACATCACCCGCCGGCGATTCCCCCTGATCTTGATTTTCTTGCAGCGATGCCTCCTCCATCCCATCTGAAAGCATTCGTAGATAGCACTCGGCAAGCCTTTGGTATCCAATGGCAATAGATCGAATCAACTTAACTTCCGAATCGATCGCATATGCCATGACCGATATGTTCGCTCCGAGATAAAAGATGGCAGTTCTGGGTTCGACATCTTGGGCCATCAATGCTGCGGTATTCATGGCTGCAACATTTTCTGGAATCAATGAACGAACCTGTATATTGCATCGATTGAGCCAACCGTAAAGTGTTCTGAGTTGCTCTTCTCGTTCGCTATAAACCAGCGTGGTGACAGACTTCCCTCTCTTCTTCCCATGAACAAACACACAAGTCTCCACGGGGTCTCCAAACCCAACTGCATCTCGAATTTTGACGGCCCCTGCCTCCCTGGCTGCGACTGGATTGAGATCAAAACGATGCACCTGCGTGGTAGCGGTTGGCGAATGATAAATGAGCGTAGCTGGCAAAGAGTTTCTTGAAGAAAATCGAGACATCAGCTGCCGAAGAGGTTGATCGAGCCCGATCAGTCCTTCCTCCCAAAATGCAGCCCACTGATCAGGATTCAGTACGAGCTGCTCAGCCTGCACAATTTTTTTCCTGCGTATCTTTGCGATACTGAGCAGATGGGGTGATAGATTGATGACGAGTTGGTTACTTGTGTTGCTCATCTTTAGCTCTCTGCACTCGGCGATAGGAAGAAAATGTCTGAAGGAATATCGGCGAGAAATAGGGCAAACTTCGCCGTCAGCCAATACTTCTCCCTGAAGTGCAGTTATTCGGTCGTAAACTCGATCCGCCGAGTTGCATCACCACTCATCCCCTCAACAATACCAACGCCTTGTGCATCAGGCACTTGAACAAACACGATCGTCTGGTCATTAATCTTGATACGGTCGCCACTACTGGGCATCACGGCCCGCCCGATAACAGCGTTCATCATGATGACCGCCCCGCTCTCGGCAGCATAAAAAGCCCGGGTGGTTTCAACACGCAAAGTCGCCAAGCCAGACTCATCGCGCACCGGGCGAACAGCACCGGCAATGACCAGCGACAAGATTGCCATGACGATGACAATTGCCACCAACACCGTTCCTCGGCGTGCAAGTTGTTTCGGTTTTTTCTCTGGTTTATTCATAAAATCATTGCCCTATCCAAACACGCGGGTATGCAAGAACAGACATCTCTATATTCTCTGTTGTAATGGTAAATGCAAGCCGATGACTTTGTGTTGGAGTCAGGATCATATCAGCCACACCATCCTCACCAAAGTACTGAATTACAAATGAATCAACATCAAAACACAATGGGACAGGATTTCCTCCTGGAACCAACATCTCTAAAGTCGTCCCCGAAAGCTCAATCCCGGTGCCATCTGAGAAAACAACTTTACTTTGAGTAGCACTGGCGATACCAACTCCTGTGCCACCTTCCCCAATGGGTGCCTCGCGGGCAATTCGAATGATGCGATCGAGCGCAAAGGCCACACGCTCGGTTGAGTTTCGTACGTCTCGGGCGCTGGCATAGGAATCAGAAGCGCCAGCAACCACAGGCATCAGCGTGACACTGATAACAGACGTAACCACAATTGCTGCGATCATCTCCAGAAGTGTAAAACCATGATATGCTATTCGCGAACAACTCATCCTAAAGCTCCGACACCATAATGGAAACCGGCATTACAAATGGCGAACTGTTGGCCGATACAAACTTGATATTGACAGCAATCATGCGGAAAACATTCTCTCCCGTATTATCCGAAACCATCCCATCCGATGCAACAAGCGGGCCGATCTCTAGCGTGTAAGTGATCCCAACACGCGAGTAGGGAGCGGTTAGAGCGGCAAGACGCGCATAAAGTCCATTTGTCGGTGACTCAAGATAAACACTCGGATCATCGAGGGCGCTAAAACCAAGGGCCGGGTCTGCGCTTGCCATATCTGCAATTACCGTTTCAAGCACAAGCGTGCTCAAGCATGCCGCCCGAGTCACATTGATCGCATTAACCCGACCAGCGGATGCCGAATCCATCAGATTAAGCGTGGGCGGCACAGCAATCGCCAATACGACCACTGCAATGACGACTTCAATCAAAGTAAATCCATGAACAATTCCAAAACGCCTAGTCATCACTGCACCTCCACTGTACCTGAATAGGGATGCACCATAACTTGCTCACCGGATGAAAGTGAAATTACAACGACTCGTGTATTTACAACAAAGTTGTCGCTCACCGAATCATAAGTCATTGGATTGGATTCAAAATCAAACCAAACTGTTCCAGAACCACTTATCCCATCGCCATTGATCATCTCCTGGATGCTTACACCTGGATAAAGTATTTGAAGATGAATTTGCTTTGGCAGATTCGTAAGCGGGTCAATCACCGCCTCAGGGTCCCCCCGGTCATTCATCCGGACAATTGCCAAAGAGGATTCTGCAAGGTCGATCTCGATTCCATAAGGAGTTCCAGAGGCAATTGCACGCCCACGCGCAATATGAATATAGCGAGTCATATCATCACGCGCTGCCCCCTGCCGCATTGAACGGATATTGTCCATTGCAGGAATAACCGAAACCGAGATTATTCCCATAATCACGACGGCCACCATCAATTCGAGGAGGGTGAATCCACTGCGCAATGCGTACTGAACATGTTGGATACTCGGAGAGTTCATACTACAACTCATTCGCGGTGAGTGTTGCCCCATTTCCATCGGAAGCAGTTGTTGGCGATTCAGAATTTGCATAGAAAATTGCACTTGGAGGCGTTGCCTCATTATCAACAAAATAATTCCACCCATAGTCACTGACATTTGCTACAGATCGGTTTGTTGCTTGCATTTGAGTAACACTTTGTACCCCGCCGACCTGAGTGAAAGAGTTGACAGGAATATTGGTTTTCAACACACTCCCATCTGTGAGCTGGGCCAGTGTTGGATACGGAGGATTCCCCTGAATTACAGCGTTGGTCCGAAATGACGCAATAGCCGATCGAACCCCTGCTGTCGTACTTTGCACCGCAGCGGTACGAGCATCATCATTCGCCGATGCGAATCTCGGTATGGCAACCGCAGCCAATACCCCGAGAATTACAACCACGATGAGGATTTCAACAAGTGTAAACGCACTAATTTTTTTCCACATAGCCCTACCTACTTGTTAATGCTAATCATTTGCCACATGGGCAAGAATACGGAAAGTGCGACAAGCAACACAATGCCTGCCATCGCAATGGTAATCATGGGTTCAATGAAAGTGTTGAGATTCTTCGCAAGATGATCTGACTGGCGATCGTAGTGACGAGCAATAATTGATCCCGCACGGGAAAGCTCGCTTGAATCTTTTCCAGACCCAAAGAGCCGCCGTGCAAAGCTTGGAAGATAACCAGACCGATTCATCACATCACTGAGCGACTCGCCGCTTCGCATTCGATCACACATCCGAACACATTCATCTTGGAAAACGGGACGCCCAGTAGCCCCTCCAGCAATTTCCATTGCCTCGATCACATCAATGCCTGATTCAAGTCCGATACTCATCACTCTACTAAACCGTGCAGTTGTCACTGAAGTAAACATTGCCCCGATGTATGGAATCTTGTGAATGAAAGCCTCCAATCGAAACCGACCTTTGGGGCTCTTCCATGCTTTTCCCAGCCCCCAAATCAACCCCAGTCCTGCACTTCCGTATGCCCACCAATATGCAGTTATCGACCCGCCCATTGCGCGAATTACCCGGGTAGTCAGTGGCAATTCGACTCCGTTGGACTCAAAGATACCCGCAAATTTTGGCACTACAAAAATTACGATCACCCCCAACGCCATCATAACGAAACCAATCACAATCGTGGGATAAGTCAAGGCTCGCCTGATTTGTTGGTTTGTCTCAATATTCCGTTCGAGCATATCCGCCAAATGTGCAGACACTGGACCAAGTTGCCCTGTTTTTTCCGCTGACCGAAGTGTCTGAATATACACATCGCCAAAAATATCTTCGTATTTTGAGAATGCGGAAGTAATTTTTTCTCCAGACTCAATCATTGTCGCAATGTCCGTCACCATATCCCGTAAAATAGGATTCTTCTCATGTTCGGCAACCGACATAAGCCCGCGGCCAATTGGAATGCTGGCTTCGATTAAAACACTCATTTCGCGAGTCAATGTTGCGATTTCCAGTTTCGTAACACGCTTAGCCTTAAACTCAAAAAGAGAACCGGACGCCTCTTTTAGTGAAAGCGGGACAAGCCCCTGCTGTGAAAGACACCCAAATGCTTCCTGCTCAGAAGCAGCGTCAATCGTTCCCCTGCAGCGCGATCCGTCCGGATTAATTGCTCGGTATTTATATGTCATACTCATTCTAAGCACCTCAAAGATTACGCACTGATCTTGTATCCATCATCACCAGTTTTCAATGAAAGCTTTTCATCGATAGTAGCATGAAGTTTGCATACTTCAGACAAGGTAGTCAGGCCCATGCGAGCCTTTTCTATTCCATCTTGAAGCATCAATCGCATCCCTTCATCCCGAGCAACTTCATAAATCTCTGCAGCACTTGCTTCCTGACTAATCAACTCGCGAATTCCTTTCGATGCACTGAGTAACTCGTACACGCCAATTCGCCCCTTATACCCTGTATTCATGCATTTTGGACACCCTTTTCCTGCAATGAAAGAATCGTCGGCAGAAGATGCAATCCCAAGTATGACCATCTTCTCATGTTCACTTCCATCTTCAAAGCAACAGTTGCCACAGACTCGACGGACCAACCTTTGAGCAATCACACCAAGTAGCGCATTGTTAATCGCAAATGATGGAACCCCGAACTCTCGCAGGCGAGGAATTGCACCAATCGCATCATTGGTATGCAGTGTTGAAAGCACCAAGTGCCCCGTCAGGGCCGACTGAACGGCAATCTTGGCCGTCTCCTCATCGCGAATCTCACCAACAAGAATCACATCTGGGTCTTGCCTAAGCAGTGATCGTAATGCGCTGGCAAAGGTCATTCCAATCTCTGGGCTGACCTGTACCTGCCGAATCAAAGGAAGGCGAATCTCAACAGGATCCTCGATTGTCATGATGTTGCGGTCTGCGGTATTAATCTCGTTAAGTGCGGTATACAGCGTTGTGGTTTTTCCTGACCCGGTTGGTCCAGTAACAAAAATGATCCCATATGGTTTGCGAATCATCTGCGTAAATGCCTCACGCACCTCCGCCGGCATACCTAGATCTTTAATCTGACCAATCGAGCTTGCTGTACTGAGTAGCCTCATCACTGCATTCTCACCATGGATCGTGGGAATAATGCTCAGACGGATATCAATGGGAATCCCGTTGTGCTTAAATCGGAACTTGCCATCTTGCGGGCGGCGAGTCTGTGTCACATCAAGATTTGCCATCACTTTGAGTCGCTGAACGAGCCCTTGGTGCATTGTAATATCCGGTCCACGGTGCGTTTGAAGCACGCCATCAACTCGGTATCGAAGCAGTAAGTTTTTCTCATCGGGGTTGATGTGAATGTCGCTGGCTTTAATCTCCACACCCGAGAATAGAATTTGATTGACCGCTGCAACCACCGGCTCAGTGTTTGATTCGATATCAATCTCTTCGAGGTCATCATCGTACTCTTCATCTCCCGAATCGAGCGTATACGAGCGTGCAATAAGTAGCCGAAGTTTCTGTGTATCGCATACCACAGGATCAATTTGCTTTTTAAATACCTGGCGAAGTTCGTCGATTGCCTGAAGATCCAGCGGGTCCTCCATCCCCACTGTCGCAATGTCATCAATGATAAAAAGTGGAAATGCACCAAGTCGCTCCGAAACTGACTTGGGCATATGCCGCGATTGTCGAATATCTATATCAAATTTTGTAATATCTACAAATGGATACTCACATATTGAGGCCTTGACAAGACCAACATCATGCGGCGTGACAAAGCCTGAACGGATGATGGCCTCATCAAAGTCCATCTCCTTTTCCTGCATGGATTCACGCAAACTCGTCACCTGGGCCTCGGTCAGCTTATCGGCCTCGACGAGCGCTTGAAGAACGAACTCAGAACCATCAAGCATCGCTGACCTCCTCATCTTGATTACCCTTGCCCATTCCAAGCAATCGCTCAAGCAATATATCTATGTCGGACTGTGTTTTATCATCAAGATCAGCAAAAGCGCATCCCACAAGGTATGCCGGTCGGCGATCGGTCATCTGCACACGCTTGACAGTCATCTCACAGGAAATCATGGCACCCCCACCAGGGTTAAGCAGGTCGGATATCTCAACCTCAAGATCCAATGACCTTGGAAAAAACATATCGGTTACAAACCCCACCCCACCTTGGGCAAAGTCAATCACATCAATACATATCCACTGATCCGCATCTGCAACCCCCTTGCTGAACTGCACAATATCTCGATGTTTTGCTGCGACACGAACCCGTGCTGGGAGCGAAATCTCAAATCGTTCGGTGCGTCTAACTATGAGTCCCGTATGCGGCATCTCAAATCTCCGATTGTGCCGACCATTTCGGTCATGTGGATATACACCCTGTCGATCGACGCTTTGAGCCTCCCGATCAAATACAATCCATGAAAAAATCCGATGCCCTCCCCAGCACCACCCTCGATGGTTCTTAGTTTGTTCGGAATGCCTCCGTTTCACTGATTTCGCCCTTGCCTCCCCCATTTGAACCCCTTATACTTCCCTCACCCAAGAGATCGGCCTTGGGGATATCCCTTGTATGGGACTCTTGTTTTTGAAATAACCGCAGGCGATCCCGCAAAGAAAGATCGTCCGCTTGGGATTCGTCACCAAAGCGCCCTCGAACAGCACCCGATCGTGCTGCCGGTGCCGCTGACAAGGAACGGATAAGTATCATGGCCAACACACTCGTACAAGATCTCATCGAAGCGGGCATCCACTTCGGGCAACGATCAAGCAACTGGAACCCGAAGATGACGCCGTATATCTACGGCAAGCGCAACGGAATCCACATCATCGACATCAAGGAAACCATCAAAGGACTCCTGCTCGCCCGCAAGTTCATCACCAAGACCGTTGCCAGCGGCAAGGACATCTGCTTCGTGGGTACCAAACGCCAGGCAAAGGGAGTGATTGAACAACGCGTCGGTGATGTCGAGATGCACTATGTCACTGAACGCTGGCTCGGTGGTACGCTGACCAACTTCTCCACCATTCGGAGCCGACTCAAACGACTCGAAGAGCTCGAAGCCATTGAGGCCGAGGATAACTTTGAAAGCTACTCCAAAAAGATGGAATCGCAACTCCGTCGTGAGATGCGCAAAATCAAGCGAAACCTCGACGGCATCCGCCGAATGAACAAAATGCCCGGCGCAGTCGTCGCGATTGATGTCAACCGTGAAACCACCGCACTGCGCGAAGCACGCAAGCTCGGCATCCCAACCATCTGCCTCATCGACACCGACGGCGACCCCGACATGGTCGATATCGCCATCCCCGGCAATGACGACTCAATGCGCTCGATTGATGTCATCATTCGTGAGCTTTGTAAAGCAATCTCCGACGGCAAACAATCTCGCGTCGAAACGACGAAAGGGCGTGATGAGAAGGCGACTGCTGAAGCAGATGCGCCGCGTCGTTCGAGCCGGGCCCAGTTCCGTGCTCATGACAACGATTCAACCACGCCAACACCCGATGTTGATACAGGAACTCCGGCTCCGGCAACCCCAGCGCCCGCCGAGTCCTGATCGAAGATCAACAAACAGCGTCTCTCAAGCACCCGCTTGAAGAGCAACAAGATCAAATGACCACTTGAGATTCATCGAGTCTCAACGACTGATGCCCAGCGGGGCAAAGGACAACTCGAATGTCAACAATCAGTGCCAAAGATGTAATGAGCCTTCGCAACAAGACAAGCTTGGCGATGATGGAGTGCAAAAAAGCACTCATCGAGGCCGACGGCGACATCGAAAAGGCGGAAATCCTCCTTCGCAAGAAACTTAAAGGCAAAATGGAAGCCAAGTCCGACCGCGTCGCGGGCGAAGGACGCGTCGAGATCACGGTCTCTGACGACGGTTCGGCAGCTGCACTCGTCAAGGTCAAAGCCGAGACTGATTTCACTGCCAAGAACAGCAACTTCATCGACGCGGTCAAAAAAATCGCTCAACTCGCCCTTGAAGCTGACCCGGGCATGGTTGCTCCCACCGATGCCATGAATGAAGCCATCGATGAGCTCCGCATCACCACAGGTGAGAATATATCGATCGATAAAATTGAGAAACTTGTTGGCGAACCCGGAAAGACAACCTATGGCACCTATGTCCACCACGATGGAAAAACAGGTTCGCTCGTCCAGGTCGAAGGCACAATTGACGACGATGTGCTCAAGCAGCTCGCCATGCATGTTACCGCAGCAATGCCGCGCCCGCTTGGACTCACTTCCGAAGATATTCCAGCCGAAATGGTCGAGAAAGAACGCAAGTTTCGGCTTGAGCAAGCGGTCGAATCGGGCAAGCCCGAGCAGATCGCCGAGAAAATGGTCGAAGGCGGCATGAAGAAATTCTTCTCCGAAGTCGCACTCCTCGAGCAACCATTCGTCATGGAGCCTTCCAAGAAAGTCCGTGACCTGATTGGCGATGCTGAGATCTCCGTCTTCCGGCGATGGTCTGTCGGCGAATCCGATGGTTAAACCTATTGGGCTCACCCTATTGGGCTCACCGAAGTCGTGATCTGTTTTCTTTCGCAGACCCGCACACGCGGGTCTGTTTTTTCTATACACTTATCACGAGCACCCCAGTCCCGAAAGGACCACCCACATGGGCGTTACACCCGCACCCGGCGAGAAATATACCATCCGACGCAAGGTTTTCAAAGTGTTTGGAGCCGCTTTCCATGTCTACGACGAGCATGGGTCGATAATCGGGTACTGCAAACAGAAGGCCTTCAAACTTAAAGAAGATATCAAGCTCTACACCGGTGAGGATATGAGCGAGTTACTCCTCTCGCTCCAAGCCAAGAGTGTGATTGATTTCAGCTCTACTTATACCATCACCCTCCCCGACAGAACCTCTCTGGGCTCAATGCGACGCAAAGGAATGAGATCCTCCTTTGTTCGCGATGAATGGATTATGTTCTCCGAATCAGGTGAAGAACTTGGTATCATCCGCGAAACGGGCTCAGTCGCACCACTTATCCGGAGATATGCGGACTTCGCAGCCTTCCTCTTCCCCCAAAGATATGAAGTCATCCGAAGCACCGACTCCAAAGTCATCGGGCATTTTCGTCAGCACTTCAACCCATTCATCTACAGGCTCGGCATCGCCATCATCGAAGAGGACGATGGTATCGACGAACTCTACATCTTGGGTTCAGCATGCCTCATCTCAGCAATCGAAGGTCGACAGGATTGACTCCCTCTTCCTTCTCCCAAGAAACATCGGAAAAGAAACATCGGAAAAGGATTCACACCATGAACACACCAATTTCACGACGCCACGCCCTTTCTGGAATGGCCGCACTCGGCGCAACTTCAGTATTGGCATCAACAGGCACCCATGCGAACACAAACACCCTGCTCACCAATACCGATCTGGGATGGGACCCGGAATCAAAGCAATTTACCCTTCCACCACTCCCCTATCCATACGATGCCCTCGAGTCAGTCATCGACGAACAAACCATGCGCATTCACCATCGCAAACACCACAATGGCTATATCAAAGGCGCCAACAACGCGTTGAGACAACTCGAAGCCATCCGGTGGGACCAAGGCGATCCATCATTCATCCAACACTGGCAACGCCAACTCAGCTTCCACATGGGCGGGCATGTCAACCACACTCTTTTTTGGTCAGGTATGAAGCCCGAAGCCACCGGTGGTGGCGGACAACCAACGGGCAACCTCAACCAGATCATCAAACGAGACTTTGGATCCTTCGGCAAATTCGTCAAGCAGTTTAAACTCGCAGCCACCAAGGTCGAAGGCTCGGGTTGGGGATGGCTCGTCTATGAACCTGTCTCACGCCAACTCATGATTACCCAAGTCCAGAATCAGCAGGACATGATGATCGCCGGAGCCGTCCCTTTGCTCGGGGTTGATGTCTGGGAGCATGCCTATTACCTCAAATATCAGAATCGACGAGCGGATTATGTCGAAGCCTTCATGCGCATCATCGACTGGGAAGAAATCGCTCGCAGATTTGAAGCTGCCCGCAAATAATCGACGCACCATCACACCCACACCAAAGCCCGACAGACTCGGGCTTTTCTATTTTCATATTCGACAACACGCACGCTCATCCAACATGCTTGGGATCAAACGCATCCTGCAACGCATCGGTCAAGATATTGAACGCCAGCACCAGCACAAACATAAAGAAGGTCGCTGCCCCGATCTGCCAAAAGAACCCGGAGACGACTTCAGGTTTGGACTGCGAAATCATCGTCCCCCAACTCACACCTTCTTTGAGCCCAAGCCCGAGGAAGGTCAGCACCACCTCACCCTTGATCGCCCCGATAAAGAGCAGCGACGAGTTGATGAACATCAGGTGCGAGGTATTGGGAATAATGTGCTTGAGTAAAATCCTCGCCTTGCTCGCCCCCAATGCCTGGGCAGCCTGCACATAATCGAGTGACTTGAGCTTGAGCGCCTCGCCTCGGGTCACCCGACATGGACCAATCCAAAAAGTCAGGCTAAACGCGACATACAACGGAATAAGTGTCTTTTCAAGTGGAGATCCTGTAAACATAAACGAAAGGACCACCAACAACACCAAATACGGGATCGATGAAAAAGTCGAATAGAGCCAGATCACCAGATGATCAATCATCCCACCAAAGTACCCGGCCGCTGCCCCAACGATCGATCCAAAGAGCACCGCACAGAACGAAACAATCAGCCCCACCTGAATTGCAATTTTCGCTGAATACAGCGCCCGGAGCATGATGGATCGCCCTTGCTGATCGGTGCCGAGCATGATCCGAAACTTGTAGATAATGCCATTGATCCCGGCAGGCATCGGATACAACTCGGCCAAAATCGGCTCAATGTCGGCAAGCTTCGCGTTAACCGCCGCATCGATCCCATCGCCTGCGGTGTCAATTGCCCCCTGAATTTCGTTGATCAAATCTTGGTCGAAGACCGGATCCAAAGGCTCATACTCAAACAACGCATCCATCGCCTCAACAAGCGGCTCTGTGTTGATCGCGGCAAGTGGATCGTTCTCCGTTGGTGCGATCTGGGCGTAGTCATCGAGGTGATTGATAATATCTTCAAGAATGTACCCGGTATCCTCACACAAATCCTCGAAAGCCACATCATCTCGATTTTCTGCGTTATCGACCTGCTGCCTCAGTTTGATGAGTTTCTCGAGGGCGATGTCGATTTTGACAATCTTGGGGCGAAGTTTACGCAGTGTATCTTGGGCATCGAAGACGGCCATGCCGCGGTTGTATATCTCACGAAGTTCTTCGACCGGACGGTTCGCCACTTGAAGCTCGGCGAGGCTGGTCGATTTGATAATCTCTTCCATCGAGCGGGCATGCTCATTGCTGTCATGCTTCTGCCCGATCTCCTTGAAGATGCCCTCGACCTGCCCGAAGTAAAACTTCACCTGCTCGGTCCGTTTGGATGGTTCTGCAGTGAGCCCAAATCCAAGCTGATTACTCGCACCGACCCGTTCGAGAGTCCGACTCGGTAAGAGCGCTCCCATCACCGGACGCTCTGTGAGATCAAACGAACCAGTCTTATCACCAACCCATGCAATAATCTGCATGCTCACAATCCAAATGAAAAGCATGAGATAAAGCGAGATGATGCTCATGGCAATCATTGCCCCACGATTGCTCAGCAGCTTACGCATCGAGGGCGACTCTTTGAAGCGTTTCGAAAGCATCACGACAACCTCACTCTCGGATCGGCCAGTGCGTAGAGCACATCGGTGAGGATATTCGATGCTATGAACAACGCAGAAAACAAAGCAGTAAAAGTCTGAATCACCGGAAAATCCTTGGCATTAATTGCATTAATCAGCGTACGCCCCATGCCTGGAATCCCAAAGTACACCTCGATCAGGATTGAACCGGTGATGATAAACGGCAACGAGATCATAATCCGAGTGATTATCGGGATCATCGCATTCTTGAGCATATGTACAAACATCACACGTCGAACACTCGCCCCTTTCGCCCGTGCGGTACGGATGTAATCTCGCTGTGACTCTTCAACCATCACTGCTCGATAAAATCGAGTGTCGTAGCCCAGTGCTACAATCACATTAATCATTACCGGCAACATACAATACGCAATCCAATTGCTTGGATTGAAAAAGAACCAAGGTGTCGCGCCTGCAGAAGCATCGACCGATATTTGGAACGGCCAGCCATCCACCTTCTGGGAAGGCAAAAACGCTCCCCAATATTGACCGATGATAATGTAGACCAGCACCGAAATGCTCATTCCAATCACAGCGATAAACATCAGCGTCTTGTCAATCGCCCGCCCACGATTGAACGCAGAAATCAACCCGACACAAATCGCGATCGATGCAGTAATCGTCAAAGTTGGAATCGTGACCGCCATACTTGGGGGAATTGCATTGAGAATCATCTCGCCAACAGGAAAGCCCTGATCCCAAGAACGCTCCTCAAAATCAAGTCGAATCAATTTCCAGATAAACCGCCCATACTGTTCCAAAAATGGTTGATCGAGTCCATATTCTTCAGTCAAAAGGTCTATTTGTTGTTGGGATGCATTTTTACCAAGTTGCGCCGAAACCGGATCATTAACCCGTAGTGCAAGCATCACCACAAAAATGATGCTCAGAAAAACGGGAATATTGTACAGCGTTCGACGAACGATATAAGTCCACACAGGTGATGCTCCAAGATCGATTCAAAGGGAGAAGGAAGAAGGAAGAAGGCATAATTGGTCAAGTAACGCCTGTCATTCCCTCGCCTCTTCATCGACATCCAGATATTTGAACCACCCATAATAGCGTTCAGTTGGCCTGCAGTTGAGCAACCAAGAGTTGATCAAATAGAATCGTTCGCGGGCCATCCCGCCAACATAGACACAATCCTCGAGCACCATATCACGCATTTGTTCATAGATCGCCGTGCGTTCATCACTGGGCCCCATTGTCAAAATTCTCTCGTACAAAGCATCATATTCTGGTCGCTTATAATTAAAGTGATTCGACCCAGGAGACTCATTTGGCCCATAGAACAGCGCCAGGTTGTTCTCGGCATCAGGGTAATCACTCCCCCATGCAAACCCAAACATCGGTGCCTTCTTCTTGTTGACATTCTCGATCATCGTTGAAAAATCAAAATACACCGGCTCAAACTTGATATTGACCTCGGCAAGCTGACGCTTGACCATCTCGCCAACCGCGTTGTTGAGTGTGCTCTGCGAAGTGACAAACCGAATCGGCGGAAGACCCTCGCCGTTGGGATATCCGGCCGCGGCAAGAAGCTCCTTGGCCTTTGAAAGATTGGGACCACGAGCTGCGGCTTGAGCCCGATGATTTTCTGGATGCCCATCGAGCCCCGGAGGAATCGGTCCGTCGTAAACAATCCGTCTCCCATTATAGAAAGTCTTATTAATCTCCTCGAGATCAATTGCATACGAAATCGCTCGGCGAAGAGCGATCTTCTCAGGCGTGTATCCACCGAGGAGTTCATCCTCCATATTGAACCCACGGAAAGTGAAATCCAAAAGCATATTTGAATGTGGACGAATCCCCTTGCGAAGCCAGTCTTCCTTTAACTCTCGTGATGCCAAGTCAAAAGCTTCCGTGAAATACTCCTCAGGTACCTGGGTATATCCAAGCTTGCCCTTGGAAAACTCAAGCCACATTGGCTGCGGTTCGGCAAACATTGTGAACTCGACTCGATCAACAAACGGTACCTGCTTACCCGCAGCACGGTGCAAACGATTACGCCTGTCGGCCTTGCTCCATTCGCTTCGCTGGGGATAAAACACTGGATGGTAATTGGGGTTCCGATTGGCCGTCAAAGATTGCTTCGGTACCCAAGTATCAAGAATGAAAGGCCCTGTTCCGACTGGATTCCGAGGGAAGTCATCGCCGTAAAACTCCACTGCCTCACGGGGAACGATTGAAGTTTGGAACATTGAAAGAATATAAAGAAAACGGTATACCGGCTTTTCAAGAATAATCTCGAACTCGAGATCACTGATTTTGCGAAAACCAGGAACCGGCGCATCATAGTCGAACTTCTCAGCAGCATTCTGTGCAATTTGGTACTCGTTGAATCCTAAAATTGTCCCATCAAGGAGCCACCAGTTTTCAAGATTATATTGGTCATCCGCCAAGCGTTTGATGGAGTAAAACACATCGTCTGAATTGACCATGCGCCCCTTGCCATCGGGGAAGCATTCGTTGTCATGAAAGTAGACATCAGGTTTGAGTTTGAAATGCCAAGTGGTACCACCATCGGGTGAGGTCGGCATCTCCGAAAGCAACAAAGGCTCCATTTCCATCGGATTCGTATATTTACTGGTCAAGAGCGTCTCATAGAATTGCGCACAGGCCATATTGTCATAGGTCGTCGAACCCTCCACCGGGTCGAGGCTCTTGGGACCATCCGTCAAAATGGGGAGCTGAATAACCTTGAGCTCATCCTTGACAACCACACCCGCTGCCTGCAAAGGCACAACCAAGACGCCCATAATGGCAACTACAATGGTGAGACAGGGACGAATACGGGTCCAAATTGACATGATGTTCTCCTCAATAACTCAGTAATACCCCAGCAAGCCTCATTCAGGATGAGCTTCAGGCCCGGGAGTCTAGGAACAGACCCTGCCATGCTCAATGCAAATCGACATATGATCGACATCGCAGGTTTCCTGACCCAATACAGCGCCTTGCCACCCTCACCTGACGATAATCAGAACAGATGCCCAATATTCCTTCTGATTTCTGTACTGCCACCACCATCCGCCGAGGATCAACCGACTACCTCTCCTTCGGCGGGTGCAACTACCTCGGGCTCGCCCACCATCCCCAAATCCTCGAAGCCGTCCGCAAGTCTGTATCCCTCTACGGTTTATCGAGCTCCGCCTCGCGAGAAACCACAGGCAACGCCCGCCCACACGCCGAGCTCGAAGCCCAACTCACCGCATTCTGCGATCACCAAGCCGGTTTGCTGGTTCCCGACGGCTACACCGCCAACCTCGCCGCGATGCAGGGGCTCGAAGCACTGGGCATCACCCACGCATTGATCGACACCCGCGCCCACGCGAGCCTCAAGGATGCTGCGACACTCGCCGGGATGGATTTCCATCTTTACGACCACCTCGATGCAGACCACGCCCGATCCATCCTTCATGCACTCCCCGCCCCCGCAGCCATCCTCACCGATTCCGTCTTCACCACCGATGGCGACCTTGCCCCCGTCCACGCGCTCAACAATGCACTCCGCGATGGCGATTGGCTCGTCCTCGATGACTGCCACGGGTTCGCAGTCCTGGGCAATCACGGCAAAGGCACCCCCGACGAACTCAATCTCCAGTCCGACCAACTTATCGTCACCACCACCCTCGCCAAAGGGCTCGGGTGCGCCGGCGGGATCGTCATGGGCGCATCAACACCCGTTGAATCCGCCCGCAATCACTCCATCGCCTACCGGTGCACCACCCCCGCTGCCCCGCCGCTCGTCGCGGCCGGGCTCGAAGCATTGCGATTGCTCCAGGCCGACGACCAACTCCACCCTCGCCTGCGCTCCAACATCACCCATGTCCGCGAAATCCTGCGCTCCTTCGATCTCCCCGCCCACGATCTCCACACCTCGATCTTCGCCTTCACGATCGGCGATGAATCCAACATGAAACGCATCGAAAACCGATTGCTCGCATCGAAGATCATCCTGCCTCTGATGGAATACCCCAACGGGCCCGCCCCGCTCTACTTCCGCTTGGCGGTCAATGCGGCCCACACCCTGGACCAACTCGAACACCTCCGCACCGGGCTCGAAGCCACGATTGGTGAAAAAATCGATACCAAAGCCGAGGCCAGCACATGAGCACCGATCTCCAAGCCCGGCTCGACTTCGCGGTTGGCGCAGCACAGGCATCATCCAAGATCACCCTCGAATATTTCGGCCAGTCCAACCTCGATCAATCCACCAAGCACGACGGCACACCCGTCACCATCGCCGACCGCGCCTGCGAAACCGATCTCCGCGAACGCATCATCAAGGCCTACCCCCAAGATTCAATCCTCGGCGAAGAGTTCGAGCGCAAGGTCGGCACCTCGGAGTACGAATGGGTCATCGACCCGATCGACGGCACCATCTCCTTCGTCCAAGGTGTCCCCCTCTTTGGCACCATGCTCGCCTGCATGTATAAAGGACACCCGATCCTCGGCGTGATCGTCATGCCTTGTCTCGACGAAACCGTCTACGCCGCCGACGGGCTTGGGTGCTGGCACACCACCAAAGCCAATGCCCCGACCCGGGCGCAGGTCTCGAACATCGACAAACTCGATGAATCCATCATCAACACCACCTCGATGAGCTACTTCCTCACGCCCCAGCACCGCCGACTCTACGAACAACTCGATGCCCAATCCAAGCACACCCGCGGGTGGAGCGATTGCTATGGCTGGGTATTGCTGGCGACCGGACGCGTCGATGCGATGATCGAACCCGTGCTGAGCCTGTGGGATTTCGCCGCGGCCATCCCGATTATTACCGAATCAGGGGGGGCGTGGTCCGATCTTTCGGGTCATCAATCACTCGACGCAGGCGAGATGGTCGCGACCAACGAGCATCTGCACACGCCGATCATGAACCTGATCAGGGCACTTGATCCCGCTCCGAAAGAGGATTCTGGACGCTCCAAGCGATTTGAATCACCAGAATCCGACTTTCCGGCGTGATAAACCGACGAATCGAGGGTGCATATTCACAAATAATTCTGTTTCTTTGCACTGTTCAGTGCTAGACTTAGATGCCTCGCCATCCGGCGTTGCAGTCGACGAAGAAGATGCCCGACTCTCTCTCGATATTGACACGACTCACGGGCATTTGGAAGACAGCAATGCTGAACCTGTATGTAGGGAACCTCCCGTACTCGATGAACGACCAAGAACTCAACGACCTCTTCTCCCAGATTGGTGATGTCCAGTCTGCAAGGGTGATGAGCGATCGCGAAACCGGGCGTTCGCGCGGATTTGGGTTCGTCGAAATGGCCGACGATGACGCCGGACACGAGGCAATCGAAAAACTTAATGGACAAGACTGCGATGGACGCGCACTTGTGGTCAACGAAGCACGCCCGCGTGAAGAGCGCCCACGCAGAAGCGGCGGATTTGGTGGCGGCGGCGGCCGTGGTGGTTATGGCGGCGGCGGTGGCGGTCGTAGCAGCGGCGGCCACGGCGGTGGTGGTAATGGCGGCGGCCGCAGCGGTGGCTGGTAAACCACCCAGTTTATATTCGTGAAGTAAATCATCACAAAACAAACCCCGTTGCATACGCGACGGGGTTTTCATATCCTCAAACCTAAATCATCAAGCAACGATTACACACTGACCCTGTTCAGAAATCCCGGGCAATCCAAAGTGTATCAAAATCCATCACCGCCCCTTCAATCGGCTCAGCAAATGCCTCAGCCTGATCACGAGTCCCAAACGCTGCAACATGCGAAGCCATCGGCGTACGCAACTGATCTGATTTCACAAACCACGCACTTGCCATTGGTAACCATTCATGCGTCGCATGGTCGTGACACCAACGATTCACAATAGTCAGCTCATCGTGCTTGGCTTCAAAAATCATCTGACAGTTGAAGTCGTCGAAGAGCAACGGTTCGTTTCCACGATCGCCGACAATCACCGTCGAGGTTGCGAATCGTTCATCGGAAATAATCATTCCGCACTCGATGCAGACTGAATCTCCATATCGAATACTCGGTGGCCCATCTTGAGTATTCCCACGACACCCCAGCAACGCAAGGCCCATGAGCAAACAAGTAAATCCAAATCCAATCCCGCGTAGAATACTCATACCGACCCTCGCTTGGAAAAAAGAATCAGCGCTATCACTAAAGGCACAATCGTCCACACCCCAATCACCAATGCCAGAATCCAAGGCAACGCGCCCCCAAAGGTTTGTGAAGCATACATCCCCACCGGTCCAAGCACATCGAGCGATGCGTTCATGTTGACAATGACCGCCATCTTGAAGGCTTGCAGCGGGTTCATCACCCCGATCACAAATACTTCCTGCACACGAAGTTTGAAGAGAATCGTCCCGGCCATCAGCCCAAGGTCACTCAGAAAAACAAGGATCAACCAAACAAAAAGCCCGAGTCCCGTCGCCACGCCGCTACGTCGAGAGATGACCGAAAGGAGAATCCCCACCGAGAGCATCGCCAGGGCCAAGCCGCAGGTAAAAACAACGAGCATCACAAAGGCGCTGATCCCCACGCCCCCGACGCGCCAAGCAAGAACACCGGCGCTAAGCCCGAATCCAACACACATCGAGCAACACAACGCGATTGCCAGCCCAATGTATTTGCCAAGCAAAAGCTCGGTGCGCGAGATCGGCTGGGCCAACAGATAGAGCAGCGTCCCGCGTTCGCGCTCGCCCGCGATTGAACCCGCACCAGCAATCAACGCCATCAAAGGCACCACCAACATGATAAGGTTCAAAAGACCCGCGGTCGTTCTTCCGAATCCGGCAAACCCGTGCGAGCCCGACCCGGCGAGCGACATAAACGATACCGCAACGGCCAGTACCGTAAACGCCACTGTATACAAAAGAAACCATCGGCTCGAAATCGCATCGCGAAACTCTCGCCGGGCAAAGGCAATCACACTCGATGCGCGAGAGAGATGCGAACCCGATTTGATTATTGGAGATGAATCGCTTGCTTTGATCGGAAGGCTACTCATTCTTGGTCTCCCTGGACTTCATCGAGAATCTCGAAATCGCGGACTTCAATCTCTGCTCTGGCCAACACAGACACCGGTTCGGCCTTGCGATTGCGAGGCACCGACACACACAGCCCGTTGCCATTAAGATTCACCGCATGGCCTGCCTCACGCAAAGCGATTGCTGCCGACTCTTCCGTGCCCATGCTCAGATACAAACGCATCGTCTGAATCCGCGATTCGGTCGGCCAGAGCTCCGTCGGGGTAATATCTCTGATGAGCTTGCCCTTCTCCATCACCAACACGCGCTCGCCCAATGCGAGCACCTCATCAGGACGGTGCGACGCAAAAAGCAGTGTCTTGCCTTCATCACGAAGCTGGCAGAGTGTGTCGATCACCTCTCCTCGCCCGGAGGCATCAAGATTTGAAGTAGGCTCATCAAGCACAATGATTGGTGGATCCGCAATGAGCGCGATCGCCAATGCCAGCCGCTGCTTCATACCCCCCGAAAGATCGCGTACCCGTTTCTTCTCATGCCCCTGCAATCCAACTTTGGCCAAAGCAATCGCAGCCTCTTTACGATTGACCATTCGCAGATTGGCAAAGAACATGATCGACGATCCAAGTCTGGCATCATCATGGAAGGCGAGCTCCTGAGGGACATACCCAACAAATGATCGTGCACGCTTGCCATGTTTGCGCACATCGACCCCGTGAATCGAGACCGTGCCCGTGACCGGAAAGATGCCCAGCAAGCTTCGGATGAGCGTGGTTTTGCCCGCGCCGTTGCTTCCCCAGAGTGCAATCGACTCTGACTCGGCAAGTTCAAAAGAAAGATCCTCAACCGCAACAACATTTCCAAAGCGTTTTGTAACATGCGATGCCTTGATCATAAAAATGCCTTTTGTGAAAGGTCAGAGTCTGAAACCATTGGCAGGCGTGACTGACGGCCAACAACCCAACCGCCAAACACCGAAATCACTAATAACCCAGCAGAAAAACCAACCATAGGAAACCGCCCCCCCCCCTGAGTACCCACAAAAAGATCAAGCTCCGGTGGACGCGTCAGCGGAAATGCGTCGACAAAAATTGGCTCCGGACTCAAATCCGGAAATGCCCGCGCAGTCAGTTCAACCGCTTGTTGAGCGGGACTATGAAGAAAAATCCGAAGATTAGGCTCTCGCGCAAGCAAACTTCGGAACAAACTCCGAGGCGCGTGAGGGAATTCGCCAATACCATCCCCGTCCCGGTCAAATCCAGAATAGCTCGACCAAAAATTTCCCACACCGTCTGCAGAGAACTCGTTGAGCAACAGTTGTCCACGACCATGAACCGTCACTTGCTCTTCGTTCTCTACAAAGGCATTGCGTGAAACAATGTTGTCGTGTGTAATCGGTGTCGCTAACATGCCGATTTCATTAAAAGCAATCTTGTTCTCCACAATAAGACCATACGAGTCGACCGATGAAGGTGAATTGTCCACATAAATCCCGACACGATTGGCGAGTAGAGCGTTGTGCTCAATCGTAATTGCATCACAATCCTTAAGTCCAATTCCGTACCCACTCGTCCCACGGTTATTGACTATTGAATTTTTGATGAGGTGAATCTCATTGGAATACATCAAATAAACGCCAACCGAGTTGGCAACGAGCTCGTTGTCCTCAAGCGTTGTGCCATGGGAGTACATAAAGTGCAATCCATACCGGCTGTTCGTTACATGATTCCGTGCGATACTTAGGTTCTCGGAATACCAAAAAACCATATCTCGAACGGCATCAACTTTGTTATCTACAATGATACAGTCATCACTCCACCAGAGCCGAACCCCATCACCTCGTCGCCCCAAACCCAACTCCTTGCCTTGAATTACATTGTAACGGATTATGGATCCAGGCGCAGGGCGCAAATCAATCCCAAAATATACATCTTCAATGCGATTGTGCTCAATAATGACAGGGCCGGCAAAAGCACGAATTCCGGCAGGCTCTTGATCTACCGTTGAACCCGAGCCCCGGATCGTCAGACCGCGAAGGGTGATGTCCCCGACACCCAACTCGACGACTGTCCCTTTGCCAAGCCCATCAATCGTTACGCCCCCTTGCCCATCCAGTACAATCGATTTTTCAATACGCAAATTGCCGCCATAAACACCTGGCGGCACAATGATCGTTGAACCTGACTCGGCCGATTCGATCAAACGAACGATTTCATCGATAGACTTGGATGACTCCTGCGCCTGGGCATCCCAAAGTATACCAAAAGAAACACATAAGGCCGCAATGACTTGGGTGATATTCACGGCTGCTCTTCTGCTTTCTTCGCTGCATTCTGAGCCTTGACTAAAGGCGCATATGCCCGCCAGTGGAAAAACAATGCCACGAGTATCACACATGATGAAATCGTTGCCAAAATCAATCCAAGACCAGGCATCGCAACAGTCTTGAATTGCCCAACCATACCAGTACCCAAGACCGGAGGAACAAACGGCTCGATTGAATTTGACAATGGTGCATCAGGATCAAGATTCTGGCCGAAATAACTCATCCAAAGGTGCAAGTCGATCAAGAAAACTGCAGGAAATAACAAAACCGGAAGAACCAGTAAGACCGTCCATCGACTATGAATCCAACTCGCAAGCTCGAGAAGAACCACAAATCCAATAAGAAGATAAACACCAATGGATCGTTCAATTTGAGCAGCCTCTTCAAGAGGGCGCATTCCAATATAGTGATTCAAACTATCAATCTCTGCAACATCGCCTGCAAGATGCGTAACATATGCGATCAAATGCAAATTTTCAGGATATTGCGGAGCCACAAGTTCCATATGCCAAAATGGCACAAACAATGAAACCAATAAGAGCACACGAGCAATCAACAGCAAAAAGCCAGGCGCCCCGTAAGTTAAACTGTTCTTCTCAAGCTCCGACTGATCAACACGCGGGCCAATCACTTTTTCGAGAAATGAGGACATAGAGCGTATCTCCTGAATAGATGTATCCTGCTTGAGTGTTGAGTTCTTAAAAACGCCACACGCACTTTCATACGCATGGCACAAAAAGAGTATTAATCGCGGGGCTCAACCATAAGATAACCCATCATCTCTAAGTGAAGTGCCGAGCAGAATTCGGTACAATAGAATGGGAAGGTTCCTGCCCTGTCTGCAACAAACTCAACAGTAGCGGTTTCGCCAGGCTCAAGGCTCAGTGTGATATTATACACCGGAATCGAGAATCCATGAGTCGCATCAATTGCACGCTCGGTGTTGGTGATCCGCCATTTGACCGTATCACCTTGTTTCACCGTCACATGCTCAGGAGTAAAGTGACTCCGCATCGCGGTCATAAAGACTTCGACTTCACGCTCACCCTTGCGCTCTACACGCTCCATCTTGGGGCGCGGGGCCCAAGGATCAACCGATTGTGTGTGCGGATCCCAACCAATTTCTGGATAAACCCACCACGGGTTCAGCTTGTCCGCCTTGATGATCTGAGCATAGTGAGGCTCACCAATACCCAAAGGCATATCGTAAATTACAGGCATATGGGTGCCTTGCTGGGAAATGTCCAAAAGCTGGAAGTTCTGAGGAAGCAATGGCCCCACACCAATAAAACGATCGACCGCCCACTTGTTGTATGCAACAAGATATTTGCCATCGGGATCAATCGTATCGCCTTCGGCTACGCCAAGGTGACCAATATTATAGTGGACAGGGGTTTTGGTAACAAGTGTCCAGTCAGGTTCTGGGTTGAGACTCCCATACGATCCACCCAAGGTCCAACGGGCAACTGCGGAATCAAGGAAAAGTGAAGTGTACGCATAACCATCGGGACCGAATTGCGTATGCAGTGGGCCAAGTCCTACCTCAACTTGTGCTTCAACAACCGTGTCAAAATCAAGCACAGGAACTCCAAACTCATCCGTGCCCGAGAAAGTCTTGTCGGCAATCGCCTTCTTGATCTTCGCAAAGGAATAAATAGTTGTATGTGGATCAAGTTTGCCAGAGACCACGATAAAATCACCCTTAGGAGCAACATCAACCCCGTGCGGGCTTCGTGGCTCTGGAGTCAGGTGGAGAAGCCCTTCATCGATCGCTGTCTGAAGAGGAATCACCTCCATCCCCTTAATTGTTACGGTCTTACCCGCCTGGAAAACCTTCTCGGCCTTTTTCCAATTGATGATGTGCAAATAATCCGTCGCATTCATGCTCACGCCGGCCTCAAATGGCGGATTCTTCTGACCTTCAACACCGATGCCTCCAGTGGCAAGTTCAGTATTGATCGAGTTCAGGAAGAAATATCCATCACTCTCAAGCTTGCCGCAATCGGCAATGTCCTGCCAGTATGGTGGGAGTTCGATTGAGAATGATCGATCAACATCAATTCGTCCTTTTTTGCGATCAAACTTCCACATAGTAACCGCACCACGGAAATCTTCTTTGTAATCGCTCATCGGTGCATAATCCGCACCCCAAGGCACATTGTACTGGGCCGTCTCAAATACATAATCGGTATTGGGCGTCACGAAAGCCCCCCCGTGATCATTAATAAACAACGGATTCTTGACAATTTGCTTTGTCTCAAAATCACGAAGATCAATCACGGCCATACGCGCATTTGACTTATCGTTGACAAAAAGCCATTCCCCGTCATAGTCCCCATTGGTTTCCGACAATGCTGGGTGATGGGTATCGCCCCAACGATTCTCTTTTCCCTGAACATTACCTGCATCGAGAATTTCATTGCCCGCACCGTATCCATACCCCTGCCAAGGCTCGGGGGTAAATACCGCAATGGTTTTGAGCAGCCGCATTGAGGGAACCCCGATAACAAAAACTTGCCCCGAGTGCCCGCCCGAAGACATGATGACATATTCGTCTTTCATGCCAGTCGGAGTGTATGTCATTGCTGCAGCAATGAGATCCTGAGTGCTCAAACCTCGTTCTTTTGCAACCTTCTGAACATCGCTGATGGACTGCGCCATAACCGATGACGCAGTTCCAATTGCAACGACCCCCGCTACGAGCATAAGCTTGGAACCAAATCGCGTGAGTGCCATTTTTCTTCCTTTCCTGCTGTTGTTATCTGTAAATCCTAAATTAGTCTTCAAAAAACGCTGCGAACCCGCAGCGCCATACAGTGCTCAATCTGCCGTATCGATTGAACGGATATAAGTAATGATGTCTCGAAGTTCATCATCGGTAATCGCTGGATTCCCTCCTTTAGGGGGCATATCGACCCCGGTCGTATTGGCTGCGTCCCAGACAGGACGCCCCATCTTGATCATCGTCAGCAACTCTTTATCCGACGCATTCTTCACAAACTGGCTCGTTGTAAACGGCTTGCCCAACCCTTCCATGCCTTCCCCATTGGGCCCATGGCAAGTTGAGCAGGCAGAAACAAAAAGATCACGCCCAACAATCTCCACCTCCCCCTCCTCGGGTTCAGCATTACCAGTGACAATCCATGCCTCCATCGAAGTGCGCGGAGCTGACGGATCCTGAAGCGTGCGGATATAGGCGATCACATCATGAATCTGTTCATCGCTGATCCCTTGGGCACCACGAGCAGGCATCGGCATCCCAGTGGTATTGGCAGGATCATCGGGCATACGACCATTGGCAATGTTGTTGAACAACTCAGCATCGTCACTGTCGAGCACATAGCTTGTGTTCACCAAGGGTTTGCCCAGCCCGACAATCCCTTTGCCATCGGGGCCATGGCAAACCTTGCAGGTATTCATATACACCGTCTCACCAGGAGATATCGGCTCAACAATCGCATCATGGGCCACCACCGAGGCTGCCTCTGTTTTCTCTGAGACAGGAGGACCAACGATGATCACTGCCATGATGATGAGCGGAAGCGTAATCATAAAGAGCACATTCACGCTGATCGCTTTCCACCGTTCCGGGTCTGTTCCGGGCTGGTCCCCTGATGCATCATGTCCTGGCTGATTTGTCATGAGTCATCTCCACACACAAAAAAGGATATCAAGATACTGTTTTCCGGTTGTTCAGTGTAATTTCCTGCCACAATGGAAATCAACCTGCTTTGATGAAAATTTTTAATCTATTCAGACCCGAATCCACCCGCAATTGAGAATCAACCGCTCCAAGACCCCTCAAATACCCTTTGGGGGAGAGAATCATGCACCAAATCATCATGATGATCTGCTTAAGTTTTTTCGATTCTAAACCATCGGCCCCCGAATACATGCCGTCTGTACCGAGCAGCACCCCATGATGATCCGGCAAGAAATCGCGCCATGCCAATCTCCTGAACCTATTGTGTACGCGATGCAACCCAAGTCCGACTCGATCACACGCCGGCTTACCAGCCCTACCGACCCCATCACCCACGCCGGTGAAATTGCCCTCCGATATACCTTGGGCGAAACCCAAACTCCAGTCGCGGCCTACCAACTCCCGAACGAGCTTGAGTCTCAACTCGACCTAACAATCTGCAAAGAAGGCGAGTCCACTGACCAAGTTATGCGGGCATTGGAAGAGCTTGCCAACGCAACGCCTCGGAGCACAAGTACCCGATTCTGCAATCAACTTTTTAGTGGATCCGATCCAATCGCGACCGCGGCCGACATGCTTGTGCCCGTCATCAACACCTCGCTCTACACATTTAAAGCGGCAGGACCGATGGCCATGATCGAGCGGATCATCATCGCCAAAATGGCAGGCTTGTTGGGATTCAATGGATCTCCCAACAAACCCGAAGGCATTTTTACCCCAGGGGGATCCATCTCCAACCTTGTCGCCATGCTCATCGCACGAAATGAAACCTGCCCCACCCTCCGCAACGAAGGCTCACAGGGCAAGCGAATCATCTGCTATGCCTCAGCCGACGCCCACTATTCCATCATCAAAAACGCAGGCATCTTGGGGATGGGACGCCAGAATGTTCGGCAAATCCCAACCGACAACACTGGTGCGATGAATCTCAGTATCCTCCATCAAACAGTACACGACGATCTGGATGCTGGGCATCTTCCAAGCATGATCATCGCCACTGCGGGCACCACCGTCCGCGGGGCCTTTGATTCGATCGATCAAATCATCCCAATCGCGCGGGAGTTCGGGGTTTGGGTGCATGTCGATGCGTGTTTCGGCGGAGCAGCTTCCCTGAGCCCAACACATCGCCACTTGCTCAATGGCGTCGAGCTTGCCGACTCCGTCGCATGGAACCCCCACAAGGTCATGGGCGTGCCACTTTCGGCTGCAACACTCATCACCCGAAAATCTGGCTACCTCTCCAAGAACTTTGATGAAACCGCGGACTATCTTTTTCAAGGCGATGACGATGCCCTAAATCCAGGCACCCGCTCGATCCAATGCGGCCGACGCAATGATGCCCTTAAGGTCTGGGCCGCCTGGAAACACCACGGCGATATCGGATATCGAGATCGCATCGACCATCTGATGAGCATCGCCCAATACGCGGCGTCGGGCATCAAAGCCCACGACGCACTGATACTCTCTTGCAAACCAACCTATGTCAATGTGTGTTTCGAGGTTGTCGGCAAGTCGAGCCGGGCAATCTGCGATCTGCTGCGTGAACGCAACGAGTTGCTCGTGGGGCATGCCGAGGTTGACGGGCGACGCGTGATCCGCATCCCGTTCGTCAATGGCGCGATCACCACCGACGATGCTGATGAGATGCTCGAACTTATCCTCAACGCGGCCCAGACACTCCCCGCAGGTGACAACGCAATCACATCGGCACCGAACTGCTAAAAGTGTCTTCCCGCTCATCGACCCACTGATGACGCGCAAAGAGCAGACCCAGCCAAACATAGAGCAACCGGCCTAAGAAAAATCCTGCAACAACTCCGCACCCGGCAAGAATATAGTGATTTGAAGATTCAAGCCACTCGGGCCTGGCAATCCCGTTGTATCGCCGAACCGCAGTCATCACTCCGAAAATCGTCAGCCATCCAATCAACGCCACCACACCAACATTGAACCCGATGATCCATCGACGGAATCGCCTTGATTTGAGCACCGTCGCACGCTCACCTCGGCGCTCATACATTTCGATAATCATCCATGAAATCGCGGCAAAGAGTGCCATCGCGTCGATCCCGATCTCCGCACCCATCCCGTGCGCCATCACCACCGTCGTTCCATGAATCAACGCATTGAGTGGCGGGATGGACATCAGAATCGAAGTCGCCAAGATATATCCCGTCCACCATTTGGTCCAAGCAAGAAAAAGTCTGACCGAACAAACTGGCACAAGACATTTGCTCTTGACCATTGCTGCAATATCCCAGACCACCCGGGCCAAAATGATGATCTCTGTCATCGAAATCACAAAACTAATCCACTTGACAAGATGATGCTGAGGAAGGTGGTAAGTATGGTGTCCAAAGTTCGTAAACGAGTTGAGCAACCCCACCCCAAAGAGCGCATAGGCCAAGCGTGAATGCGCATATAACTCACACTTGGTAATTTTGACGCCAATATACACCAAGCTCCCATAGACCAGCAAATTGAAACTTCCCACAAGAGTGCCGGTCGCCTTCCATTGCAGCCGTATGTCCGTCAACGGATCGGCGAAGACACTCGAAAGCAGCCAGGCGTGCTGTTCAACAAAAGTATAGAGAAAGAACAACACCCCTACCGCCCACATCGAAACATGCACCGGGCGATGGAGCAATCCCTTGCCAAGAATCGCAAAGAAGTTCCAAGTAAACAACAGCCAGCCAAGCAGCACCGGAATCGAAAAAATGGGGTGAAATCCCATATATTCACGCCCAGAGAAGACGCCAAAGAGCAGTGAACTCAAAATTCCAATTCCCGCAATCGCCCAGAGAATCACCTGAATACGCAGACGCCAGCGTTCAGCATTGCCCATCGGACCAGCAACATCCTCAAAGTACCGGTGCACCACCGCAACTCCACCGAGGAAGATGAATGCAGCTGCAAATGTCGTATGAATCGGTCGCAACGAGGCAAACTGAATCCCTAGGTTTTGCATCACCAACGCAACCGTCGGAATGTAGTACAAAACACCCAACAACCCTGCACTGAGCGTAATGCAAAGTGCCACGATCGAACCACGCATAAAAGTAAGCGTCGCATACCGCCGGGAAGAATCCACTAATCGAAAATCTTCTGCGGCAGCAGCTTGGGTATCATCGTGCAAATTCATTCATACTCCCACCACGGCAAAGACCGCCAAAATGGAATCGGGTCCTCATTTACCTGCTCGAGCACACGATCGCGATGCTCAGCGAGGAAGGTGATGAATGCTTGGACACTTGCTCGTTGGTCGGGCGAGAGTTGAGAAGGAGGCATGAGAGGAGCACGCCCAAACTCAAGCACATAAGCAATCTCCCCGGCACTGAGTATCTCGCCTGAGATCGAAAGATCAGGCCCACCAACGGCCGACACCGCATAAAGTGTATGACAGGCCTGGCATGTATTGGTTTGGAAAATCTCAAATCCCTGTGCAACGCCCACATCACCCGACTCTGCAATCACCGACTCGAGGGCCTTGATTTTCGCACTGGTTCGGCCTTGGCCAATGTTTGGATTCCGCGCCTGCCCAATCCCCGTCTGATCCATCGCTTCTAAGAACGACCAGAGTGCTTCGACCTCCCCGGAGTCCATCTCGAACGCAGGCATCTGCCCCTGCCCAAGGGCCAATCTCGCATCGAGCAAGTCCCGATCGAGTCTTGCTGCAGCGTTGGTCAGATCGGGCCCTAGAAAACCACCAAATCCATGAAGTTGATGACAAGCCTGGCAATTATTCTGCATCCAAAGCTGCCGACCCGCGACCGCCTGCTCATCAAGCAGCACACTGGATTTTCGATCGGTATAGACAAGCCCCGTTTGAAACACAAAGCACATCACCAACAAGACCATTACGAGCCCCTTCATCAGCGGACTACACCGCCCTGGCCAAAGCTTGGTGTTGCAATGCAGAATGGTCTTCACAAAACCCATGAATGGCAAGTGTAGCGAGCTCAGAGCAAAATGCAGAGCCTCTCAACAATCATCCCTCTACTCAACTTCCCAAGATTCGTTCCCCGTCACCAGTGCTTGTAAATCAGGATGCCGGCCTTTTTTCTGCGCCTCATCGAGCTGCTGATAGAGTAACTGGTCGTAGGTAGGCTTCGAGGAATCTGCATAAAGAATACCCATCGGTTCAGGAAACTCCGGATGTGCCATCTGGGCGTACATATTGGCAAGGAACCGGTCGGTCTCATCATGGACAATGAGATCGGATTCGGTGATCCCGTTCTCGCCGATAGTCACCACCTTGGGACTCCCACAGTTAAAGATAATCCCCTTGTTCCGATCATTCCCAAAGACCAAAGGCTGGCCGTGCTCGAGTTTGACCGTGGTCTCGTACATCGTCTCCCTCTGCGATGCGTAAAACCATGCTTTATGATTGAAGATATTGCAATCCTGATACACCTCAACAAATGAGGTCCCTCGATGGGACATCGCCCGTTTGAGAATTGTATCCATCCCTTTCATATCGACATCAAGGCTTCGCGCAATAAAGGTACACCCCGTTGCCACCGCAATTGCTATTGGATGAATCGGATAATCAATTGAACCTGCGGGAGATGTGGGCGAAACCTTACCGGCTTCACTTGTCGGTGAGTATTGCCCCTTGGTCAGTCCATAGATTCTGTTGTTGAGCAACAGAATCGTAAGATCCACATTCCTGCGCATCGTGTGGATTGTGTGATTGCCCCCAATCGAAAATAGGTCGCCATCCCCCGCCACAACGCAAACTTCAAGTTCGGGATTGGCGCATTTGACTCCTGTTGCAACCGCCAATCCGCGTCCATGGATCGAGTGCACGCCATAGGTTGCCATGTAGTAGGGAAACCGTGATGAACACCCGATCCCGGAGACGAAGACAAAGTCCTCTTTCTTTCTGCCCATGCTCGGCAGCGCTTTGCGTACCGCAGAGAGCACCGCGTAGTCGCCGCACCCCGGGCACCATCGGACATCTTGGTCGGAGGTAAAATCCTTGGCCGAGTAAATGGGGAGATCGGTACTCTTTGTATCTGTCGCGCTCATTGTTTCAGCACCTCCGTGATGCGTTCGACCAGCGTATCAACCCGGAAGGGCTGACCTTTGACGATGTTGATCCCGATTGTTTCAATCAAGAACTTCGATCGGATCAACATGCTCAGCTGTCCGAGGTTGATCTCTGGGATGACGATCTTCTTGAATGATCGCAAAATTTCCTCGGTATTCGATGGGAAGGGATTGAGGTATTGCAGGTGAGCCGAGCTGACCGTATGTCCATTGGCCCGAACTTGGTGGACCGCAGTGGTAATTGAGCCATAAGTCCCGCCCCAACCAAGCACGAGCACATCGCCCGATGAGGGACCATCGACTTGAAGCAACGGGATCGACTGGGCTGCTCGCTCGACTTTCTCTGCTCGCAAACGCACCATCATGTCGTGATTGTCTCCATCGTACGACACATTGCCCGTCTCGGCATCCTTCTCCAAACTCCCTACCCGATGCTCGAGTCCGGGTGTGCCTGGGATCGCCCATGGACGGGCGAGGGTTTCTCGATCGCGGGCATAGGGTAGGAACCCGTTTTCGCCGAAGTCTTCTTCTCTTGGATGCGTGATCTCGATATCAGGGATATCGGCAACATCGGGCACCTTCCAAGGCTCGGCACCATTGGCGATGTACCCATCAGAAAGGTAGATCACCGGGGTCATGAACTCAACCGCAAGCCGAACCGCCTCGATGGCCATGTTGAAACAGTCCGATGGGCTCCGAGGCGCCACGATGATCAACGGGCTCTCGCAATGACGCCCGTACATCGCTTGGAGAAGATCCGCCTGCTCGGTCTTGGTCGGAAGCCCCGTCGCCGGACCAGCCCTCTGGACATCGACAATAACCAGCGGGAGTTCGAGCATCAATGCCAGCCCCATGGCTTCGCCCTTGAGCGCCATCCCTGGTCCGGAAGTCCCCGTCACGGCCAAGTCGCCAGCAAAGCTTGCCCCAAGAGCAGTACAAATCGCCGCGATCTCATCCTCTGCCTGAATCGTCTTAATTCCAAAGCGTTTGAGGTGTGCCAAGCCGTGCATCACACTCGATGCCGGAGTGATTGGGTAGCTCGCGTAAACGATCGATTTATCCGCCTTTTGGGCAGCGGTCACCAATCCCAAAACAGTTGCCTCATTGCCACTGATCTGACGATAGGTCCCCTTTTCTTGCTTGGCAGGAGGCACCCGATAGCGCGATGGGAAGACTTCTGCGGTTTCGCCGAAGTAGTATCCAGCTTCAAGCGCACGAATGTTGATCTTGGCAACTTCGGGCAACCCCTTTTTATGGGCAAACTTCTCGGTCAGATAGGCCTTGGTCTGTTCGATGGGACGCTCGTAGAGCCAGTAGACAATTCCGAGTGCGAACATGTTTCGGCACCGGTTGATGTCCTTGGCACCCATGCCCGAATCGGCGAGCGATTCTTTGGTCAGCCGAGACATTGGCACGCGGACCAAGTGATACTTGTTGATGATTTCTTCATCATCGAGCGGGTTGTATCCGTCAATATACCCACATTTGGCAAGGTTTCCTTTGGTGAACTCGTCTTCGTTGACGATCACGATCCCACCGGGCTCAACATCACCAATGTTGACCTTGAACCCCGCCGGGTTCATCGCGACCATGGCGTTAACACGATCGCCGGGGGTGTAAATATGCGACGAAGAAAAATGAACCTGAAACCCTGAAACACCAAAGGTTGTGCCCTTCGGGGCTCGGATCTCGGCGGGGAAGTCTGGGAAGGTTGCAAAGTCGTTCCCGAAGAGTGCGGAGGTATCGGCGAACTGCCCGCCAGTGAGTTGCATCCCGTCGCCAGAGTCGCCACAAAATCGGATGACGACGGAATCAAGTGTCGTTTCGGGTGTCTGGGTATCGGGTGTCTGGGTAGATTGATCGGTCGACATTGTGTCTCACTCTCCCGTTGAGTTGTGACCAGCGGGCAGCTCAGACCGAGCCGGGCTGAATGGGTATTTTAGGCGTACAGGTGACAGATTTGTGTGATCTTGCACGAACCAATATTTTTGAAATCATCGATCATCAGACCAAACTCTTGAGTAGATGATTCAGGCGCCCCTCACCCAAGTGAGATTCCACTTGCTATTATGCACATCAAGCTCCCAAACTCCAACACCGAAAGAAATCTATGCGGATTGGAATACCAAAAGAAATTCACTCTGGCGAACGCCGGGTCGCGGGCACCCCCAAGACGATCAAAAAACTCATCGAAATGGGGTTTGAAGTATTCGTCGAAACCGGTGCTGGCGTGGCGGCCGAGCACTACGACGAGATGTACGCCCAGGCCGGTGCCACGCTCACCGATGACACCAAAGCACTCTGGAGCGAATCAGACATCATCCTCAAAGTCCATTCACCTCAAGTCCACCCCGATCTTGGCGTGCATGAGGCGGACTTAATCAAAGAGGGTGGGTGCCTGATCGGGTTCATTTGGCCTGCTCAAAACCAGGACATCCTTGATAAACTCAATGCCCGCAAGGCCTCGGTGCTCGCGATGGACTGTGTGCCTCGCATTACCCGCGCCCAGAAGGTCGACGCACTCAGCGCCATGGCCAATGCAGCCGGATACCGAGCAGTGATCGAAGCGGTCAATGTCTATCCACGGTTCCTGACCGGGCAAAGCACCGCAGCCGGCGCGATTAAACCCGCCAAAGTCTTAGTGATCGGTGCAGGTGTAGCGGGCCTGGCATCCATTGGGGTAGCCAAATCCCTCGGTGCGATTGTCCGGGCCTTCGATACCCGCCTTGAAGTCGGCGATCAGGTCCGCTCGATGGGGGCCGAATTCTTAGAACTTGACTTCAAAGAAGATGGGTCAGGCGAGGGCGGATACGCCAAGGTCATGTCGAAAGAGTTTATCGATGCCGAGATGAAGCTCTTTGCCCAGCAGGCGATGGAAGTAGACATCATCATCACCACCGCATTGATCCCGGGCAAACCCGCTCCGCTGCTTATTACCGCAGGGATGGTCGAATCCATGCGCGAAGGCGGCGTGATTGTTGATCTTGCTGCCCAACAAGGTGGCAACTGTGCCCTGACCAAAACCGATAAACTCGTGATTCACAAAGGCGTCCGCATCGTCGGATACACTGACCTCCCAAGCCGAATGGCGATCCAGACGAGTTGGCTCTACGCCTCCACCTTGGTCAATATGCTCGATGAAATGGGTGGTGCCGAGCACTTTACAATCGACATGGACAATGAGATTGTTCGTGGTTCGCTCGTATGTCATGACGGCGAGATCACTTGGCCCCCGCCTCAGATTCCTGCTCCAATCGTCGCCACTTCGCCCGATCAGCCCAGACCGGAAGTAGCCGACACTCCGGTTGGCACAGCAGCACCCAAGAAATCCAAGGCCTTGAACTCCATCATCATGCTCGTTGCCGCAATTGCTCTTTTGGCCCTTGGCAAGGTTGCTCCGAGTGATTTTCTTGATCACTTTACCGTATTTGTACTCGCGTGCTTTGTTGGCTGGCAGGTCGTGTGGAATGTTACCCCGGCTTTACATACTCCACTGATGAGTGTCACCAACGCAATCAGCGGGATCATTCTGATCGGAGGCATGTTTCATCTTTCGGGCCCTCCCACCGCTGCGATTACGCTCTTGGGGACTGCTGCCGTGTTCCTCGCCGCCATCAACATCTCAGGCGGATTCCTTGTAACACGCCGAATGCTCTCAATGTTCCATAAATAACCGATTTCTATCTGCCTTTCCGTTTTTCTCATCCAAACCACAGACAGGTGCACGATGCCCAACACCATTGCCACAGTTGCTTACATCATCGCCGCAGCATTGTTCATTCTAAGTCTCTCCGGACTGAGCCACCCAGAAACCTCTCGGCGCGGCAACCTCTATGGGATCATCGGAATGCTCATCGCTCTGATCGCAACCGCATTTTATCTCGACGCATCAGGATGGATGATGTTCCTGATCGCCCTGATTCCCGCAGCCATCATTGGCTCGACCTTGGCAAGCCGGGTGAAGATGACCGAGATGCCTCAGTTGGTTGCGATGCTTCACAGCTTCGTAGGCGCAGCGGCGGTCCTGGTCGGATTTGCGACGCTGCTCGATCCTCATTCTGAACTCGCCGGCAGTGAACTGATGATCCACAACATCGAGATTTATCTCGGCGTCTGCATCGGTTCGATCACCTTCACCGGCTCGATTATCGCCTTTGCCAAGCTCCACGGGATGATCGGCGGCAAGCCTTTGATCCTTCCCGCAAGACACCTGCTCAATATCATCGTCATCCTGATCACCGTTGTGCTCGGTGTGCTATTCACCCAAGCTGTAAGCGATCATGACTTGACCAAAGCCCTTTGGGTGCTGGGGATCGCCACTACCATCACTGGGCTCCTCGGAATTCATATGGTGATGGCGATCGGCGGGGCCGACATGCCTGTGGTCGTCTCCATGCTCAATAGCTATTCCGGGTGGGCTGCCGCTGCTGCCGGGTTTATGCTTTCCAACGATCTGCTCATCATCACGGGCGCTTTGGTGGGTTCGAGTGGTGCGATTCTAAGCTATATCATGTGCAAGGGGATGAATCGCTCGTTCTTGAGTGTGATTCTTGGTGGCTTTGGTGCCGCCGAAGGTACTGCAGTGGACATTGAAGGCGAGCACACCGAAATCAAGATCGACGGGACTGTTGATCTGATCCGCAATGCCAAAAGCATCGTGATCGTGCCTGGATATGGCATGGCGGTGGCACAGGCCCAGCACACGCTCTCCGAGATCGTCAAGGAACTCGAGACGGCTGGCACCAAAGTTCGCTTTGCAATCCATCCGATTGCCGGTCGACTCCCCGGCCATATGAATGTGCTTCTTGCCGAGGCCAATGTCTCCTATGACATCGTGCTCGAGATGGACGAGATCAACGAAGACTTCCCCGAAACGGACTTGGTGCTCGTCATCGGCGCCAACGATATCGTCAACCCCAGCGCCCTTGATGACCCCGCCAGTCCAATTGCCGGGATGCCGGTGCTTGAAGTCTGGAAGGCCAGGGATGTCATTGTGATGAAGCGAAGCATGGCCAGTGGATACGCAGGGATCGGCAACCCACTGTTTGTGAAATCAAACACCAAGATGCTCTTTGGCGATGCCAAAAAAAATGTCGACGCAATCCTCACCACCTACCGCACTGGATAACCTCGCTTTGTCCCACTTGAGCATCAACTGTTCACCAACATAAAAACGCCTCGAATTACTGTAATCCAAGGCATTGTCTCCACAAAGACGGATGCTCGAGGGCAACAGCGCGGGCTTGTCCCGTCAGAAGGCTGCGGTGCGGGCCTCTGATTGGGTAAAAATCGGGTGGGGTGATCCAGGGTTTTGGGTGCTGGTGGTGCCTTTGGTACCTGCATGTCTTCAATCACCTCACACCCCATATATATCCGAATATGAGGCCTTTTTTGGAGAATACAAGTCAATATCGGCTTTCCTCTAGCCGATAATTGACGCTGTATATACTTTGCTCACAAAACACCTCAAGTCCGTAGCCCGACTTGGCTTAGAAAATCTCAAAGAACTCACGAGGGAAATAGAGTGATTCGATGATTAACCATGAGCACCATCCCCAGCACGCTCCCGAGCTCTGGTGGGCCAAGCCACACGATCCGTCGATGTCGCTGCGATCTCAGATTCATACCATCCGGGATCAGCATGCCGATCGCCGGGCTGTCTTGGTTGCTCCTGACCAATGGCTCACCCATGGCGATCTCCATCGCCGAGCGCTGAGATTGACCCAAGCCATCAACGCTGCCCGCAAGGCCAACCCCGGCCCCATCGCCTGCCTCGTCGGTACCAACGCCTCGCTTTATGTCTGCCTGATCTGCGTCATCAACGCCAACGCCGACTTCTCCATGCTTGACCCGGCATCACCACCCAAGCGTAACCAACTCGCTGCCCAAAGCATCGACGCCCAAATCGTCCTCGTCGATCATACCACCGTCCACCTCGCTGCTGCACTCGTTGGCAATACCGGAATCATCATCAACATCGACACCGATGAATCCGAACAAGTCGATACTGAGTTCAACACTGATGATGCCTACCAAGAGGGCCGAGCCTTTATCTTCACCTCAGGATCAACAGGCCAACCCAAAGGCGTCATCCGCTCCTTTGCGAGCATGCTCCACTCCCAATACAACATCTCCGCCCGGCTCAGCTACGAACCAACCGACACCCTGCTCTACATGGGCTCACCTGGGCATGTCGGCACCATCAACGACGCCCTGAGCGTACTCCTCAACGGGCACGCATCGGTCGCATTGAGTCTCGAAAACCTCGACATCAGCGCAGTCTGGAAAGCCATCATCAAATACCAAATTACCAAAGCCTCCCTGGCACCGTCGCTTATGCGCGTCTGCCTGCGCTATGGTGCCGAGCATGAAAAAGCAACAAGCATGAAATGTGTCGCAGCCAGCGGCGAACCCTTGCTCCGAAGTGATATCGCCTTGTTTTATAGCCTCTTCGATGAATCCGTCCAACTCTGGCAGAGTTATGGCTCCACCGAATGCGGGCATATGTGCGCCGGATACTATTCCCCACAGGATGCAATCGGTATTGGTCCGCTCCCACTAAATAAACCTGCCAGTGATGTCCACATCGAAATCATCGACGAAAACGAGAATCCGATACTCCCCGGAAGCGAAGGCGATATCCGTGTTCGAACACCCGGACTCGCCGAGGGCTACACCACGGCATATCAATCCTCTAAAAATGGGTTCGGCTGCGATGAAGACGGACGCTATTTCATCACCGGCGACCGCGCCCAACTCCTCGACGATCACAAAATCGTCATCATCGGACGCGCCGATCGCCAAGTCAATATTCATGGTCGAAGGCTCGAACTCAGTGAAGTCGAATCCGCAATCCTCTCAATCAAAGGCACGATCGACGCATCAGTCGTTCTCCTTGAGCGAACCGATCAATCGCACCAGATCGCTGCGATGGTAAGCACTTCTGGCGAGGGTGATGTTCGTATGCTTCGCCGCGAGTTGGGCCTGCTGCTTCCCCAATCAGCAGTCCCTCGATTGATCCAGGTCGTTGACCAACTGCCCAAAACCATCACCGGAAAAACCGATGTGCAAGCAGTCACCCAAGCCCTACAAAGTGTGCATCTCCAATCGTGCACACACACTGCCCCCCAAGATGATCCCCCCATCGGCCCAACCGAAAACTGGATCGCGGACGCTTGGCAAGAGGTGATGCGAACGAAACGACGACCGGACAGGAATATCGGATTCGACGAATATGGCGGCGATTCACTCAACGCGATCAACCTCTGCCTCACATTGGGGCAACAGTTCGGTATCGAAGTCGGCATCAACTTCATCACTGACCACCCCACCATCGCCATGCAAGCCCAGTTTCTCCTGCAAAGCGATCAGATCGTCAAGCACAACCGCTTCGTCTGCCTCCAAAACACAGACACTGGCCCGGTGCTCTTCCTCTTCCCAGGACTCGGCGGGCACGCCTGGGTTTACCGAGCCTTTGCCAGAGAACTGGGCCAACAAACCTGCACCCTCATTGCCATCAATTACCTCACCTCAACGAACGCGAACAACCCAGCCCTACACCCAAAACACCTCGCTCAAGAAATCACCGCCCACCTTTCCTCCAATCAGCTGCAAAACCGTGAATTATTCTTCGCCGGATACTCAATGGGGTCGCTCGTTGCTTCAGGAGTTGCCAATGCGATCGAACAAACAGAAGCCCCCCCAACAATCCAAGCCCTCTTCTTGCTCGACCCATCCCCGCTCGCATCACCCACTCCATTGCGCAGAGGAATCAACTTCGCAAAGAAAGTGGTGAGACGATTCCGATCAACGAAACCTGAGCATGTGCTTGAACAAGCCGCACACCGCCATCTCGATATGGAAGTGCAGTGCACATCCAAAGCCCTGTATCAGTACTATCACCCGAACACGACTTCAATTGCCAATCATCGACCCTGCCGTGCCCTCTTCACACGCCAAGGTTACGCCAAAATGCCTTCAAACCACACCATCTTCGGCCATCACCTGCAAAACAATGATCTGACGGTACTCGAAGGCCTCAACCATCTTGATCTGCTCAGAGATAAAGGGGTCGCTCGGTGTGCTCAGTGGGTATGGGAGCATATCGAATCATACACCGTTGCGCCCCCCCCCTATTCCTTGCCCCTTTCAACCCCCTTACCTTCCACCGTCAAGGCTGCCCGATCCTGATGCCCAAACCAGGTATTGCGATCGGGCCTCTCATTCTGAGGCCTCCCGATCCCATATTTCTCCTCCAACAACTTCGTCACATCCTCCATCGTGGCATCATCTGCGACCCACCGCCAAATATCCGGAAAGTCTACCGAGCAGTTCGCACATTTGTTCGTATCCGAAAACCGGATCGGGCACCAGAACGACTCCACATTGCGAAGCATCTCCGACCCCAACGACCATACCCCCGTCATCCAATCACAATACAAACACCAGATCAGATCATGCCCGACCAACCCATCGAATTTCTGGCGCGACACATTCACCCACTCCCCCTGTTTGTGCTTTGGAAAGCGTAACAACCAAATCAAAAGTGGGTAAATCAACAATTCACCCAATCGCACGGCCCAAAACAAAGGCACCGCCAACGCCGAAACCCACAACGCCCCGTGATTGCGCCATCGCCCGACAAGTCGATTCAGAACCTTGACGATTCGAGGCCCATTGGCCACCCTTCGATGGGCCAACTCATGCCCCCACCCCCACACGGTCAGTCCAACCGCCTGCCCCACAATGCCGCCAAGCAATCCTTGCCAGCCAAAGGCGATCAAGCCTGCAATCGCAGGCCCAACCGTGAACCATGCCACCACCACATCAAGCCCGGGTGCCTTGCGACACACTTCCATCGCCCACATCCCAAAGCCCCCCATCTTTGCCATCACATGCAACGCCACCGCCCCACCGACCACCGCTGCAAACCCGATCCCGGCCATCATCGTCAAGTCACCCACGAGCACCTCCACCTTCAAGAGTCAACCAAGAAATCGTCATGCCTGAGGACAACCGGGCATCATCACCCTTTTATTCGCGCCGCAAAAAACTTACCGCGTCGCAATCCACATCAACACAAACCATCCCAACACATGCACCCCCGCAATGCCATAAAGCATCCACATATACCCCGGCTTGGAAACCTTGTGATTGATCACCCGCGTCACCAGAATCGCGCCGGGCCACCCCCCCCAACCACTCAAACGAGTGCAGCGTCTTCTCCTTGACCCGCCAACGACCACGCACCGCCTGGTATTTATCCCAAAGGTGCATCCCCGCACAAAGCAAACTCAACCCGAGGTAGTAGAAGAAGAATATTTTCCAGAGCATATCGATTCATCCTCACAATGTTCGCCATCGCCAAACTGCGACTCACCCCAAAGCATCAGGTTCATCATCGGCCAGGCCATGTGCCAGTAATTCGTTGGTTGGGCACATACTAAACCAATAGCCTGCTCCGTAAAAAACTCCCGCGCAATCGGTGAATCAAAGAGTCGATTCGTCATCGACCCCATCCAGTGTTGGAACGGAAGCGGGAAACTCGCCTTGGGTCGGTTGACAATCTCAGCGGGCAACTCATCTCGAAAAGCCCGGCGTAGCGCAATCTTCGTCTGCTCATGTTCACCCGCAATGTATTTCTGATCCATCGGCAGCTGCTCGGCACAGATCGCCACCTCATGATCCGCATAAGGCGTCCGCCCCTCGACACCGGCAAGCATCGTCGAAGTATCAAGCCTCTGAAGCAAGTTGGGCAGATTCATCCGACGCTGAAAACGTACATGCGCCTGCAAAGGAGACTCATTGGGCCCTTGCGACCGCACCTCATCAAACACCTGCTGATAGTGCGCCTTGAGCTCGGCATCCTCATTGGCACCATGATACCAAGGCTCACGCAACACCCCAGGTTTGAGCTCATCCGAGACCCATGCATTGGCTGCAAGATTGAACAATCCCCCATCGGTATCTTCCGTCCCATGCAAACCCGCCAGATACCCTGACGCTTGCTGCATAATCGGCCCATACCCGGCAAAAAGTTCATCCGCCCCTTCTCCTGAAATGGCCACGATATGCCCCTCTTTGCGCAGAGCCGCAGCCACCTCATAAATCGCCACCTCGTTGGGCGTCGACATCGGCACACCAAGCCGAGCAACCATCCACCACCAGCGATCCACGAATCTTGCCTCGGTGATCTCCACCTCCGTATGATTCGTACCAAGATCCTTGGCCAACAATTGCGCAAAGGAAAAATCATCAGAAAACCCTTTGGCTCTTGCCCCAGCGCAATAGGTATTGAGCTCGCCCAATGATCGCTTGGCTAAAAGCGTCGTGATCGCCGAATCCAACCCACCCGAAAGAAGCGTGCACATCGGCACATCCGTCCGAAGATGCCGATGGATCGAGTCCTCGATCGTTTGCCGAACCCCCTGCGTCGGCACACGCCCGGCATTGTCCCACCAATTTGCCGTCGTTGTCTCCATCGGCGAATCCAACACCAATCTGATCCACTGCCCAGGCATCAAGGTCGAAATCCCCTCAAACATCGTTCGCTGTCCAAGCGTCGTGCGGATCGAAGAGAGATACGCCGAAACCGTCACCGGATCGGGCTTGCGATCAACTTCTGGATGTTCAAGAATTGCCGGGATTTCAGAAGCAACAATCAACTGCCTCCCCCCATTGCCCTCAACCATCGCATAATAGAGCGGCTTGATTCCCATCGGATCACGCGCCATCATCACGGTGCGGGTTTGCGTATCAAGAAAAACAAAGCTGAACATCCCTCGAAGCTTGTCAATCGCCGATTCGCCCCAAGTGATGATCGCGTGCAAGAGCGTCTCGGTATCACAGTTCGATCGAAACACACACCCGAGCGATGCAAGTTCCAAACGCAGATCGTGATCGTTATAAAGTTCTCCGTTATACGCCAGTACATATCGTCCATCAACCGAGCACATCGGCTGATGTCCCCCCGGAGTCGGATCAATCACCGACAATCGACGATGCCCAATCGACCCGAGCCTCCCTTCCCAAACCCCGCTGTCATCAGGTCCCCGATGGGTCAGCCGATCGCGCATGCGCTCGATCAAAACACGAGAAATGCCAATTGAACGGGCATCAAGATTAAAAAGAGAAACAATTCCACACATGAATCACCTATCGGCGAACCTCAACAGATTTCATGCCAATTGTTTCCGCGGGGATGACATCGTACAAAACATCCTTCCTCTAACCTCTGCAAGCCCCCCCTATTATTTTACCCACAAGAGCA
>JALSHH010000046.1 GCA_026982335.1 Phycisphaerales bacterium
ACTGCACCCAACCGATCTTGATTGATCTTTCTTGTTCCATCTGGTACAGAATATACCACGAGGGGGGGGGAGGGGGGCAAGCCCGAATCGAGAAAATTATGCACTGTTCATAAAACAGTGTTTTGTGACGAATAACCCAATATTGTGTCATTCACCCCGTCGCCTCAACTCACCGTCAGCGTCGGCTTGCTTGATCCCTTGCCCATCGACGCCAGCATCACCTGTGCTTCAAGCTGATCCACCAGCGTTTCAAGAGCCTTCGGCAGCATTTCGCCCCCGGCCGTCTTGGAGTCAAAGTTATGCGTCGGCTTGCCGCCATCGCAGTTCTCACGCAATGCCATATTGATCGGGATCGCACCCAAGAACGGATGATTCAATCGCTGGGCCATCTGCTGAGCACCGCCTCGACCAAATATATCATATTCCTTGCCATCATCACCGATGAAATAACTCATATTCTCGACCACTCCCAAAACCTCGACGCCCAACGACTCAAACATCGCACTCGCCCGCACCGCATCATCCTGCGCCACCCGCTGAGGCGTGCACACCACCACCGCACCCGTCAACTGCACGCTCTGGGCCAAGGTCAAAGGCACATCCCCCGTCCCCGGCGGCAGATCAATAATCAAATAATCCAACTCCCCCCACTGCGTCCGCTCGATCAACTGATGAAACGCCCCATGCGCCATCGGCCCACGCCAAATCAAAGGCTTCTCCGCATCAACAAGTTTCCCCATCGTGATCGACTTCACCCCATGGGCCATGAACGGCTGAAGCGCCCCCTCAAGCACCACCTGCTCCACTGAATGCAACCCCAACATCGTCGGCAGCGAAGGCCCATAAATATCGCCATCGAGCAAACCCACCGCATGCCCCTTGCGCCCGAGTCCAATCGCCAGATTCACCGCCACCGTGGTCTTGCCGACCCCACCCTTACCCGCGCCCACCGCAATAATGTGCTTGACCCCAGGCACCCCCGTCGCGGCATTATTCTGAGGCGTCGGCGTCTTGGGATCATCTTTATTCTGTTGCCGAGCGACCCCTTTGGCGTCGCCTTTGAGTTTCATGATGACCTCGCCCTGATGATCGACAAAGTCCACGATCAAACCGAGCGCATCAATCCCCTGCTCCTTGGCAGCAGCCCGCACCATCGAATCCACCAATGCCCCCATCTTGGCAAGCTGATCGCGCGATGGCTGAGGCTCGCTTGGATTTCCCTGTGTCATGCAGATCCGCACCGAAGCATGCTCATCGCACACCGCGATATTGAGCACGCATCCGCGGGCAACAAGGTCGCCCCCAGCGGGATGGGCGATTGCCGAGAGGGCTTCTCTGATGTGTTCTTTGGTCAACGCCATGTCAAAAAATCCTTTTCGTTGCTGCCCCCGATGGGGCCATCTGGAAGATTTAGGCCGATTATGAGGTCCAAAGCGCATAAAGAGCCTGGTAGAGTTGCTCATTTCCCGCGAATATGGGATCATAGACACCATGCCAACGGTTCGATAGACATATTCTGGGCTACCCACGATGCAATATGCCAGAATCAAACTCGTTATGCGCTTCACACAATCACTTCACTCCATACACATGCAACGGAGAATTGCCATGAAAATGCAACGCACACTTACCGCTTCACTGACCCTGCTCATCATCTCGGCTTCGGGACTCACTGCTGCGAGCCCGGAGAAAAAAGAGAAACGAGATAAAGATATCCTCCGAGGACCAAAGGTCATCCAGACCACGCCCACACAGCAGAATCGCCCAAGCGATTCCATGACAGATCGACCTGCCCAGCCCGATCGCCCGGACAAAACTGATCACAAAGGCAAAAACCGAGCCGGTCATCCCATCACCTTCCGCGATTACCAACTCGCCATCCGCCAACTCAGCAGCAAACGCGCCGCCAAGGCACTCAACATCACCGACGATCAGCAAGCCCAAATCAGAACCATCGGCCAAGAACATCGCCAAGCAATGCAGGCATTCCTCGAGAAACACAAAGAAAAAATTGCAGCGATGCGCCAACGCATCAAACAAAATAAAACCAGTCAACAAAAAAACCAAAGCGCAATCGAGCCGGCAAACAAACGAAGCAGCCAGCAAGGCAACCAGGCAAACCAAGCCCGCGAAAAACTCCGTCGCTTTATCGACAACGCGCCTGCCAACAAAGAGGCACTCGCCAAACTCCGCAAAGTGCTCACCCCAGGCCAGCTCGACATCCTCAAATCACACATCAAATCTACACACGCCAAAGAAGCCAACCGCCCAAGCCAAACCCAGCCAAGCAAACGAAAAAGAAGTCAAAGTGAGAACCAAAACAAAAATCAGGGAGGAGCGAAAGAGAAACAAAACAACACACACACCGATCGCCCAAACACCCATCGCCGAAAAATGAACCGTGACCGCATCAAGAACACAACCCCCCAAAATGCCAAGCGGAGCAAAAAAAACAAGGGTGACCAACCTGCCTCCAAAGACGACTAACCCCATCCTTCATCGCACAAATCCCAATTCCATCCGAGCCCGTTGCCGAAAGGTGCGGGCTTGTTTTTCCTCTGATCAGCGAACGCAGGTTATGCCCAACGAGCCGCTCCCCCACGGTCGCGGCTCGTTCAATACATTCATATTCATGCGCTGATATTTACACTCTTTTTGAGCCTCAATCATGCCCCGCTCAGGGCTGCCATATCAATCGTCACCGGCACAAAGGTTCTCGCCACCCGCGCCTCAAACTCCTCATGGTATTTCTCCATGATCGTCCGTGCTGCCCAGTTGTTCCCATCGGCCAACCCACAGATCGTCGTCCCAGGCATCGAACCCATGGACTTGGCTATTTCCATCGCCAAATCCAAGTCCCTCGTCTTCGCATCGCCTGCCTCGATCCGCGTCATGATCTGATACAACCATCCCGAACCCTCCCGGCAAGGCGTGCACTGACCGCAACTCTCATGCTTATAGAACCGAGCAATATTCCGCGCCACCGCGACCATATCCGTATCCTCATCGAACACCGTTGGCCCTGATGTTCCCAGCCCAAGCACATCGTACTTGCGACCAATATCGAAATCCATCTCGGCCTCGTACTGATCGGGACCAAGAATCCCCATCGACACGCCGCCAGGGATCGCCCCCTTGAACTTCTTGCCGCCCCGGATGCCGCCGCAGTAGTCTTCGATCAATGTACGAAGCGGAATCCCAAGCTCAAGCTCATAACATCCCGGCTTCTCGACATGACCCGAAACCCCCATCAACTTCGTCCCGAAGCTCGGCGGCCCGCCAATACTCGACTCCACACCCTGATTCGCAAACGCTTCCGACCCATCGCTCATGATGAACGGCAGATGCGCCAGCGTCTCGACATTATTGATAATCGTCGGGCGATCGAACAACCCCTTCAATGCCGGAAACGGCGGCTTGATCCTCGGCCATCCTCGTTTGCCCTCGATGCCTTCGAGCAGCGCCGTCTCTTCGCCACAGATATAGGCGCCTGCTCCGCGATGGACATAGCACTCGCCGACGAATGGATCACCCGATGGATTCGGTTGATTGAGCAATCCCTTCTCCCCAAAAATTCCGTTTTCGTACGCTTCCTTGATCGCCTCTTCAAGCACATGGGCTTGGTGGTGATACTCGCCTCGGATAAAGATGTACGCCTTGTTCAATCGGCACGCATACATGCAAATCGCGATGCCTTCGAGCAACCCGTGTGGATCAAAGTCCATCAACAACCGATCCTTAAAAGTCCCCGGCTCAGACTCATCCGCATTGACCGCCAAATACCGTTGCCCGCCATCAGGATCAGGCAAAAAAGTCCACTTCAACCCCGTCGGGAACCCCGCCCCGCCGCGCCCACGCAACACCGAGTCCTTCACCTGACTCGTCACCTCGCCCGGCTTCATCGCCATCGCCTTGCGCAACCCTTCGTAGCCTCCGGTCTTGACATACTCGTCATACTTGACGATGTGCCGATCGCGGATATGCCCAAACGGAGCCGTGGGGATCCGCTTGAGGAGATGGTGCTGCGTCAGTGTATTTTCCCAGGTCTTCTTGGGCATCGAAAAGCTCCAATAGATCACCACCCCAACTCGAGGCGAGATTCCACCGATTCTAGTCAACACGCACCGAGAATTGCATCCAAACCCTGTTTTCCCGGTATCCTCTCCCATGAACATCCTCATCCTCGGCGGCACCCAGTTCTCAGGACGCGCCTTCACCGAACTCGCTGTCAAAGCCAATCACCAAGTCACCCTCCTCCACCGCTCAGCAGCCGATCCCGGCCTGCCGCCCGCGGTCCGTCGACTCGTCGGCGATCGAGACCCAAACGCAGGCAATGGGCTCGAAAAAATCAAAACCCTCATCGACGTGGGTGAACACTTCGATGCCGTCATCGACATGTGCGGCTACACCCCCCGCGTCACCAAAGCCGCCTGCGATCTGCTCAAAGACCACACCGCCCTCTACATTTATATCTCCACCATCTCCGTCTATGACAAGGCGAAGCCCGATGCGATCCTCGACGAAAACGCTCCCAAAGTCACCCTCGCCGACCCGACTGTCGAAGAAGTGACAGGCAAAACCTATGGCGGCTTAAAAGTCCTCTGCGAACAAGTCGTCATCGACGCCTTCCCCGATTCCCACTGCATCCCCCGCCCATGCGTCATCGCCGGACCGAACGATCCCACCGATCGCATCACCTGGTGGACACGGGTGCTCACGACGCAAAACGAACTCGTAATCCCCAAACCACCCGCCGGGTTTGTCAGCTTTATCGACTCGCGCGATCTCGCCGCATTCTTCCTCCACTGCGCCCAGAACAACATCACCGGCATCTTCAACGCCACCGGCCCAGAATCCAACCTCACCCTTCACGGCTTCATCCATCGAACCCACAAAGCCCTCGATTCAAAGACCACACTGATCGAAGCCAACCAATCTTGGCTCGAAGCCCAAGGCGTGCAACCTTGGACAGACATCCCGACCTGGCTTCCACAAGCCAAGCAATACATGAGCAAAATCTCATCTGCCAAAGCTCTTGCTGCCGGACTGACGAATCGCTCACTCGAAGAAACCATGCAAGCCATCGCCCAATGGGACACCAGCCGAGGCTCACCCAAACTCCAAGCAGGCATGAAGCCTGACCAAATCGTTACACTGGCCAAAAAATACGCAAGTTGCTGTAAAAACAATCGTTAGCCCCACAACCCGACGCCATGTCCGAAAAAAATGAAAATACGATGGCACCGCCTCAATTCTGTGCTCTACTTTGCACGGTGGGTCAGGTATCCGGTTGAGACTTTCAACCTTGCAACAAAGAACATGCCGTTCGACCTGTTGCACAAGACCAAATGAAAAACGCTCCCGGAAGCACCGGGAGCGTTTTTCATCTTTTTGTCATCAGCACATCATTCAAAAACAAGGAAAATAAACCAAAGCAGGGTCACTGCCTCCCCCGGGCCCACCCATGTTCGATCCGCCCATCGCCCATGATCCGTACCCAAACACCCCCCTGTTCTGCTGTGGCATACCAAACACGCCCCAATCGCAATGCATCCCATCGCGGATCATTGAGCCGACTCACCCCAGTAGATTGAAGCACAACCAACGGATCGAGCCGGTCCACAAACCCCAAAGCCCCAGGCTTGATGCTCCCATGATGAGGCAACTCGAGCACATCGGCATCGAGATCAGGGTGAACCAACAAAATCTCCTCCATCGCCGCCCCCTCGATATCCCCAGTAAGCAACACGGTGCGCATTGATCCTTCATCAACCCGCACCTTAATCCGTGCCACCGCTGAAGTATTATTCTGGCTCATCAAATCAATCAACCCCGGATCAGGCCAAAGACACTCAAGTTCAACATCCCCCAGCGCGATCCGACCACCTGCCTTCAATTCGAAAATCTCCACGCCCATCGATACCAACTGGGCTTCGATCGCCCGCCAGCTCGGTGATGGATCATCAATCATCCGTCGAGTCATCCAGACCCGATCGACCCTCAGCTCCTGCACAAAATCAAGCAACCCATTAAAATGATCAATATTGTCATGCGTCACAATCACATCATCAACCCGATGAACCCCAACAGCCCGAGCTGCCCGGCGCATCTCCATCCCAACTCGACGATCAAGCGAACCACAATCCCAAATCAGCCCTTCGCCACCCGATTGAATCAACACTCCAGTCCCATCCCCAACATCGAGCATGTCAATCCGAAGCAAAGCCTGATCTCGCATCACCATCGGCGAACCAACCGCCCACACAAGCAACCCAATCCCCACCATAAATCCACGAGCCCTGCCCATCTTCCACTTGCCCGTCACCATCGCCCCAACCCATGCCGTCGCAACGAGAGTCCAAACCCATCCAAACGAACCCACCGGCACCGATGACCACCCCAGACCATCAACCCACTGAATCAACCCACTGACCACCCGACTCAACCAATCCGACACGCCGATCGTTTCGTTGGCTAACTCAGGACTGAGCACACCAATCGCGATCTGTCCATAGCCGATCACCATCAGCCCCACAACCAGCGGAATCAACACCAGCGACACAACCGGCGCCAGCACACTCACAATCCCTGCGTGATACGCAATTGCAGGCATCGCTGCTGCCCAACATGCAAAGTTCCCCTTGACTGTTTCAAACACACCCACTTGCAACTTACCCAACACGCCACGATCCGCGTTCATCTTGGCAGCTACAAAAGTTGATCCGTTGAATACCCCCATGTCCTGACGATACGAGCGCATTACCAATAACCCCGTAATCCCCATGCTCAACTGATACCCAAGCGAGAACACATCCATAGGCCTCCAAATCAAAAGCCCAACCCCCACCCACGCCAGCACCGTCAACCGATCATACCGTCGACCAAACCAGCCCGAAATCATCAGCACACTCACAATCACCCCCGCGCGCACAATCGGAGGACGCATCGGAATCACCAACACACCAAGCACCAGAATCGTGACGATGATCACCGATTCAACCCGCGGATGTTCGCCGATAAGACGAATCGCAAGCACCCCCAACAAAATTACCAGCGACAGATGAAAACCAGAAATCGCCAACACATGCGCCACGCCCACGCGCTGAAACGACTCATACACCTCATCAAAACTCGGATCACGCTCACCGAGCAGCAGCGCCCCGAGCACCGAACGATGGGCAAGGGCTCCATCCGAAATATCATCAATTTCAAGCCCAAGAGCCCCCAACGCCCGAACCCGAAGCGCCCCGCGCCAACCAAGCAGCACCCCTTTCGCCCCCCCGACCAATCCCACATGCTCGATGCGCCTCATCATCGACCAATCCGTCACCGCCACCGTCCCCACCCGTCCCGACTGCGCATTGAGTGCCCCCCAATCCAAATCACCGAAGTTGCGAGCACTGCCTGCAGCTGAAAACATCCCCAAAACCTCAACCCGATCACCCGCACCAAACCCTCCACCATCTGCAAAACCCTCGTCAGGCAAAATCAACTTGGCAATTCCCGAAGTTTCAACCCATGACCCACGCCCACGCACATCGGTCATGTACACCCGATCAACCGCGATGCGCGTCCGGACCTGCCGACTTGTCCACATCGGCGGATCACCTGCTGACACGGACATCATCTGCGTCTGAACCGGGTCGATGAGGACCCCCTGAATCTCAATGGGCACGCTCGAATCAACAGCACCCGCGCCCACCAATCGATCAAGCCGATCCGTCGGCCGCTCGTGTATCCTCAACTGTACAAGTCCTCCGCCCATCGCCATCATCCCGAGCACAAGCATCGCCGATTTCCATCGCCCACGAAACACGATCGAAACGCCCAAAATTCCACACGCCATACTCAGCCACACCAACGAAGAAATCGCCGGGAACTGACGAACAACGAGTATCCCGACAATCATCGCTCCCAACGCAAAGAAGGCCCGTTGACGCGCTTGCTGGACAAATGAAACGCTCATCAATCTGTTGTACCCGTATTGCCCACCCGATGCACACCCTAACGATCCAATATCGTTCCAGACACGCAAAAAGAACCCCGCATGGTGCAGGGTTCTTTGAGAAAATCATCGCAGGTGAGCCACGAAAGTAATTGGCTTGCTCAATTCACCGTCCCCAAGATATCGTCGAACTCACTGGCAAGATCGCCGGTGATGAACTTTCCATCGTCATCGGTGAGCCGATCAGTGCTTTCACCAATTTTGTAGTTATTTCCAAAATCCAGGTGGAACTCGCCACCTTCGGTGTGGGCGTTCTGGTTCCATCCCTTTTCGTTGGTCGAGAAGTAGTACCCATCAACGCCAGCGGACTGGACAATCAATCGTCCACGCGCGCGGGCAGGATAAATCTCATCAAAAGCAACAGCCTCGAGTGTTTGCCCTGCTTCGAGCAGGTAGTACGACGGACTGGCCAACATCGCCGTCAGTGTGCGGATCCGGTCGATCCCATCAATCGCAGCACCTTGCGGATCTTGGGGGCTCAGTGCGCTCAGTGCCCGCTGATTGGCGCCCGAGTCGCCCACATTTTCCGCTTCGTCACCAAAGAAAGTCTCGTTTGAAGCCAAGTAAAACCACGCAGGCCCATCGTCGGCATCGGTCCCGTCAGAAGTCAGCGTGGCAAACTGGCGATATACATCATCAGGATCGTCCACATCGGGGTCGATCGACCCACGCGAACTCTCATCCTTGACCCAGGCCAAAAGCGGGTTACCAAAAGCATCAACCACATCAAGCATCAACTCCTGCCCATCATTACCCGGGTTCTGAGGCGCCTGCTGACGAGCTTCGTGATCCATCGTGCGGATAAAATTCTTGTCCGGTGCAAAGTACGCTCCCTTTGAACCAATCAGATTGATATTGACAATCACAGGTTTGCGAACAGCATCACCCACAAAGGGCGCAATGGCAATGATCCCCTGGGCCGGATTGGGCGCAGGCACGCCGTCGTCGTCCATGCGTCCAAGAATCGCGTCAGGCCCGCCAAGCTCGAGCATGACATTCTCCATCGCCGACATACCTGATTCGATATTCTGCTGCCCCCCCATCTCATAAGACGAGAAATACCCCGGCATCCGCGAACCATGATCGTTCGAAAACGAACTCGCCGCATTGGTCAACGCATTGATCATGCTCTGAGTACCCGACTTGAGCCCTGCCTGTCGAGCCCCGCTCAATGCAGGGAGCAAAATCGCCATCAACAAGGCGATGATCGCAATGACCACCAACAACTCGACGAGTGAAAACGCCGACCGACGCCCCGGTACAATGGCTCTGGTTCCTGTGTGCTCAATCGACATGAAAAATAGCTCCGCCCGATTCTCAAAGTGTTCAACCCAAGTGCGCAAAACAGCCGCCGACCAAGCATACCCACACACACGCCCGGCGTCGTCCCCACAACGATATACGAACCATTCTTCCCAACGGATGCCACCAACCCACACATCCCAAAGAACAGGCAACCTCGCCCCCTAACAAAGCACAGCCCGCCTCACAACATGAATCCCAACAGCACCAAAATCAACCCAAACACCCCAAGCACCATCCACAACGACACCGATTGGGGCACTTCACCAAAATACCACCCACATTGAGGGCACATCTCGGCCTGGTCATAGATCATCGCCCCACAGTTAGGGCAGGAGTCCATCTCGTCACCAAACCGATCAAGATCCTGGGCCGAGGGACCTTCCGGGTCTAAACCTTCCGACAAATCCCAATCTTGGTCGAACGCGTGCTGATCCGGGCTCATCATCGATTCTATCGCCAAACCGGCAAAGATTTGCAAATTTTGATCAAACAACATCTTACGCATCATCCATCCCCCTCTTCGTCCGATCATACACCCATGAACATCGGCAGCTTCGCGAACTTCAACTTCGGCATCCGTGCCTTGGCCCAGAACCAAGAGCAAGTCACCGAGTCCCTCGAACGATTGGCCACAGGCAAACAAATCAACCGCGCATCGGATGACCCCTCAGGCATGATCACTGCCGAACAACACAAAGTGCGCATTTACTCCATCGAATCCCAACTCAAAACCTTCAATCAAACCCAGTCCTACCTGGGCGCCAAAGAAGGCGGACTCTCGGTCATCAACGAAAAAGTCATCGAACTCAACGAACTTGTCATCCGCGCAGCCAACAAAGCAGGCAACACCGACGAAGAACAAGATGCCCTCGCACTCGAAATCAACGCCGTCCTCGATTCCATCGACACCATCGCCCAGACCACCACATTCAAAGGGCGATCCGTCCTGAGTGAATACACCTCCGGCTCGATCGCCGAGGGACTCGGTACCTTGGCAACCCTCGCCTTTGAAGACCCAGAAGCCGCCCAAATCCTCGCCCAAGAAAGCGTCGATAAAGTCGCCCGCACCCGAGGCGCCATCGGCAACCGGCTCAACGAGATCAACACCCAACGATCCCTCCTTTCCGAAGAACTCATCAACCTCACCGGCTCACTCTCCTCAATCGAAGACACCGACTTCGCCACCGAGGCGGCCAAATTCGTCCGCGCCCAAATCCTCGAACAAGCCTCCATCATGGCCATCGACATCAACCGACAAAGCGCCCAACAAGTCCTCGGCCTGCTCAAAAGCGCCACCGACATGGCCAGCGCCATCACCTAACCCCCCCCCCGCCCCCTTGATCTCTTTTCTTCCGCGCCCCCCCTGTGTGCGTTGGAGCCAATCTTCTCTTTTCTCCCCTCGCCCCACCTTGTTATCGGCCCACCTCATCTTCGCCACCTTCACTCACCGACACACCCCCACAACATCTCTCCCCATTTCGCCTCCCACCTTGCATGACCGGCGGTGCAATTGGACACTCACATTCATGTCCAGCATCACCCCCGCCACATCGCTCCTCCTGACCCATAACCTCAACGCCAACAACCTATCCGCAATGAGCACCCTCGAGCGCCTCGCCACCGGCAGCGCCATCAACCGCGCCAGTGAGAACCCCGCAGGACTCATCGCGTCCGAGAACTTTGCTGCACGCCTCAATGTCATCCAAACCCAAATCTCCGCAACAGAACGCAACATCTCCGTCCTCAACACCCAAGATGCCAATCTGGGCGTCACACTCGAAAACATCTCCGATCTCGACGGCCTCGTGATTCAAAGTGCCAACGCCGGCGGCTTGACCGGATCAGAAATGGACGCCATCCAGACACAAGTCACAGGTATCCTCACCGGCATCGACCGCATCGCCTCGGCCACCGGCATCGACATCACAAACGAAGTCACCACCGAAATGGTCATCGGCACCGACGAAACCACAGGCGATCCAATCACCGAAACCGTTTCGCTCGCCGAACTCGCGCGCGTACTCGAAACCGATCCAGAAGCGGCCCAACGGCTCGTCGAAGGTGCCCGTCAAGCCCTCGTCACCGCTCAAGCCCAAGTCGGCATCGAAGCCAGGGCTGCCGAATCTGAGCGACGAGTCCTCGAAGAAGAGCAAATCAATCTCGCCCGCGCCTACTCCCAAACCCGCGATGCCGATTACGCCCGAGAGAGCTCAAACATGATCCGCTCACAAATCCTGACCCAAGCATCGGTCTACACCATCCTCGCCCAACGACAGAGCGACGGGATGCTACTGGGTTTGCTCAGCGATATCACAGCCTAAACCGGCCAGCACTGCCCTCGGAATAATCGGAACACGAACAGGAAATTTACCCCCAAAACACAGGCTTTCCGACAAGTTCAATTGGACAATCAAGGTAGTCCCAGCGGGTGTGGATACTTCTCTGGTGTCGGCGGTTGGTGCACTCCGAGCATCGCCAATCTCCGCGAAGTATCCCCTGCACAGGCCCCGCGCCAACACCCCCGGCGCGGGGCTTTTTTCTTTTTATACCTGCCTCGCTTTCCCGAAGCCCTGACGGCGAAAACAGACGGAAGAAGGCTTCTTCCCCAGGCCTACACTCCCACCACATGCCTCTCAACCACCACTCCACCTGCGTACTCAAGTTCACCGACACCCTCGCCGACATCAACGGCGTATGCCGATTCATCCAAAATACCGCCCAAGCCGCACACGACACCAACCGCAATCTCAAGGTCTTCACTTCCACACGCATGCACATGCCCGATGGCGACAACCTCGTCAACTTTGAGCCCATCTTCGCAATGAAAATGCCCGGCTATGAAACACTCGACTTCGCCCTCCCCCCACTCATCGCCATGCTTCGTGCTGCCGATGCCTTCCGACCCGATCTCATCCACATCTCCACCCCAGGTCCCGTCGGCATGGTCGGCATGCTGGCTGCCAAACTCATGCACATCCCCATCACCGGCGTCTACCACACCGACTTCCCCGCCTACATCGACGAGCTTTTCAACAATCCATTGGCCTCTTCAGCAACTCGCCTGCTCATAGGCGCCTTCTATAAACAATTCCGATTCGTATTCGCACGCTCTGACGACTACGCCCGCCGCCTCGAATCCATCGGCATCCACAAAAATAAACTCCTCCGCCTCACCCCCGGGTTCGACAACACCAAGTTCGATCCAACACTTCGCGATCCCAACATCTGGAATCAACATGCCATCGCGACCGATTCGATCAAAGCTGTGTTCTGCGGACGCGTGAGCACCGAAAAAAACCTGCCAATGCTCGAAGCTATCTGGCCCAGCATTGTGAGCCGAATCGAGCAGGCTGGCAAAACCATCGACCTCATCATCATCGGCGACGGTCCATACCGCACACAAATGGAATCGAACCTCAAAAACCAACACGCCCACTTCCTCGGGTTCCGCAAAGGCCACGAACTCGCCACCCTCTACGCTTCGTGTGATCTCTTCATCTTCCCTTCCACCACCGACACCCTCGGGCAAGTCGTCATGGAATCGCAAGCTTCAGGCTTGCCCGTCATCGCCACCAACCAAGGTGGCCCAAAGGAAATCATCAACGATGGCCATACCGGGTTCGTCCTCCCAGTCGACACACCCGGTGCACATGCACGCTGGATCGAAACCATCGTCAGCCTCGCTCTTGATGATACCAAACGAAAAGCAATGGGCACCGCCGGCATCAAAGTGATGAAATCCTACACCTTTACCCAATCCTTCGAGCACTACTGGCAAGTCCACGAATCGCTGATATCCTCACCAAAATCAAAACAACCAGAACCAAGAAAATAAATGGCAATGACAAAAAAATAAATGGCAATGACAAAAAATAGATAGATGATAAAAAAGCGGCTCGTCTCTTCCGAACAGGGGGCCGGGGCCTTCTTCGATTGCCTCGCTCAACCCCCACTCAACCCCCCATCGGCAGCGCCTGCCCCCCCTCGTAACGATCCACAGGCCACGCGATCCACAATACAAAAACACAATAATAAATACAAAAAAGCCGCTGCCCATCGCAGCCGGTGTCAGCGTCCGAAACCCTGATCAACAGGGGGGGGCCTCGAGCCAGAGCCCGACCTTCCACTCGAAGGAGGCCCGGTCATTGCCTGGCATGCTTTGGCTCCCGATCAGAGACTCAAAGGGTTCGAACTTATCTGACCGACCACGATGGGCAGCGTTTACAGCACCATACCACACCCCCCCCCAGTCCTGATCCATCAATTTTCAATTCCACACACAATTCTCCCCATTGCCTTTCTCTAATGTCCGGCCAACCCAATTTCTGCCGATATCCGCAACTCTCCCCGTTCTCGAGGCGTATCGTTCATCACAACGGGTCCAATTCTCGCGCTGTCTCTCAAAATTGCACCTCTTCAAGCCAGAAGAGCCCATGCAACCTGTGACAGCGGGCGAATTTCTCGCTATGCTCGTTGCTCAATCACCATACACAAATCCGAGGCCTTGCCATGAAGAATACACCACGCACCCTTCGCCGTACGCTCGCCACCGCCTTGCTCGGAGGTACCCCACTGCTCCTCGTCGGGTGTTCTTCTGGACCGTCGCACGCAGGCGATATCAACTCTATTCGCTGGGACCCCACACCCGCCATGCATACCTTGGCCGAACGCGACTCCGATCGAATCAACACCCACGCCTATATCAAAGATTCGAACCTGCGTATGATCTCAACCGACCTTGATCGTGTCTTTTTCATGGATCGCCCATCGCGACTCTACATGGGCATCAAACCCTAACCTCTCCCCATACAGCTTCTTCTGTCTCCCTTTTAACCACTCTTTTTTACCTGCGCCTTGATTTTTCAGCACCGCCTTTCACCGCAACCAATCATTGGCTCCTTCGATATGACTCAGAAGAAGTCGCTGCACGGTCATACACCCCACACCCAAAAAACGGTTGACAAACAAGCAAAAAACACCCGAACTCGGGTGTTTTTACAACATCTCTTTTACAAATGCTGGCACCACTTTTCACTTTGAGCCTTTCGGCACTTCCGCAAAAACCCTCCTCATGGATACCAAGAGGCAGTCAGCAAAATCAAGCCCCTCAAAAAATGCCAAAGAACTATTTGGCAGTATACCGTCCGCGTGCAACTTTCTTGAACATCTTCTTTTCACGAATCAGCGCCTGATTCACAATTGTACGGAAATTGGCAGCCGTCGTAATATATCCGGCCTTTTGTACCGCCCGGGTTGCCTCCGTAACGGACATCGTCTTGCCGTCAAGCACCTGAACGAGTGAATCGACAAGGTTCATTTCGTTGCGAGGTCGACGCCGAATCCGACCCGATGCCCCCAATGCACCAACCGACCCCAGCTCGGAATCAATCTTGGCCAACTCATCGAGAAGCTTTTCTCGCCGTCGTTCGAGTTTACGGATTCCTCGCTCACGCCGTTGAAGTTCGGCCTGAAGTTCACCGAAGGACATGCTGTTGGCAGAAATTTTGACCGGTGCTTTTGTTTTTTGTTTTCGTGGTGCTGTTTTTTTAGCCATTGTTGTCATTCTTTCATATTGGATGTGCTGCTCAAGAGTAATACGGCACTCATACCGCCCACGCATAGATGGCAGGATGAGTATAAAAAAGATATGTCACCAAAATGAGGAGAAATGATAGTCCCGCAAGTAACCCTATTCTCATATTTTTGCTCATATTTGAACATTTGAACGCACTTCAAAGCAAATTCAAGCCCCGTCCCACCCATTTCCCGGTACACCTTGTTTCGAAAAGGCGCTGTCATTCGCTTAACTCATCAGTACCTCGTACACCAAGCCGATTCAGCAACCCGTCAAAATGATCAAGATCGTAAAACTCGATGACAATACACCCTTTCGTACCTGATCGATCAGTCTTGAGTTTCACTTTGGTCCCAAGCTCTTCACCAAGCCGGTCCTCTAAATCTTTGAGCACCGACTCAACCCGCGAAACAACCCCATTTGTATTGCCAACGACCATTGGTGTTTCTGAGGTGTTTTGATTGGCATTGGATGCGGCCATGTTTTCAAGTAGACGAACATTCCACCCATCCTTAAGTGCCTGCTGCGCCAACTTGAGCCGTCGATCGGGATCGTTACACGAAAGAAGCGCCTTGCCGTGTCCGGCGCTGAGTTCTCCGGATGCGATCAAGGTTTGAATTTCCTCGTCGAGCTCGATCAACCGAAGCAGGTTGGCCACAGACGATCGACTGATCCCAACCTTTGCCGCAATTTGTGCTTGGGTCATCGAAAAATTCTTGACCAACCTTGCAAAGCCATTGGCCCGTTCAATCGGATTAAGATCTTCACGTTGGATGTTTTCAATCAAGGCAAGCTGCGCCGATTGCAGGTCATCAGCATCGAGCACGATCGCTCGAATGCGAGGCTGCCCTGCCTGAACACTCGCACGCCACCGGCGCTCTCCCGCAATCAGTTCGTACACACCATCACCTACCCAACGCACCACGATCGGTTGCATTAATCCATGCTCAACAATCGATTGGGCAAGTTCTTCGATTGCCTCGTCTGAAAAAAAACGCCGAGGCTGATGGGGATTGGGCCTAATATGAAGCACATCGAGTTCAACAACCTGCCTGTCTGCTCCCTCTTCAAGAGAAACCCCACCACCCACCCCTGTGTTCGTGTTTTGGCCGACCGTTGGGTTTGGCACCCGAATTGGGGCCCCTCCTCCTTGTTCCACCAGAGCACTGAGTCCCCGCCCAAGCTTTGACCGGGCCCGTTTTGTTCGCCGTGGAGGCGTGGTGGGGTGAGGACGAGGATCAGGATGAGGGTCAGGAATAGGGGTGCTCATTGAATGCCTCCTTGTTTGACAGATTTGAAATGCAATGGACTTCATAAAAAGGATAGCCGATTTCTCAAGGCATAGCATGGATCATGGGATCAAAGCATACCACCGAACTCATCGTCCGCGGGCTCCTGCTCAACCACGGCCGGGTATTGATGTGCCGAAACAATAAGCACAACTACTGCTATCTCCCCGGCGGCCATATTGAATTCGCCGAAAAGGCCCGCGACGCACTCCGTCGTGAGCTCAAAGAGGAAACCGGACTCGATGCCCAAACAGGCCCGCTGCTGCTCACCACCGAGCAATGCTTTGATGACGGCCAGCAAGTTCACCACGAAATCAATGTCGTGTTCCATGTGGAACAATTGGGCCTGTCAAAAACGCCACCCGAAACGGTACCGACACTCGAAAACAAAATCGACTTTGTCTGGATCGAACTGGCCCAACTCCCCGAGACCGATGTCCGCCCCAGCGAGATCAAAGCCTGGCTGATGAGTGGGGGCGCCACCCAAGCATCCCAAGGTCCCTGGCTCAGCGGGTTCGATTCCCCCCCCGCCCCCCCCCCTACTCCTACCACCACCAACAACACCAACACGAACGGTTCAGCCGCACATTGACCCGCCTGTTTGGGGGGGCAGCAAACCGCCTTCAGCATTGATGCTGATTCTGATTCCAACTTCAGCCTTCTGCTTGAATGAGGGCTCCATTGGGTCGAGATAAACGCTCGATGCCTTCGTCAAGTCCCAATCCTGCCCTTACCCCTGAGCGATCCGAGATACACCCATCGCCCTCACTGTCGGCTTCGGTGCTCGACGAAATCGAGCAGATAGGCTCCTTCCTGAGCTCGATCGAATCTCATTTCGACCAAGCTTCGAGCCTCGCCGAGCTCGGCGTGTTCTCCTCGATGTTTGCCCATGAAGTCAATAACCTGATGACCCAGGTCGGTGGCCGGGCCCAAATGGCATTGATGAATATGGATCGACCCGAAATGGTCGTCCGGGCACTCGAGCTCGCCTGCCATGCAAGCACCCAGATCGCCCAGCTTTCTGAGATTTTTCTCGAATCTGCCGACACCGATTCACCTCATGCCGATCAATACAGCCTGTGCGATATCCACAAACGGGCAATTGAGTTCCTTGCTGACGAGGATGTCCAAGCATATGGCTTGACCCTCGAAGTGAATCCGGCCGATCTCAAGGTGTCAATTTCACCCATTCTGCTTCAACAGGTGCTTCTGAATCTTTACCTCAATGCGATCAGGGCCATTGAAGAGTCGGTTTCATCTGGGCCTCACCAAATCATAACCCAAATTGAGCAGATCATACCTGAAGGTAATTGTTCCCCGTGGAACATGCCTCAGATCAGAATCACGGTTACGGACACTGGAATTGGGATGGATCCCCAGCAGGTCGAGCAAGTATTTCGTGCCCCATCTCGTCGACCATCGATCCAAGGCACCATTCGTTCCAGTGGCCGCGGACATGGGCTCGGATTATCAGTGTGTCAAAAATTGCTTACCCAAGCTGGTGGGAGTATCAAAGCCAACTCGAGCCCGGGCAAAGGCACCGAGATCACCATAACCTTACCCAGTTCCAACTCCAGTTTGACTCCACCCCTGACTTGCCCTTGACTTGCCCTTGACCTGCCCTCCCCCGGTCTGTCCTTGATGAATGATTGAAGTTCAAACATCGGCAACAGGCACGATATCGCCTGCGAGGAACTCAACCTGAACTGCATCGCCGGGTTCGGGGTGTACAGCTGAGGTTGAGCCAAAGGGATTCATCTCCGCGATTTTGATCGGCGGGCAACCTTTGATTTCAACGAGATGCTGGGCGGTTTCACCAAGATAGGTCGTATCTAAGAGTTTGCCTGGCAAGGTGTTAGGCTCACCACCTTTGCGCAACCGAATCGCCTCGGGGCGGATGGAGAGCAGGTTTCGTTCGGCATTTGTCCCCTCTCGCCGTGGTCCGAGGAATTGTCCTGCTTGAACTTGGTAGGTGGAGGCATGGTCCGTGCCATCGACGGGTTGGGCTTCGATGAGGTTGGTTTCGCCGAGGAACTCGGCGACGAATCGGGTCTTGGGCGAACGATAGAGCTCGCGAGGGGTACCGACCTGCATGATTTTGCCCGATCGCAGCAGCGCCACGCGATCGGCCATCGAAAGCGCCTCTTTTTGATCATGCGTCACATAGACGGTGGTGATACCCGAAGCTTTACAGACATTGCGGATTTGGTGGCGGAGATCATTGCGAAGTTTGGCATCAAGGTTTGATAAAGGTTCGTCGAGCAGAAGGACATCGGGTTTGATGACCAATGCGCGGGCCAAGGCGACGCGTTGTTGTTGTCCGCCTGAGAGCTCGTTGGGTTTGCGATGGGCGTAGGCTTCCATTTGTACCGCTGCGAGTGCTTCGAGAACGCGCTGGTCTTTTTCGGGGTTGGGAATTTTGCGGACATTGAGCCCAAAGGCCACATTGCCTGCGACCGTCATATGAGGCCAAAGGGCATAGGACTGGAAGACCATCCCAGTGTTTCGCTTGTTGGGGGCGTTGTGTGTGACATCTTTGCCATCGAAGGCGATTTGGCCGCTGGTGGGATCGATGAATCCGGCGATCATACGCAGGAGTGTTGTTTTGCCACACCCCGAAGGGCCCAAGAGGAAAAAGAGCTCCCCAGGTTCGATGGTCAATGTGAGATCATCGACGGCTGCGGTTGCTTTGGAACCCGAGCCGAAGATTTTGACGAGGTTATTGATCGTAATTTGTGTACCCATGGCGGAACATCATAGCGATGCAATGGTGGTAGACTCTTGGCGTGACGAGCAACAAAGCGCAATCTTTCTCTGACGGCATGCAGGTTCCGAGGGATCCACTGGACCGGCTTCGCTCGTATCGCCAGCATCCTGACCGGGCTCGCGGACTCGGTGAGGACTTGGCTGTTGTGCTGCATTCGACGAAGAAAATTTCTGTAAGCGAGCAGGCCGCAGGTGAGGCTTGGGGCGCGTTGGTCCCGGATATGATTGGGGAGTGTACCCGGATTGGCGGTTTTCGAGCGGGGAAATTGATTGTGCTGGTCCCCAGCAGCGCCCATCGGTATACGGTGGATCGTTGGCTTGGTAGTGGGGGATTAAGGGCGTTACAGGAGTTGGCCCGAGTGCCTATCGGGGGTGTGATCCTCAAAATTACGCGAGAATTTGATCGAATCTGAGAAACCCGTCGAGATTCCTGTGAAAACCCTTTGACAAGCTCGCCGATTTCGGGGATGCTGGTGCATCGTCGGCGTCGTGGTCGTCGATGACAATTGATCCCACACTTGGACCGATCGCTCCAGATGATCGCCTGCGCTGCACACGCACGCAATCACACGGGACGATTTGGATTTTCGGTATACCCGCTCTGCACTTTGGGTATTTCGATTGGCTGGTGTGGCGGTGATGTGTTCTGTTGACGACTACTCCTCCTGGGTATGACAACAGAACACTCCGGGCGGTGTCTTCTCGTGGGGATACCGCCTTTTTTGTGCCCTTTTGTGCAAGTACCTCTGGAAGATTGAGGATGAAATCTGCACGCATCTTCTTTCTGTATTTGGCTTTGGCTGCCAGAGTGGCGGTTCGGGGATGAGAAGCCGCCAAATTGCGGTTGGTGTGTGGGGTACTGGTCAAATAGAGGTCTTTGGAATATGGCGCGCAGTTTGCATCTGGTGAGGTGTTGATTGGTGTTCTTTTGGCAGGATGCGAATCGGCCTTGATAAAGGAGACCCGCCATGTCGATGGATAAACTGACCACGCTTGCTCAAGAAGCACTCGCCAAAGCTCAGCAGGTTTCGATGGGGGCGTCGAATCCAGAGGTGGGGGGGCTTCATGTGCTCGATGCATTGATCGAAGATGCCAATGGACCTGTCGTGGCGATTTTGAACAAGATCGGCGCGCCGGTGGCACAAATGGTGCAGATTGCCAAGTCCGAGCTCGGTCGGCTCCCCAAGACTTCATCGGGGGCCGGATCGAGCGGGCGCGAAATCATGGAGATTCTGGGCAAGGCCGACGCAGCGGCGACGGCGATGGGCGATCAATTCATCTCATGCGAGCATTTACTGATCGCGCTCACCGAGATCGGAGGCAGCGCCGGCGAAGTGCTCAAGGTGCACAATGTAGATACAAAGTCAGTCAAAGCAGCGATCGAAGAAATCCGCAAGGCATCAGGGGTAAGCCATATTACCGACCCCAACGCGGAAGGTTCGTTCGAGTCGCTCAAGAAGTATGGGATTGATCTGACCGACCAGGCGCGTGAGGGCAAGATTGACCCGGTGATCGGGCGTGACGAGGAGATTCGGCGGTGCATGCAGGTGCTTAGTCGGCGTACGAAAAATAATCCTGTGTTGATCGGTGAGCCGGGTGTTGGGAAGACCGCGATTGTCGAAGGGATTGCCTTGCGAATTGTCAATGGCGATTGCCCCAGCGGCATGAGCGATAAACGGATCATCGCGCTCGATGTCGGGTTACTCCTCGCCGGTGCCAAATATCGCGGAGAATTTGAGGATCGGCTCAAAGCAGTTTTGCGCGAAGTTGAGGGCAGCGACGGGCAGGTAATTCTGTTTATTGATGAGTTACACACGATCTTGGGTGCAGGGGCAGCCGAGGGTGCGGTAAGCGCGGGGAACCTGCTCAAGCCTGCCTTGGCCCGCGGCGGGCTGCGCGCCATTGGGGCGACAACGCTTGATGAGTATCGTAAGCACATTGAAAAGGATGCGGCGTTTGAGCGCCGTTTCCAGAAGGTACTTGTCGAGGCGCCCAGTGTTGAAGAAACGGTTGCGATCTTGCGCGGACTCAAGGATCGGTACGAGACGCATCATGGGGTACGGATTCAGGACGGGGCCATTCTGGCTGCGGCGAGCTTGAGCGATCGGTACATCACGGAAAGATTTTTACCTGATAAAGCGATTGACCTGATTGATGAGGCAGCCAGTGCGTTGCGGATGGAAATCGACTCGATGCCGACCGAACTCGATGAGTTGCGACGGAAAATCATGCAACTCGAAATCGAGCGTGAAGCACTGAAACTTGATGAGGGAAGTGAAGGGAACAAGAAAGAGATTGAGCGGGTTGAGGAAGAACTCGCGGGATTGCGTGAGCAGAACAATGCACTCAGTGCCCGCTGGGAAGAAGAAAAACGAGACCTCGATGTGGTCCGACACATCAAAGGGGAGATCGAGCACAAACGCGTTGAGCTCGAGCAGGCCCAGCGAATTGGCGATCTTGAATGCGCAGCGCGGATTCAATATGGCGATCTTGTTGAGCTTGAGAAACAGCTCGAAGAGGCCGAGGCCAATATTGACCAGCGGGCGGCTTCGGGTGAACTGCTCATTAAGGAAGAGGTTGATCCCGAATCAGTGGCCAAGATCGTCGGGCGATGGACCGGAATACCAGTATCACGGCTGGTTGAATCCGAACGGGACAAGCTTGTACAAATGGAAGATCACCTCAAAGCACGCGTGGTTGGGCAAGATGATGCGCTCACGGCGGTGGCTGATGCGGTGCGTCGATCGCGAGCAGGGCTTGGCGATCCGACCAAGCCGATCGGGAGTTTCTTGTTCCTTGGGCCAACAGGTGTGGGCAAGACCGAGACTTGCAAGGCACTAGCAGAGTTCTTGTTCGATACTGAAGATGCGCTTGTGCGGATTGACATGAGTGAATATATGGAGAAGCACGCGGTGAGTCGGCTCATCGGTGCGCCTCCGGGGTATGTCGGGTATGAAGAGGGCGGAGCATTGACCGAAGCGATTCGGAGAAGGCCTTATGCGGTGATCCTGCTCGATGAGATTGAAAAGGCGCATCCGGATGTGTTCAATGTGCTGTTGCAGCTCTTGGACGATGGTCGGCTGACCGACGGGCAAGGGCGAACGGTTGATTTCAAGAACACGATCGTGGTGATGACGAGTAATATTGGCAGCCAGAAGATTTTGCAGATGGCTGAGCACGGTGCTGAGGACTGGGAAATCGAGGCAGCAGTGCGTGATCTGATTCGGCGTGGTCCTGGAGCTGATCTTGATGCTCAGGGTATGAAGCCTGATCTTGAGACCGGGAAGATGAATGTGAATCTTGATGTGGGGATGCGCGAGCAGTTCTTCCGCCCGGAGTTGTTGAATCGGATTGATGAAACGGTTGTGTTCCATCAGCTCGGCAAGGAGACGCTTATTGGGATCGCTGATATTCTCCTTGGATCGTTGCGTGATCGGTTGGCAGCTCGTGGGATTGAGTTGTCATTGACCAGTGCGGCAAAGGAGCAGCTGATCGCGGAGGGGTTCGATCCGGCGTATGGTGCTCGTCCTCTTGCTCGTACGATTCAAAGGCGGATTGAAAACCCGCTGGCGAGCCGAATTTTGGCTGGAGAATTTGAATCGGGTGATCGAGTGACTGTTGATGCCAGTGGGCCAAGTTTTGTCTTTACGCACTCAACGGAAGACCCGTCCAAGCAGGCGGTGTAGTCCTTGTGCGATTGAAGTTGAAGTAAAAATCGGATAATCAAAAATCGAGACCGTCGAGAGCGTAGGGGTGGAAATAATCCGGATGATTGTTCATGTGGGCTGTTGTTTTGACGCACGCTTTGCGGTCTTCACGGACAACTGACGGGCTGCCAAGGATCAAGCGGCGAGGGGCGACCAAGAAACTCATTGTCAGTTTACGATGCATAAAAATGACCACACACACGGCGAGGGGGTTGGGCGACAAGATTTGCAAACTTAAATTCGCACCACCACAGAAAGCGAATCATGCATTTTGCCCATTGACCAGGCAGAAGAGGAGGCGGGACTCAAGAACGAACCTGTTGGCAGAGAGCATTTTGTTTGAAAACAGCTTTTGTCGCGTAATTTCGCGAAAAATTCAGAAATCAAAAAAGAAACTTCTCGCCATTGCAACCGCATGAAAAAGGGTGCGTATGGAGATGCGGTCTGATCTGACCGAGCATGAGAATGAGTTGTATGTTTGCTCATTTTTTGAGTTGTGTCTCTTTGAGCGTTGTCTTTGTTCCCTTTATCTTTGGCAAGCGCCGTTCAGTATTGAGTTGATAGCGGGATTCCACTCACTGGTATCGACTGCATGTGTGCGTTTGGGAGTGGCGCTTTTATCGGGCGTGCCTTTGCGCCGGTTCTTCATTCCCAGAATCGACGAGTTCACAGAATCGAGTCCATAGTGTGCTGCGTGCTGCCCGACGCCGGGTGGGTAGAAGATTCTGGTCTTGCATTCTTTGTAGGCTAGGGTTTGACGAGGAGGGGTTTGACGCGGAGGGAAACTGAAACTGTTTGGCTTATCTATCGGTTCGCCAGCAAATTGAATGGGTTAACTTGATCGCCAGGCATGACCGCGTGTGTGCAAGCGGATACGCCTGGACTATATCCTGCGACCATCTGTGTGCTGTTTGGAGCGGATTCGCTGGGATATGGATGGGTCGGGTGTGTCGAGGGGAGAGAGGATGCCCCGGCCTATAAAGGTTGTCGCCGAGGTGGATGACTGGCGACAACACTGATGCCGAGCTGGGATGTCCCCCCCCAGCTCGGTTTTTTCATTGAGGGAATGGACTGGGACTGGCGCGAGGTTGTGTCTGATGATGCGTGCATCTGACGGAAGAAGGCAAACCATCTCAGACAGAACCTGATGGAGGAGAAACGGAAGAAAAACACAGAGATACAGAGAATGGTTTTTTTACCCGAGGAGCGTGAAGGGCTCGAAGGAGGAGATTGGAGGAGACTTCGTCACCTGCATGGCACCGGCACCGGGACAATCTCTTCTTTGTGGCTTTGGTGTTCTTTTCTCCTACCATGGAGCATGGACTTGGATTCTTCGGCACAACCTCTTGGCCCAGCGGTATTTCGGGCTCGGCATCGGATTCGAACTCGAGCGGAGTTTGAGGCGGTGTTTGAGGCCAAGATCCGCAAATCTTATGGCCCCATCACCGTTTTTGTGCTTGCAACAGGCCGCAACGAGCATCGGCTTGGGCTTTCAGTTGGGCGCAAGGTGGGCCACGCGGTGGTGCGCGGGCGGTTCAAGCGCATGATGCGTGAGGTGTTTCGGCTTTATCGTGGGCGGCTGCCTGTCATTGATGGTGGGGGGCATTATGACATCGTGGTGACGACCCGCAGGCATGAGATACTCGGGCTTGAGGCTTATGCTCGGTTGTTTGTTCAGGCGGTTGAGGCGGCTCATCGGGTGCATGAGAAACGGACAAAGCAAGCAGCAGGTGGGCAGAAGGATGAGTGAGCACACTCAACTTGGGATCTGGTCGCGGATTGGGAACTGGCCATTTTTGGGGATGATTTATCTGTATCGGGTGACGCTCTCGCCTTTTCTTGGTGGGCAATGTCGATTCGAACCCACCTGTTCGCGATATGGAATCGAGGCATATAAGGCTTATGGGCCTCTCCGAGGGACGATCATGACCGGGAAGCGGATTTTGCGTTGTCATCCGTTTTCCAAGGGTGGATATGATCCGGTGCCGATACCATCATGCAGGCATGAAAAGCATGCAACGGATGGATCAAATGAAAGTGAGCAGGATTGATGAGTCGATTACCAGCAGCCCAACGGCGTGAACAGCTCCTCGATGTGGCAGCCGAATTGTTCTCGGTGCGGGGATACGCCGGGGCAACAACGGCCCAGATCGCCAAAGAGGCCGGAATCACCGAGCCGATTATCTATCGCCACTTCAGGTCCAAGCGCGATCTCTTCGTCGCGTTGATCGAACGCACCGGCAGGCAGACACTTGAGCAATGGGAGCGGGACCTCGAAGGGGTCGATGATCCTGGTGCACGATTGACCAAGATTATTGATGAGAATCCGATGGTGTCCGAGAGTGGGCGCAAGGGGTATCGGGTGCTTTTGCAGTCGATCTCAGAGGTCGAGGACCCATTGATTCACAAGGCTGTGTCGGATCACATGACGCGATTGCATGCGTTTATTGTTCGTGAGATCGAGCGGGCCCAAGCGACGCACAAGGTGACGAATCGGTTCTCAGCGGCGGTGATTGCGTGGGTGTTGGTCAATGTGGGGATGGGGTATGGGGTGCTCAGTGCGATGGGGGTGCCCGGACATGGGTTCGATGCTTCGGGGGTGCATGTCAAGGATGTGATGGGGCGTATTCTCGTTGGGCGTGAACATCATCCTGAAAAAAGTATCAGGCCTGCATCGGAAAAGAATGAAGAGTTTGAACATGGGAAGGAAGGGACTGGCCACTAGCCATTGGTCACTGGCCGTGGGGGATTGAAAAAGATCCTTTCCGTCTGCGCAGACGCAGGAAAGCGGCAAGAGGATTGCCATTGTTTGGAAAAGGATGCTCATGCGACAGGTTTATTTGGATCACCATGCGACGACCAAACCCACCGCCCAGGTGGTTTCGGCAATGGTCGAGGGACTTGAATCATGGTGGGCAAATCCGTCGAGTATTCATCGGGCGGGGCAGCAAGCCAAACATGCGATTGAGCGAGCACGGGGAGAAATGGCGTCGTTGCTTGGGGTGAAATCGCGCGAGGTGACTTTTACAGGGTCGGGAACCGAAGCGATTGATTTGGCAATCCGCGGGACGCTGGGCGCCATGTCCAGAACAAACCCGAAGAAGAATGTGATCATCACGACAGCGATTGAGCACAGTGCGGTACTGAATCTATGCCGAGAGCTCGAAAAGACTGGGCGGGCACGGGTGGTGATACTGCCTGCGAATCGCTCGGGAGTGGTTGATGTGGCTGATCTTGAAGCGATCATTGGGGAGTATGCGACCGAGTCCGGGCATGAGGTGGCGTTGGTGTCGATGCAGTGGGTGAACAATGAGACGGGGGTGGTTCAGCCTGTGCATCGGGTGGGGGAAATTTGTGATCGGTGCAATGTGGTGTTTCATTGTGATGCGACGCAGTGGGTTGGGAAGATGCCGACGGATTTGCGCTCTCCCGAGGCGCCTCGGATTGATTTGCTCAACGCATCGCCTCACAAGTTTCATGGGCCCAAGGGGGTGGGGGTGCTGTGGGTTCGGCGTGGGGTGAAGTTGTTGGCGGTGACGCCGGGTTCACAGGAGTTTGGTCGGCGTGGAGGGACTGAGCCGGCGCCTGCGATTGTCGGGGCAGGGGTGGCAGCGGCCCAGGCGCGGATGTGGGTTGAAGAGGCATCGAATCGGTCGGCAGCTGGCGCGTTGCGTGATCGACTCGAACGCGGAGTACTTGGGGCGTGTGCTGGCAGTGTGGTCAATACGACGGTTGGTCCCTCGCTTCGGCTCTGGAGCACGACGAATATTGGATTTCCAAAATTGGAAGCCGAGGCGATATTGTTGTCGCTCTCTGAACGCGGGGTGTATGTGTCGGCGGGCTCGGCGTGCGCGTCGGGTTCGTTGGATCCTTCGCCGGTGCTTGTCGCGATGGGTGTGGATGAACTGATTGCCCATGGTTCGGTCCGAATGAGTGTGGGGCGGGAAACGACCGCGGAGGAAATTGATCGGGCGATCGAGGTTATCGGGCAGGTTGTGCGCCAACTTTCGCGTTCGATGCCTGGGTAAAACGAGACGGAAACTCGGGTTTGGGTGTGGTTTGCGATGCCAAAGTCCGCTAGTGTGAGGCTATGACACAGATGCACTCGGCTTATGAAGACCCGTCGGATCAAATGATCTACCAAGAACCCGAACGAACCAGCATCATGGCCATTTTGAGTATGGTCTTTGGATTTGGGGGGTGCTGTCTGGGATTGACTTCAATCCCAGCTCTTTTTCTGGGAATTTTTTCGCTCGTTGGTATTTCCAAAAGCAACGGGCGCATCGGAGGGACGGGGTTCTCGATCGTGGGGATTCTTGTCGGGTTATTGACACTTGCGCTCTGGGGCGGAGCTTTGGGAGCGGTCGCCTTTGGATTTAAGGAATTCGACCGAGTCTACAGCAGCGGAACCGAGCAGATTTTCCTTGATCTGCAGGCGAACAACTTCGATGCTGTGCGTGCGTCACTTGCGTCTCCCGCAGCGGATGTGTCTGATGAAGAACTCATCGCGTTCCGTGAAGGATACCAGAACGGGCTTGGAAATCTGGTGTCCAAAACCGATGGGGTCGGGGACTTGGTCAATGGATACCTGACAATCGCTCAGCAATCCAATGCGTATAACAACCAGTTTGGGTACACCCCAGTGCCAATGCATTTTGATTCGGGGTATGGATTGGTCATTCATGTGATTGATCCGATGAATGTGCAGAGATCGAGCGTCGGCGATCCGCTGGCGATCAAGCTGATTGTGATTGATTCGCAGGGAAATGAGTATCATCTTCCAATGGCAGGCAAGGAAGACGCCGATACAAAAGCCGATCCGGAAACCAATTCGGGGACCGGCGCGAGTGATCAGCCCGGTGGTGAAGACGATGGTGATTCCGACGGGCCTTGAGTTCGATGAGGTGGTAGTGCGTTGAGTGGAACCAAATCACAATCTGGGGTGGAGGCCAAGATAGAGGCCAAGGCAGAGGCCAAAGTTCCCCCGATCATTCGATGCCGAGAAATCGTCAAACGATTTGGCGATCAGACTGTGCTCAAGGGAGTCAATCTTGATGTGTACCCTGGCGAGACGATGGTGATTATGGGCGGGTCAGGCTCTGGCAAGAGCACTTTTTTGCGGACGATGATCGGCACACACAAGCCTGATGAGGGAACGGTGGAGTTGTTTGGGCAATGTATTTGTGATCTCGATGAGGAGGGGCTCAATGAGGTGCGCAAGAAGTTTGGGATTTTGTTTCAGTCTGGTGCGTTGTTCAACTCGATGACGATCGCGGAGAATGTGGCTTTGCCTTTGCGCGAGCATACGGATTTGGATGATGAGATTATTGATATCCAGGTGAAAATCAAGCTCGAGCTGGTGGGGCTTCGTGAAGATGCCCACAAATATCCTGCCCAGATATCGGGGGGGATGAAGAAGCGTGCGGGGTTGGCGCGGGCTTTGGCGCTGGATCCCAAGATTCTTTTTTATGATGAGCCCAGTGCCGGACTTGATCCGGTGACGAGCGCGCAGATTGATCAGTTGATAATTGCTTTATCTCGCCAGCTTGGGGTGACGAGCGTGGTGGTGACCCATGAGATGGATAGCGCCTTTGCGATTGCAGATCGAATGGCGATGCTCGATCGCGGAGTGATGCTGTGCCTCGACGATCGGCCTTGGTTTGAGCATTTGCGTGATATGCCTGAAGATGAGGCCGGGAAAATGGATGAAAAGCGTCGTTTGGTCCGACAGTTTTTGCGTGGGGACGCAGATGGTCCTTTGGCATCTCGTCGTGACGAGGTCGGTTATGGCGAGGATTTGTTCGGAATGACCCCCGATCTGGTGACCCGAACGCCAAGTGTGCTGCCTACACGCGGGTAAAGGGGTAGGACGAAACGGGCGGAGAATGACCTGTCCAGAACTGGAATGGGAGTCAATAGATGAGCATGCAGGTGGTCAATCGAAACAATGTGGCTGCAGGTTTTTTCCTGATCGGAAGCATCATTTTGGCGGTAGCCATTTCGTTTATTCTTTCGGATATCAGTGATCAGTTTGGGTCCAGGAAACACTATGTGTTCCGATTCCCAACAAGTGTGGGGGTGACGGGACTCAAGCCTGGGGCGGAGGTGACCTTTGGTGGGCTTGGTGTAGGCAAGGTCGAGTCGATTGTTGCCCATACGCAAGTCGATCCTCAAAGCGGAGTCGAGGTGGTGGTGGCGCACGATGTGCAGGTGGCGCTTTCATCGGATTTGGTATTGTATGAGGATGCGTATGCGGATTTGACGCTGCCGATGCTCGGGGGTGTATCGAAGATCAATATCACTTCTGCGGGACATGGGTCGTATGATGGCGGGCCCAGCGATACCAACACGGTGCTCGATGAGGGTGAAGTACTCCGAGGCCGATTCGCCCCGGCGATTTTGACCCAGCTTGGATTCGATGTGGAATATGTAGAAAAAATCAAAGCCATCACCAATGAAGTCAAACAGGTCACATCCAATGTCAATGAATCGACCGCCAGCGTTCGGCGGATGACCGACGCCCTTGAGCCTGAGTTTATTGAAGGGGTTAATAACGGAAAGTCGGCGGTTGCCAATGTACGGACTTTTACCGACCGGCTCAATGGCGACGATGGATGGTCAGGTCGAGTTGATGGGATTTTGGGCAAAACTGAGGAGGCGTCAGGCAAAGCGGTGGAGGTTCTCGATGAGACCTATGCGCGAATCCAAGAGGCGCGGGATGTGATCGCCCAGAGCAAGCCTCGAATTGTCCGAATTTTGGACAATGTGGAGCAGACGACGGAACGGGTGCGTTTTGATTCGATGGGACATCTTGATGAACTCTTAGCCAAGGGGTCACTGGCGCTAGGGTCGTATAAGGATTTGGCGGATAATGCCAATGAAATGATTGGGGTCAACCGTCCCAAGATTGATGCAACGCTCGATTCGGTGCGTGATATCGGAGTACACGGAGAGTTGTTTCTTGAGGAGATTCGTGCTCAGCCTTGGCGTTTGCTTAAAAAACCAAGCAGGGAGGATCTTGATCGCGAGCCGATTTATGAAGCTGCCCGGGCCTATGCCAGCGCGGTTTCAGATTTGCGAGTTGCTTCAGAAGCCCTTGATGCTGCGGTGATGCGTGTGAGTGAAACCGGATCACCTGCCAGTGCGGCCGAGTTGTCACGGATTGCCCAGGTGGTCGAAGAGGCCTACGGGCGATATGAAGAGGCCGAGCGTGGGCTGCTTGAAAAATTGCGTACGCCAAGCCCACCAACAAGACCATGAGAACTTTTTTACGCAAAGTTGAGCAGGCACTGGGTTCGCCACGGCGCAATATGATGGTTAGCTTTGGACTGGTGATTGTTGGTGCGCTAGCGATTGTAATCGGCAATATGCGCATAGATCATCGCCAAGCTGAGCAGCGTTTGAACGATGGGATTGGATCGGTGATCACAAGTTCTGCGCAGATACTTTCATTGGTCTTTGGCCCAGATGGGCTCGATGAAGATCAACAGCCTTGGCTTGGGTTTCGGATGTATGACAAGCAACGCAAGGTGTGGATTGAACTTGAAACACATTCTGATAAACAACTTGATGAACAACTCGACGAGCGGATTGTGGTGCTGGTCCATGGGCTTGATGAGCCCGGTGGGATCTGGGACCAACTGGCTCCTGCGCTTGCCGGTGCAGGATATACGGCGGTGCGTTTTGACTATGCCAACGATCAGGCAATTGCCCTCAGCGCAACGAGTTTGTTTAACTCGCTCGATGAGTTGCGTGAATATGGCGTCAAGACGATCGACTTTGTGTGCCACTCGATGGGGGGCTTGGTGGTGCGCGATACGATCACACGCGAGGGGTTTGGGGAGAAGGGAATCATGGTGGATCGGCTGATTACGATCGGGACGCCTCATGGTGGATCGCCTTGGGCAAGGCTTCGGGCGGTGTCGGAGATTCGTGAGCAGGTGCAGCGGTGGGTTGAATCGGATGATCTGGATCCTCAACGACTCTTGGGCTTTGCGCGCGATGGGGTTGGGCAGGCAGGAGCAGACTTGCTTCCGGGTTCCAATTTTCTCACAGAACTTGATGCGCGCACGCTGCCCGATGGAATCGCGGTGACTTGTATCGTTGGACGAATGACCTCGAAGACTGGGGTTGAAGCGGGATCTGTTTTGGCTGCCAGTGCGCTGCGCGATCTTGTTGGAAGCGAGGATGCTTGGGCAATCATGGGGGCTGTTGACCGGTTCGGGCGTGAGCTTGGCGACGGCGTGGTGCCGATGTCGTCAGCGGTGCTCGATGGGGTTGATGATGTGGTGATCTTGCAGGCGAACCATCGCGCGATGGTTCGCACTGTGGAGCTTGGCGAGGTAATTCGTCAAATTGGCGGACTCGGAGCTTCTGATGAACCACCTGCAATTGCGGTGGTTTTGGATCGATTGGCGCGAGAGTAGAGGAGGGAAAGAAGTCCCCTTCCGTCGGCTTGGCCGCCACCTCTGCACTCAAATGGTGGAGGTGCAAGAGAATACGATGGCCCATCTTTTCCTTAATCCCCAATCCGTCATGGCTCATGGCTTTGCAAATATCCTGATAAAACCCGTCCGTGGATGGCCTGGTGCTGTATACTTTGGTAATGGGACAACGGCGGCACCATTATGAGCATGCCTTTGAACGGTATCTGCGTGATGAGCGGATTCCGTATATTTCGGTCAATGAAGCAAAGAAGTCGCTCTTACCTGAACGGGCGATGTTGATGACGCAATCGGGGGATGGGTTGCCGAAGAAGCTTAAGAACTTTGACTTTGTGGTCTATGGGCAAGGGACGAACCTGCTGGTCGAGATCAAGGGGCGTCGGCTGCCTGCGGTTCGGCTCAAGGACGGGACGCCGAGCAAGCCCCGGATGGAATCATGGGTGACAATGGACGATATCGAGGCGTTGACTCGGTGGCGGGTGTTGTTTGGTCCTGAGTTTGAGCCGGTGTTTGTCTTTGTGTATTGGTGTGATGATGTGCCGCCTGATGGGGTGTTTGTGGAGACGATCGAGGATCGTGGACGGTGGTATACGCTTCGGGCGATCGGGCTTGATGCGTATGTTGGGGCGATGAAGGTTCGGAGTCCCAAGTGGGGAACAATGCATCTGGCTGCAAATGACTTTGAAGCATTGAGTTCTCCGTTTTCCACTCCTGATTCTGGGGAACCCCGGAGGTGTGAGAATATAAGGGAATGGGAAAACCGGGCGTTTGACCAACCAAGGCGCACGGTCTTTGTTCGTGAGCCGATGCTTGATCCGCTTATGGTGTAGCTTGTGGTATGTGGTACAGATGTTGTGTTCTCGCATAGATTGTGGGGCATGGCAGGGTTTATACTTGACCTTTGGGGTGATGTGTGTGTAGCGTGGGGGCATGATTCACCGCTTCTTTGCTCGTCCGTTTACCTGTTTGTTTACTCGTTTGACCCCTTGGTGCGCCTCGATGATGTGCATGGCGACGGTGCTGATGGTGTCTGTTTCTTCAACGCTTGCGATGGCGCAGGATGATTTGCGGCCTCCCAAGTCGGATCAGGCGCTCAGCTCGCCCAAGGTATTGACGATCATCGTTGCGATCCTTTTGACCGGTGCGGTGGTTTTTGTAGCGACCTACCGGTCCAAGCGAACGCATCAAGACTGAGCCTCCGTTCATTTTGTTCCAAGGGAACCGATCGTTGTTGCACTCGAACGGGTATATGGCAACAATGGTTTTGGTGCCTGGTTGGCCGTCTTTGCGCTGCACTTTGGCAGAAGTGATATGATGATGTATCGATCGCCGATGGGTTAAGGTCGCCATCCAATGTCGATCGATGTAAAGAACACAGTAAAGAACACAGTGGAGAACACAGATGCATACGCAGACAAAGACACACATGCGGAATGATGATGGACATCGCCGATCGGGCCTTGGTCGCGGGCTTCTGGCACTTAATGTGGCGCTCCTTGTCGGACTTGGTCTGGTAAGTTTGGCCCCTTTTGCGGGAGCTCAAGGAGGGGCAGGTCAAGGGAGCCGGGCGCTGGGAGAATATTCGGTGGTGGGCGGGGCAACAATCGGGGGAGTATCGAGTGTGATCTATGTGCTCGATACGGCCAACCGTGAGTTGATCGCATTGAGTTGGAACGACAGCACCAAATCGCTCGAAGGTGTGGGGTATCGGGATTTGAGCCAAGACTCGTCGAGTGATCCGGATCGGTAAAACCGCAAAGCAAAGGATGATGATATGACACGGACAACCAATACTGATTCGCCTCGAGGTCGTTCGCCCCGTCAGCCTGGGTGGCTTTGGGTAAGCGCGGGTGTGCTCGCTGCGATGATCGTGGTGCAGGGCAGCGGGGTCTTTGAATCGCCTGCTTTGGCGGAGATGGCAACAACGAGCGGATCGTTTTCGATGCTGACGACTGATGGGGGCAATGATGAGATTCTGGTGGTGGTGGATTCTCGGCAGGAATCGTTGATGGTGTATCGTACGGTCAACAATAATGATCTTGTGCTGCTTGAGCGTGAGGAGCTTTCGAGTCTGTTTACGCGTGCTCGCGCCCGAGCGATGGGGGGGCCCTAAACTTTGCTCGACGCTTGGTTTGTCGCTGAGGGTTCTTTGATTTGGGTATTGAGCGCAGCGTGTTTGGCTGTGGAAGTAGTCGATTTTGCCTATCCATCCGCTCCCACAGTTTGAAGCTGACCTTGCAGCGCATCTCAAGGAGCAGGAAGATCGAGAGGCATATGAGAAGCTCAATGCGCCCTCGTCGATTGTGGTGCGTTTCGGGTATCTCCGGATGATTGGGGAGTTTCCGTATTCTGGCGATGTCAAGCCCGGATGTGGATCCAAGCTGGTGGTGGCGACACATCGCGGAACTGAAATCGGCGAGATGCTCACGAGCACCTGTGCCAACTCGGGGTGCGGCAAGAGTGTAACACGCAAGGAGATGCTCAAGTACATTGAGAACTCCGGAGGTCGGCAGTATCCGTTCTTTGATCGTGGGCGGGTGCTTCGGGTGGCGACGGCAGACGATCTCAACAAACAACACCAGCTCGAACAGCGCAAGAACGAGTTTCGGATGATCGCTAGGGGGCTCGTTGAAAAAGCAGGGCTTGAGATGAAGATCATCGAAGCCGAACCGATCTTGGGCAACGAACGGGTCATGATCTACTTTGGTGCAGAAGAGCGGATTGATTTTCGGGATCTGGTGCAGGAGCTTGTGCGCGCCATTGGCACGAAGGTCGAGCTTCGGCAGATTGGTGCGCGAGATGAGGCGCGGATCACCGCCGATTATGAACGATGCGGGCAGTATTGCTGCTGTAAGAGTTTTTTGAAGGTACTCAAGCCGGTGAGTATGAAGAGTGCCAAGATTCAGAAGGCGACACTTGATCCCTTGAAGATTTCTGGACGATGCGGTCGGCTGATGTGCTGTTTGCGCTATGAAGATGAGACTTACGAGGCATTGCGCAAGAACCTGCCGCACCGTAAGTCTCGAGTGGGGACGCCTGAAGGCGATGGGATTGTGATCAGCACGCAGATTCTGACGCAGCTCGCACTGGTTCGACTCGATAGTCATACTGATGTGGCGATCCCGGTCGAGGAGCTTACCGCACCGAAATCAAAAATGGCTCCTGCTTCTGCATCGACATCAAAGAGGCATTCGATGCAATCACCCAAGAACAGCGAGCGGGCCGCGGATGATGAATTGGGTTCGAAATCTTCGAGCAAACGGGCGCCTCATCGCAAGCGTTCGAAAGTAACAAATAAACGAGAAGGTGATCGAAAGCAAGAATCCTCGCACGATTCGGTTCGCGCAGGAGAACGCCCAAAGAAAAAGAAGAAGCGTCGTCGTCGGCGACAGCGGGGAAGCACCCAAGAAAATACGCCAATACCCCACAATAATTCCTCGAGCAATACGCCGGCGAACAATCGTTCGGCAAATCATCGTTCCGGGGATCGTTCTGAAAAACAAAACACGGATTCTCGCTCTTCTGATGGAAAGGCTCGGTCGAAGAAAAAACGACGGAGGCGGAGGAGGCGAAAGCCAGGTGGAGATGGCTCTGGAAATAATGGCGCGAACGGGTCCCCTTCAGAAAGTTGACTAGAGCTGCCTATTTGGGTGAAGATTGATCGGAGCCGTTTGGGTACATACGGCATTTTGGAGATCGTTTCATACATGACACATGCAACAACATCAATAAGCGCAAATTCGAAATCTAAAGCAAATGCGTCGGGTGGTGCGCTGGGGATTAAGGAAACGCTGACGAGTTTGATTATCGCGTTTATTCTGGCGTTTTTGTTTCGTGGGTTTGTCATCGAAGGGTTCCAGATTCCGACGGGATCGATGGCACCCACGCTGATGGGTAAGCATGTTCGGTTTGTGAGTCCATACAACGGGTATGACTGGTCGGTCGGACCTTGGACTTATGCCCCACGAAGCCCGGTGCCGATGCGCCAGCAGATGAACATGAAGGTGAAGGATCCAATGAGCGCATTGACGATCACCGATACCAATCGCAGGCTTGCTGCGGGCGATCGGGTGTTTGTACTCAAGTATCTTCCATTCTTGCATCAGCCTGAGCGGTGGGATGTGGTGGTATTCAAAAATCCGGGAACGCACGAGAATTATATCAAACGGCTGGTGGGTCTGCCCGGTGAGCAGGTTGCCATCGTGGACGGCGATGTATTCACGCGCCCGTTTGTTGATGGTCAGACCAGCGTGTCGGGATGGGATGCATGGGCAGAATCCGGGTGGGACATTGCCCGTAAGAGTGAACGGATCCAGCGGACAATGTTCCTTGATGTGTATGACTCACGGTATGTGCCGATGCCAATGGATCCGGGGTTTCGCTCACCATTTACCGGAATGACTCCGGGGTGGGAAGGCGTAGAGACCAACGCGAAATATCGGTACACGGGCTCGAGTTCGACGGCTTTGGCGTGGAACACGAATCGAGAAATCACCGATGCCAATGCGTACAACCAGACCAGCGAACGGTTTGATCTCTTTGCACGCTCCGATGATAAAAATATCAGGCTTCGTCCGTTTCCGGTGTCGGATGTCGCGGTGACACTCAATATCGAAGCAAACGAGGAACCGGTGCAAATCAGTGCGGTGCTCGAGGCGCGGGGGATGGAATTTCGGGGGGTGGTGGATTCGGCAGCAGGAAAAGCACGCGTCGAGATGCGCGCTGCAACGACGGCTGATTCGGATTGGACAACGCTTGATGAGGGTTCCTTTTCGGCATTTGAAGTCGGCGAAATTTACCATATCGAGTTCTGGCATGTGGATCAGGCCTTGTGGTTGTTCCTTGGCGACAAGCTCGTGTGCGGTGGGACTGAAAGAGGGGCCTACCAACTCTCGCCTGCTCAACGAGCGATGGCGGCGACGGGGATGAGCCTTGAAGAGCTGGCTGAGGATCGTGTTCTGGGCGATGGAGTAAGGAATCTCGGGGTGTTTGCACGCACCGATATTTATCGCAAGCCGACTTTCCGATGGACTTTCTCTGGTGGGCCCTTTACGGTGCACAATGTGACGGTACAACGCGATATCGCCTATCAGATCAACCGCGGGCGGCCTACGCGAGGCGGACATCCTGACTTCTTCCCAACACTCAATGGCGACGAGTTCTTTATGTGTGGCGACAACTCGTCAAACTCTGCAGACTCTCGGCTTTGGCTTCCCAACGAGATCAATAAATGGGTACATCAGGAAATCGACAATCGGCCTGGAATGGTGCATCGGGATTTAATTGTGGGCAAGGCGTTTATGGTGTATTTCCCGGCGCTGCTCGATGATGGGCCGGTGCTGACGCCTGATATGGGACGGATGCGGTGGATTTGGTAGAGGAAAAGCGAAAAAGCACAGGGACTGGCCATGAGGGATGAAAGACTCATGTTCTTGAGGATCGTGGTGAGCCATTGTTTTGAGACGATGGCAGTTGTGTGATGGCCATTCGCATCAGCGCAGGTTGGCGATGGCTTGGCCGATGTAGTGGTCGTTTTGAGGATCGACATGCCATGAACCAACGGACGAGGTGATGGGTTCGCGAGTGTCCATGTTGGTGAGCTCGACCTTGTTTTCGGCGTGGATTTCGACGAAGAACTTGGCGTGCTGGTCGGAGGCGTCGGCTTTGAGTTTGTTGATTTTTCGGGTGGATTTGTAGGATATCCGCGCGTGCATTGGCGCGATCGCATAGCGATCTTTATTCCACGGTTTGCGGTTTTCGCGGCTGAGCCATGCTTCGGATTCGATGCCTCGGCGGAGGTTGGCGGTTAAGGTGTGGGCGAGGGATTCGTTGTCGGGATCGCCGTTGGGGACGACGAAGGCGTCTGGGCGGATCGAAGCCTGCGGGCGTGCGATGGCTTCTTTGAGTTCGAGCCCTGACGGCATGAGTGCTTTGTCTTCGAGGAGGTTGCTCAGGACGACATCACCCATGCCGAAGCCGCAGGCGGGGGTGGGTGGGCCGCCGAAGAGTTCGATGAGGTTGTCGTATCGTCCGCCGCCTGCGACGGCTCGTTCGCCGTCGGCGATGGCTTCGAAGACGGTGCCGGTGTAATAGGCGAGGCCTCTTGCGATGGTGAAATCTTTGGTGACCCAAGCGTCCTGGTTGGTTACAGAGCACGCAGAGCACACAGCGTCCAGGTCAGAGGCATCGAGATCAGGAAGGGGGGCATCGGTGGTGAGGAAAGCGATGAAGGGAGTGGGAAGGTTGGCCTCGGTGGCGAGGGTGTGGAGGGTATCGGTGGGGAGTTTGGGTTTTCGATCGAGGAGGGTGAAGGCGGTGTCGAGTTGGTCGTCGGTGATCCCCAAGGAGGTGAAATAGCGGGCCATGGCTTGGCGGTCACTGATGCGAAGCTGGAGGGTGTTGGGAGAAAGGCCGAGGAGTTCGAGGAGATGGATGGCTGCTTCGATGACCTCGGCGTCCATCTGGGCAATGGAGTCGTTGTTCTCGCTGGGAAGACCGACGGCGTCGATGTTCCATTGCAGGAACTCACGGAGTCGGCCTCGTTGTGGGCGTTCGGCTCGGAAGTATGGGCCTGCAGTGAACCATTTGCAGGGTTTGGGGAGTTGTTTGGCGTGGGCGCTGTACATGCGGGCGAGGGTGGGGGTGAACTCTGGACGCAGGGCGTAGGGGGCGGTGGCGGTTTGTTGGACTTGTTGGATTTCTTTGTCGGATTTGCCTGAGAATGCCTGGAAGAGCTCATTGAGGATACCTTCGCCGGATTTGACCGCGTAGAGGTCGGTGGATTCGAAGGTTGGGCCTGCAATTTCGTCGAAGCCGCAGCGAATCGAAGCGTCTCGCCAGGCGTTGGTGATGTAGCGCTGGCGGAGGAGGTCCTCGGGGTAGAGGTCTCTGGTGCCTTTGGGTGGTTTGATTTTTTTGGATGGCATGATGTGATAGGGTATGCTGGGATTGGAACTATTTTGGGAGATTGACGGATGAGGAGTCAATGAGCATCAATATTGGACATGTGGTGGCCATTTCATTGGGTTTGGGAGTCGGGGCGTTTGTGTTCGTGGTGGGGTTTGCGCCGATGAACGAAACAGTGAATCCACGGGCGGGGGCTTTGGATCGGGTGCCGGTTCGACGGACGATCATTAATACGATCCGTCGATCGTTGGCTTTGGAGCAGCTTGCAGCTGCGGATCGGATGACCGATGTGCTTGTCGAACACAACCCTGAGGACCCAAGCGCGTATTTCTGGCGTGCGACGGTGGATATGAAGCTCGGGGATGTGGAGTCGGCGCTGGGCAGTTGGGTGCTTCTGGACCGGCTGACACAAGGGCTAAGTTCTTGGGTGGAGCGGTATTCAGCGGAGGAGCTCGATTATTTTCGCGCGTGGGCCAAGATAGGGATCGGGGAGATCGAGCAAGGGCAGGCGATTTTTCGGAAGGTGGCTGATGATCTTGAGGCGCGGTCTGATCTCGAATCAGGTCTGCCTGCTGTTCTCAGCGGGGTGCATTATAATCTGGCGTGTTATCGTGCGATGGGTGGAGATGTTGAGTCGGCGATGGCACATTGGGAGCTGGCGGTTGAACTTGGGTATGGGCGAGATTCGGGATGGTGGGCTGTCGATCCTGATTTTGAGTCTTTGCATGGGGATGATCGGTTCTGGGCGATTGGGGAGGGGATCGAGCAGGTTGAATCGGGGTCGGATGATGATGGGTGATGATGCCGCGGGTGGACAGGGTGTAAGTTTGCGGGGTTTGGTTCGGCTCAGAAACCTGATTCGCGCTAGGATACGGGCATTGAGCCGACGGGTAATCATCTATAAAATGATCGCTCGGCGGGTTTTGTCATTCAATCACCAAATACGGGATGAGCCGACGCTATGCCAAGAGTGACTATTAATGGGATCGAGTGCGCGTTCACCAAAGGTGAGATGGTCATCGAGGTGGCCAATCGCAATGGGATTGAGATCCCGCAGTATTGTTATCACGCTGGACTCTCGCGTCCGGCTCAGTGTCGGATTTGCCTAGGGACTTTTGAAGCGCCCAATCCACGCAATGACAATAAGCTCGAGCCAATGATGGGCGGGAAGTTGTTACCGACTTGCGCAACCGAAGCAACTGATGGGATGGTGGTCACGATCGAGAGCGAGAAGGCGGTCGAGAATCAGAAGGCGGTGATGGAGTTTTTGCTGATTAATCATCCGTTGGACTGTCCGGTGTGTGACCAGGCGGGCGAATGTACGCTGCAAGATTATTCGTTCAAGTATGGGCGTGGTCATTCGCGGTTTACAGACACGAAAGTGGTGTCGCCCAAGAAAGTGATGAGCGACAATGTGTATATGTATTCGGATCGGTGCATTATGTGCACACGGTGCGTGCGCTTTACCGATGAGGTGACGGGTACGAAAGAACTGATGGTCGATGGGCGTGGGGATAAATGTACGATTGATGTGTTCCCGGGGATGCCTTTGGACAATGAACTGGCGAGCAATGTGATTGATCTATGCCCGGTGGGGTCGTTAATCGACAAGGACTTTTTGTTCAATCAGCGGGTGTGGTTTTTGAAGAAGAGTGCGGGGATTGATCCATTCACGAGCTCGGGCGACAATATTTGGGTCGAGCACAATCAGGGAAGGTTGTATCGGATCAAGCCTCGGACGAATATGGAGATCAATACTTGGTGGATCACTGATGAGGTTCGGTATGGATGGAAATTTGTGCATGCCGATACGCGATTGACTCAGCCAATGCGTCGTGAGCATGGGATGATGGTCGAGGCGAGTTGGAGCCGGGCGTATGGTCAGACGATTGATTCGGTGCTCGATGCCAAGGCGGCAGGTAAAAAGACCGCATTGGTGGTCTCGGCAACGCTGACCTGCGAAGAGGCCTATTGCCTGGTCAAGGCTGCGCGGATGCTCGATGAAGGGGTTGAGCTTTTTGTCGGGCCGATTCCTGTCGATGGCGAAGATGTCGAGTTCCCCAATCCTCAGCACAGCAAGCCGTTCATTCAGCGGGCTCAGAAGGTGCCCAATGCGCGTGGTATCAGGCGGGTGTTGGAATCGCTCGGTGAATACAAAGACTACGAGACTTTCGTTCGCCGAGCGAGCGAATATGGCGCAGTGATGCTGACTGCAAACTTCCCGAGCACATGGGTGACTGATGAGCTTGTCGATGCACTCACGAACACAAAGTTGGTTCTCATTGATACGACCGAGTCGGTGCTGTGCTGCAAGGCCGAGGTGGTGCTGCCTTCGTCCAGCTTTGCGGAGAAGTCGGGAAGTTTTGAAAACTGCAATGGCGTGATTCAGCATTTCGAACAGGGGATTCCCAATCAGCATCAATCTAAATCGGAAGGCCAGATTGGGCTTGATCTGATTGAGCTGGCAGCAGGGGGCAAGCTTGTCGAGCATGCGCCCGGATTTGGAGCACAGATTGTCGATGAGCAACCCGGACAGGTGCCAACGGCTTCGGATTCGGTGCTGCTGCCTCGGGGCAAGTTGTTCGATGCGTTGGTAATTCGTGAGCGGATGGCCGATGAGGCTGATGGGCTTGGTGTGTTTGTCCGTGATGTGAAGATGCCTCCAGCTCCGCCACCTGTTGATTCGGATATGGAGCTCGTTGAACTTTGAGTTGATGCCTGTGCATAAGGAGCAGGAAGCGGCTTATCCTGTCCACCGTATGGATCGGATTTTTTGGGTGCAACAGGTATTTTTGTCGCGGGTGGTCGGGGCGTACCGTATTTGAGTCGAGTTGTATTTCTTTGCTGGGCCTCTTTTTGAGCGCATAGGATAGTAGTATGTTGATGTGGATACTACTTGGGGTTCTGATTGCGGTGCTCACTGGTGTGGTGACGCTGATCTGGTGGAAAGTCGGGGATCAGTGGGCCGACGAGGAATATAAGAAATTCGGACACGGCGGGGGCGCACCCAAGGGACCTGGGCCAACGGTGATTGCGGACTTTCGTTCGGACAAGCCAACGCCTCCGAACCTGGATACGGACTAAACGATGCCCCGCTATAAGCTCACGATTGCCTATGACGGGACGGATTTTGTCGGGTGGCAGAAGCAAGAACCACCCGATCCTGATGCACCTGTTCCTGCGTCCGGTGAGGAACCCAAGCGATTGCAGCTGCGCACCGTACAGCATGTGCTCGAACAAACCGTTCGCCAGGTGGTGCGTGAGCAGGTGGTGGTGACGGGCGCGTCGCGGACGGATTCGGGGGTGCATGCCAATGGGCAGGTGGCTTGTTTTACGAGCGAACCTGATGCGAGCAAAGGCGTCGGTTGGCCAATCGAGCGCAGGACGGAGAACTTGGTCAAGGCGATCAACTCGAAGTTGCCGAGGGATATGCTCGTACATAGCGCCGAGGTGGTGGCCGATGATTTCAATCCGATTGGTGATGCGGTCGAGAAGGAGTATTGTTATACGATTGTTTCTGGGCCGGTTCGTCCGTTGTGGGATCGGCGGTTCGTGTTTCATACTTGGTATGATTTGGATGCAACCCGGATGCAGGCGGCTGCGGACTTGATGGTGGGTGAGCATGATTTCGCATGCTTTGCGCAGATCAATCATGGGCGCAAGACGACGGTGCGGACGATTTACAAGTGCCAGATCGAAACACCTGGACCCGGCAAGTTTGTGATTCGGGTTTCGGGCAATGGGTTTTTGTATAACATGGTGCGGATCATCGCGGGTACGCTGATGGATGTCGGGCGTGGGAAGATTGAGCCTAAAATGGTGCGGGAGATGATTGCCTGCGGCGATCGAAGAAAAGCGGGGGTGACGCTGCCTCCGATGGGGTTGAGGTTGGAGTGGATCAGGTATGGGGAAGGGACTGGGGACAAGGGATAGAGATATGAGATAGGGAAAAAGGAGGGAGAAAGGGGCAAAGGTGCAGAAGGTACAGAGAAGACAGGGTGGTGTGATTAAGTTACGGATATTCGTTTGCGGGATTGCATAAAAGCATGTGTCTCGAGTGCGGAGAACAACATGCGTGAGGTTGTGTTTGAGACAGATCGGCTGGCGTTGTGTGTACCTTGCTCGGAGGATGTCACTGCGCTGGCGGGGTATTGGGGCGATCCGGAGACGATGCGGTATCTTGGGGTTGATGACGATGTATGGACGCGGGAGCAGGTCGTCAAGCGGATTGAGCGCGGGGCGAGGTTTTGCGATGAGTATGGGATGACATTTTGGACGGTAGTCGAGAAGGCGTCGGGAATGGTGATCGGGCAAGGGGGATTGGTGCCGATTGCGTTCAATGGAGATGAGGTTGAGCTGGGGTATCGGTTTGGCAAAGCCCATTGGGGGAAGGGATATGCGACGGAGGTGGCCGAGGCGTCGGCAGCGTATGGGTTTGGGGAGTTGGGGTTGGATCGGCTGGTAGCGGTGTCGTTTCCGGGGAATGTCGCTTCACGGAAGGTGTTGACAAAGGTTGGGTTTAAAGAGCTGGGGAAGTCGGGGTTGTATTATGGAAAGATGTTGGTTTTGTTTGAGATGAGGAAAGGATAGATTTTGATGGCCCGATTCGCCGAACCGAATCTTTGTGCCTGTGTGTTGGGGTGAAGAAAAAAGAGCCCGGCTCGGCAAACCGGGCCGCCGGGGATGGAAATGGCGTTGACGATTCTGCATATTTCGACGCGGCTGATCCAAGGGGGGTCGCAGGAGAACACGGTGTTGTCTTGCGAGGGGCAGGCTGAACTTGGGCATGATGTGCATTTGGCGTATGGGCCGATCTTTGGGCCTGAGGGGTCGTCCTTCGATCGGGCGAATGATTTTGTCGCAAGCAATGGGAAGAAGATTACGATGCACGAGGTGCCGAACATGGTTCGACAGATCTCGGCGACGAAGGATATCAAGGGGTACTTCGAGCTTAAGAAGTTGATCGAGGAAATCCAGCCTGATGTAGTGCATACGCATTCGTCCAAAGCTGGGGTACTTGGTCGGGCGGCGGCGTGGAGTGTGTGTAAGCGATCGAAAGATAAACGGCCTGCGGTGGTGCATACGGTGCATGGACCGCCGTTCCATCGGTATTTGCCTCGATGGAAAAATGCGATCTATATTGCGTCCGAGCGGTTCGCAGCCAAGCGGTGTCATGTGATTGTTTCAGTGGCCGATGCAATGACGGCCCAGTTTCGTGCAGCGAAGATTGGGAAGGATGAACAGTTCGTGACTGTGCGATCAGGGATGGAGACGGAGAAGTTTTTGAATCCGATACCAACCGAAACGCGCGAGGCGATGCGGGCGGAGCTTGGGTTTGGAGATGATGACTTTGTGATCGGGACGGTGGCAAGGCTCGCTGAGCACAAGGGGCATGATGATGTGATCGATGCACTCGGCGATGAACTCAAGGCGAATCCGAAGTGGAAACTGTTGTGGGTTGGTGATGGGTGGTGGTCGGAGCGGCTGTTGGGGCGGGTCAAAGAGATGGGACTTTCGGATCAGGTTGTGGCGACGGGATTGGTGCCGGGCGATCGGGTTGGTGCGATGATGCGGGCGATGGATGTGTTGTTGCATCCGAGTTATCGCGAGGGCTTGCCTCGGACGGTACCTCAGGCGTTGTTGTGCGCTGTGCCTGTTGTTGCCAGCGATGCGGATGGGACGCGCGAGGCATGTTTGGATTGGAAGTATTTGGATGGAGTCGATGAATCGGAGGCGACAGGGATTTTATTTCCAATCGGAGATGCTCAAAGTCTGCGAGATGGGGTAGAGTGGATGTTTGCCCATCCTCAAGAGCGCAAGGTCATGGGTGAGCGCGGACAAGCGATGTGCACTGAGATGTTCGCATCAGGGACGATGGTGGGAGATTTGGAAGCCATGTATCGGCGGGCGATGGGGCTGGCGAAATAATGAGAAGCCGAATCTAGAAATCTCTGAACAATCGCGCAACCGGCCTCCATTTTTCTCCGTATCGTCTTGTGGGCCAAGTTCTTTGGCCTTGAAACAGGAGATTGACCAATGCCGATCCGGAAGAATGCGCCGAT
>JALSHH010000047.1 GCA_026982335.1 Phycisphaerales bacterium
AGTTCTTCAACCGCCGCTGCAACCTGCTGGGTCTGTGTTTCCTGCTCCTGAAGCCCAGAGGCCATCTCATCAGCCGAAGCGGCAATCTGTGTCGAGGCCGAAGCAACCGCTTGGGAAGTCGAACGAATTTCGGTCACCATATTGGTCATGTTGTCGAGAAACGAGTTAAACCAGCTTGCCAACGTACCCATTTCATCGGCCCGTTGGAATTCGATGCGCTGGGTTAAATCGCCCTCACCTGCAATCTTCATCACATCCACAACCTTCGCCATCGGTACAGTGAGCATGTTTCGAATAGCATACAAGAAAAACAGAATCCCCGCGATCACAACTGGCATCGTCCACACCATCCCCTTGCCAAAGAAATCAGCAACATCGGCGTCGAGTATTTCCAAAGGCATCTGTACCTCATACGCACCGTGCATATACCCAACTGGCCAGTTCTCGTACCGGAATCCCAAGGCATCCTTACCGTCAAAATTTCCGTTCTCGTCTCGCTCATCATAAATCGCAGGATCACCGTGACAGGTCATGCACGATTCGTCAAGTATGATCGCACGCATGAAATGAAGCATGTTGGTTTCTTCATTGATGCGAGAAAGTGTCGTCTCACCAGTTGATTTATACTCTGCAGTGAGATCATTAATCATCTGATCCCGAAACCCCCCAGGCGTCGGTGCATTATCCGGGTTCCGTGCTTCAAGGGAGACGATAGAAAAATCAATATCCTCTTTTTCTGCAGCCTCGGCGGCAGCACTCCACCCAACAATCACTGGAATCGATTGGAAAAAACGCGTCTCCGAATAATGTCCACCTTCATCAATCTGCCCAAGCGCCTCCCCGAGAAGATCTTCAACATTGACCTCACCTCTCAGAAACTTCTCTGAAGCACCATTTTTGGCTGCATCGGCAACTGCAGTAAACACCGCTGCACGCTCGATGTACTCACTTTTCATGTCCTCACGAAAATCCTTTAAGAAAATAAAGTAGGTAATCGCGACAACAAAAAACAAAATCGCACAGGTCGTAGCGATGATCTTCGTTGAAAGTCCAAATGAGAACTTCTTTATACTCGTGTTGGGCAGTTTCATAGCTGGCTCCGTGATGGTGTGGGTTCATACGCTCTCGGTGGTAAAATGAGCAACCACCTCGAAAATCGTCACAAAGAACAAACAACTTTGATCATCACACGAAAATAGTGGGATTGAAACCCACCACTATCCAAAATTCCCGAACTGACTACACAAAAATGTGCCCATCAAACACAAGTAGATACACCATTACTCGTCAAAACCAACACACCACCTGACGAGAACCGGGAAAAACGAAACAGATTGAGGAGTCTTTTATCGCAATGAAAGTAATTGGCTGTATACGGGCATCGGCCAAAGCTCGGCTTCAACCTGTGATTCAAGCTCATCACCAATCGCACGGAGCGCCTCCATTGCAGGTACGATCCGATCTCGGCAATATTCGCTTTGCCCCATCAAACTTGTGTCTGGAAGCTCACGAACCTGCTCAAGGTCCTCAATCCGATCTTTCAATAAACAAACCATCTCAACAAAAAGCTCAAGTTCATTGCGCATCACTGTGCTATCAACCCCTGCCCCCTCGGTCGCTGCGACCGTCTCGGCCAAGTTCCGCTGGTGCCTGATCGCAGCGGGCAAAATCATTGTCCGCCCCATTGCTGCCATTTGCTGGGCTTCGATCGAAATCTCCGTGATATACTTTTCCGCAAAAATTTCAACTCGGCTTGCCAACTCCGTCTTTGAAAGCACCTTATATTTCCGAAAAACGGATTTCACCTTCGCCGTCTGCAATGCGGGTAACGCATCAGCAGTTGATCGCAAGTTTGGCAACCCTCGCCTATGGGCCTCTTCTTCCCATTCGTCCGCATAGTTATCACCATTGAAAACAATCGCTTTGTGCTCTCGGACAACATCCTTGAGCACCTTGCGCACGACCGCTTCGCGTTTGGCTGGCGTTGGATCTTCGCCCATCGCCTCTTCAATGTTCGTTGCGATAAAATCTAGGCTTTCTGCCACAATGGTATTGATCACCGTATTAGGCCAAGACACCGAGGCCGTCGAGCCCACTGCACGAAGCTCGAATTTATTTCCGGTAAAAGCAAATGGGCTGGTACGATTGCGATCGCCCGAGTCACGCTTGAGCGCTGGAAGCGTTCTGGCCCCCAAATCGAGCTCCCCGCCTTTGATGGTTCGGCTCGACTTCCCTTTCTCAAGCTGCTCGATCAGATCGGTGAGCATATCGCCCAAGAAGATCGAAATAATCGCAGGTGGCGCCTCGTTGGCACCAAGGCGATGGTCATTCGATGCGCTGGCAATCGTTGCCCGAAGCAAATCACCATGGATATGCACCGCGCGAATCACACTACACAAGAAGGCCATGAACTGCGTGTTGGTATGCGTTTCATCTTGGGGATCAAGCAGATTTACCCCGGTATCGGTCGCAATCGACCAGTTATTGTGCTTGCCCGATCCATTAACACCAGCAAATGGCTTTTCGTGCAAACACGCCACAAATCCAAACCGCCCGGCAACCTTCTTCAAAGTATCCATCAATATCGCCTGATGGTCACATGCGATATTGGTCGATTCAAACAACGGTGCAATCTCATATTGTCCCGGCGCCACTTCATTATGACGGGTCTGCACAGGCACACCAAGTCGAAAAAGTTCTTCCTCGAACTCGGCCATGAATCCATTGACTCGAGGCGGAATCGAACCAAAATAATGATCATCAAGCTGCTGGTGCTTGGGAGGAACCGCACCAAAGAGCGTCCGCCCACAGCTCACCAGATCAGGACGCGCAAAGTAGAGGTTGCGATCAATCAGAAAGTATTCCTGCTCCGCCCCCAGTGTCGAACCGACCGACTTGACCCCTTCATCGGTGCCGAAGATTTTGAGAATACGCATCGCCTGTTTATCGAGCGCATCAATCGAACGAAGCAAAGGGGTCTTCTTATCGAGCGCCTCACCATTCCAACTCACAAACGCCGTCGGAATACACAGCGTCGCGTAGTTATTCCCACGAACAATAAAGGCTGGCGAGGTCGCGTCCCACGCGGTATACCCGCGCGCTTCAAAGGTTGCTCGCAATCCACCCGAGGGAAAACTCGACGCATCAGGCTCACCTTGGATGAGATTCGAACCCGAAAGCCGATACATCACCCCGCCATTGCCATCGGGTGTGACAAGCGAATCATGCTTCTCCGCGGTAAGCCCAGTCATCGGTTGAAACCAATGCGTGTAGTGCGTCGCCCCGCGCTCGATCGCCCAGTCCTTCATCGCGGTCGCAATCACTTCAGCATCATCGGTCGAAAGCTTTGCGTTGCTCTCAATGGTTTTCACCACCGCTCCAAAGGTATTTTTGGGCAGCCGATCGCGCATCTTGCGCAAATCAAACACATCGCATCCATAAATCTCATCGATCTTACGATGCGAAGCATCAACACCCGCACTCATGGACTGCCATCTCGATGATGCTGCGACCGCTTCTCCATGTGGATCACCCGTGACCATGGTGTTTCTCCATTGCGAAAGTTGTTTCGCCAGATTGAAGGCTCTCAATAAACAGAAGTAAACCGACCTGCCTGATTCTTACCTGCTGATTGAGAATTGCAAATCTGATCTGGAGCGCAGAACCGATAAAGTTGAGATTACCCTCCACACATTCGCTGGCAGACTCAATTGACCTGTCATTTGTTTGATTCGCGTGCCATCTTGATCCCGAATTAGGATAGAATCGACGCAGATTGTCCGATCACGGGCCTGTGGCGGAATTGGCAGACGCAGCGGACTTAAAATCCGCCGGGGTAAAACCCATGTGGGTTCGAGTCCCACCAGGCCCATTCTCTCCTTCAATCGCATATCGCTAGAGAGGACAAAGCAGGCTCCCCGCCTCATTTTCGGCCAATGAGCAGAGATTCCTTGTGCCCAGACCCCATCCCAGATATGCTCAAGCACAGGCCCTTCCACTGAATCAGAAGCGTCCAATGGAGAAAAAAACATGCCACATGCCATTGGCGTGGGACTGGGATTGATGCTGGCGATTTCACTCGCAGCCGCTGGGGAACCAAGCAATCCTGACGATATCAGTCTCGAAAAATATAGGGACAACTGTGCAACAGTTGTCCCCCCTGTCCAAAGCTCCCCATCCACCCAAGGCACACTCCCAGACTGCGGCGACCGATCCGTCATTGATATCCTGTGGGTGTATACCCCTGACGCACTGGCCTATATTGGAAAAGAAGAGTGGATCCGCGTGTTGTGCGAACTCAACATCGAAGAAGCAAACACCGCATTTGCCAACACCCAACTTCCATTTGCAACACGCATGGTCGGACTGGTCGCAACCGACTACGACGAGAGCGGCAACCACCTCGCACTGATCCAAGGACAAGGTGATGGTGTCATGGACGAAATCCACGCTGTACGCGACTCACTCGCAGCCGACATCGTCGTACTCATCACCGTCGATGGATATTGTGGGCTGGCCTATGTGGCACCCAATAATGAAGCTTTCGGTTTCCAGAAGGTCTCCGCAGGATGCCTCACCGCCCCGGCATTTCGCCACGAACTCGGGCACAACCTCGGATCAAAGCACTGGGCAGCCGACCCCGGCGGTTTCTTTTCGTATTCCGCAGGACATGTCCTCACATTCGACGATGGTTCAACCGCAGGCACCGCTATGGGGGGCAACGCGCTTCCTCGATTTTCAAATCCCCGTGTCGAATACGAAGGCGTTCCGACAGGCGTGCCCGTTGGCACCGACAACGCTGCCGACAACTGGCTCGCCTTTATGCAGACCGTACCAATGATCGCAGACTTCCGGTGTAGCGGCGACTGCAACGCCAACGGCATCGACGACCAGACCGAAATCCTCTCGGGCATGGCGCAAGACTGCGACAACAACGGCGTCCCCGACGAGTGCCAGCTCGACCTCAACAACAACGGCATCATTGATGCCTGCGATACGCTCCCAGTCGTCGTGCGTGTCCCCGAAGACCTCCCATCGCTCCAACTGGCGATCGCCATGGCCGAATCAGGAATACACGAAATCGTTGTTGGCCCAGGAACTTGGATTGGCCCCTTCGACACACAGGGCAAAGCCATCACCGTCCGAAGCTCCGATGGGCCGGCAACGACGATTCTTGATGCGCTTGGCAATGGTCGCGTCATCACAATCCGAAGCAACGAAACGCCTCAGACTGTTCTCGATGGTTTCACAATCACCGGCGGCACCGCATACTCAGGAGCAGGCATGTTCATTGAATATGCATCCCCCACCATCCGAAACTGCATTTTCACCAACAACGCAGCAGACTATGCCGGGGGGGCGCTACGCGTCACGGATGGCTCGCCGCACTTTATTGATTGCACCTTCCAAACAAACATCGCATCCTGGGGCGGCGCGGTGAGCACATGGAGCGGCATGCCCATATTCGAACGCTGCCAGTTCACTGAAAACACTGCCCGATCAGATGGACGAGGCGGCACTTTCTCATCATGGACAAGCAACGCATCATTCATCGACTGCGTATTTGAGCAAAACACCTCCGCTGCACCCGGAGGCGCCCTCTTCATCGTCGATGGCGGCGGGGCCAACGCACCGAGCATCTCGAACACGCGATTCTGCAGCAACACGCCAGACCACATCAACCCCTCGCAATGGCAAGATATGGGTGGAAACGAGTTCTTCGACAACTGCCCATGCCCGGCAGACCTCACCGGCGATGGTGCCCTCAACTTTTTCGATGTCTCCGCATTCCTCAAAGCATTCAACGCCAACGACCCCATCGCCGACTTCGACAACAACGGCCGATGGAACTTCTTCGATGTCAGCGCCTTCCTCGAAGCCTTTGCCTCAGGCTGCCCATAGCCGACAACTCAGATCAGCTTCACCCGCTTGAGGGCCCGCTCAAACTGATCCCATCGGTCTTCGAGCGTCCCCGTATATCCCAAGCTCACCCGAACGAGTCCCGGCGCGATCCCGGCTTCTCTGAGCTCATCGTCACTCAGCTCCGAGCTCGTCGAACTCGCCGAGCAGGACATCAGCGTATCGAAATACCCCAGACTCACCGCAAGCATTCCGAACCCTTCGTGCTGCTGAAGGTCATTCATGAACTCGAACGCCCGGTCCGCCGTTCCCAGATCAATCGCAAAGAGCCCGCCAGCTCCGAATCCTTCGTTCATCATCGACTCGAGCAATGTGGATTGCGGATGGCTCTTGAGCCCCGGATAGGACACATCGAGTCCGAAAGACTCGAGTCGATCGGCAAAGAACCGCGCCCGTCTCGAATGCTCTTTCATCCGCAACCCAAGGTGAGGCAATCGCAACGAAAGATCAAACGCAACCCGCGGATCCATCGTCGGCCCCAGAAGCATCATCGCCCCAGTGTGCAAATCCATCAATTCCATGATGAACTCTTTGGACGCACACACCGCCCCGGCGATGATGTCCGACCCGCCTCCCATAAACTTGGTCATCGAATGGATCACAATATCAGCACCATGTTGGGCCGGCGAAAGAATCATCGGGCTGAAGGTGTTGTCAACAACCAGTTTCGCATCCGCCTGGTGCGCGACGGCTGCGAGCCGAGAGATGTCGGCAATCTTCATCGTCGGGTTGGAAATCGACTCCGTAAAAATCGCCCTTGTGTTCTCGGTCATCGCACCCTTGACCTCATCGAGATTGGTGATATCCACAAACCGAACCTTGATACCAGTCTTGAGGGGGAAGAACTGCTTGAAGAGCGCGAAGGTGCCGCCATAGATCGCGTTGGACGCGACAATCTCATCGCCCGGTGAGCACAACTGCATAATCGAACACGCGATCGCACTGATCCCCGAACTCGTCGCATAGGCCGACTCGGTCCCCTCGATCGCAGCAAGGTATCGACCCAGCACATACACCGTCGGATTGAAGTGCCGACCGTAAAGAAAGCACCCGCCCTGCTCGGGGTTCTTCTCCCCTTTAAAAATCTCGGGCATGATCTCGGCAGCCATCACCGTAAAAGTCGTCGAGGTCTCGATGGACATATTCACGCCCCCGTGCTCACCAAACTCATGGCGAACCTTCGAAAGCGATCGAACCGGATCAAATAACATACACACCTCCAAAGCCAAAAAACAAACAGGCGAAAGATACCAAAGCATGATATCCAGTATCAACCTGAATCACGACCTTGGCATCAGATACTCATCATTTCAGACCGACCGATTACCCAGCATCCCCAATACGGGATCGCCATCGAGCAACGCCCCCGCCCGCTCGATCCGCTGATCCCAATGCACCTCCTGCTCACACATCGCACAGAGCCCAACCCGAAACGCCCGGCGTTTAATCGGCAGATGCAAATCATAAAGCATCATCGCCTGCCCCACGGGATCATCCATCCGCACAGACTCAGTACCGAGTCTAACAAACCGATCCAAAGCCCGCCGATGATCCCGCACATCAAGCCTGAGCACCTCGCGGGTAACCTGCCCGTGCACATGCGGGTCACGCTCAAAGAGCTCGCGATAACACGCCGGGTTCGCTTCATAAAGCACCACCGACATCATCCCAAGGAGTACCTCGCGCACAAAATACTCCCGCATAGAAACCCGGTGGTCATGCACCGCCCGCGCATCAGCACAAAACACAATCTCCGAATCTCGCCCAAAACACCGGTACACAAACTCGATATCCTCGAAATAAATCGGACAAATCGCAGGATCGAACACCTGGGCGAGCCCGTCAATCACTTCACGCCTAATCGAAAGATTGAGCGTCCACCCATACCGAAAGTCATACCGCTGACCATCAACCAACCCCCGCTGATCGAAGATCGCAGGCGAATGCGCAATGAACCCGTCGAACGCAGTGGGTGATTCTGGCTCAACCCAAGCCGAGTCGCCCAACACCGCCCGATGTCCCGCTTCGAGGGCATCGACATGGGCATCAATGAACCCATCGCTGGGAATCACATCATCATTGAGCAGCAAAATCGCATCGCCTCGGGCGCACTCGATCCCCAGATTCCGCGCTGCCCCTGCCCCGACATGCATTGTTCGGATGATTTCAAATGCAAATGGATAATCACCCCCTGGAAGATCACCCTCGCCATCAACCACCACAAACACCTCGAATGGCGTCCTCGTTGTGACACACTGCTGATCGAGCGCACCGAATAGATTCATCAGCTTCTTCGATCGCCCACGGGTAGGCACAATCACAGATAAAAGTTGAATCTTCGAGATAGACGATGCGTGCTCCATGCCTCCGAGATGATACACACCGCACCCGACAATGATATCTTTATCACCATCAACCCCATACCCACCCATGCAGCTACGCCGACAGACCCGTCGCATCATCTCAAAACATTTGCAAAACCGCCAAAAGACGCGATCGAGCAAATAGAGCACCTCAATCGACAGATCGCCACCGCTGCCCAGCCCGGGTGCTCAATCCAGGTGCTCAATCCGGCTCGTGCCCACCCTGCAAAACATGAACACAGACCAAAGTCAGCAAACGCTCATTTGATACACAAAGACTCCTGCTCGACCTGATCCAAAACGCCGATGGCGTGCGGGACGAACATTCGCCCCACACAACCATCGGCCCCAAACCCCACTAAAGGGCATACTGATGCAAAAAGCCTCCAATGAAAAAAGCCTCAGGTTCATACCCAAGGCTTTGATCTTCGACGCTCTTTGGAAACAACTCTTACACCTGATTCCTCAAAGTCAACACGATCGCCCGGGCATGAGTGATGCCTTTGCTCCGTTTCGCTTTGCGTCGTTTAAGAATCAAGTTCATGTGATGCCTCCTAAGCTGCAGGCATACCTTGGGCACCCCATCAATTCATGCTGTGTCATCTATCGGATCAATACGCACCAAGACTTGAACGCCCAGAAAAATCACACCAGATCAACACAACCAAATCCCAATATGCTCTAGAATATACCTCATTATGCACGCCCACATCATCCAACTCGATATCGTCTGGGAAAACAAAGAAGCCAACTTTGCCAAAGTCAAACAACTGATCCAAAGTGCACCCATCAATCCCAATGATCTCATCGTCCTCCCCGAACTCTTCGATGTCGGGTTCACGCTCAACGCCGAGATCGCAACCGATGCCCCCGGCACCACTCGCGCATTCCTCCAACAACTCACTGACGATACCCGCTGCACCATCCATGGCTCACGCGCCATCCCCGATCCAGACACTGGCAAACTCCACAATGTTGCCACCATCACAGCCCCCAACCAAGCATCACCCATCTGCGAGTATGCCAAGCTCCACCCATTCTCCTTCGGCCGGGAAACCGAGTCGTACACCGCTGGCAACGAAATCACCTCCTACCAATGGGTCAGTAACCAAACCCTGCACATCTGCCCTGTCATCTGCTACGACCTGCGCTTCCCCGAGCTCTTCCGACACGCCATCCACCAAGGCGCCCAAGCATTCGTCCTCGGTGCCAACTGGCCCGATGCACGCATCGCCCACTGGCGTGCCCTGTGCATCGCACGAGCCATCGAAAACCAAGCCTTCGTCATCGCAGCCAATCGTACCGGCGACGACCCACATCTCTCCTATCTCGGCAACTCGATCGTCATCAGCCCAATGGGCGAAGTCCTCGGCGAACTGAGCAACGAAGAAACAATACTCAGCGTCGAGATCAATCCGCAATCAGTCATCGACTGGCGATCAACCTTCCCCGTCCTCAACGATATCAAACTCATCTAGATTCTGCTTAGCGACTCGTATTGCCTTGCAAACTCTCCTCCCCCAAGCTTCCGGGGGAGGCGAAAAAACCTCGCTCTTGCATAAGACAGAACCCAAAACTATGCAAAAACAAGCCTCCAAACGGAGGCTTGCATAGAGATTATCAACTCGATACCAACTGGCATACCAGCCGAAAAATACTCGCTTAGCGATGCACGGTTTCGAGTCCCTCGACATGCTTCATGCCGCGTCGGCGATCACGAAGACGACGGGACTTCCCAACGCGATCACGCAAGAAGTACAACTTTGCACGCCGAGCGTCACCACGACGCACAACCTCGAACTTGGCGATCAAAGGCGAATGAATCGGCCAAGTCTTCTCGACTCCGATCTCACCAACCATGCGACGCACAGTCACATTCTCATCAATCCCACGCCCCTTACGAACGATCACCGTACCTTGGTAAACCTGAATGCGTTCCTTCTCGCCTTCGACGATCCGGAGATGCACATTGACCGTATCCCCAACATCAAAACGGGGAATATCCGTCTTGAGTGCGCCGGCGTTGATTGATTCGATGATGTTCTGGTTGCCCATGGTCGTAATCCTTAGATCTCCACACGGATACCCGCGCTGGGACGGCAACGATAGCCCCGCCAACCCCAAATGTCGAGGATACATACCCCACCAAATCCTCTTCCACCTCGATCCTACCGCCCTACACTCCCCCATGAAAGCAATCGTCGTCACCAAACAAGCCAACCCCGTCGCACCAAACATCGCCCTTCAATCCAACTGGATTGACCCCATCTCCACCCGCCCAGGTGAAGCCATCATCCGCACCCATGCCTCGGCATTCAACCATATGGACCTCTGGGTCGGAAGAGGCGTCCCCGGGCTCGACCTCGATTACCCTCGCGTCTCAGGCTGTGACGGCTGCGGCGAGGTCATCGCCGTCGGCAAAGATGTCGATCAAGCATGGATCGGTAAGCGAGTCATCTACAACGCTGCCATCGTCGTCCCCGATCGGATCACCCCCGACGATCCACCAAGTTCGACCATGTGCCCCAACTACGAACTCATCGGCGAACACCACTTCGGTGCCCACGCCGAACTCTTCGCCTGCCCGGTCGAAAATCTCGCCATCATCGCCGACGATGCCGATCCAATTGAAGCCGCCGCCTTCGGACTCTGTGCCCTCACCGCCTACTCCATGATGCTCACCAAAGCCGATCTGCGCCCGGGTCAATCCGTCCTCATCACCGGCATCGGTGGCGGCGTTGCCACAAGTGCCCTCGCCATCGCCAAACACATGGGGTGCAAGGTGGCGGTCACCTCGCGCCATCAGTGGAAACTCGACAAAGCGATCGAACTGGGCGCCGATCATACGATCCTTGACGAAGGACAAGACTGGTCGCGCGATCTCCGATCATGGACCAACAAACGAGGCGTAGATATGGCAGTCGATTCCGTCGGCAAAGTCGCCCACCTCAACTGCATCAAATCCCTCGCAAGAGGTGGCACCTATGTGACACCCGGATGCACCACAGGCCCAGATGCCAAAACCGATCTCGCCCGCATCTTCTGGAACCAGCTCCGAATCCTCGGCTCAACCATGGGCACCAACGACGAATTCAAAGAAGTCATCGCCTTATTCAACGCAGGCAAACTCAAACCGGTCATCGACAAAGTATTCAAGCCAGAACAATGCGTCCAGGCCTACGAACGACTCGAAGCAGGCGAACAGTTCGGCAAGATCGTCATCGACTGGCGATAAGCTCACGCAAGTAAAAAACGCCCACCAAAGTGGACGCTTGAATAGATATTTGAATATCTGATCTCATCAACCGCTTACTCAGCAGCAGCTTCTTCAGCAGCAGGTTCTGGCTCGGGCTTGGCAGATGCGTCGGCCTTGGTGGCCTCTTCGAGCGCCTTGCTTGCCTGAGCAGCAAAATCTTCTGCCTTGGCAACCTGGGCACTGCCAATAGTCTTCTTCACCATGTTGAGCATCTTCTTAGCCGTGTTCGAAAACGCGGTCAGATCCGCTTCCGATCCCTCTGCCAACTTGTCAATCGCTTCGATCGCTGCTTCGATGGTCTTCTGAGCAGTCTTGCACTTGCCGACTTCCAAAGCATGTGCACGATCGGCCAGCCATTGAGCCTTCATCTCACCTTCGAGAATATCCGCACGACCGAGCATGTCCCGGACCGTATCCGAAGGCTGAGCACCCTTGGCAAGCCATGCCTTGATCTCTTCGACTTTGAGCACAATCTGCTTATCCTCGTCCTTGCACATCGGGTCATAGTGCCCAAGTGCTTCGAGCACACGACCATTGCGGCGGGTGCGCTGATCAATCGCATTGATCCGGTAAAACGGGCGGTGAGTGCGGCCAAGACGCTGCATGCGGATACGAACCATAAGATTCTCCTACTTTTCAATGCCCATCGCACCAAGAGCGCAAAGGGTTGGGTGAACCCGACGCACCAATGCACCCGCTCGAGACACTGCTCAAGATCATGCATCGGCTTTTCCCACGACTGGTCCAACGATTGGCCCTGTCTGCTTTCGCCGGGTTTCTATGATTCGCAACATTCCGTCCACAATCCACTTCCACCCGCCTCAAATCCCTTTTTCGTGCGACAAATCCGTCTATCATCCCCCCATGCGGATCGACATATTGACCACATTTCCCGAGATGTTCGCCCCCAAATCCCCTGCCGCTCTGGGGGTTTCGATTCCCAAGCGTGTCCAAGATGCCGGACTCATCTCGATCCATGCCACCGACATCCGCGCCTATACCACCAACAAACACACCAAAACCGACGATCGCCCGTTCGGAGGCGGCCCGGGCATGGTCATGTCCTGCCAACCCGTCTGGGATGCCGTCCAAGCCGTCGAAGCAATGGACCCGGTTGAGCCGACCCGGATTGTATTGACCCCTCAAGGTGTGCCGCTGACACAGGAACTGGTCTGCGAGCTTGCCGCCAAACCGCGATTATTGATGATTGCGGGGCATTACGAGGGCATCGACGAGCGAGTGATCGAACGCCTCGCCCCCCTCGAAATCTCCATCGGCGACTACATCCTCTCAGGCGGCGAACTTGCTGCAATGGTCCTGATCGATGCCATTGCCCGCATCCAACCCGGCGCACTCGGACACGAAGATTCTGCGATCGAAGATTCCTTCTCAATCCCACAGACCACCAACCCGGATGGATCAGCAATCAATCCCGAGGTTCTCAAAGCCCTCAATCTCCCCCAAAATACCAAACTGCTCGATTGTCCTCACTATACCAGACCAAGAATCTGGGAAGGAATGGAAGTCCCCCAAGTGCTCACCAGCGGGGACCACGACGCGGTCACCAAGTGGCGACTCGAGCAACGCCTCAAGAGAACCCAAGATCGACGCCCCGATTTACTCTCAAAATCGGTATCCAACTTCCCAGAATAAACTTGCCTTTTGATCCAAAATCTGAAATAGTACCTGTCCATGCCCAAGCTCTTGGGCATCCGTTTTGAACCCCGAAAAGAATACATGGAGTTGATCCAAATGAACAAGATTGCACTTTTGAGCGTCATTGCTGTCTCCGCCCTCATGGTCGGCTGCTCGTCCACCCAAACCCGCGCAGACAAAGACTGCGATCCAAGCAAGCCTTGCGACATCAAACAGTGTGATGATAACAAGAACTGCGATCCAAGCACCTGCGAAAAACCAAACTGCCCAAAGAAAGCATCGACCAAAGCATGCCCAACCGAAGGCAAGAAAAAAGCAGCTGGTTGTCCAACCGAAGGTAAAAAAGCTATGGCCTGTGGTCCAGACTGCACCAAACCATGCTGTGCGGACAAAGCCAAAAAAGCAGGCGCATGCCACGAAAAGAAATCAGGCTAAACAAGCCAGTGGGCCCCGATCGCCCGACAATCGAAATGACCCGCCCATTGGGCGGGTTTTTTCATGCCGAAATCGCACCTCGTGTCTACCCTTGATGCGAAGAAGACGACTTGGAGAAACTCTGGAGAGACATGGAAACGCTGCTCACCACACTCGCCGACTGGAAACCATTCAACGCCATCGTCGTCGGCGATTTCATGCTCGACCAGCTCCTCTCGGGAGAAGCCACCCGCCTCTCACCCGATGCACCTGTCCCGGTCCTCAAAGTCACCAAACAAGAAAACAATCCGGGCGGCAGCGCCAACCTTGCCCTCGATCTCATCGCGCTGGACGCCAAAGTAACCGCTTTGGGTGTAGTCGGCAATGACCACGAAGCAGAGCTCCTCACTGATGCACTCAACGCCCAGCAGGTCGATTGCTCTGGGCTTACCATCGACCCGTCCCGTCCCACCACGGTCAAGCGCAACCTCATCGGACTCGCCCAAGGCCGACATGCGCAAAAAATGTTCCGGGCAGACTTTGAGTCCAACGAACCAATCAGCGCTGATATCGAAGACCTCATCCTCGCCGCCTTCAACAAGGCCCTGCCCAATGCCCAAATCGTCTGCATCGAAGATTACGACAAAGGCGTCTGCACCCATCGCCTCTGCCAAGAAATCATCACCCGAGCCCAAAAAGCGGGCATCCCCGTGTTTGTCGACCCCGCCCCAATCAAGGACTACTCTAAATACCACAGCGCCACCGCCATCACCCCCAACCGCACCGAAGCCGAACTCGCCACCGGAATCAAAGCCGACGAAAATTCACCCGAATCCCACCGCGAACACCTCGCCCGCACCCTCCTCGAATCCAACAACTTCCAGACCGTCGTACTCACCCTCGACAAGCAAGGCGCGGTCTTTGTCCAAGCAGACAACCCCGAGACGGTCCATGTCCCCACCGTTGCCCGCGAGGTCTACGATGTGACGGGCGCAGGCGACATGATGCTCGCAGCCCTTGCTGCCGGACGCGCCAATAGACTCGATTGGACCAACGCAGTCCGGTTCGCCAACGCGGCAGCCGGATTAGAAGTCGAAGTCTTCGGCGTCGCCCCCATCCCCGTCGAAAAAATCCACGACGACCTCCTCACCACCCACACCGCCGAACTCGGCAAAGCCCGCACACTCGACGAGATCATGGTGCAAGTCAAAGCAGCACGCAAAGCAGGCAAGAAAATCGTCTTCACCAATGGATGCTTCGATGTCCTCCATGCCGGGCATGTCTCACTGCTCCAGCGATGCGCCCAACTCGGCGATATGCTCATCCTGGGCATCAACGACGATCACTCCGTCCGCGCCCTCAAAGGTGATGGACGCCCCGTCAACAATCAGAACCACCGCGCCCATGTGCTCAATGCCTTGGGATGCGTCGATTCAGTGGTCCTCTTCAATGAGAACACCCCGATCAAACTCATCGAAGCCATCAAACCCGATGTGCTGGTCAAAGGCGGGGACTACAGCGTGGAAACTGTTGTCGGACACGAACTTGTGATTGCCAATGGCGGCGAAGTCGTCATCCTCGATCTCATCGACGGACTCTCGACCACCAAAACCATCGAGCAGATGAAAAACGCATAAGCAAGGTTTCTTGACGGTTTTTGATGCCCAAGTAAGGCTCGGCCAAAGAATCATCGGCGATCGCCCGATAGATCACCTATGCCCGAACCAATCCCCGAAACCCACCTGATGATCGTCCACCCGCAATATGTCGGCCCGATCCTCACGGGCCAAAAACTCATCGAAGCCCGGCTCGGCACCACCCGGCGAGCCCCCTACAACAAAGTTCACCCCGGCGACACCGTCTACATCAAACCCACCTCCCAACCCGTCGCAGCCAAAGCAATCGTCCACCGCGTCGATCAATACGAAGGGCTCGACCATAAAGACATCGATCGGCTCAAGGAAATCTACAACAATCGAGTCCTCGGCGACGACCGTTTCTGGGACGCCAAAGCCGACGCGACCTACGCAACCTTCATCACCTTGAACAAAGTGACCCTCCTCAATGACGAGCGATTCGTGCCCGAGGAGTTGTTGCAACCAAGCCGAAATGCCTGGCGCATACTCTCAACACTCCGCCAGCAGACCAAGGCGGCGTAGTTCATCCATGACAACCCATACTCTGCTGGAAGCCCGTTCGATCTTCAGTCCACAAAGAACCTCGCCACACGATCGAGGGTACGACTCAGAGGCAACCCGACGATTGAAGTCTCATCGCCTGTAAAAGTGATCGACCAACCGGCTGCCAATCGCTCGGTAATGTTGTACGCCCCCGCTTTGCCTCGCCAGTGCTCGGAATCAAGATACTGCTCGATTTCGTGATCGTGAATCGTTCCAACCGTGACAATCGAGCGATCGACAAAGAGTTCTCGCCGACCATCGGCCGGGTCCACAATCGCCACCCCAGTGAGCACTTCATGGGTATTGGATCGCATCTGTTCGATAATCTCGCGTGCATGGGCACGATCTCGGGGTTGGCCGATGATCTGCCCGTCTTGCACACACACCGTGTCGGCTCCGAGCACCACGACTTTGCTTTCAAATGCTGAATCGTCGATCGTCCGTGCGCTCGAAATCGCTTTGAGGTACGCCAATGCAGCGACCCATTCCTGCGGGCAGGTTGAATCGCCGGGGACCAACTCGCCGTCATCGACTGCTGCCGGCTGAACTCGATGCTCGATTCCAGCTTCTTCGAGCATCACCCGCCGACGAGGCGAAGCGCTGGCGAGCACTACCATTGGAAAATCAGATCCACCAGCAGAATCAACATCGGCCGAATCAGCAAAATAGGGAGAAGAAGAACCCATCGGACACAACGGTATACCACCACATCGCCCAAAGGTTCCCGAGCTTGCGAGTTTCATACGGATATACACCACTTGATCCGGTTTTTTATTTCAATCTTATTCATGCCGTTCCTGGTGATATACCTGCCAATCGAAAGTCTCGATCAGCGCATCAACCGTCTCATGTGTTGGCACGCTGATCCCCAATGCCCGGGCACGATCGACAATCTGTCGATTGAGTTGACCAACCTCGGACGGACGCCCCTTTTGGATATCATCAACCATCGAAGGTAAATGATGTGTCGATTTCGACGCCAACTCCAAAGCCCGCTCGCGAAAATCTTCGCCGAGTTCGATTCCTTCAGCCTTAGCGACCGCCACCCCCTCATCGAGCATACGGATCACCAGCTCATACGAAGGCGATGCAAACACCGATCCAATATCTGCATTGACCAAAGCACACACCGGATTGATCGCTGCATTGATAATTGCCTTGCTCCAGACCGCATGCTCAATCGAGTCGGTGTAGTTCGTCCCGAACCCGGCATCGGTGAAATGGTGGGCGAGGTACTCGCAATCATCCTTGAGCGAATCGTCGAGACACCCAATAAAATGAGGCGGATCATGCATGATGATCTCGATCGTCCCCATCGCATCGCGAATCACCGCGCCATAACGCAGCACCATCCGCATCACATGTTTCGTATCAAGGAGCTTCATGATGGATCGCCCGGGATCAATTCCATTCTGGTAAGAGATAAGCTTGACCTCGCTGCCACCGGGTTGTTTGATGGATTCACGCAACGGCGCAAGCTCTTGGCAAACCTGCCCCAAAGCGGTTGTCTTGACTGCGATAAACAGATATTTCACGCCCCCGACCCCGGCCAACTCGGCCGCATTGCGCACAATGATCGGGTCGGCCTTGGCCTCGAGCGCCCCCGTGCACCGCACCCCGTGTTCAAACATCTGGGCGGCTCGCTCAGGGTTTCGACACACCATCACCGTGGGCGCAAAGCGCGAAGTGATCGCTGCAAGCGATGACCCCATCGCCCCAGCACCAATAATCCCGATTCGGGGTTGTTCTGTCATACCCAAATCATATTCGGACACTTCGATGATGAATCATTTTATGCCCTGATTTATGCGCTGATCTGTATTGAAAAAAAACACCCCGCCAAAGCGGGGTGTGGGAGGTCGCAAGATCAGATGATGCAAACCCTACGAATGGTCCGAAAAGGCTTATTCGTACAGGTTCGTCGCTTCGGTTTCGATAACCGGCTCAGTCAAACGAGCCGAGGTCATTTCAACACGGAAGCGTGAATCGGCTTCGGCATCTGCACGCACAGTGATGCGCCAGCTAATCGAGGCACCCGGTGCCAACGAACCCGATGGAGCAAAGGTGACCGTCTTGCCAGAGATTGACCCGCTGGTCGCACCAGTCGCCGAAACGAACGATTGCTCAGCAGGAAGCGTACCCACAATCTGAATATCCGTGTCGGCAGCAGTACCCTGGTTCGTCACAGTAATCACATAAGTTGTTTCTTGGCCAACCTCGACAGGGTCAACAATATCAACCACTTCAAGGAGGATTGCGGGAATACCCTTAACTTCAGTGGTGCAACGATCGGAAACCGAATCAGCACACGAAGCGTTGCCCGTCACCGTTGAACTGTAGCGACCGATGGTCGATGCAGCGACGGTCATCGAGAAGTTCTTCGACGCACCAGCGTTCATCGCACCAAAGTCCCAAACAACATTCGAACCAACAACACGCCCCCCACTGCTTGCCCGAACAAGCGTTGTACCCGCTGGAATGGATGCCGAAGCGGTCGAGGTGTTCGCCACGCCATCGCCAACATTCTCGATCGAGTAGTTGTAGGTGAAGTTGCGCCCGAGGAACTGCGAATCGGAACATTCAACAGCCACCTCAAGCTCAGGAGCGGTAATCACCGTCGTTGTGGCGTCCGCGTCTGCTTCAAGACCACCATCAGCCGATGCGAATGCTGGACTCTCGAATGTACCTGTGTCCGATGTCGTTGCAAAGACCTTGAAGGCCCGTGTTTCACCCGCTGCGAGTGTTCCAACAGGGATTCGGACTGAACGCGACCCCGCATCGGTCATCATCCCATTAGGAAGGGTGTCTTCGATCACCACGCCGGTTGCAGCGCCGCTGCCTGAGTTTTTGACGGTATATACAAGCGTAATCTGGTCACACTTGAGTGCTGCAGCCGTTGCGGTCTTGTTGAGTGCCAAGGCAGGCTCGACAACCTTGACCGTCGCGCACAAGAAGTTGTTGTACGAAACAGTAATACAATCAGACGCAAATCCAACATCCTCAGCCGATCCGGTAAGCTCGATAACCTTTGTCTGCCTAGGTCCAAAGTCCCCCATCGCCCAGCTCATCGTTCCGTCACTCATCGCCCCAGATGGCTCAGAATCCGAAACTTCAAGATTCGTCGCGCTGTTCATCATCACCATAACATTCTGAAGCTCAGCATTGGTCAGGTTCGTGATGTGGTACGAAAAATCAAAATCCTGACCTTTACGCACCTCGTTGGGCATCACCTGATGCACAAGCAGAGCACTGCTCTTGGGATCCCCCGTTGGAAACGCCATCCGTGATGCCGACTCATTGGCGCCCAGACGAGGCGAATAGTGCCCCCATAGATTGGCGCTCTTGTTGTCACTTTTGGGTGCCGGCTCAGATTCGCGAACGACTTCGTTGTTGTCTTTCGAAACGGTGCTGGTGGTGCTGCACCCTACGAGCATTGCCCCGAGCACGAGTCCTGCCCCGATACAAATCGAGTGCTTGTTCATTGTGTTCCTCATTGTGATTTCCAATCTCCGTTGAGCGTATCCTCAAGTTCCGTGCGTGCCCCCCACGACGAGGGGTCTACTCAAGCACAACCCTATTTTGAAAACGGTTACAAACTCAAACTGTCCGGCTGCGGTCAACCCACCACAGCAATGGGCGCGAGAGCGACTGGATGATACAAGCCCTCACAACCAACGACAAGCATCTTCACTAGGCAACTTGCCCCAGTACCCAAGATCAGCAAACAATACGACCAATCCACGATCTGAGCCCATCGGCACCCGATTCAAAACCAATCCCTAACTCGGGCACAACAATCCGACACTCAATACGCCCCTCAAGCCGATCCTTCGCCTTGACCCAATCTTTGCGCGTCATGCAAATGGTCGAGACCTTGGTTGATTTGAGTTGTTGACACAGAGTCTCAACAACACACCCATCAAAAACATCATGATCCCCCAGCACCACCGCATCGACCAAATCCCACCCCATCCGCTCGATCTGACTCAAAAAACCATCAGGATTCCCAATCGCGCACACGCCAAGGATCGGCTGATCTTTGATCTCATCAAACCCACATACCCTTCCCACCCACCCATCACCCGATGCCCTATACATCATCACCGAATCCCACACATGCGACGCAACCGCAAGAGGGCATCCCGGCACCTGCGATTGGATCCATCTGATCAATTCATTGAGCTCCCCATCGCTGACCATCTCCCGATGCGTCACCACCACCACATCCGCACGCGATAACGATTTCGCCGGCTCACGCAAAAAACCCCTGGGTAACAATGCATCACCATACGGCGGACTCGACGCGTCAATCAGCACAATATCCATATCACGCCTGAGCTGGCGATGCTGGAACCCGTCGTCCAAAATCACGCTATCGACCAATGGGTTGGCCTCGAACAATGCTCGCAGTCCGGCGATTCGGTTGGGCTGGGCAACAATCGGCACCCTCGGCAACGCTAGGCGGTGTTCTCGTTCTTCATCACCCATTTCCCCGGGCATCGCTTTGTACCCTCGCATCGCAACTGCAGGATGCCGACCCAACGACAAGAGTTCATTAACAACCCAATGCACCATCGGTGTCTTGCCCGTCCCACCCGCTGACAAGTTCCCGATCGAAATCACAGGCACATCGAGCTTCGTCACCCCCACCGCTCGATCAAACCGCCAGTTCTGGAATCCAATCCCAAAACCATACCCCCACGACATCACCCGCGTAATGGCGTTGGGGACTCTCGTCGGAGCTTTGATCGACTTGGGTTCAGGATAGGATTCAGGATGATTGGTCATCGTGCCCCTCATGCTCCTGATCCCTCAGCGGGTCGATCCCCAGTGCATCACGAAAATCCTCGCTCAGTTGACGCTTGGCCTTGCGGTGCAAACGCATCGTGTTGATCGCATCGAGCCCGGCCAGCATCAAAATCCCAGAGATCAGCCCGATCACCACGATCCAGACAACCGCAAAAAGCCCCGGGTCGTCCATGGTCGCGAACCCAAATCCATAGGCTAAAAGTGGAATCGCAAACATGCTCATCCAGCTCGATGCCGTTCTGATCCGCTTTCGACTCGGGGGCATGTATCCCTTGGGCAGTTCCTTGAGCGCGATCAAATATCCCGCCTGCACAATCAGCGCGATCAAGGCCAAGGGCAACACAAACCAGATTGGTGCGATCGGATCATTGGGCATCTTCCAATAGTACGACACCCGAGCCGATGATGCAGAAATCATCCCCCAACCCCGACGAATCCATCCCTCTTCCCTACACTCTCCCCATGATTGATCTCAAAGCCCTACGCGAAAATCCACAACGCTTCATCGAAGGCTGCGCCAAAAAAAATGTCGCAGTGGACATCGACACCCTCCTCAAACTCGACGCACAACGCCGAGCCCTCCAGACCCAACAAGAAACACTCAGAGCAGCCCAAAACAAACTCTCCAAGGAAACGGGACCGAAAATTGGTCAACTGATGGGCAAACTCAAAGGCGCATCAGATGTGGACAAGCCTGCAATCCAATCCCAAATCACTGAGATCAAATCCGCCCCGGCAAAGATGAAAGACGAGATCAACGCCCTCGAATCCCAGATCGCCCAGATCGAGCCCGAACTCAACGCGATCCTACTCTCGGTGCCCCTGCCGCCCGATGACGATGTGCCCGTAGGTACCACCGCCGACGACAATGTCGAACTTTCCAGATGGGCGCCCGATGATTGGGACTGGGACAAATCATTCGAAGCCAACAAAGGATTCAAACCTCGCACGCATCTCGAACTCTGCGAAATGCACAACCTTGTCGATTATCCACGAGGGGTCAAGATCGCCGGGTCCCGTTCGTACATCCTCATCGGCGACGCCATGCGTTTGCACCAGGCCATCCTCCGATTCGCATTTGACACCATGATCAATGAGCATGGGTTTACCCCCATGAGTGTGCCTGTCCTTGTCCGCGAAGAAGCGATGGTCGGCACCGGATTCTTCCCCGGCGGACGCGATCAGGCCTACCACATCAACGAGACCGAGCGTGGTGGTGGCTACGACATGTTCCTCACCGGCACCGGCGAAGTTGGACTCATGGGCATCCATCAAGACGAAATCCTCGACGAATCCAAGCTCCCGCTCAAATATGTCACCGTCTCGACCTGCTTCCGCCGAGAAGCCGGGGCGGCGGGCAAAGACACCGCCGGGTTGTACCGCATCCACCAGTTCGATAAAGTCGAGCAGGTGATTATTGATGTGGCCGACGAATCCAAATCACGCCAGCACCACAAGGACATGATGGGGTTTGTCGAAGGGTTGCTCAAATCCCTGAAACTCCCCCACCGCTTGCTCCAGTGTTGCACAGGTGATCTGGGCGTGAAGAACGCTGACATGATCGACATCGAATGCTGGATGCCTGGCCGAGGCGACGAAGACCAATCGGGCACACCGACGGGCGAGTTTGGCGAGACGCATTCAGCAAGCCGACTCTACGACTACCAATGCCGACGCCTGAACATGCGCTATCGCCCAGGCGGCGAGGGGGGCAAAGGCACAACCACCTTCTGCCACTCCCTCAACAATACCGTTGCCGCCTCGCCAAGGATTCTGATCCCGATCCTCGAAATGTATCAGAACGCCGACGGATCGATCACCGTGCCCGAGGCGCTGGTGCCGCATATGAACGGGCAGACGAAGATCGGATAAACTCCACGCATGCTCATAACCAAATCATTCGACACCCCACTGTGCCCGATGGTTGCTGCGACGACCAACCAAGGCATCTGCCTGCTCGAAATGGGTTCTCCTGAGCGACAAGCCCGCGAGCACGCCGAACTTGAGTCAGTCTTCGACTGCAAAATGATCCCCGGCAATCACCCACTGCTCGACCAGCTCGAAGCCCAGCTCGATGCCTACTTCACCGGTAACCTGACCAACTTTACCGTCCCGCTCGACACGCCCGGCACCGATTGGCAGCATCAAGTCTGGAACGCCTTGACCACCATCCCCTATGGGCAAACTCTGTCATACGGGCTGCTTGCCGAGCAACTCGACAACCCGGGCGGCTCACGCGCCGTCGGACTTGCCAATGGCAAAAACCGGGTCTCCATCATCATCCCCTGCCACCGCGTCATCGCTGCCGACGGCTCACTCCACGGGTACGGCGGCGGCATCGCACGCAAACGCTGGTTACTCAATCACGAACAACTCCACAGAGGCCAAGCTCTTTTTACTCAATAATCAATCCCTCCCTGTCGAAAGCAATCCTTGTCAAGAATGGAAAGGCAATGATTCTTTTCTCAGATATTTGCACGAAGAACGCATCCGAAGTTGCTACTCAAGTCCCAAACGCACCATCGACACCGTCCCGGGAACATGCACCAGTTCAGGATGCCCGTGCGCCCGGAGATATGCGATCAGACCCGCCATTTCATCGTGCACCGGCGCAACAAAGCTCATCACCTCGCCCGTCATCGGATGATCGAAGGCCAACAACGCGGCGTGCAACGCCTGACGATCAATCAGCACCACCCCATCCTTGCCAACAAACGGCTTGCCCAGGTACATATCGTCCCCCACAATCGGGTATCCCAAGTGCGAAAGATGTACCCGGATCTGATGCGTCCGGCCGGTCAATAACTCAAGCTCGACGAGCGTGAACTTGCGTGTCGATGATGCCTTACGCAATCCGGGCAACTCATAACGCTCACGCACCCGACAGATTGTTTGGCTCGGCTTGCCCAGATCGTCAAACCGCACCACCCGCTTCTCGCGCGAACCCTTCGCACGCGACAAATGCGGCCCCAAGGGCAAATCAATCACCTGCTCATCCCGTGCAACCCACCCTTGCACCACCGCCAAATAACGCTTATCGACCTGGCGATCCTCGAACTTCTTGCCCATCTTCCAATGCGCCTCGTCGGTCTTGGCAAAAACAATGCACCCCGAAGTATGCCGGTCGAGCCGATGAACAACACCCGGGCGAGCGAACTCTTCACCCACGCTCGACAACTCACCTGATGCACCCTGCTCGAAATGATGCACCAGCGCATTGAGCATCGTCCCCCGATTCTCTGCCCGCGCCGGGTGAACGATGATGTCAGGCTGCTTGTCGATGACCAGAATATGCTCGTCCTCGTAGAGCACATCGAGAGGAATGTCATCGGCTTCGATCTCACCACTCGGGGGAGGTGGAATCACCAACTCGATTTTGTCGCCCAATCGGAGTTTCGTTGATGCTTTGGCAACCTTGCCATTGACCGTCGCCCCGCCCGAGTCGATGAGCGTCTGCAACTGGTTTCGGCTCATAAAAGTAATCCGCGAAGTCAAATACCGGTCGAGCCGATCCTTCACATCGCGCATCATCTCGAAAGGCACCCGAAGCACAAACGCATCATCCCCCTGTTCGCGCGCATTGAGATACGCCTGACGCACCGCCTCGCCATCGACCTTGCCTCCGGGTTGGATAAACGATTCGGCAGGTGCACCGACAGGAACATCATCCGGGTTCGGGCCCGACGAGCTCACGGCGAGTCTGATTCGCTTGCAGAATGAGCATCCGGATCGGCTTCTGGAACCAGTGACGGATCCGGCTCGACCCGTGAGACCGAATCAAGCAAATCCTGGATCTGCTCTTGCGTCAACGAAGGTGTCTCCTCGCCAGGCAATGGAACAATCTGATCCTTGCTGGGCAAAGGCTTGATCTCCTTAAGCACATCGACATTGGCAATACGGCTCGATGCAAAGGCTGCGATACTCGGATACTGCGATTCCTTGGCCAAGGCTTCGAGCTTCTGGTACATGCTCACCGCACCATCAAAGTTCCGCCGACCTTCTTCAACCGTCGCCAATCGACTCATCGCCTGCATCGCAATAAGCTCTTTGCCCTCGACACTCGACACAAGTTCGAGCACCTCTCCGGCAAGCTGACCCGCCTGCTCAAGATACACCTTGCGCTGCGCCTCGTCGAGTACATCTTCTTCATTCACAGGCAACCCCGTCTGCGGATCAATTGGCGCACCAGGTTCAACCCCGACGACAAAGGCATTGAGATACAACTCTGTCGTCGTCAGCAAAGCCAACTCAGGTACTGCGCGAACCCCTGCATACTCGGCTGCGATTGTGCGCAAGGATGCAGGCGACGGATTCCCGCCTTGGGTCGCCGAGGCAAGCTCACGAAAAGCCTGGTCGATCTTGGCGATCCGCTGACGCTCGCGGTATTGCAACCCCGCCCAGACCAACGCGGCAACTGCCAGCGTGATAAGCACCGGCGAACTCCACTTGTTGAGAAAGTCCACAAATTCTTGATTGACCCGTGAATCCTCAAGTCCTGCACCTTCTTTGATCCCTGATTGCCGATCGTCCATGCCGAATCCTCATATACCTGCCCGCCTACCCATCGAGCCAACCCGTTGCATTCAACCGGTTTCCAGAGCCACATCATCTTTGGTAAGCGGGTGCAATCCTAGCGTCCCCAACAGGCCAAAGCACCCACAATCGCACCCCTTCACGAACTTCCCACATCCTTGATTCCGTCCCAGAACCGCCAAGGACGCTCATCAGCGAGGAATGCCCGAGGCACCAGCGACTCGCCAAGGCATTGAACCAGCGATTCGATCCCCGCCAACTGCCCATCACACCCAAACCCAACCGCCACATCCACGCTGCACTTCGTCGGCCCCAGATCAGCACGCATCCCCACCCGAACACGCGGAGTCTTTCCCCCGATCGCCGATTCGAGCCGAGCATCGAGCTCGCCACGCGCATCACCTGCATCAATACAGTGCACAATCACATCCGCCTGCGATACCATCCGCAGGGCAATTTCAATCTCATCGCCAGCGCCGATCCGCTCATCAATCCCCGGCGTGTCGATCCACCGCACCACCAATCCCCCCAAATCGACCAGGACCCCAACATGATCGCGCGTCGTCCCCGCGACATCGGCCACCAGCGCGACCGACTCGCCCGCGAGCGCGTTGAGCAGTGTCGATTTGCCCACATTGGCCCGCCCAACAGCTGCCACAACCGGAGGCACGATCAACCTGTCGAGTACCTTCGCATCGGCCATTTCCACGGCCCGATCCGCATCACTGAGCCAATCCGCCCCCATCGCTTTCCATCTCCTAGGCTGATCAAGCAAGAGATCAACCGCCAGCGGACTCGCTGCCTGTGACAACACATACAACATCCACGCTTCAATCTCATTTTCCGCTTCGGGATATGCCCCAACCGGATCGACCACTTCTTCAATCGGCACGCCTTGCTTGGCCAATGCACCGGAGATTGCCCGAACAATCGCGATCCCGCCGTGAGGCATGAGCATGATCGAGTCTGCGTCCCACCGGACAATCACCGCTTGATCAATTCCAAAGACCGAGCCCAACCGAACTTGCCCCGGCGCAGGGTCGATCAAACCCAGTGCCGATGGATCAGGATGCACCACACGGATCATTGCGATTGCGCCCATGACTGATCGGGGTGTTTCGATCGTGTGATAGGCGCTCATCAGTCTTGATCCAAACCATCACCCAAATCGTCATCCGTATCTTCCTTGATGATCTTGGCGCACGCCACGCGGATGCCTTGAAGCTGAAGATCAGGAACGAACGCTTCGATCAGTTCATCGTCCTCAAGCAGCCCCATATCACCACCGGTCGCAATGATTTGTGGATAACCCTCATAAAACTGGGCATAGCGCTCAGCGAGGTACCGAATCGCCCCACGGGCAGCAGCTGCCACCCCCAGAATCATCGCATCATCGGTCTGCTTACCCGGCTCGCAAGACTTTGCATCAAGATTGCGCGGACTGAGCTTGGGCAGGCCGGCGGTGCTTTGATGCAATGAATCGAGCATGGTCGAAATCCCAGGCAAGATCGCCCCGCCATGAAACACCCCCTCGCCATCGACAAAGTCCACCGTGATCGCCGTGCCCATATCCACCACCACGCACGCCTGCCTGACGACATCGAACGCGCCCAAAGCGCACAAGAGCCGATCCTGCCCGACCGTTTTTTCACCTGATTCAGTCAGTGTGTGCCGAATCGGGATATCAAGATCGCGCCCAAGCCGATGAGCAGACCACCCAAACTTCGATTTGATTGCCTCTTCGATCGCATCGGCTGCCGACTGTGATACAGCAGAAATCAAAATCACAGGCTCATCGGAGGGAAACTCGAACTCATCGAACAAAGCCCAAGCCAACGAAGCGATCTCCCCCGGCTCATCAGTCAGAATCGATTGAGCTTTGACACACTCCTTGCCCACCAACACGCCCACGCGCGTCCTGGTATTACCCACAGCGATGGCAAGAATGGTGCTGAGTGAAGAAGATTCATTGGTTGAATTGGTTGGCATGGAATCGAACATACCCAGATGATATCCCCGAAACCTCGCTATCCCCGAAACCCGCTACCCAATCCTGATTTGTGGTGCACATCGTTGCCCGGAGTTTGCTATCCTTGCCTATTCAAATGCGCAAAGCTGCGAGAGAACCTCATGCCCACCTGCCAAATTGACCCATCCATCGAACGCAAATCGGTCAAAGGATTCAAGTTCCCCTTGGGGGTATATCCTGTTGAAACCATAACTCCCATCGCAGGATACTCCGCCGAATTTGAGCCCGCAGAAAACACAGACGAGATGGGCGACTGGGAAGCTTGGCCCGACCAATATGTCTTCGATATCGTCATGCCCGCCGACCGTGTCGAGCCCTTCTGGCACCAGATCTTTGCAATGATGCCAAACCGGATTTTCCCCATCATCGACTACATCGGGCACGATGCCTACCGGGAAATCGACCCGTTCATGGCCTACGAGCCGGTGGGCAAAGAAAAAATCATCGATGCCATCCGCCAATTCCGCCCATTCTTCTTTGAAGATGGGATGGTCGGATTTGGAGCCGTCTCCGAAGACCCCTTCTTCTATGTCTTCATCGACGAGCACAAAATTGTGACCATCCGTGTCGAGCCCAAATACAAATCCCGTATCGAGAAGCTCCTCGGTGCCTTCGATCTCGAAGCCTGTGAAGAACCCGCCGGCGCCGATGCTGCTGCCCATGAACATCGAGGCGTACTCATCACCTCCCCAGAACATCCCGATCTCCTCACCGGCGACGAGATCCTCGAACGGATGCGCGACGCTTGGGGACTGATACTCAATGTCGATCCTGAATCAAATGTGGATGACGAAGGCAATGAACTTGGAATTACCCATTGGCGCTGCCTGGCGCGATTCGCTACCGACCAAAACCCTGACGACCAATACGCCGAGCTTTACCTTACCGCCAGCTCGATCCACCAAGCAGAAGAACTCGCCCAACAAGGTATCGCTGCCGCCCTCAAATACCAAGGCGAATGGCTTGATATCGTAGTGATCTCGGCAGATCGACTCACCCCCAAACAAATCAACGAAGCCCTCGCCAAATCATCACCACCTAAACTATTCGACACAAAGGCGTTAGACAAGGAAACCGTACTCGCCATCCGTCATATCCACCCTACATAATCTCTCTATTGGCACACCCAAACCATCACGCAAGCCGCACACATCACACACAGAAACGAGAAATCCGCAAGAGTTCAAATGAGAAGCCAGATCAGATGGAACCTCCCGCTCACTGGAATCGAATAAGTCTCCCGCTGGGACATTTGGCGAGGCCCCGCTTCCCCGCCGTGGACGATCAATGACGATCAACAAGACCAATCAACAAGACCAATTGACAGAGAAATCAATGCGAAAAGGGTAAACTCATTGCCAATGGGATTGCGATTCTGCCTGAACCCCGATATCGTGCTCCCCTGCAAGAGTTCGCACAGGGGCACCAACAGGGGCACCAATGGTCGAATCAACAACCCGCTCCGAGCAATCGCAGCAGACAATTCATTCTCGCGGAGAGGCTGCAATCGGTGCATACTCCCGCATGACAGTTCGCACAAAGATCGGGCACGAGCCCTTTCTTCTCACACATGATCCATAATGGAGTGATCCGGATGTCACCCACCACTTATCGTTCAGTTCGTTCGTTGCTTCTCGCTGCTGTCGCCTTCACAGGCGTGCATGCAACCCCGGCACTCGCACTCCACTCCAGCCCCACCCTCGCAGAGCGAGCTACCAATGCCCAAGCGGTACTCGAACGCGCCACCGAGCTTATCGAAAACGCCAAGCTCATCCGTGCACGAGCCATGCTCCTGGCCCTCCAAGACTCCCCCGCCGGCGCCACGCTCAGCGATGCCCAAGGACAGCGTCTGTGGTCGCTGCTTGCCAATATCGAACGCAAAATCCAAAAAACCGATCGGCTTGAGATCAGCCTGCAAAAGGGCCAACTCGCCCTGAGCAACGACAACCTCGTCGAAGCCAACAGACAAGCCGATGCAGTAATCAACTCCAATCGCTCCAACAGCGACCAAGTTCAAAGCGCCCAAGCAATCAAAGAGCTTGTTGCACTGCGCCAACACGAAGCCATGCCCAAGGTAGATAATGCGATCCAAATGGTATCGCAGGCTTTTGAGTCGGGCGACTACACCAACGCCAAGCTCCTCGTAATTCGCATTGGACAGCTCGGACTGGAGCTCACCGATACGCAAAATCAGACGCTTAACTCCTACCGTGATCGACTTACACAGCTTGAAGAAACACAAGGCGTTTCCTTCGGGTCATATAACCCTGCAATGGGTATGCTTGCTCCTGAGAGTGCCATGAACACCGATTGGCTCACAGGCGCAACTCAAGACGGCGCTCGATCAGGCTCATACCTTGGTCAGCCTGAAGAAAATGAACCCGTCACCATCGAGATCGAACTTGTCGAAGAACAACCCGAGATCGACCTGCTCGAAGCAGCCCGCAAATTTGAAGCCCAATCTTTGCTCGGACAGGCCAATATCGCCTTTGAAGAGCGCCGATTCAACCGAGCACTCGAGCTTTACTCGACCGTCATCACCACCTTTAGCGCACAGGTTTCACCCGAAGAGCTCCAACTCGCCAAAGATCGTCAGCGTGAGGCCCAAATCCAACTTGGCACCCAAGGCGGCCCCGACGACGACATCCTCGTCGACACCATCCAAGACGAGAGTCTCCAGCGCCAACGCGCCGAAGCCGCATTTCGCAACTATCTTCAACAAGCCCAGCAAGCACTGGCAGAGGGCGACACCAACACCGCCCGCAACCTTGCTGCCCAGGCCGACCTGACCATCAAACGGGCACGCGACACCATGCCCGAATCTGCCTTCGAGCAATACCTCGATTCGGTCGCGTCGCTCATCACCGACATCAACACCATCGAAGAACAACAGCGCATCGCTCAAGCAGAAGCAGAACGCCAACGCCTAGCAGAAGAAACCGCAGCCCTCGCAGCAGAACGCAACCAAGAGCGCAATGCCAAAATCGTCGCCAACCTCAACCGTGTCTTGGCACTCCAGCAAGAACTCAAATATGAAGAGGCACTCGAAGTCGTTGAGTCCATCCTCTTCCTTGACCCAAACAATCCATCAGGGTTGCTCCTCAAGGAGATCATCGAGGATATCTTGATCTACCGCGAGAACCTTCATCTTCAGCGAACCAAGAGCCTGAGCTACGCGACCCAATCAGTCGACAACCAAGAAGCGATGATTGCTCCGCCTTCGATTATTGGATACCCAGACGACTGGCCTGCGATTTCATTCCGCCGAGGCGACACCCTCGAATTTGCTGAATCTGAAGCAAACCGCGCCGTCTTCGCGACGATGCGCGACACCCGGATGCCCGTTGAATTCAACGACAACGCATTCGAAGATGTCATTGCGTTCATCGGCTCGACTGCCAACATTGACATTGATGTCGATTGGGAATCACTGGCCGATATTGGCGTTGACCCCGACTCCCCTGTCAATCTCAAACTGCGAAGTGTCCAAGTATCCGTACTCCTCGATCGTGTGCTGAGCAAAGTCTCAGACCCCACGCTCCCGGCAGGGTGGGCGATCCAGGACGGCATCCTGACCATTGCTTCCGATGAGGTGCTCAGACTCAACACGGTCCTCGAAACCTACGACATCCGTGACCTAATCTTTGCCGTCCCCGACTTTGACAATGCCCCCAACTTCAACCTCCAAAGTGCCGTCCAAGCAGCCAGCGGAAGTGGTGGCGGCGGTGGCAGCGGACGAAGCCCCTTCACTGGTGGTGCCCAGCAAGCCGACGACATCCCTCGCGATGAGCGTGTCCAGGCCATCATCGATCTCATTCAAGCGAATGTTGATCCAGACGGATGGGTTTCCATCGGCGGCGACACCAGCTCAATCACCGAACTCAACGGCAACTTCATCATCACCTCCACACCCAAAAACCACCGCGCCATCATCGGGCTACTCAACAAGCTCCGCCAACAGCGCGCAGTCCAAATCAATGTCGAAACACGATTCCTCTCGGTTGACCAAAACTTCTTCGAACAAATCGGCTTCGACCTTGATGTTTACTTCAACGCCAACAACACCGAGTACCAGATCGCACGCACGATCGACCCTTCGCTGCTCCCATCGGACTACTTCGATTCCGAAGGGCAGTTGCTCGACAATGTCACCGGCAACGGGCTCCTCTTTGACACCGACGGCGACGGCATCCCTGATGCCATCGGAACCCAGCCTGTCTTTGGTCCCGGATTCAACGGCGGCACACTCCCCGATGGCACCCAGCTTGGGAGTGATCAGTTCTCAATCATCCGTGCAGCCCAGAACTCCTTCGGGCTCACCAATACACTCGCAGCGGGCAGCCAATTCGCATCAACCATCCTCGGACTCAATCCCGCCCTTGGAATTTCAGGACGATTCCTCGATGATATCCAGGTGGACTTTCTCGTCGAAGCAACCCAGGCAGACCAACGCTCAGTGAGCCTCACCGCCCCAAGGCTCACCTTCACCAACGGTCAGCGTGCCTTCATTGCCGTCTCGACCTCCCAAACTTTCGTCTCTGACCTGACCCCCGTGGTCGGCTCGAGTGCTGGTGCCTTTGACCCCGTGATCTCGACCATCTCGACCGGTGTCGTGATTGATGTCACCGGCGTTGCTTCGGCAGATCGTCGATATGTCACCCTGACCATCCTGACCACCCAATCAAGCCTGACATTTGATCCCGACCCGATTGTGGTCGCGGGTGCTGCCGGTGGCGGCGGTGTCGCTGGCGGGGATGCTGGAGGCTTTGCTGGAACCATCCAGATCCCGATTGTGACTGCCGCCCAGATCAACACCACCGTGACCATCCCCGATCAAGGAACCGTCCTGCTTGGCGGGCAGCGCATCGTCGATGAACTCGAAGTCGAAACCGGCGTCCCGGTGCTCTCGAAGATTCCGATCCTGAGCCGATTCTTCTCCAACAGACTCGATACCAAGAGCGAAAAAACGCTTCTTGTTCTCCTCAAGCCAACGATCCTGATCCAGAACGAAGAGGAAGAACTCAACTTCCCCGGGCTCCTCGATCAACTCGGACGCTGAGCCAATCTCTGAAAAATCATCAGGGCACACCCGTATGGTGTGCCCTTTTTTATTTCCCGCCTGCTCATCGTGCCCGCCTCAAAAAAATGCACTATAGTGTGAGCCAGTATTCAACCAGTAATAACGCTTACGAGGATGTGCACCGATGACCGATTCAAGACTCAGAATCTCGGAGAATGACGGGATCACCGTGGTCGAGTTTGTTGACCGCAATATCCTCGATGAGGCCAATATCCAAGCGATCAACGAAGAGATCACCGCGGTGATCGAACGAGCCGATACCCCCAAACTGCTCATTAGTTTTTCCAATGTCGATCACCTCTCCTCGGCTGCATTAGGTGCACTGATCACCATCAACAACAAAATCCGCGAGAAAACCGGGCAGCTTCACCTTGCCAACATCGACCCACAAATCTATGAGGTCTTTGTCATCACCAGACTCAACAAACTCTTCAACATTCATGAGACCACCGACGAGGCACACGCCGCATTTACGAGTTGATCATACCGATTCTTTTCTTTCGTCCGCCTTTTTCCTTTGCATTTCGTACCATCTTCGTATCCAGAGCATGAGTGATTCACAAACCCATATCAAGGATGCGACAGCGATTGAGCTTGTCTATGATCGCAAACAAATCAACATGCTCATCGACCATATACTCGACCAGGCAGAGTCTCAAGGGTACAGCTCGAGCGCCCTCTTCGCCATCCGCTTGGCTATCGAGGAAGCAATCACCAATGCCTTTGAACATGGGCACGAAAAACTTGATCCTTCCACCCCCATCCGTGTTGAGTACGCGGTCACAAAATACGCGGTCGAAGTCGCCATTGAAGATCAAGGTCCGGGATTCTCGCCGAGTACCCTACCCGACCCAACACTCCAAGAAAATCTCTCCAAACCATCAGGGCGAGGCGTGATGCTCATGCAAGCCTACATGACCGATGTCCACTTCAACAACACCGGCAACCGCGTCAAACTCCGCTATATCCGTCCGAATGACGCCTAACCCTCACAGTGAAGCACAAAGAACTCGCCTTTCCCACAGAATCGACCCCACCAGACGAATAACCTTGTTTTCGGAAAGAATCCAGACTACAATACTCTGGAATGATTCTAAGCGTCAAGGTTTCACCCTCCGGTTTGATTCCATACCATTGCCCCTGCGAGGACTGATGATGCGTGCCGAACTCCCCAAGTTGCCAATGTACCTCGATTACGCTGCCACCACCCCCTGCGACCCGCGCGTGGTCGAAGCCATGTTTCCCTATTTTACCGAAAAGTTCGGCAATCCTGGCTCCCGCAACCATTCCTTTGGTTGGGACGCAGAAGAGGCCGTCACCAAAGCTCGCCAGCAGGTCGCTGAACTCATCGGCGCCGACCCCAAAGAGATCATCTTCACCTCAGGTTCTACCGAATCCAACAACCTCGCCATCAAGGGCGCTGCCAATATGTACGCCAAGAAACCCACGGGACACACTCAGCGAGGCCACATCATCTCGGTGATCCACGAACATAAAGCTGTGCTTGATCCATGTAAACGTCTCGAAAAAGAGGGCTTCGAGGTCACCCTCATCGACCCTCAATCCGATGGCACCGTCACCCGCGAAATGATCGAAGCCGTCATCCGTGACGACACCATCCTCGTCACCGTGATGTGGGCCAACAACGAAATCGGCACCTTCAACGAAGTTCCCGAGATCGGTGCGCTCTGCCATGAGCGGGGCATCATCTTCCACACCGATGCGACCCAATGGGTCGGCAAAATGCCCACGAATGTCAAAAAGGACAATGTCGATCTGCTCTCACTCTCTGGGCACAAGATGTACGGGCCCAAGGGGATTGGCGCCCTCTATGTCCGTCGGCGTCGCCCACGCGTCCGCTTGATGGCACTCCAAGAGGGTGGCGGCCAAGAACGCGGATTTCGGTCAGGCACCTCCAATGTCACGGGCATCGTCGGGCTCGGCAAGGCCTGCGAACTCTGTGCAGCCGATATGGATGCCCAGCGCCAACGACTTGGAGCTCTACGAGACAAACTCGAAACCAAAATCACCAATGCCCTCGATGTTGTGCAGGTCAATGGACACCCCGACAAACGCCTTGCCCACCTGACCAACATTTCTTTCGGATTCGTCGAAGGCGAAAGCTTGATGATGGCACTCAAAGAAATCGCCATGAGCTCAGGCTCGGCATGCACCAGCGCCTCGCTCGAACCGAGCTATGTCCTCAAAGCCTTGGGCGTCGGCGATGATCTGGCCCACTCTTCGCTTCGTATCAGTATGGGGCGATGGACCACCGAAGAAGAAATCGACTATGCCGGCGACAAAATCATCGAGGCGGTCAACAAACTCCGCGACCTCTCGCCTTTGTACGACATGCACAACGAGGGTATCGATATCACCAAAATCGAATGGGCTGCCCACTAAAGCACCCCTGAAGCAATACACAGGATTCAGTTATGGCCTACTCAGAAAAAGTCATTGAACACTACGAAAAACCCCGCAATGTTGGAACCTTTGGCACCCAAAAAGAAATCAAAGAGCGCACCGATATCGGAGTCGGACTTGTCGGCGCACCAGAGTGTGGCGATGTCATGCAGCTTCAGATCAAAGTCGACGACAACACTGGACGCATCGAAGACGCCAAGTTCAAATGCTTTGGATGCGGATCGGCCATTGCCAGCTCATCACTGGCGACTGAATGGCTCAAGGGAAAAACCCTTGATGAGGGCATGAAGATCAAAAATACTGAAATCGTCGAAGAGCTGTCTTTACCCCCGGTCAAGATTCATTGTTCCGTACTCGCCGAGGATGCGATCAAATCCGCCATTGCCGACTACAAGCAGAAGAACAGCAAGAACTAAGCCAAGCCCCCGAGGCAAATGGGGCATAGAATCCAGACCTGCCGATGTGTGCAGGGTACAAATTTGGAGGCCGCAATGAGTGCAGAGACAACACAAGAACAAGCAGTGACCTTGACTGAATTGGCTGCCAAAGAAGTCAAAACAATTATTGCTTCGCAGGAACTCGATACTGAGAAGGTCCGATTGCGTATCGGCGTCAAAGGCGGTGGGTGCTCTGGATTTAGTTATCTGCTTGATCTCACTGAAACTCAAAAAGACACTGACGAAATTTTCGAGCAGCATGGAATCAAGATCATCATTGATCCTAAAAGCCTACTCTACCTCAACGGCGTAACGGTCGATTTTAAGGATGAAATCATGGGACGCGGGTTTGTATTCAACAATCCCAATGCATCAAGCAGCTGTGGGTGCGGATCGAGTTTCTCTGTCTAATGCATCATCCAAAGCCAAATGTTCCATACACCACGATTTTCGGGGTGTTTTTTCTTTTCGGGGTTGCATATTTTGTCAAGATACGGTTGAATAGATTCGCACTCGATTGCACCCCACACCTCAAGACCAATTCGTGGGATCGAGCACGCCACGGAAGGGCATATGCATATGACAGAATCCCCGGTCCCACTCGACACCACACAAGGGTATTGCCCCCCCACCGCCGTCCAATTCAGCGTATTTCTCTCGAATAAGGTTGGCAAAATGCTCGATCTCACGGAGGTTTTTGACGAAGCGTCCGTTTCGTTGTGTGCTATTTCAGTCCACGAGGCCTCTGATCATGCGGTCGTTCGACTCATTACCAACGATGCCAAAGAGGCCCGCACGATACTCAAAGCAAACCGCTTTCCCTTTTCCGAACACGAAGTCTTGGTTGTTGAGCTCTCCGAGGGGCACTCACTCTCGCGAATGTGCCTGCACCTCCTCGGCGCCGAGATCAATATTGCCTTTGCCTACCCAATGATGCACAACTCCGCAGAGGCTTCTGCCATTGCCATCGCGGTCGACGACCCTACCCTCGCGGGGCAAATTTTAAGACGAAAAGGATTCAAAATGCTTGGCGAGCAAGATTTATCTCACTGAATACCAACGCCTTACGCTGCAAGCATCAAAATTATTGTCTTTCCTCTGAACCCCGGTCCCATTAAGCCGGTACCGTACAAACACCCAGAGCATTCACCTACCCAGGAGTATCACATGAAACGGTTCATTACAGCATCCACCCTCGCCTTTTCAGTACTCATAGGCCCGGCCGCCTTGACCACCACTGCGGGTTCACACACTCCAGAACCAACAGATGCCCCTCACTCCACCCCCACACTTGAGGATCTCGTGGGCAAAATTGAAATTCCTGAGCTCTTCATTGGATCCAAAGCCCCTGCCTTGGCCATCAACAAATTCCTCAATGGCGATCCAGTCGAAGACTTTGAGGACGGCCAAGTCTATCTTGTTGAATTCTGGGCGACATGGTGTAGCCCATGCATCAAAGCTTTCCCCCACCTCTCGGAGCTTCAAGTCAAACACGGCGAATCAGTTCGGATCATCGGCGTCAATATCTGGGAGCGCACTCAAAACCAAGCTGAGCGCAATGAACTAATTGAAACCTTCGTCGCCGAGCAAGGCGATCGGATGAGCTACACCGTAGCCATCGAAGAGGGCAGCGCCATGGCCGACACTTGGATGAAACCTGCGGGTCAAAACGGCATTCCTGCTGCCTTCATCGTCGATGGCACTGGTCACATCGCATGGATCGGACACCCTTCCGGAATTGATCAACCCCTCCAAGACATCATCGATGGCAAATTCAACCCAACCGAGGCCGCTGAAAAAGCACGCAACGGGATCATGGTTTCTGCGGGGATGAATAAGTTCATGCGCATACTCCGCTCTGGGAAAGACCTCGACGATGCCCGCCAGATCGCCAATATCCTGATCGACGACTACGCCAACAAGCAACCCGCCACACTCAACGCTATCGCTTGGATGCTCTTGACTGCTGAAGCACCCAAGGTCGGGATGGATGATTTCAAGGTTGCCCACCGAGCCATCGCGGTGGCCTGCGAACAAACCGGGTGGGAAGACTGGTCATTACTCGACACCTACGCCCTAGCTGCGTACAAGATCGGGCAGACTGATGAAGCGATCAAGTGGCAACGAAAAGCCATCGAACTCACCCCGGCCACCGAAACCAAAGCCCTCAACGAACTCAAGGGACGCTTGGCCGAATACGAAGGCTAAGCCGCTCAAATCTTCGCCTATGAAAATACCCTGCCTTGCGCGGGGTGTTCTTTTTGATGAAATGAAAGCGGAAGCAGATGCCCGCTTAGTTCAAGCCCTGCTCGCCGAGCCAATGCTCAGCGTCAATCGCTGCCTGGCATCCCATTCCCGATGCGGTAATCGCTTGGCGATAGACCGCATCGGCAACATCGCCCCCAGCGAAGACGCCTGCGATGTTGGTCTTGCTCGATCGGGTCTTGAGATCAATATAACCCGCATCATCGAACTCAAGATTTGTATCGCGCAGGAACTTGGTCGCTGGCGTATGACCAATCGCGACAAACATGCCTTTGACCGCCAACTCGGACTCTTCACCTGTCACTGTGTCCTTGAGTCTGATCGCGTGGAGCTTTTCGGCCCCATGCTCATCGGGGGTGCTCAGACACTCAATCACCGTCTTGTTCCACAACACCTTGGCGTTGTCGTTGCCCAAGAACCGCTCCTGCATAACCTTCGAACCTCGCAACTCGTCGCGCCGATGAATCATGTAGACCGTCGAAGCAAACTTGGTAAGATAGGTTGCTTCTTCGAGTGCGGTATCGCCCCCGCCGACTACCGCAACGGGCTGATTGCGAAATGCAGGGAGCGCACCATCACAGACAGCACAGGCGGACACCCCGCCTCCAGTGGTGGCAAGCTTCATCTCACTCTCGAGCCCGAGCCAGTTGGCAGTCGCCCCCGTCGAGATGATGACCGCGTGGGCTTTGACGGCATGGCCCTGGGAAGTATGAAGTGTATGAGGCGATCCATCAGTTGAAAAATCGCACTTGACGATATCCTCGCCAACCACCTGAGCGCCGAATCGGCATGCCTGCTGCTCGAACTTCATCATCATCTCCGGGCCGGCGATGCCCTCAGGAAATCCGGGATAGTTCTCGACCTCGGTGGTGAGCATGAGCTGTCCGCCGGGGAGGATCGGCCCGGGGTCTTGCTTGGCAACACCAACATAGACAACGGGACGAAGATCGGCGCGGGCAGCATAAATGGCTGCTGTCCACCCTGAAGGTCCGGACCCAATGATGACCACTTTGTGGACAGTCTCTGTCATATCTGTCAATCGAAGTTCCTCCAAATCAGCAACGGCAAAACCAAAATCATTTTGTGCCTCTTGGCCACAATCGCATGGATGTGGATGATATTCCTGAAGCACGCAAGATGAAATCTTAGCCCCTAGGCGGTACCCAATACGAAAAAACTGGCCCCGTCATGATGCCATAACGGGGCCAGTGGAGAGAGAGCAAGGTGGTCTAGGCACGCAAATCGACAAGCAGACGATCTTGGGATCAACCCGCCTTGTATGTTGTCTGCTTTTGATCTGCGTTGCGGATGCTGGGCGCACTTTGGCTTGCTTCCCGTGAAATTTCCTCGAAGACTGGCGCATTTCGACGAAAGAATCGGCTCGGTTTAGCATCGTTGAGTCGATCATTGAGCCGGTCGAGTGATTCTTCGATGATCTGCCGCACACGCTCGCGAGAAATCCCGACCTCGGCCGCGATTTCCTTGAGCGTCAAAGGCTCAGAACCATCGAGTCCGAACCGCAAACGCAAAATTTCGGCTTCCCGGTCGTCAATGGTTTCCATCAAACGCCTCAGAATTCCAAGCTCCTCAGTACGAAGCGATTGGTCATCGGGTGTCGTTCCGCGATAGTCCGCGATGATCCCATCGAGCCCGACCGTCTCGCCATTGAGATCCTTGGGGGACTGGTTGGGTGCATTGAACGCACGAACGGCCCGTTTGATAATTTGGATTTTTTTGATCGGCAGATCCATCGCCTCGGCAAGTTGCTCCATCGAAGGTGGATGTCCGATTTCGGCTTCGAGCAATCGTGAGTGGCGTTTCCACTTGGCGATGAGCTCGACCATGTAGGCGGGAATATGAATCGGTTGATTAGCGTTCATCAGGGCTCGTTTGATGCCCTGTTTGATCCACCAGCTGCCATAGGTACTAAACCGTGCTCCTTGGGCAGGATCAAACCCCTCAACCGCCCGCAGCAACCCGATATTGCCTTCCTCGATCAGATCAGTGATCGGAAGCCCACGGTTGCTGTATTTCTTGGCAATTGAAACGACCAGCCGAAGGTTGCTCTTGACCATCCGATCGCGTGCAACGGGACACTGCTCGTTGATAATTTTCCACCCCAATTCACGCTCTTCTTCAGCAGTGAGCAGTGGATAACGATTAATCTCCTTGAGGTAAGTTTGCAACGCAGACTTCACTCCAGAGGACGACCCAGCTGAACTGGACACAGACGAACCAAAAGATGTTCTCACTTTCCTACCCTACCCTTTCCGCAGCGAATGCTGCCGGAAAAAAAAACAGATTGCGGGGGGACAAAGATCCCTCCCTACTCCGTTCGTCAGTCTACGCGAAATGTTCCATCGGCGAAAGAGAAAAAAGCCTGAACTTCGGAGAATTTCTTGGCAAAGTTGTGTGCATTAACCTGCCCGATTGCACCGATTAGACTGATCAGGTGACAATTTGACGAATATGATCGGTCTATCAAAATTTTATTGGCAACTTCCGAAAACCAGTGCATGATTGAGAATTGTGCTTGAATCTCACGAGAATCCATGAAACGAGACCTAACCGAACTCCTCGACGAATGGCCCTATGAACCAGGTCAAATTGCCGTCCGAGTCATCGAGGGAATCGACGGACAACCTCGTATTCAAGTCCGACTTGACTTGGGAATCCTCCAGATGAACACCGATGGCCGCCCCGATGGCAAACGCCCACATGGGTTTGATTCCCTACTTGATTATTTTGAATCCAAAATCGATCAAAGCAACCTCGACTCCCTTGATCTGGCCGATGCTTCAGACACTCCAGACCACGATCCAAACGATGAAGTCTTCCTTGAAAAAACGCCGTTCGATCGGCAGCATGAAGTATCTGGTCCCAACTCTCGGTTCCTCACTCCCGATGATTGCCGATCCCTGCGTGAAGAAGCCCAGCAGTATTACCACCGGTACATCGCGATGCTCGTACTTGAAGACTACGAAGCCGTCGTCCGCGACACCTCGCGCAATATGCGCGTACTCGACATTTTCCGTGACCATGCGATAACGGCTGAGGATATGCATGCGATGGAATCACACCGCCCGTACATCATGATGATGCGTGCCCGTTCGTTGGCAAGCCAGGCGCTCAAGTCTGAAGAAAACAAAGCAGCGGTTCTTGCCATCGACGAGGGGCTCGACGCCCTCAAAAAGTACTACGAGATGGTTGGTCATCCTGAACTCTTTGACGAATCCGGCGAAGTTGCCATGCTCCGCGACATGCGTGATACACTCATCCCCAAACTCCCCGTCAGCCAAAGGGCCGAGCTTCGCCAGCGCCTCGATGCGGCGATCGCAGCAGAGAATTTCGAACTCGCCGCGATCCTCCGTGATGAAATTCGTATGCTCGGCGGACGACCACACAAATAAACACTCACTCCTACTTTATCGCCCCGCGTTTGTCAGCCCGAGCACGCTTGATGAGTACGCTCAAAAGTGTGATATCTGCGGGGGTCACACCTTCCAAACGCGATGCTTGCCCAAAAGTCGTAGGCTTGAACTTCTCAAGCGCAATCCTCGCTTCGCTTCGCATCGAATCAAATATCCCATAGTCGATCCAGTCAGGCAATGGACGATGCTCAAGATCGGCATTGCGTTTGATCTGACCGAGCTGCCTTTCGATGTAAGGCTCGTATCGCTTGTCCGAATGCAGCGTCCGCCAAATGCCAACCTCCTGCCCCCCGAGCGTTTTGCGCATCGCCGATCGCAGATCATCCATCGAATAATCAGGCTCAAATACCTTTTGAGACAAAGTCTTCTCGCCATCGCGCATCTCATCCATCAACTGGCGTCCACGCTCAAGGATGCCCTTACGCTTTTCAAGGAGCCCCCACCGCTGATGTCCCAGTTTGGTCGTTTCAAGCAACCCAAGCTCTTTGGCGATCGGAGTCAACCGATCTGGTGCGTTATCCGCCCGCAAGATCAGCCTGTGCTCGGCGCGACTCGTAAACATGCGGTAGGGCTCGCGCGGGGTCTTGGTAACTAAATCGTCCATCAGCACTCCGATGTATGCCTGATCCCGTCCAAATGAGAACCCTTCATACGCCGGCCCTTGCGTGGCAAGCATCGCCGCGTTTAATCCTGCAATCAATCCTTGGGCTGCTGCTTCTTCGTACCCACTGGTGCCGTTGATCTGACCGGCAAAGAACAATCCGCGCACCGTCCGTGTCTGCCCGGTGGTATAAATCTGATGCGGGCGCACCATGTCATACTCGACCGCGTATCCATATTGCACAATCTTGGCCTGTTCACACCCGGGCATCTGCCGAATGATCTGATCTTGGACATCACTGGGCAAGCTCGTGGCGATACCATTGCAGTAGACCCAGTTGGATTCGTGTGATTCAGGTTCAAGGAACACACCATGCGATTCGCGCTGAGCAAAGCGCACCACCTTGTCTTCGATACTCGGACAATACCGAGGCCCTTGCGATTCAATCTGTCCGGTAAACATCGGCGCCCGATCGAGATTCGCCCGGATGATCTCATGGGCTTGGATATTCGTGCTCGATTGTCGACAGGTGATCTGCTCGATCAGTGGGAATCGATCACAGCGGACCTCTCCGAGCTGCCATCCATCAACTGTGAGCTCAGAAAAAGGAATCGGATCATCGTCGCCGACTTCAACGGGAAGGATATCCCAGTCGATCGTCTCGATCGCCAATCGCGGCGGCGTGCCGGTCTTGAGTCGCCCAAGCTCAAATCCCAGTTCATCGAGGGATTTCGAAATCCCCGTCGCAGATTGCTCACCGAAACGCCCGCCCTGGGTCTGCTGGGCCCCCATGTGCATCAACCCGCGCATAAAAGTCCCCGTCGTCACGACGACCGATGGTGCGCTGAGTTCGATTTCTTGCCCGTGTGTCGACACCCGCACACCCTGAACTTGCTGTCCGTCAGCATTGGTTGTTGTGAGAATCGCTTCGACGGTGCCTTCAATGACTTTGATTTCTGGACGGTGACCGATAAGTGCTTGTGTAACACGGGGATAAGCGATATTGTCTGACTGGCACCGCGGGCCATGGACGGCTGAGCCTTTGGAAGTATTGAGGACTTTGAACTGGATTCCGGTGGCATCGGCGATGAGCCCCATGACCCCGCCCATCGCGTCGATTTCGCGAACGAGCTGACCCTTGGCGAGCCCACCAATCGCCGGATTGCAACTCATCACCCCGATCTTCGAGGCATCAATCGAGATCAACGCCACCGAATCGGGCGTTCCGAGCCGATTGGCCGCTGCCCAGGCCGCTTCGACCCCGGCATGCCCGCCCCCAACCACAATGACCTCAAAGTGCGTATCCACCGAAGATAATAGCCTCGCCCCCCAAAACTGACGAAATTCCGAGGTTGAAACTTGGCAGGCCGTCTGTCATTTGGTAGGCTTCTCGTATATTATCAACGAATGAATCTCCTTCTGAGGTATCGATCTATGAATCGTGTCGCCAATCATGCCCCCAAAAAATCTCGCAACCCCTTCTCAGCACTCAAAATTATTGCCATTGCCGGGGCGATGTGTACCTTGTCAACCTTTGCACTTGGTGATGAGATTGTCATGCGCGATGGCACCGTCTACACAGGCAATATTGTCTCCAAGACCCGGCGAGTCGTTGAGATTGATACCAAAATTCATGGAATTTCGACGAGGATCAAGCTCGATCGACGGAAAATCAAGTCGATTGTTGAAGGCGAAGTCTCGGCCCCGCCGACAACGGTGCCGGCAACCCCGTCAATTGCCCTCCCTGCAGCGACTGAAGTCGCTGAAAACACGAACAAGGCCCTTAAACGCGATGGATACAACCTCATCCTCGAAGTCCCCCTTAAAGGCGGGTTCGGGAAAGAGATCTATCCCGGAGGCGTTGCGGACTCGCTTGCTTGGGCCAAAGAGAACGGCGTTACCGATGTCGTCTTCCGAATCAACTCGGGAGGGGGCGCGCTCTGGTGTGCCGACGACATTGTCGCCATCATGAAGGAATATAGGGGCGAGTTCAAGATGCACATGCTGATCGAATCAGCGATCAGCGCCTCGATTTGGCCTGCATTCAACTGTGACACCATTACCATGGCGCCGGGCTCAGACTTTGGTGGTGCAGTCGGCTACACCAGAAACAACACAGGCTCGGCCGAGGTCGATCTGAAGATGAACTCGATCATGTCGGCCAAGCTTGAAAGCACTGCCGACGCCAACGGACACTCAGGGTACCTTGTTCGTGCGATGATCCTCTCGGAGGCTGCCGTCTATGCCTACCAGCAGGCCGATGGCCAGTGGGTCTACTCCGACACCACCGAAGGGCTTCCGGACAACTACGAGGTCATCGATGGGCCAGACACCGTCTTGACCCTCACCGCCAAGCAGGCGATCAAGTACGGCATCGTTGATGCGATGACCGAAGGCAAATCGCTTGAAGAATGGGCAAAAGTTCAAGGCATCGAAAAATGGGACAACGCAGGTGATATTGGGGCTGAGCTCTTTACCAAGGCAGTAAAAAAATCAAAACGACTTGAAGATCGAATCAATGCGACCATCCGTGGATTCCAGACCGAACAGGGTTATCTCTACAACGATCAGTACATCATGCAACGCGGTGCGACTCTTCAGAAAATGCGCAAGCACTTGGGAAACTACAAGCGGCTGCTCAAAGAAGCCAAGGGGCTCAATATGCCTTCGATCGTTGATGGGCGGTACGCCGATGCCATTGATGTGACCTACTGGGAAGCCGAGATCGAAAACCTCATGGCTGAGCTCCGACGCATCCGACGACGCGGACCTTAATCGTCCCCGCAGTCGTCCACAGCAACCCTACAACAGCTTCCTTCACACAAAACAACCGGCTCGGCAACGAGTCGGTTGTTTGCTGTTCGCAACCAGGATCTTTGTACCTTGCACGCAGCAACGAACGCTTCAGAACAGCCCCTCAAAAAAGGATCGCGGACCATTGATGCAGAAAAGAAGCTGGTCTATGCACAGAAAAAACCCTCATCCAAAGACGAGGGCTTCGATGGAGATTCATCATGTGGAATGCAGATTTATGGTTCGAAACAAGTCAGAGGTTCTCGAGGCAACCCCGCCGAGAGACGACCGACATCTGAACCACCAAAGTCAATGCCCTGAAGCCCGTGCCGTGTCCAGCGGAACCGTTGGCAATACTGGGAGGGATCATTCAATCCACCCTTTGGAATCGGGAAAGTATCAAGCGGAACATAGGTCTGCAACCAATCGACATTTGGGGTATTGGGATTCCACCCTGCATTCGCGTCTGCTGTGAGTTCTGAACGAACCGACCCGTCGAAGAAGGCAAGGTTCGGTTTGGCTTCCGGATATGCAAAGTAAAGTCCCCGCTTATCTGTAAACCGGTCGAACTCCTCAAACATCATGACTTTACCCGAAGCGTGAGCGACCTGTGTGACTTTTCTATTCCCTAGTTTGACCCCCATCGGCCCTGTAAAGAGGTGAGGTGTCGTGTCAATTGGAGCATAAGTCGGTGCACCAGCGATGCCGTCGGTGTTCCATGCAGCGGGAACCATCTGGTAGGTTGAAGCAAACGGCCAACGCTGTGTGATATAAGTTGGAAGCCAGTTTCCATCTTGATCGTATCCTGGCTCCGCCTGGCCATTGCCGTATGGTAAGGAGTTTCCGTCCTCAAGATACTCAAGCGTGTTCTCTTGCCAATTGATCAGATTCCTATCAAACGGGCTGGCTGCGCTTGGCTCGGGCTGAACATCGGTCAGGAAGTCAAGAAGCACCAAGTGCGAATACCGCCTGTGAGGTAAGCGCCCAGCAAAATTGCGAATTTTCGTTATTCCAGCAACACGGCCAGTCACCCGTTGAAGAATTTCCTGATTCTGACGACCCGCTGCTGCGGTGTCCGTCGTGTGAGTCTTAGTTCGACCATCCGGCATCAGATAGGCCTCGCCCGCCTTCCAAGTGTAGCTAAAGATGCGATCCTTGTTGTCGGAAGCATAGTTGGCAGCACCAGTGTTGAGCGACCGCATATTTGACTGCGACAAAACATTCTTCGCCGACCGCTGCGCCTGGCCCAAAGCCGGGAGCAAGATGCCGATGAGCAAGGCGATGATTGCAATGACCACCAAAAGCTCGATAAGGGTAAATGCGTTTTTCCGTCTTTCCACGACGACCTCCATTTTGTCAATGTGCCCTTCGCCCGATCTCACTACGGTGAAACAAACGATCAGCACTGACTTGTAAACCGGTTATGATGCCCGCCGGAACCTATTTGTTTTGATAGGCTGTGCGTTCCGGCGCCCCATCCTTTGTCTCTGCGTTCTCTATTCGCTCTCCAGCGGCAAAGGGTTCCCGGTGATTCCCCAATGTATCACCAAACTTCACCAAAACCTTGCCTTTCTGTCTTTCGATACTGTTTTTTCGAACGCTCCGCACACCGGGAGACCGATCATCCACACGACGCTCGATCTCACTGTATGCTCACTCCCTTTATACGGCTTTTGCGAGGAATTCGCAACCCCATCTTCCCCAGTAAAGTGAAAATAATCAAAGATATACTGGTGTTCGGCCTTTGCTAGTGTGCGTTCCGGTGGATAAACCCCCTGAAAATGGTCAGCACCAGAATCCGGAGATCAAACCAAATCGTCCAGTTCCGGATATAGAACAGGTCATATTGAAGCCGTTTTCGCAAACTCGTATCCCCGCGAAGCCCATTAACCTGCGCCCACCCGGTCATCCCCGCCTTAACCTGCTGGCGGAGCATGTACCCACGCCAATCCTCTCGGAACTGGTCGATGAGCTCAGGGCGTTCAGGACGAGGCCCCACCAAGGCCATGTCCCCGATGAGCACATTGAAAAGCTGGGGGAGTTCATCGAGGCTCATCCGCCTCAACCATGCCCCAACCTTGGTCACCCGAGGATCACCTCTGATCGTCCAAAAGTCTGAAAGATTCCCCTCTCGCCTTCCTTGATCATCGTCTTGCATGACGAACATGGTACGGAATTTCCAAATTTCAAAGGTTCCCCCTCCAAGGCTAACGCGTTGTTGTTTGAAAAATACCGGCCCCGGACTGCTCAACCGGACCAAGATGGCAATGACAAGCATCACCGGCGAGAAGATCACCAACCCAACAATCGCGCCGAAGATATCGAGCCCGCGTTTGAAAACCCCACCAATTCCTGCCATTGGACTCTCGCGATAACTCAGGATTGGCATGCCTTCGAGCTCAGAGACCGCCATGTTCTGTGGGAGATAACGAGGATGAACATCAGGAACAATCCGCACATCAACCGCAAAACGCTCGAGCCGGCGCAGAATCATCGGAAGCTGGGCAGACATCGCGCTGGGAATCGCCAGGTAAATCGCATCAACATGTCTGTTTTCGAGGACGGATTCGAGTTCGCGCACGCCCCCAGCCACTGGCAAATTCAGACACGATGAACGCGAAGTTTGCTCGTGGTGCGAAATGAAGTACTCAACGCGGATTCCTGTCCATGAGTTGCGGGCGAGTGTTCGGGCGGTGATCTGCCCCAATCGCCCAACGCCGACGATCGCGACATGCCGCATATTCCACCCGCGTTTGCGCATAGATCGGAGCACCAGACGAAGCAAAAGTCGATACGACCCAATCATAACCGGGAGTGTGGCTGCGAAAATCGCAAGCTGAAACCGAAGCGGGTCAGTGGCCAGTCGCCAACCGGGATAGGTCTGCTCTGGTGGCCCAACCGTGTTGAGTCGGCTCGATCCCACCGCCCAGAGCGCCACCACGATCATCATCACCGAGACAAACGAGGCTTTGAATACCTGCCCGAGCTCACCGACCAGCGCCTGGTCACGCCGGGGCTTGTAGAGTTTGAAAAAAATCATCGTGAGCATCGCGATCGGTACGGCAAAGACCACGAGTGAATCTTTAAAATACTCTTCCCATTGATCTGGAAATGGACGATCAAATCGGTTGAGCATCACCGCCCAAGCGAACATCGCCGCCGATGCGATGGCCAAAGCATCAAACATACCAAAGATCGAAACAAACAGGTTGTGTTTCTGCCTGAGCAAATCAGCCCCTTACGGATTCGTCAACACATCAGCAGATTCAAGCCACAACCCAAACGATACTGGATTGTGGGCCCTCCCCCAGAGTGTAGAGCACTCGCCCCCCCTCCGCCTCCCTTGCCCTCCAGATACGCGTCTTGCACATCAAGATATTTATTTTGTTTTGTTGGCACTGGCCACACCTGATCCCGAACCCAGCTTCTTCATCTCTGTCAGCGCATCGCGCAGCGTATCGGTAAGCTCAGCTCCCGATGGAGGCACAATCCGTACTTTGGCGTAGAGATCCCCCCGTTTTCCATCAGCAGAAGCCAATCCGTGTCCACCGATCCGGAATCGTGATTCGCTGGCGGTTCCCGGCGGGATGGTGAGCGTGACGACTTTGCCATCGATTGTTGGCACCTCGACTTTGGCGCCAAGGGTTGCTTCTGCAATGCTCAAGGGCAATTCCACCGCGAGATCAAGCCCATCGTCAATGCGGGTAAACCGTGGATCTTGCTCGATATGAATGACCACGAACAGGTCGCCGGGCTCACCGCCCTGATCAGCCATTGGACTGGGCATGCCCTGCCCGCGTAATCGGAGTTTACCTCCTGATTTAACGCCTTTGGGTATTTTGACCTCGATGGACTTGGGTCCGTTGCTGCTGGGTACTGAGATCCGCTTCCGTGCCCCGTGGTGAACATCCGAGAGGCTTACCCTGAGCCCCACACGGATATCTTGTCCACGCATGGGTCGGCGTGGGCGAGGCCGGGCCCCACCTCCGAAGTCGACTCCAAATCCGCCCCCCCCGCTGCCTCCAGCACGCGATCGTGCCCCCCCAAACATGGCATCGATAATCGATCCCAGATCGCCGAAATCGATATCCTGAGCGCTGGCATATTCGGCAGGACGCCCCGAGACGAATCGTTCATGTCCAAGTTGATCGTACTTGGCACGCTTCTCTGGATCCGAGAGCACCTCGTAGGCCTCGTTGAGTTCGGAAAATTTCTTGCCCGCATCGGGGTCTTCGCTCACATCGGGATGCAGCTTGCGGGCCCGGTTGCGGAAAGCCTGTTTGATTTCGTCGGCGTCGGCCCCTTTGGGAACGCCGAGCACTTGGTAATAATCTGATTGACTCATGCTGATCTACCTGTTCTTCTTGCCGAACCACCCCGCGTTCGTGCATACGCCCTGATCGCAACAGTGGATCATGAGGACATCATAGAAAACAAGCGACGCTTTGGCGTCGCTTGTGCCATTTGAATACTACACATGCCCACAATCCCGAACACGCACGGGCTTAGTCGTGGTTATGCCCGGCGTGAGGATCAACCTCAGACGGACTTGGCTCTGAAGCTTCCTTGGCCTCCACATGGTCAATATGGGCCATGAAAACATTGAAGTAGAGCATGGCATTTGACGGAATATTGGCCCGTGGATTGCCCCGCTCGCCATAGGCAAGATAGCCGGGAATCAACAGCTTACGGCGATTCCCCATCGCAAATCCTTCCATTCCAATCCCCCACCCAGTAATTGCGCGCGTCTCGGGTGGGAACTCAAAGACGAATGGCTGATTGCGGGCGTAGCTCGAATCGAACCGTGTGCCGTCATTGAGATATCCATCATAGTGAACATGAAGCTGATCCCCTTTGGTCGGGGTAATGCCGTTATCTCCGCCGTACTCGACGATGACCATGCCGTCATCGCGGCGGATCACCTGAGCATATGGATCGGTGCGCTCGAAGGTGATGACCGAATCTTCTTCTGAACCCCAAACGATATCACCCGAAGCATCAAATCCACGATCAGCAACCGTCAGGGTATCGCCATCGAGTGTCACACTCGATGTCATTTCGACCGCTCCAGCGATCCCGGTCGGGTAGGGATATGGGGTTGCTCCGGTGAATCCTGACGAGGTTGGTTCAAGCTCGACATCAAGTGTCGCGATCAGATCATCGTTTGACACCTGTGGAAAGAGCTCGGTCGCTGCCCACATGCCGGTGAAAACGCCTCTGGAAGATTCATCCATCGCAAACTCATAGGTCCGCAGGCGAATCTCACCTTTGTACCGGTAGAGCTGGAAGAAGGCCTGGCGATAGGGCTCCCAGGCCGCATTGGATCGTACACTCTCGACATAGAGGGTGTCGCTCATACCCTCGACGGGCGCAGGTGCTACAGTCATGGCGATGAACACATCCCCTTCGACGGGCGTGGTGGACTTCCATGTGCCGCTGAGCTGTGACGCAATCTTGGCAATGCCATCATCTGACCAACTCGGGGCATAGGCCTCTGGAGCGGTATACACCGGTGCTGGGTCAGAAGCCTGATCTTGCGCCTGAGCAACGCCGACACTCATCGAAGCACACATCATCACGCTGATTACACACGGGAAACATACTTTAAACATTCAGAGATCTCCTCTTATCTGCTGTTGAAAAACGACGGTTTGGTCATTGTAGGCGTCCAGAAGCACAGCCTCCGGATTCCTCATAGGGACGACTCCCTCTCGACTCACCTCATGATCGAAGACTCCATGCCAACTGTCCGACTTGACAAAAAGATCGATCGCCGATCACCAATCCACTCAGTCCCCAACGCCTACACGGGGCATTTCATGCGAGATTTGGGCTTTTTCGTTCAAAATTTCTTGGAGAACGCCTTCGCATGATCTCATGCCTGTCCGATTCCATCGCCGATGATATGAATTGTAATCCAAATCTCACAAAACCCCGGATCAAGTGTGCCGACAACTCCGTATCGCACCGAGTGATAGATATGATGTATCGTTAGGCCCGATGATAGACCAGCACAGATGGACCACAGATGGACCAGCACACAAACCAACCCCCTGAGCCAACTGCGCATGATTCGCAATCGGACACGCTGCCGATCCCCAAAGACCACCGCCCGCCTGAACTGCTCTTTGAGCCCTATGAACCTCGTTCGGTCTCGACGATTGTTGCCCAGCAGCAAGCTTTGCGCGAATCCCAGGCAGCCGAGACCGCTGCAATTATCTTCGCAGGTGTTGATCAGCTCGAGCTTACCTTCCCCAAAGGGCAACAAGAAGATCGACCAGATTGCCAATCTGAGCATCCCGGGCACAAACCTTTGTTCAATCGGCCACTCGATGAAACTTTCGAACCTATCCGCACTGAACACCTTTCACTTCGCCGTCGGCTTGTGACTCCTGGTGCCCAGTGCATCTATTCGCTCATCACCATCACACTCATAGGCGGGCTCATGGGATTATCCGCCTCGATCAACTCGCCAGCCTTGATGCTCGCAGCGGAAATCATCTCCCCGACCCTCTTGCCGATCTGCATCTGGAAATGGATCCGCTGGCTTGATTCGCGCCCCTACTACTACCGCCTGCTCACTTCACTCGACGAAGATGCGCGAAACCTGCTCAATCACCGCTTGCTTTGGAAACCAGCAACAAAAACTCATCGTTCTAAAAGTACTGCTCGCTTAAAACCAACATCCCGACCTCCTTGCTGGTACATAAACAGCAATCAGTCACATTTGGCCGCGTGATTGTTTTATTTGATACTATTTCTTATGAATATATGCAACATGCCTATGCGAACAAGCATTGTTCAAACCGATGAGTGATCGAATTCGTGCCGCAGGATGCCCATGAGCGAAGAAAAAGGTCCTCCTTGGTGTTTTGGTAGAAACCAAACGCCTTTGAATCCAGTATACCCTCCAAGAACAAACACTCGAGCCAATGAGTTTGCGCCCCTTTCTGATCTTCAACCCAACAGTAAACACCAAGAACAAATTCCATCGCTGAAAGAATAAATGCCGAAAGACCAATCATTGTCGTAACATATATAAAGAGCATCCAGAAACACATATATATTGTGGATGAACACATGATTTTCTCGTACGGGGAGGGCAGTGAATGATGGAAAAAGGCGACCGACCCAAAAGACGAGAACTCTTGCCCGGTGTCGATCCATCGTGGGTCGAATCGGCACTGAGCCGTCCTGAAGATGAAGAACCCGAGGTTGAGTTTGACCCCGATGATCCGGATTCGGTCTGGATTCTGGGCAATGATCCCGAAGCCAAGATTTCGAGCGTCGCCGACCAACGCAACCTGATCCACAAGCAGATGCTCTCAGCTGGCGGGCAGTTTGTGCTCGGACTCTTCATGATGTTCATTGCAATCGGGATCACCATCATGGCGATCACGAACCCTATAAAGATGTACATCATCCCGGCAGCGATGATCACACCGATCAGCTTTTGGTATATGCGAGCCCGTTGGCGTCGTTGGCTTGGATCGGCGCCGTACTTCTATCGACTGATGACTTCATTGGGCGAAGACGCAGAAAACATACTCATTGAGCGTGAAGAAAAACGCCGCCAGAAGTTTGTCAAAAAGGTCGGCGATCTATACGAGATCAATACCAAGCCGAAGAAGAAGAAGAAGAAGAAGAAGAAGAAGAAGAAGCGATAAAGTAACAATACTGTGCGCATCGGCTTACGAGCCATGACCGTGGAGAGAGCGGTGGTGATGAATGGGCGCACCAAAAACCGCTTCCTCACGGTCGCGGCTCGTTGAAAAACACATAATTTGTATGCTGAGGTGCATCAAGCGAGTTCTGGGAATCGATCTTTGACGATCTTGACCAGATCCGCGACATGCGATGCGGATTCGTCGAAGAGTTTTTGCTCTTCTTCGGTGAGTTTGAATTCGACGATCTTCTCGACACCGTCTTTGCCCAAGAGTGCGGGAACGCCGACGAACAGCCCCTTATGCCCAAACTGCCCGTCGAGGTATGCAGCCGATGGGATGACCCGTTTTTTATCCTTGATGATCGCCTCGGCCATTTGGATGGTGCCCAGCGCTGGCGCGTAATAGGCACTGGTTCCCATGAGTTTGACGATCTCGCCGCCACCGACTTTGGCCCGATCGACGCAGGCGGTGATTTTTTCTTCGGACATCATGTCGGTGACGGGGATGCCGTGGACACTCGTCAGGCGTGGGAAGGGGACCATGTCATCGCCATGCCCACCTAGGAGCATCGCCTGAACATCTTCGACGCTCACGCCAAGCTCCCAAGCGATAAAGGCACGGTACCGGGCGCAGTCGAGTGCGCCAGCCTGTCCAACAATGCGATTGCTCGGGAACCCGGTGGCCTTCCATGCGGTGTAGACCATCGCATCGAGTGGATTGGACACGAGGATGACAATCGAGTTGGGGGCGTGCTTCTTGATGTTCTCGGAGACGGATTTGACAATCTTGACATTGGTTTCGATCAGATCATCGCGGCTCATACCCGGCTTACGCGGGATGCCGGCAGTGACGATCACCACATCGGAATCGGCGATATCTTCGTAATCAAAGGTGCCCGTGAGTGTGCAATCAAACCCTTCGATCGGGGCGCAACACCCGAGATCAATCATCTTGCCCTTGGGCATGTGCTGATCGGGTGCATCTGGGCGAGGGATGTCGAGGAGAACGATGTCGCCGAGTTCTTTTTGGGCAGCCCAGTGGGCGCAGGTTGCGCCGACATTACCAGCACCGATGATGGAGATCTTTGCACGCTTTGGCATTTTGCAGGTCCTTTCAGTCGCCTATTTGTCGTCAAATCTTGTCGTCAAATCCGTTTGGTCAACCCTTCCATTGCAGAGACGAGAGTTGAGCAACGGGAGGGGTCTGTATCCTAGTCATCGACGATCGAAATCACGCACTTCAGAGTAGGTTTCTCGGTCAGAATCCGGCTCATCGTCATCCTCATCAAGCCACACAACCTCGACCGCATCAAGGGGTTTAGCAAGTTTGGGAGGCAAGGGGACGGGGCACATTTCGCCGCCACTAACCACGGAGATGAGCAAAGGTTGACCGGCTTGGAGCTCGCCGATGACGGGAGCAACAAGGTCTTTGGCCGATCCGGGATGAAGAAAATCGAACTGGCGGTAGACCTGGCAGATCGGGCGGATGATCTGGGGGTGCTCGACCTGCCCATCGCAAGCATCGAGGAAATCTTGGATCATGCGAAGAATATCGTCTTCGGGCTGCCCCCCACTGTTGTTGCGGGCGATGGCGATCGGGGCACCTTTGAACATTTCGATCCCCGGCGTGGCGATCATGACCTCGCCAAGGTACCCAGCGTTGAGCAGGGCCTCGCCAAGTTCCCCGGGATGGAAGGCAACAAACCGATCAGAAGCAGCGATCCACGCAACACCTTCATGCAAAGCAATCTCCCATGCCGCTTTGGCGTCTTCGATGAGTTCGATGATGGATTCGGGCATGGGTTCACTTCCCCAGATTTGGTTAAGTTCTCCGACATGGGCTTTGATACCAATCTCTGATTTATCCATCGCCAACGGGCGTTCTTCTGGATCAACCTTGTCGATCTCGCCGAGCGCCATCGCCAAGGCGTGGAGCCCGATGGTCGGGGCAACGGAATCTCGCCAGCGTTGCCCTTGCTCATCTTTGGGCAAGGCGACGGCCCGCTGGGCGAATTGAATCCAACCTGAAAGGAGAGTGGACCACAAAATTGGGTCATTTGAAGCATGTGGGTTGGTATGGGGGGGGGGCATGGGCAGATCGTAGCCAAGCATTGGAGATAATGGGTACAAAAAATCCCCCGGGCCGTGGTGGGCATGCCCGGGGGAGGGAGGCGAAGATCGGGCCTCGTGACACAGGGATGGTGTCGCCTCGATCTCCGCAGGGTGGTTTCTGCAATCGGGTGTCTATTCTTACCTCTCCTGATCCAAAACTCAAATCTTAAATCCCATAAATCCGTCCCACAAACCCGGCAGCGACCGGCTACAACGGACCTGATCATACACATCTCGAAGTGTCCGTTTCTTGCACAGCTCCTTGGCAACAAGTGCCCTGCATGCAATCCATCGAACCGGCTCACCAGGAGGATCTGTCCATGATCCCAAAACCGGCAGCGTTCATTCCGTTTGTTTGCTGACCGTCTCCAAAAAGTGCTTTGTCAGGCACACCAGACCGAGTGCTTTCGGCCGCTGCCTTGAGGTTGGTGGGCATTTTCCTTTCTGCTGATCTCTTGAAAATTCCTTGTATTCTTTGTCCTCTGCTAACTACACCTTATGCTAACTACATCCCAACGAGTTGCCGCAGTTGAGGCACTTGTAGCAAGTACCAGAGCGCACAGTGATGGTGCCACAAACATCGCAAGGCGGCGCATCGCCCGATGATTCAAGCGCCATCGAGAGCGTTGCGCTGGCTGCTCGCTGTGTGTGGGTCTCGGTCTTCTGAACTGTCGTATTAATTCCTGTCTTGATCGCAGTTTCGGAGATATGAGTCTCGGTCATAACCTCGTCCTTGATCTCGATCACCCGGCCAGAAGTTTTGCCGTTCGGATTGGTAATTCGTCGGGTGATGACTGTAGGCTCGGTGATTTCTGCTCGATCGGCCAAAGCTTCGGGTCTCTTGGGCGCATTGGCCTCACGATAGCCTTCAATGAACTCCATCCCAAGCCAGCGGAAAATATAATCGACAAGACTCTTGGCGAATGGGATATCCCTGTTGGTGGTCATACCTGAGGGCTCGAAGCGTTGATGGGTGAACTTTTTAACCAAGCTTTCGAGAGGCACGCCGTATTGCAAAGCAACCGAGGTCGAGGTGCCCAACGAATCCATCAATCCCCCGATCGTTGAACCTTCTTTGGCCATAGTAATAAAGAGTTCGCCAGGCATTCCGTCGTCATAGACACCGCAAGTGAGGTACCCCTCGTGACCGGCAACATTAAACTTGTGGGTAATCGACCGACGAGTGTCGGCCAAACGACGACGCATCGGACGATGAACGACCTCGACTTCCTTTTTGATGACGATCCGCACATTCTCGTTGCCCACCGCATCAGCAAGTTCGACGACATCGTCGCCGATCTCATCAAGGGCTTCGGCAAGTTCAAGTTCGTCCTTTGCTTCTTCAATATCAAGCTCATTGTCCGTATCACTCTTCGCATTCAATGGTTGACTGAGCTTGCACCCATCACGATAGAGCGCATTGGCTTTGAGCCCGAGTTCCCAACTCTGTCGGTATGCATCTTTGATATCATCAACCGTTGCATCGTGAGGCAGGTTGATCGTCTTAGAAATCGCCCCAGACAAGAATGGTTGGGCAGCTGCCATCATACGAATATGTCCATCAGCCGAGATTAACCGTGTACCGATATTGCCACAGGTCGAGGCACAATCGAACACCGGAAGATGCTCATCTTTGAGATGTGGTGCCCCCTCAATTGTCTGCGTACCACAGATGATTTTGTTGAGTTCTGCAATCTGAGCGCTCGTCAGTCCTAAGAACTTAAGTGCGTTGAAATTGGCGTCTGCCCTGGCAATTTCTGGGCTGATGCCGATCCTCGTAAGGGTTTCATCACTCAATGCCCACGCACCAAAGGCAAATCCAATTTCAAACACTCCCGGGAGTTGATTGGTGATTTTTTGAAGGTCTTCATCGCTCATCCCCCGTTCACTGAGCCAGTCCGCCAAAGACAATCCGACGCTGTCAGATATTTCCTTGGGCATTGGAACATGCAGGTTCAGCGTACCCAAAATGTATTGAATCATCGCTCTTCGTTGATCTTCGTCATACCCCAACGCTTTGAGGGCAGGATCAATCGAAGCGTTGGCAATCTTAAAATATCCACCACCAGCGAGCTTCTTGAACTTGACAAGCGCAAAGTCGGGCTCAACACCGGTGGTATCGCAGTCCATAAGCAATCCAATGGTTCCCGTTGGCGCGATGACCGTAGTCTGGGCGTTGCGATACCCAAACTCCTCCCCCAAATGCAGCGCCTCGTCCCAAGCAACGGTCGCATGGTGGAGCAAATCCATCGCATTGCCCAAAGGCACACCGTGATCACGAATGAGTTCATGATTGATCGGGACAGGTGGAATGCGAAGATCTTCGTACTCGCCGCTGTCTCGCGCAATCCCCATCGCTGCCCGGCGATGGTTGCGAATCACGCGCAACATGTTTTCTCGTTCTGGCTCGTACCCGGGAAATGGGCCCAGCTCTCCTGCCATCATCGCACTCATGCGATAACTTCGCCCGGTCATGATCGCCGTCAGGCACCCGCAAATCGCGATGCCTTGCTCAGAGTCATACGGAATCCCCGCCTGCATGAGCATCGCACCAAGATTGGCATAACCCAACCCAATGGTACGATAGTTGTAGCTCAATTCTGCGATTTCACGCGATGGGAAAGCTGCCATGAGCACACTAATTTCGAGTACAATCGTCCACAGATCGACACCATGCTCGAAAGCCTCAATGTCAAATTCGCGTGTCTCTGAATCATAGAATTTAAGTACATTGAGCGATGCAAGATTACACGCGGTATTGTCAAGGAACATGTATTCGCTGCACGGATTCGAGGCGTTGATCCGTCCTGCATTGGGACAAGTGTGCCAAGCGTTGATGGTGCTGTCGTATTGCACACCCGGATCGGCACATCGCCACGCGGCGTAGGCGACATCGTTCCAAAGTTGATTGGCATCGTAAGTCTTGGCGACCTCGCCGGTGGTGCGAAAAGTTGTCTCCCATGGCGCCCCGGCATCAACGGCATCGAAGAAGGTATCAGGAATCCGTACTGAATTATTCGAGTTCTGCCCCGCGACGGTAGAATAGGCTTCGCCGTTGAAATCGTAGTCGAGGGTGAGTCCGAGTCGCCGGGCCGTTTCACCAACGGTTTCGGTATCGAATTCGGAAGTTTTTTCATCTGCGATGACTTTCATGCCTTCGACGAGTGCAGCAACCTTAATTTCTTCCCGAACTTTCCAATTGATAAACTCCTCGATATCGGGGTGGTCCATATCAAGACAGACCATCTTGGCTGCCCGGCGGGTGGTACCGCCGCTCTTGATCGCCCCGGCTGCGCGATCGCCGATCTTGAGCCAAGACATCAATCCCGACGAATTCCCCCCACCTGAGAGCAGTTCATGCTCGGCCCGCAGATTCGAAAAGTTCGTGCCAGTACCCGAACCATATTTGAATAGCCTCGCTTCGCGCTGCCAGAGGTCCATAATCCCGCCTTCGTTAACCAGCGAGTCATCGACCGATTGAATAAAACACGCATGAGGCTGGGGATGCGAGTACGCATCGTCAGCCAGTTCGGGCTTGCCCAATTCTGGATCGACAATCCAGTGTCCTTGGGCGGGGCCTGAGATTCCATACGCCCAGTTCAAGCCCGTGTTGAACCACTGAGGCGAGTTGGGCGCGCACATCTGATGCACCAACATATACACCAACTCGTCATAAAACGCCTGCGCATCTTCGGGGGTATCAAAGTACCCATGCGTCTCGCCCCAGTGCTTCCAGCAACCGGCCAGGCGATGAATCACCTGGCGGGCGGAGCGTTCTGGGCCAACGGGAACCTGATCTGATGAGCCACCCGTGTCGGCAAGCGGTCTTTCTGAACCGCCCGAAGCCCCCGCTCCCTCACGGTCGCGGCTCGTTGGGTCTTGCTCATTCGACGACCAGTTTGGAGCTGGCATCCCATTTGGCCCGCCATCGGCAGGCACCCCCGCCTTGCGGAAGTATTTGGACACCATGATATCTGTGGCCAGCTGCGAGAACCCAACCGGAACCTCGGCATCGGGCATCTCAAAGACAACCGAACCATCCGGGTTCGTGATTCGACTCGATCGCGTGGTCCACTCAGTGGATGCGAACGGGTCAGTACCTTCCGTGGTGAATCGACGAGTGATTTTCATGCGAAATAAGGCTTTCTCTTGGGAAATCAAATGAAGGGAGAATCACGCTCAACAATCTGCGTGTACAGAAAAATGTGCGGACTAATCAACCCTCGGCAGGGTCAAGCCACCCTGATCTTGATACTTCCCCGCCTTATCCGCATAGCTCTGTGCACACACCTGATCGCCTTTCAAGAAGACGAACTGGGCCACCCCCTCATTCGCATACACCTTGGCGGGCAACGGCGTGGTGTTGCTGATTTCGAGGGTCACTTTGCCTCGCCATTCGGGTTCGAGAGGGGTGACATTAACGATCAACCCGCAGCGGGCATAGGTGGACTTGCCGACGCAGAGGACGAGGATGTCGCGGGGGATGTCGAACCATTCGATGGTTTCGCACAGGGCAAAGGAGTTGGGCGGGATGATGACATGATCCATCCCGGTTTTGGTGGTATCGACCGTCACCATCAGGTCATCGGTGAAGTTTTTGGGATCGACGACAGCAATGCCTCCCGTTGGTGGGGTCGGGGTAAAGATCTTGAAGACGGTTCCAACACGGACATCGTATCCATAGGAGGAGACGCCATAGGAGATGGTTCCATCGCGTTTGATGGCTCGCTCGAATGGTTTGATGTCAACGAGTTGTTCGATTTGAGTATCACAAAGAACTGGCACGGGTTACTCCATCTATCGATCCGACTTTCAACCGGATGACACTTATCGTCGAGGCTTCCGTTGCCTCTGTGTTTCTCTTCGGGTTCTAATGCTGCGCCTACGCAGAGACCAGAACCGACCCAACTGCTTTACAAAGCCACACAACAACCCCTGTAGATGTGGATAAACCACAACCACCCGAATCAGCGCACTGCTTTGTTGTGCCAACCATACAGACTGGCTGTCCCGTCCCTGCGGTGCTCCTTTGCAAAAAAAGAAGAACGACAGAGCCCAACCCGGCGATCCCAGAGACTGATCCGTATGAAGGATTACTTCTGGGTTGACCGACCTACCCAAAGAAGCGATGGTCAATCTTGGAAACAAACCGGAATCGAACGAACACCGAACCGCCCTCGCGACCCGCCGTCGAATGAGCAGAGTGTGAACTCGGTTGAGTATGGATTTTGAAATGATCGGCAAAGCGGGGTGTGGGTAACTTGTCGGTTGACTCCAAACCCAGTATTGCCAATGACTTCTCCTTTATCTCAATCGGTTTTTCTCTGATCTGACCCACCATATCTCGATGATACGCCGGGCCCTGAGCATATCAGGCACAACGGGTTGTGTGTGATGTTTCCTCGATTTTTTCGACAATTTTCCTCTTTGATTCATGATCATATGGTCTGAAAATTTGGGATGCAACCAGATAAATTTGGCGATGAATTTACGCCAACTTGGGCTCTACCAAGTGGTTTCCAGCGCCCGTGTGTGGGGCGGGCGTTTCACGCTGATCAACCAGAATCCTCCTTTTTTCCAAACACTTGTTCTTTGTGTATTTTGAAGTTTTCCACACCTACTCACCCAAATGCGCGCCCAAGGCATACAAAGTGTGCTCAAGTTTTGAATCGTTGCTCAAGATGGTGCATACGACACCCTTTGGCGTGCGTACTGAACTACGATCCCGCTTGGAAAAGCGTGCATGCGTGCTGATGCTTGGAAACTGGGCCAGGCAACGCCGACACACAATCACTCAACGAGGCCCCACCCGTGAAGACCCCTTCAAAGCCAGGCTCAACTCTATCCTTCTCGAATCCACGCACCCAACGCCCGATGGTGGCGCTGGCGATTGGTGTGATTCTTCTTTCTTTGATCCCTGTTGGCGGGTGTGGTGAGAACTGGAGGCGATGGCGCGATCGAAAGAAGCCAATCCCCAAACCCAAGATCAGTGCCCCGCTCGTCACACGCGATATTCCCTCAGCACTTCGTGGAACCATCGGCGCCGAGGCCCAGATCACCGGCGTCGAGCAAACACTCGTCTCGGGAATCGGATTCGTCGTTGGGCTCAACGGCACAGGTGGACTCACCATCCCCGAACAATACGCAGCCCACCTCGAACGGATGATGGGACTCAATGGCGTCACCATCGCCAATGATTCAAATTCCGCGATCGCGCGCAAAAGCCCACGCGAGCTTCTGCGTGATCGCAATACTGCAGCGGTGATTGTCCAAGCCGCGATCCCGGCAGGGGCCCGTCAAGGCGAAACCTTCGATGTCTATGTCCGCGCGATCAATGCGACGAGCCTTGAGGGTGGTCAGCTTTGGACCACGGAGATGCGAATTGGACCCCCGAGCTCGTATGGCGATCCGCAAGCACGGATTCTCGCCAAAGCCAAGGGGCCCATCTTCTTGAATCCATTTGCCGAGCCAGGTGGACAGTTCGATGGAATCACCCGCGATGTCGGACGGATTCTCGATGGCGGAACCATCACCTTCCCAACCAAAATCGAAATTATCCTCGACAACCCTTCGCACCAACGGGCAAGACAGATCGTCAGCGCAATCAACAGCGCCTTCCCCGCAGCACCATCTGATCGCGAACCCACCGCTCGGGGTAAGGATGAATCGTTGATTCTCGTGCAAATTCCTCAACGGTACATTGATCGACGCAGCGAGTTTATCGACTTGCTCGCTCATGTGACAATCGACCAGTCTTATCCGGAAATTTACGCCCGCCGATATGCCCAAACACTCGAATCCGAGCCTTACCTTGCAGGCGATATGTCGATGTGTCTCGAAGCACTCGGCGAACGGGCAATCCCATTCCTGAGCGACCTTTATACACATCCCGAATCAGCACCGAGACTCGCAGCCTTGCGCGCCGGAGCAGCACTTGGCGATTCGCGCGTGGTCAAGTATCTGCGTGAAATCGCGCTGGATGTCAATTCGAAGTTTCGGACCGACGCGATAAGCCTGATGAGCACAATCGACGAGTCACTCCTCGTTGATACAACCCTGCGCGAGCTGCTCATCGCCCCTGAGCTGGCCGTCCGCATCGAAGCCTATGAGAGCCTGATGGATCGTGCCCTGCGGGTACGCAAAGCACGAATCGCACGGATGTTCCAATCCAATACGCAGGGAATCACCACCTCGGCAACGCAGATTGATATTCTCTCGCGCGTGTGGGTGCCGATGGATCCGCTTCGCGGGGTTGGACGGACGCTCGTTGAAGGCAAGTTCTTCCTTGACATTGTGCCCTATGGCGACCCTTTGGTTTATGTGACGCAGCAGAAGGAGCCTCGGATTGTGCTCTTTGGCGAGAATCTGTCATTGACTAAACCTTTGCTGGCCTCGGCATGGTCGGATCGACTGATGCTTGTCGCCGACGATGTGAACGCACCGGTCCGGATGTATTATCGTGATGACATCACCCGCACGACCTTGACGATCAATGAAATACCTGAGCAACTCCCTGAACTGATCAAACTCTTCGCTCATACCCCAACACCTGAAGATCCTCGCCCTGGGCTTGGAATGTCGTACTCGCAGGTGGTTGGTGCGTTGTATCAGATTTATGACGATCGAGGGGTCGCTGCTGCCTTTGCAACTGAGGAGGATCGGCTTTTGGCGGATCTGCTCTCGTCGGTAACCAAGGAAGAAGTCACGATGCGTCCCGAATCAGGCAATGCCGATTCGGTGATGGTGCCTGTAGATGACCCGTCGGCTCCAGTGGTTGGTGAGAATGAAGCCCTCCGCCGCGTACGCCGAACGCTTTTGGTTCCGGTGAACCCGGTGGTGAACGAGCCTCAAGAACCAACCACGGGCCAACGCAGAGAATAAGGGCCTCCACTCCCAACAGGGTCGATCCAATCTATTGATACGACTGGGCTTGGACAACGAGGGTCTGGACTTGCTCAAAGAGAGTGTCGAGGGCTTGGTCCGTACCTGCTTCCATAAGGGCTTTGGCGTTGATGGGCTCGCCATAGCATACGACGATGCGTTTGGTGAAAAGCCTAGGGAGTTTCTTTTGGCGTGGCCAAGCATCAAATGCCCCGGCGATCCCCACAGGGACAATCTGACAATCCGTGCGCTTGAGCAGTACAGCAATTCCTCGTTGAAAAGGGTGCATCTGGCCATCGGGTGTGCGTGAACCTTCTGGGAAAACAACCATCATCTTCCCCGCGTTCATTTTGGCGATGGTTGCTTTCATGGCTCCTGCATCGCCTGTACCTTGCTTGATGGGCATGGCATGGAGTTGTTTGATGAGCCAGCCGAAGGGTTTGAAGTTGAAGAGTCCGCCTCGGGCGAGGAAGTCGGTCTGTCGATGCCGAATGCCCACCGCGACCGCAGGGGGATCCAAAAAGGATTGGTGATTGGCGAGCATCAAGACCGGGCCTGTCGAAGGGACATGATGAACATTGACGCGTTTGAGCCGATAGAAAAGAACCAGCAAAAACAGAACTGTCTCTCGGCAGCAATCAAAGAAGATCAACGAAGCAAGCGATGAACCTGGGTGTCTTTGGCGATAGCGAGCAAGCATGGAAGGAGTGTAGGTCCCTGCCTGTAGACCAATCCTTCAACCCCAACCTCAAAACCTCAACCTCAGCCCTTCACTCAGTGCTGATCAAATCGGCGATGCGTTCGCGGGTGTGTTGTTCGAGCAGGTCGATAACGCCTTGGACATCGTACTTGGAGGTGTCGACGCGAATGGCATCGTCTGGGCAGACCAACGGGCCATCCGATCGGTTCGAGTCGATCTCGTCGCGTTTAACGATCCGTTCACACATCTGGGCAAGATCCATCGTGTCGGCGAGCCCAAGCTGGTCGATCCTTCGTTTGGCGCGGACTTCTGGGTCGGCATCGAGGTAGAACTTGATCGCAGCATCAGGAAACACGATCGACCCCTGATCGCGTCCTTCGGTCACCAATCGCGGATGTTGGGCACCAATGACGCGTTGCTTACGAACCATATGATGGCGAAGCTCAGGGATCGCAGCGACCCACGAAACCAACAGCGTCACATCATCGTCGCGAATGCGATGGTCGATCGGGGCATCCCAGGCAAGGATCATCGGTGGATCATGCTGCCAGTCGAAATGCAGATCGGCGCCCAAAACCATCGAAACAAGCTCGCCGACTTCTTCCTTGTCGATCTTCCGATCGATCATGATCGCGGTGGCAGCACGATACATCGCGCCGGTATCGAGGAAGTCGAGTCCCAATCGCTTGGCGAGCTGACGGGCAACAGTGGACTTGCCCGTCCCGGCGGGCCCGTCAATGGTGATGATGACTGGATGATACTTTGGCAACTCAAACCCCGTGCATTCGATATAAGCCCCTGGTTTTGCCTTTGATTTGGCTTCGGCTTCTGGCTTGGATGTAGATGGCGTCTCCAACACGATCGAACCCCCATCGCTGCGCGTCTGTCTCTGCGAGTCATCAAGACGAATCGGCAATCTCGATCAATGCGGACTCGATCGCATCACGAGATTGCAACACCCCGAGTGTACCATCACCGCCCCCCCTGTAGTCAAGGGCAATATTGCCATCAAACCCGACCGCCTTGATCGCGCCGACCAAAGGCAAAAGATCATACCCCACATGAACTGGAGGCAAGTCTGCATCCATCGCTTCGAGCTCGGCAGCCAATGCATCCAATCCGGTCAATCCACCCGCCTTTTTAGGCGATCCTGCCTCATCATCTGCCCCATCGCCCACAGGCTCGGGGTCTTCAAACCCCAAGGTTGATGCATTGACCACCGTGGCGTACGGGGTCAGTCGGCGAAGATAAGCCACTGGATCACCAGACTCCATCGCCTGCGAAAAATCTGGATTTGTCCCGATCCGGAACCCACCGATCCCCTTCACCATGTCCGAAACACGGTCTGGATCGCTCGTCAACCCCGCCATCGGGGAGATCAGCACATTGATGTCAATTTTGTCCGCGACATCGAGGATCTGCCTCATCCGGAAGACTGCAAGGTCAAATGCCTGCTCAGAATCCTTGGATTTGATCGACAACGACACCGCATTGCATCCCAGCAAACTCGCTGCCTTGATGACCCGGGTCATCCGTTCAACGCCTTGGTCTCCAACCGCTTCTTTGGAATCCGCCAAGAGCAAAGGCGTGGGTTCACTGAGCAGCAAGCAAGTACACCCGCACTTATCTCCATTGTCTCGAATGCGCTCGAGATCGGATTGCCCCATCCCTTTGAGCAAATCGGTCGAAAGATTGAGTGCCCGAAGCCCGAGGTGCTCATGAGTGTACTTCGGTAAATCTACCACCGCCAACGCTCGCTTACCCTTGCGTTTGAGCACATCACGGATCGAGTTGACATTGAGCGAAAACATCATGGATGGGTCAGTGTAGGGCGAAGAAACCCCCATGGGCAACGAAAAGGGCAAAGAGAAGATTGCTGGAGACCATGAATAAAAAAGGCACCCCGATGGATGCCTGTGTGGATCAACGGATTTGAGACAACCAACTTTGATTTATCGACGGATTCGTCGATAAGCACCCATGCCTCCGAGCAGCGCAAGTCCTGCAAAGGCTCCTGGGGGCAACGGGACCACTGCCATTTCAAAGCTGATGTTATCAACAACCTCGATGAGCCCGAGTTCGCTGCCATCACTCAAGGCGTAGTAGAACTCGATTTGGTCGAAATTCCCTGCAATTGCGATGGATTGATTCATCACATCATCGTTATTGGCTGCGATCGACACCAGTGCCGTCTCAACACCCCCGAGGAGTCCGCGGAGAAAGGCAAAGATCGGGACGCCGGTAAACCCAAAGTCGTCGTTACCAAACTCCAACGACAAGCTCGACACATTGTCCGAAAAAGTCATGAGCAATCGGCTTGGATCATCGCCAAAGACGGCCAGCGAGTTTCCATCACCCTCGAGATAGGTCGCCAATGCGAGATCGGCCCCGAATGTATCGCTGAAGGAAACATTGGTCGAGTCCGACGACACGAATCCATTGGCAACAGTACCTGCTCCATCATTCTCAAAGTCAATAAAGTCTGCATTGGCAAAGCCTGCTGTCAACGAGAGTACAGCAACAACTGATTTCTTCATGCTCTCTTCCTTTTTCTCACTTGAATACATCTTGTCATAAATGCCTGGCTCAACAACATCCACGCGGATGACAAACTGATATGGATTCTGTGTTCCACATCATGCTTATGGCCCACAAGTGTAACCCACCTTTCTCTTCTCCGAAAGCTCAGGGATCAACAATTGATTTGATCTTTGTCATTATCAGGCAAGCCAAGAGAATCAACCCTAAAACACGCACCTGGGCATCCTGAATGCCGCTTTGGCTTACTCATCAACCTACTCATCAACTTTTGTGTGCAGATTCCCTTGGAACGACTCGAGATGTCCCCCCATCGACATCATCTCCTCGATCACCGATTGGAACTGCCCATCGACTGCAGGCGGTGGCGTGCCCATGTGCCTCTGATAGAGCTCATCGTTGAATCCGAGGAATATCCGCATCGCGTATTCGTACACCGCGCCATGATCGTCTCGCGAGAGATCAAGCCGAAGCTCGTTGATGATCTTGGTGCCCAAATGAATCCACTCGGTAAAAGTTTCGTTTGATATGTTCTCTTGAATCCAAAGCCCCATGGCATTGCGAAATGGAGCATGAGCAAGTTTCGTACCCATCTCACCGCTCTTGGTGCACTTGAAATCGCCGGCGGGCTTGGCCGATGCTTGGGACTTGGTATCTTCAACACTTGGCAGCTCGGCATTGATTGATTCCAACAACTCGGCGATGGCCTTTTTGGGGAGCATGTCACCTCGGGTTGCTGCTTCGATGTAGCCTTTGGTCAGGATTACCTTGGCCAAATCCACCTTGCCCGCTTTGATGTACGCATCGCCTGCAAGTTGATACGCCTTGGTCATCGCCTCGTTGATCTTGGCGCACTGCTCAAATGTGTCTGCGGCCTCGTCGTATCGATCCGATGCAAGGAAGGCGTTGCCCAGCGAGAAATATGCCATGTCATTGTTGGGATCATCAGCGATGAGCCTCTGGAACTGTTCAATTCGTTTTTCGGGGTCCATATGGGCATCCTTGTGAGGGGAGGGGTTGGAAATCTGGAAAAAGGTACAGGATCATACGCCGACCATCGCCCGCTCTCCCCACCTACAATCCCCCATGATCCCGTCGCCTCGGCTCACAACCAACCTCGCTGGCATTGAGCTCGCCACCCCCGTTGTGCTCGCTGCGGGGACGGCCGGGGTGCTCGATGAGATGAGTGATGTGCTCAGACTCGATCGGATCGGGGCGATCGTCACCAAATCCATCACCAGAGCACCACGCCAAGGCAATGCCTTCCCACGAATCACCTTCACCCAGGCCGGGATGCTCAACGCGATCGGATTGGCCAATCCGGGCTTGGATGCCTTCGTCGCCGACATCGCCCCGAGAATCGCCCGTGTGCCGGCTGCGATCATCGGATCGATCGCAGGCGATTCCGTTGAAGACTACCTCGCCATCGCCCAAGCAATGGACGCGATCGAGGGCTTGGGCATCATTGAGCTCAATGTCTCGTGCCCTAATGTCCATTCAGGATTGGAGTTCGGAGCTGACCCGGATGCGCTGGGCGAGCTCGTATCGGCGGTGTCGGGCTCGCTCAACGACACCAAGGTATTCGTCAAACTCTCGCCGATCACCATCGGCACACCGTACACGATCGTCGATCTCGCCCAAACAGCCATCGACGCGGGCGCCCAAGGGCTCACCCTCACCAACACCGTCCCGGCGATGGGCATTGATGTCCACACCCAAAAACCCATCCTCTCCAACACCATCGGCGGCCTCTCAGGTCCGGCGATTCACCCAATCGTGGTGCGATTGGTGCATCTGGTGTATGCGCAGGTGGCAAAGGATACGGGAGTCCCGATCATGGCTGCTGGTGGTGTGACGCGCTGGCAAGACGCTGCCGAGTTCATCCTTGCAGGCGCGAGCGCTGTACAGATCGGCGCGGGCTCCTTCGCCAACCCTCGCACTGCTGTCAAAGTCACCAAAGGTTTAGAAAAATGGGTCGCCCGGATGGGCAAACCCAATGTCTCGGAACTCATTGGCACTGTGATTGTATGAACACAACACGATGATGCATCAGATGCAACGAATCTTGATGGCTTTACTCCTCGGGTTGATTGCCAGCTGGGCCATCCCCAACTTGCTCCTCGAAATCCCTCGCCGAGTTGGGACGAGCCCACCGATAAGGCTCCAGACCATTGTTGACAATGAGATCAATGCCAATCGGGGATTTGTCAATGTCTTTGATTACCGGTGGCTGGGAATCGCCGAAGAGCAGTTCACCGCCACACGCCGATTCAGCACCAAAAATCAACGCAAGACGATGGAACTCTGGTGGGCGTGGGAGGTGTTTCCTAAGCCGAGGCAGACGCTGGATCAGGCGTGGATCCAAGTACGCTTGGGGTTTGATCCCACCGAGTTTGCTGTTGAAGAATCACAATATTCAATCATCAAGGTCGGATTCCCTGCATTGAGTTTTCGAGGGGTGGTGGCGATCAATGCCAAAGCCCCACTGGCAAACAGCACACTTGATTCGCAAGCAGCGGGTTTTTTTGTCCCGCCGATCAATCAGCCGATGACGCTCAATAAGTTCGCCGGGACTCAATCCATGCCCGCAACAACCCACATCTACGCCCCGCACGATCCGATCTGGTCTGGGCTGATCTTCAACACGGTGTTCTATGCGTTGATCTTCTGGGTACTGCTCTCGATCAAACGCGCCTACCGCCACGCCAGGCGAATGCGCCAAGGGCGATGCCCGATGTGCTCTTACGAACTTGAGTTCGTGTTTGTCGATGGGTGTTCGGAGTGTGGATGGCGGAAAGATCGAGTCTCTACGAAATCATCTTGACCGATGCCACCGCCAAGATCAAAGCGATGATGAGTTTCAAATGAGGCAACCTGAGTTTGTGCGCCAACATTGCACCCAGATACGCGCCCACCAACGCGCCTGCCCCCATCGGCAGTGCGAAATACAACGCATCGACCACGCTGAGCCCGAGTCCGGGAAGGGTATAGAACTTCATCGATGCGCCAATGATTGAGCTGATCCACATCGCGCCGGCGCTGCCTGCGATGGCGTGGCGGAGGGGAAGTTTGGTCAATGAGAGTAGAGGTACCAGAAGGATGCCCCCTCCGATGCCAAGATAGCCTGAGATTGTCCCAACAATCAGACCCACCATCACCATCTTCCACCCTGTGGGCGATGTGTTGGATTCGGGATAATCTGGTATTTTCTTGATGGTCGTGATGACATTATAAATGCAATAGAGCCAGATGAACCCGGCAAAGGCGTAGAGCGACCAGCTGCCTTTGGACTCACTCGAAAGGAACACACCCAGAATCATCCCCCCAGCCATCGACGGGATCAGGGCCATCAAGACATCTCGGCGAGCAGCACCTTTTTTCTGGTGCAACACACTCGATGAGAGGGCCACAACGACATTAACCACCATTGCTGCAGCCATATAAATGTGCTGCTCGGTCTTTTCCTCGTCGCTGTATCCCCAGAACATCGCCAGCGCGGGGATCATGATGATCGAACCCCCAAGCCCGGCAAGCCCGCCGACCCCCCCGGCAACCAACCCAACCAAAGCCCGTAAAAGGATTTCGATCATGCTCACAGTCGGCTCCTAGGGAGAAATGGGGATATCCGGATGCTGACCGATTCGGCCGATCCGCCTTTACCGGTTATGACGGGTCAACGATAGACCGATAGGCAATCAAGAACACGGAATCCCAACACACGCGTGAATATTGGGCTACACTTTGCTTCCAGAGGCCAGGATGGCCACTGCGAGCCAAGTGTGGAAATGGACAACACTTCCACACGGTTTGCTTCGGACGGAACCGTGAGTCAGGCAATGCCTAACTTCCCCAATCGAAGACACGAACGAGGCTCAGACTGTGAACACACAACCAAAGAACACGAATCGCACACGCGCCCATCGAAGCAGAACTGGCCGAGTTGTCAGCGCTGAAATGACACTCTGGCTCTGCGCACTCACCATCGCGATCACCTCGGCCATCTGGACCAAAGAACGAGGCGCCCTGCCCGCACTGGCCGGGATTGGCGCCGTTGAGTCGGCCAACCCCAATGCCACAGACTTTGGTGGCACAGATGTCCTCCCTGTATTCCCTGAGATATTTGCTTTCGAGTCATCATCAACACTGGAAGAAAAGACCACAGGCAGAACACCTGTATCACCAGTCAAAGACTCTGAAGCCCTCGATGCCTCCATCCGCTGGTTCGATGGCAAAATGGTCCGCCCATCACGCGTCATCTACATGACTGTCACCGGATACTCACCCGACGAACGATCCTGCGGCAAATTCGCAGACAACAAAACGGCAACCATGTATTCTGTCTGGACCAACGGCATGGATCTGGTTGCTGCCGACCCTACCGTCTTGCCTTATTGGTCGATGGTTTCGATCCCTGGATATGCCGATGGTGATATCGTCCCCGTGCTCGACTGCGGTGGAGCGATCAAAGGCAACCGGCTCGATTTGCTTTATCCAACCCATGAACTCGCCCGCATCTGGGGCGTGCGGCAGATGCCTGTGACGGTCTGGGAGTTTGTGGAAGAAGAATCATAAACAGGCAAGAGGCAACCGACGCCTTCTTTGCGTGTACCCTTACTTGAGCGCACCTTGGCGTTGTATCGGCTTACTTCCCGCTGAGCAACGCCCGGATCGAGCTTTGGTTGAGTTTCATGGCACTCGGAGCTGCAGCGGCCAGTGCCAGTCCGATCACGCTCGTCCACGCAACCAGAATAGGCCCGATCGGCAACGCTATTTCTAAGTCGATGCCGATGATTTGACGATTGGTTTCTTGCCCGCCCCAAGCTGCCTGAATGCCCAATGCTGTCCCCAAAACGCATGCGGTAATCGCGATGATCAGTGCTTGGCTACAGACAAGCCTGACGAGTTGTCCGCGCGATGCCCCCACTGCCCGAAGCACACCAAGTTCGTATCTTCTCGCGTTGACCTCGGCGACGATCAGGTTCGCGACGCCGAAGCTCGCCACGAGCATCGCGCCGATCCCCACCGTTGAGAAAAGCACAAGGGTCGAAGCAAATACTGCTTCGATCTGTTTGCGAATCATCCGTCCCGACCCGACATTGAGCACCCCCGCACCCAACAGCGCCCGGCGTATCTCCATGACGGCTTGTTCGTCGTCGATATCTTCGCTGAGCTCGACTTGTATGAGCTGGGCAGTGCGCATACCGAAGTGTTCAATCATGTCGTTGCGTGAACCAAAGACCGATCCGATCGCCTGGTTGACAAAGTTATCGCCCAGATCGAAGTATTGCGAAACAAGTTCGAGCCCTGGCGAAGTGACAACGCCGACGATTTCGAATGAATGAACCTCGTCGCGTACATCTTGACACTCGAACACATCGCCCACGCCCAATCCACGCGCAACGAGGAACTCCCGAGCGACGATGACACTGCCACCGGCTTTGAGCTTAGCCTTGGCGATTTCTGGATCGCCTTGGACAAACTCGAGCGTGGCCATGTCAAAGAACGAGTCTGGCTCGAACCCGATGAAGTTGGTTTTGTATTGCGAGAGTCCTTTGACACCAAAGGCTTCGGTCTTGACGGGGAACATCGCGATTGCGCTTGTTTTTTCGACAAATGGGAGCTCATCGAGGATGCCCTGGGCCTCTTCGGAGAGTGGAAGTCCATAGACAAAGGCGTCGGGGAACTCGATCTTACCGAGCCAATCGCGCAAGGCTGCCGAACCATTTGTCCAGATGCCGATCATCAATGCCAACCCGGTCATCAATGCACCAGCGGTGAATCCGTGGCGATAGGGCGTCGCTTGCACGGTGCGTCCGAGCAATGCGCCGGGGAGCCTCATCACCAGCGAGATCGGACGCGAACACATCTTGGCGACGAGGATCACGATCGGCACGGAGATCAAGAAGTAGCCTAGGAACATCATCGGCAATCCGAGTGAGGCGTAGATCCAGAAGAAGATCGAAGTGTCGGCGAAGAACAGCACGATCGAAATCATGCTCAGCACGCCGATTGATCCCAGTATACCGACAAGCACGATCCCTTTGGCTTTGTGAGGCGTTGCTTGGGCGGTCATCGCGCGCAATGGCGACATCGAAGCGGCCCGCCATGCGGGCCACATCGCACCAACAAGCCCGGCAAGCAGGGCACCGACAATCGTGATCGCCAGGTTCACCCCCGGCACGACAAGCCCTTGGGTCATCTGCCCCTCGAATACGGCTGCGAGTATCCACGCCAAACCGATCCCCACAGGTACCCCGACGAGTGCGCCCAGCCCGGCAAGGATGCACCCACCCCAGAGCTGGGCCATCGCCAGTTGTCTCCGACGCGCCCCCACTGCTCGAAGCACCGCCAGCGTGCGCTGTTGCTCGGCAACGCCAGTGGTGAGTCCCGTCATGATGATAAAGGCGGCCGAGATCAGCGAAATCACAGAGATCAACACAAATCCGAGTTGGGTTGCTGCCAGGTTTGCTTCGACGCCTGAAGTCACCCGTCCGGTGGTTTGGAGGATCACCTCGGGAAACAGTTCGTCTTCGTGCAAAGCGACAAACGCTTCGGGATCAACCCCATCGGCGAGCCCAATCTCAATATCGGTGAGTTGATTCTTCTTGCGGCTGAGTTGCTCGAGGGTTTCGATGGTGGTGAAGGCGATGGGCTTGCCTCCCAGTGGAGCCGGGGCCGCAATCCCGACGACGGTAAGCATCCGTGCGCGTCCAAATAAGCGAGGCACGGTCAGGACCGATCCGATCCGTACGCCCACACCTTCGTTGAGTCGGGTTGCATCTTGTTGTGTTTCGACGCGCTGCCCAATGATCGGCCAAGGCTTGTCAAGATATGCGCCGGGGTCGGCGAGCAAGTCAAGTTTGATCCCTTGCTTGATACTTTGCTTGGTCCTTTGGACAAAGGACCAGCTAAGCCTTTGGGCGACGCGCAGGTCGATCACAATTTCGTCAAGCTTCTGGGGGTATCGACCGTCGATGAGTGTGATCGGGCGATGGACAAACTCGCGTTCTGGATCAACGCCATTGACAAAGGCATTGGTTGCATAGCGGACCGGAACGGTTTTATAGACACCCTCGAACTCTTCCAATGTATCGAGTTTGATAACCAGCGAAAGTGTCATCTGGCGTCTGGGCAAGACCGACTCGACCCCTTCCCATGCTTCGATGCGTTCAACAATCGAATCATCAAGCGTAGTGCCCGATGATGGTCGAAGCCGAACCTCGGCTGTACCGATCTGGGTGTCAATCTGGGCGCGAAAGGCAGCATTGAGCGAGGCCATCGCGCAGGCGATCGAAATCACCAAAACCACCGAGAGCGCCACAGCCCCGGCAAGCAGGTAGAGTCTACTGAGCCGAGCTAAGCAGATGCTGCGTGCGAGTTGCAATGGTGCCCGCATCAAGTCCTCCCTCCGCTTTGGCATCGAGCGTGCCTTGGATTTGCCCGTCGCCCATGACGAATATCTGCTGGCAATAACTCGCAGCTTGGGGTTCGTGCGTCACCATGATGATCGTGACGCCCTGCTCGTTGGCAATCTCGCGGAGCATCGACCAGACCATCGCTGAAGCATCAGTATCGAGATTCCCGGTGGGTTCGTCGGCGAAGATAACGGCAGGTTTGTAGAGCAGCGCCCGCGCGATCGCTACGCGTTGCTGCTCGCCACCCGAGAGGGCTTCGGGTCGATGAGCCCTTCGATCGCTCAGATCGAGCCGATCAAGTAGTTCGTGGGAACGATTGATAAGGGCTTTGGATTGGTCGCCTGCGAGAAGTCCGGGGAGTTGGACATTTTCGATGGCGGTCATCGTGGGGATCAGATTGAAAGCCTGGAAGATGACCCCGATCTCTGTACGCCGAAACATCGTCGCCTGGGTTTCGCTCATCGAATGAATGCGATGCCCTGAAACGATCACCTCACCCGAATCCGGGCGATCCATGGCTGAGAGCATGTGCAGCAGCGTGGATTTGCCTGACCCTGATGGCCCCATGATGGCATAGAATCCCGGATCTTCGATACGCAGATCAACGCCTCGCAGTGCCTGCACCGAGCGTTTGCCGATGGCGAAGGACTTGTGGACATCGATGCAATTGATCATGGGAGTCTCATTGGGAATCAGACGATCTCTGATTCACCACTTTTAACCATCTCTCCAACGCTACAACGACGCGTCGTAGGCGGTTGCATCCATACAGTCGCCCAGTGTACCCTGGTCTTCGATCTGGATTTTGACAAGCCAGCCGTCGCCATAGGGGTCTGCGTTGACCATTTCGGGGTTCTCGGTGAGGGCGTCATTGACTTCGATGATTTCTCCTCCAACCGCGGAATAGATGTCCGAGGTGGTTTTGACGGATTCGACCTCGCCAACGGATTCACCTGCATCAATGATGGTGCCTACAGGCTGCATCTCGACAAAGGTGACATCGGTCAGTTGATCAACCGCAAAGCTGGTAAGCCCGATGGTCACGACCTCGCCGTCCACTTTGTGCCATTCATGAGATTCGGCGTATACGCGATCAGATGGGGTATTCATGGTGAATGCTCCTGAAATGGGCCTTGGGACTCGTTCGTTTGGAGGCTGCATGGTAGGCAGGCAGATTTGAAGCGAGAAACCCAATTTCCCGAGACTTTTCCCCCCTCGAGGAGGTGCATCGCCGGACTTGATCTGATATCATCTGTCCAACCCACCCGCTGGAGGATTCGGCGGGATTCTGTCTGTGTGTCAGACCAGTCGTTCGCAAGGAACAGCCGACACGGAGGTTGCGCTGATCATGTCCCAAACTACCTTATCCCAATCTCTCCCTCAAACCACACCAGAAGGTGATGACACCGGCCCGACACCTGTGCCACCATCTCGTGAACAATCACACAATAAGGCAGCCGGGCTTAAACTCGCTTCGTTGAGTATGGCTGGGTTCAAAAGTTTTGCCGACAAAACCACCTTCACCTTTGATGATCCCATCACCGGGATCGTTGGCCCAAACGGGTGCGGCAAGTCCAATGTCGTCGATGCGATCAAATGGGTGCTCGGCGAACGATCGTCCAAGTCCTTGCGCGGCAAGGAGATGATTGATGTTATCTTTGCCGGCTCGGCCGGGCGCAAACCTTCGGGAATGGCCAGTGTCACCCTGACATTCGAGAATCCAAAGCAGACTGATCCCCCAGTGGCTCAGCTCACCGAGCCGGGTGACTTGGCCGAAACATCCGAAAAAGAATCTGGCTCGGCAAGCCGGGCCACCGCCGTAGAACATCACCCTGCCCACGATGCTCATATCTCCGACGACGACGCCGACCGGGCTGCGGAAGAGGGCGAATCCCAAGCGGCCGCCATTATCACCCAGCGATCACGCATCGGTCGCCCGTTGCCGATCGACAACGATGTGGTCGCAGTTGAACGCAGGCTCTACCGCGATGGCAAATCCAAGTACATCATCAATGGGCGCACCGCGCGATTGAAAGACATCCGTGATCTGTTCCTCGATACGGGGATCGGAGCCGATGCGTATTCGATCATCGAGCAAGGCAAGGTCGACCGGATGTTGCTCGCTTCGCCAATGGAACGGCGGGTGATCTTTGAAGAGGCTGCCGGGATTGCGAAATATCGGCAGCGCCGGGTCGAAGCGACCCGCAAACTCGAAAAGACCGAGACAAACCTGATCCGTACCCGTGAGCAGCTCGATTCCACCGAGCGCCGATTGCGATTGGTCAAAGGCCAGGCGAGCAAAGCCCGTCGGTTCCAGGAACTCGATGATGAATACCGTTCCCTTCGCATGGCCTTGGCCTTTGAGTTGTACGACGACATTCGGCGTCGGCTCGAAGGGTTGACCTCACAAATCGCATCTCTCGAAGACGAAAAGAGGCACATCGAAAAAACTCTACGGTCGGTCGAGGATGCGTCAAACCAAGCCAACGAAGAACACCTCAGACGCACCCGTGCCCTGCAAGAAATTGAAAGCCAACTCACCAAAGCTCGACATCAGGCCGAAACAGCCCAACAGCGTGGCGAAATGACAATCAAAGCTATTGAAGAGGCTGCCCGATCCGTCGAAGTCGAGACCACTCGGTTGGCGGAATCAAATGAAAAACTCATTGCGCTGGATTCATTGTTGAATACTCACAAGCAAGCCGTCGAAACGCTTGAGCGTCAGCTTGAAGCCGCAGAGAAATCTTTGTCCCAAGTCAACGAGATCAAGCTCGAATCATCACGCACCTCAGCAACACATCGTCAGATTCTCGACGAATCCCGCGCCACCTGCGCTTCGATCGAACGCGAACACGCGACACTCCTTGCCCGCATTCAATCTGATGACCGCCGGATTGAAGCAATCCAAGAACAAAGCAGCAAAATTGCTCATCGTCAAAGCGAGTTACAGATCCAACGCAACAGCGCCTCGTCAAACATAGCCAAGGTTCGCGAGCGTATCACTTCGCTCACCGTCCGTATTGAATCACTCGAAGCCGAACTCGCCCAGATCACCACCCATGAAAAGCAAGTCGGCAGCACTCGCTCTCAACTTGCTGAACTTGTTGATCAGCTCGATGAACAGCGGGTTCGCCTTGAAACCCGCCATACAACACTCGATGAGATGGTCAAATCCCGCGTAGGGCTTGATGATGCCGTGCGTGATGTACTCGATCGCAAAGACAACGATCAAGGATTCTCTGGCATCATCGGCCCCTTGGCTGAACTGATCGAAGTCTCTGCTGAGCATGCCTCACAAATCGAATCGGCCCTCGAAGATGCACTCCAATCGGTTGTCGTCAAATCCATCTCTGCAATGCCCGGCGCTCAAGAACTCTCTACCCTCCCCGGGCGTGTCACTTTCCTTCCTCTGACTGGGCTCGACGGGACCGCGGTGCCGTCTGATTTGGCGATTCATCAGATTGCTGCTGTCGCAGGCACACGCATCACCCGATTGCGCACACTTGTACGATCGCGTACCAATGATCCGCGTATCGAAGCATTACTCGATCAAGTGCTCTCGACCACACTTTTGGTATCTGATCTCGACACAGCAATGCTCTTGGCTGCCGGTCCATTGCGGGGCATTCAAGCACGCTTTGTCACCGCCGCAGGTACAGTCATCGAGCCCGATGGGCGCATATGTGCGGGACCACCCAATGATTCTCAAGCTGCAGGATTACTCGCTCGGCGGGCCGAGCTTGACGAGCTCTCTCAATCACTTCAAATCCATCTCGCCGAGTTCACCATCAAGCGCAACGAACTCGCCTCAGTCGATGCCGACGCATCGCATTTGGCCGAGCAACGCTCAACTCTGCACTCTTCCGTCGGCTTAACCAAGCAAGAACTTGTCAAAGAACAACACGCCCTTGATCGGCACCAATCTGATCTTGATCGGCTTACTCGTGAAATTCAACGCACCAACGATGAACAATCCTCGATTCAATCCCGACTCGATGAAATCATCAACGAGCGCACCAGCCTCATCCAGCGAGCAACCAAAATTGAAGCCCTGCTCGCCGAGCAACAAACCCGTGCCAACGAAGCAAAGCAAAAACTCCTCCACATCGAACGAATACTCGAAGAGGCCAACGAAAAAGTTTCAACCGCCCGCGTCGAGGCATCTACGATCCATGAGCAATTGCGGTCCGAGCAGCGTCAGCTCGCTGGAACCCAGAATCTCCGCGATGAAACCGAGCGCCAAAGCGCATTGGCCCAGCGCCACATCGAGCGTGCCACCGCCATCCTCGACGAACACCAACGCGTCGCCCGTGAATCGCTCGATCAAGAGATGAAGGCCAACGCCCAAATTGCACAACTTGAACAGCAAGCAGCCGAGCATCTTATGCGCGTACGCGAATCCGACGCTCGTGTCCGTCAGATCGGAGAACAGCTCGCTCAAATTCGCGATACTGCCGAAGCCTTCCAACGCGACTTCCATGCCATTGAAATGGCCAAGCGCGAAACCGAAGTCAAACGCGAGCACATCGAAGAACGCACGCTCGAAGACTTAGGCATCAACCTCATCATCGACTATCCTGAATACCGCCACATGATGAGCGACCAGCGTGATGGCGTCACCATCGAGCGCGTCGAGATCGACCCCACCCAGGCCCGCGTCAATGTACTCAAATCCGAGATCAAAAAGCTTGGCAGTGTGAACCTCAGCGCGATCGAAGAGGAATCCAACCTCACCGAACGCAACGAGGACCTCATCGCCCAAGTCCGCGACATTGACGAAGCACGCATCAAACTCGCCACCTTGATCGAAAAACTCAATGTCGCTTCACGGACAAGTTTTGGCGAAGTCTTTGAACGCATCCAGCGAGAGTTTGGTGGACGCGATGGGATGTTCCGCCGACTCTTCGGCGGCGGACGCGCCGAGGTTCGATTGATGCCTCTGGTCAAAGATATCGACGGCCAAAAAATCGTCACCAACGAAATCGACCTGCTCGAATCCGGCATCGAGGTCATCGCCAAACCACCAGGAAAAGAGCCTCGCTCGATCAACCAACTCTCGGGCGGCGAAAAAACCATGACGGCCGTCGCGATGCTCTTGGCGATCTTCCGGTCCAAACCGAGTTGTTTCTGTGTACTTGACGAAGTTGATGCGGCGCTCGATGAAGCCAATGTTGGTCGGTTCTGTGCGACACTCGACATCTTCGCCCAGCAATCCCGGTTCATCGTCATCACGCACAACAAACGCACGATGCAGGCAACCGACAAACTCTTCGGCGTCACCATGCAAGAACGGGGTGTGTCCAAACGCGTCGAAGTCCGGTTTGACCAAATTGGCGAAGACGGGCATATTGATGCCAAAGCAGTCAAGAATGCCTCCCCTGAACAAATCAGTGAACCGAGCCTGACCGAGAAGTCCGCCGGTTCTGATTCTAAACCGTCGGGTGCACTGCGAGCAGCATTGGCGTCGATGCGTGACAAACACGAATCCGTTGCTACCGAATGAAGAACCGTTCGCATACAATCCGGCCAATGCCTCCCCAACCAAGCAAACCATTCGAAGTCATTGCCGACTTTGTGCCCGCAGGCGATCAACCCGAGGCCATCGAAACACTTGTTCATGCGATCAATCAAGGGCAACAATCTACCTGCCTACTCGGTGCAACCGGAACGGGCAAAACTTTCACCATGGCCAATGTCATCGCCAGAACCAACAAACCCACACTGATCATTTCACACAACAAAACACTCGCAGCCCAACTCTTTGAGGAACTCAAAGCATTCTTCCCCAACAACTCCGTCAACTATTTCGTCTCCTACTACGACTACTACCAGCCCGAAGCCTACATCCCCGGACGCGACATTTACATCGAAAAAGATTCTGCCCGTAACGATGACCTCGACCAGCTCCGGCTCGCAGCCACCTCCAACCTACTCCAACGCCGAGACTGCATCGTCGTCGCCTCCGTCTCGTGCATCTTCGGGCTCGGTTCACCAAGCGCCTACTCCAACCAGATCTATCCCCTCATCGTTGGCTCGACCCTCCCAAGACGAGAGCTCTTCCTCGCACTCAATGCGATGCAGTACGAACGATCCGAAATCGAGTTCAAACGCGGGCAATACCGATCTCGAGGCGACGCGATCGAAATCTGGCCCGCCTACGAAAAGTTCGCCCTGCGCATCGAACTCTTCGGCGACGAAATCGACCGCATCGAACTCATCAATCCAACCTCCGGGGAATTACTCGCCCAAGAAACCCAATACTTCCTCTTCCCCGCCGTCCACTATGTCATGCCTGAGGAGCGACTCAGCGAGATCATCAATGCCATCCGCACTGAAATGAACAAACGGGTGATGGAGCTCCGCCACGAGGGCAAACTCCTCGAAGCCCAACGGCTGCTCGCGCGGACGAAGTACGACCTCGAGATGATCGAGGAGATCGGATATTGTTCTGGGGTGGAGAACTACTCCCGCTATATGGACGGCCGTCAACCCGGCGAACGGCCCTTTACGCTGATGGACTACTTTGATTACGCGCCGGGTGCAACGAGCCTCGACCGCGAAGGAGCGGTCCCCGCAGGTTCAACCGCTCCCTCGCGGTCGCGACTCGTTGATTCACGCGATCACGACGAAGACGCCCAGCGATTCGGCATCTCACGCACCAACCTTAAGGACTGGCTTCTCATCATTGACGAATCGCATGTGACCCTCCCGCAAATCCGCGCCATGTTCAACGGCGACAAGGCCCGCAAAGATGTCCTCGTCGAGCATGGGTTCCGGCTGCCGAGTTGTTTGGATAACCGTCCGTTGCGGTTTGAGGAGTTTGAGACGATTGTGCCTCAGGTGATGTATGTGAGCGCAACGCCAGGTCCCTACGAACTTGAAAAAACCGGAGGCGAGGTTATCGAACAAGTCATCCGCCCCACCGGCTTGCTCGACCCGATCGTCGAAGTCCGCCCGGCTTCAGGGCAAGTACCTGATCTGCTCGAACAATGTCGATCGCGCGTCGAATTGGGCGATCGTGTCCTCGTGACAGCATTGACCAAACGACTCTGCGAAGACTTGACAACTTATCTCTCGGATCAAGGCTTGCGCGTGCGGTATTTGCATTCGGATATCGAAACGCTTGATCGGCTTGAGATTCTGACCGGATTGCGATCGGGCGAATTTGATATTCTCGTCGGGGTAAATCTCTTGCGTGAAGGACTCGACTTGCCTGAAGTTTCGCTGGTAATGATCCTGGATGCAGACAAGGAGGGGTTCTTGCGCAGCGCAACGAGCCTGATCCAGCAAATGGGCAGAGCAGCTCGCAATGTTGATGCGAAGGTGATCCTATATGCGGACAAAATCACCAACGCCATGAGCACAGCAATGGACGAAACCCAACGCCGACGCGCTAAACAACTTGAATACAACGAACAGCACGGCATCACACCCACCACGATCAAAAAAGAAATCCGAACCGGTATCACCTCCGCCCTCGAAGCTCGCAAGGCAGCCAAACTAGCCAGCGACGACACCAATGATCCGAACCTCGATGTACGCGATCTGCTCAAGATCCTCGAAGCCGACATGATCGAGGCCGCCCAGAACATGGAGTTCGAAGCTGCTGCCCTGCTCCGCGATCAGATGACCCATGTCAAGGAGCTCATCATCGCCCAAGGCCAGGTTGATGACGATTATCCGATCCTCATCCGCCGATCAGAGCTCGCCAAGGCCATCAAACCCAAACGCAGGCGGGCAGGCTCAGCGGGCACCCGCAAAGGCCGGATCAAGAAGAAACGCTAACCAATTCTTGACCCTACAATCACCCATGCAAAGCCAGCCTCCCAACACCGACACGGGGTTTTCGACACCCGCACAGTTCCGGTCCAAACTCGGCTCGTACCTCTCAGGTGTCGTCATCGGATTCACGCTTCTGGGCATGATCTACTTCATGAAATATCGGATGACTCAAAGGCAACAGCCGCCTGCTGCCCAAGTTCCCGCACCAACCCAACCGGAATCTCAGCCTTGAGCCCACAGGTGAACAAGAAGAAGATCACCAAAAAGACAAAACGGAAGGTGACCAAAAAGATGACCCAAAAGGTTGCTTCCAAAACGGTTGCATCCACGCCCATCGACCAGACCAAATGCATCCGCATCCGCGGTGCCAAAGAACACAACCTCAAGTCACTCGATATCGACATCCCCCGTGATCGACTGATCATCATCACCGGACTCAGCGGCTCAGGTAAATCCTCCCTCGCCTTCGACACCATCTTCGCTGAAGGCCAGCGCAAATACATGGAGTCACTCAGCGCCTACGCGCGTCAGTTCCTCGACCAACTCAAAAAACCAGACATTGAAGAAATCGAAGGCATCCCCCCCACCATCGCCATTGAACAACGCTCAGCTTCGCACAATCCCCGCTCAACCGTCGCCACCACCACCGAAATCTACGATTACCTCCGTCTCCTCTTCGCCCGATGCGGTACGCCTCGCTCATGGGCACCAACCAAGAAAAAGAAAAACGGCACCGTCACCGCCCGCTCAGGACGACCCATCGAATCATCAAGCGCCACCCAGATCGTCGATCATGTGATGGCCTTCGGCGAAGGCACCAAACTCATGGTCCTCGCCCCCGTTGTTCGTGCGAAAAAAGGATTCCACAAGGACACCCTTCAAGACTTCACCAAGCAAGGATGGAATCGCGCTCGCATCAATGACACCATCACCGACCTCCGAGAAGCCCTCAAAGAAGATACCGAAAACCCCCTCAATCTCCACCGCCATAAAAAACACTCGATCGAAGCGATCGTTGATCGCATCGTCATCAAAGATGACGCCCGCCAACGCCTCGTCGAATCCATCGAATCCGCGTTACGATTGGCCGATGGATCGGTCATCATCGCAATCAACGACCCCAACGACAAAGACATCTGGACCGACCACGCCTTTTCCGAACACTTCGCCGACCCGGACAACCCAGAGATTTCACTAAGTGAACTTTCCCCTCGCCTGTTCTCCTTCAACTCTCCCTTCGGCGCCTGCCCAGAGTGCCACGGGCTCGGCGTCATCCTCGAATTCTCAGAAGAACTCGTCGTCCCCAACAAAGAGGTCGCCATCCTTAACAACGCCATCCGCCCTTGGAAAAAAAATGGCCCCGGCGGCATGATCTACCCGCGCATGCTCCGCAAGTTTTGTAGGGCCTTCGAGATTCCACAATCGATGCACCTTAGCGCCATGAGTGATAATCTCTACAACCTCCTCATGCACGGAACCGACTACGCCAACGATCATCTTACCGGCAAGAAAAAATACCGAAAACAATGGGAAGGCGTCTATCCCATGCTTCACAACTGGTTCCACAAAACCGAATCTTCATGGGTCAAAGATCACCTCCATCAATACCAACAAGAAATCACCTGTCCAAACTGCTGCGGCGACCGACTCAAAACCGCTGCCCTCCATGTGACGATCGAATCATCGCACAAAGCCGACATGACCAAGGCTGGTTCACAAACCGTCATCGGCCGACCAAAGAACGATGGATCGATCCTCAACATTGCCGAACTCGCTCGTCTCAACATCACTGATGCGACCAATTTCATTGAAGGACTCATCCTCTCGAAAGAGCATGCTTATATTGCCCAAGCCATCCTCCGCGAGATCATCAATCGCCTCAAGTTCCTCGAATCCGTTGGACTTGAGTACCTCTCGCTCGATCGCCGCACCGCCACACTCTCAGGTGGCGAGGCCCAGCGCATTCGCCTAGCCACCCAAGTCGGCTCAGGACTCGTCGGCGCGTGCTATGTCCTCGACGAACCCACCATCGGACTCCACCAACGCGACAACGACCGCCTCATTCGTACACTCCGTCACCTAACCGATATCGGCAACACCGTGCTGGTCGTCGAGCATGACGAAGACACCATCCGCGCATCCGACCACATCATTGATATCGGTCCAGGACCGGGAGTCCACGGCGGCACCGTCGTCGCACAAGGTTCAATCGACGACATCGAAAACGCCAAGCATTCGCTCACTGGTGATTATCTTGCCGGGCGCAAGAAAATCAAAGTCCCCAAGACTCGCCGAAAGCTCGATCTCAAAAAAGCAATGATCATCAAAGGCGCCAGACACAACAACCTCAAAAACATTGATGTCCCCTTCCCTATCGGAGGTATGATCGCTGTCACTGGCGTTTCAGGATCAGGCAAATCCACACTTGTTAACCAAATCCTCCTCCGCGCAGCCAAACAGCATATCATGGGAAGCAAAACCAAATCCGGCACACACTCACGCATCACCGGTCTCCAGCACATCGATCGCATCATCGAAGTCGATCAATCGCCCATCGGAAGAACTCCGCGCAGCAACCCCGCAACCTACACCGGCATCTTCGATGAAATTCGCAAGATCTTCGCCGCCACCAAGGAATCTAGAATCCGAGGGTACAAGCCCGGGCGATTCTCGTTCAATGTCGCCTCGAACAAAGGCGGCGGACGATGCGAAGCATGCGCCGGACAGGGTATGAAAAAAATCGAAATGCACTTCCTCCCCGATGTCTTCGTCGAGTGCGAGGTCTGCCACGCTAAGCGGTACAACCGCGAAACCCTCGAAGTGCGATACCGCGGCAAGAACATCGCCGATGTCCTCGCCATGACCGTCGAAGACGCCTGCGTGTTCTTCGAGAACCATCCCAAAATCCTCCGTTTCACCACCTGCCTTCGTGATGTCGGACTCGGCTACATCACCCTCGGGCAACCGTCAACTACTTTGAGTGGCGGCGAAGCCCAACGCGTCAAACTCGCCACCGAACTCGGCAAGGGCACCCGACACGATGGAACCCCATCATCCGAACACACCCTCTACATCCTCGACGAACCCACCACCGGCCTTCACTTCGAGGACATCAACAAACTCATCACCGTGCTCAATCGCTTGGCCAACGCGGGCAACACGCTCATCATCATCGAGCATAATCTTGATGTCATCAAGTGCGCCGACTGGGTGATCGACCTCGGCCCTGAGGGCGGGGACAAGGGCGGTACACTCTTGGCAACGGGAACCCCCGAAGAGGTCGCCAAAGCCAAAGCCAGTTATACCGGACAATACCTCCAAGGCATCCTCTGATGATGCCTTGAGAGCAGGTCCGATCATTGAACAACCCAAACAATCCATACCCAAAATCTCAACCCCAGTGCGATCTGATGGCCAATTCATCGAGCGCTTTGCACATCACCGGAAGATCGCACCTCTTCTGCTCGGATGAAGTGCCACATGGGACCAAAACACCAGAAGTACGGGGTACCTCACATGCACATAAATTCTGCAACAAGGCAAACCATTCTGGCCATGGTGATGGCATCGGCAACAGGGCTGACCAATGCAGGCCTGATCGATGGACGCCAACTCATCGGAAAATGGGATTTCTCGAATGGAAACACCTTGGACATCACCGGAAAGAGCAACGGCGAAATCGTCGGCAAAGTCGAAATCGGAACATTTGGAGGACGCGAAGCCGCAGGATTCTTACGGGGAAAATCAAAAGATTACATCAAGTTCGAAGATCAGGATGCATATCAACTCGCTGATGGTGTCCTGGCGATCGACTTCATGCAAACCGGACGATGGAACACAAAAGAAGCACTCTTCTCCAAAGACGCTCGCGGATATGTCGATGGCGGACACCTCACCGTACATCTACTGCGAGGCCAAAGCAGTCATGAGGGCTCAATTCAGGTTCGGCTTCAGAGCAAAAACGGAAGTTTTTATGTCAACTCAGGGATGCTCAACCTTGGCCAGTGGTACCGCATGGAGTTCGGGTTTGGATCCAACGGCATGCAACTTGCCGTCGATGGCGTCGTGGTTGATACCAATAACTACACCGGTGGACTCATCGGCAACTTTGAAGACTTCTCGCTCGGAGCATCGCGATGGGCGTCGCGATCCGGAGAATGGAACCGCATGAAGTACGGCTACTCCGGGTACATCTCATCGGTCGGACTCTATGGCGCTACAATCCCGGCTCCGGGGGCACTGGCTTTGCTCCTCACTGGCGGGCTCGTCTGCACCCGTCGACATCGCTCAACACGCTAGATACACCAAACGCGCTCGACCCGAACCGACGGACACGATACCATCTCATCGATGCCCATTGACCGCCCCATCTTGTTCATCGGTGCAACCCGCTCGGGCAAGTCCATGCTCGCCGATATGCTCGGCGAGCTTGACGGATTCCACACCGCCTTCGAGCCCTTAGGATGCTGGAACTATGGCTTTCGCGATGCAGGCTCGGATGTTCGTACCCGCGAAGAGGCCAACGAGCAGGTCTGCCAGCATATCCGCTCACAGATCGAAAAAACCCTGAGCACAAACAATGCCTCACGCTATATCGATGATCTGCCCCACCACGCTCTTCGGATTGGGTTCTGCCATGCGGTGCTCCCCGATGCCCGGTTTGTGATGGTTGCCCGCGATGGAATCGAAACCATTCAGGACATGAAGTACGGATGGGAGCACAAGGATACGCTGGGCAAGGTGCTCGCCCGCCGGCTCGGAGGCGGGCATCACAAAACACTCAAACTCAAAAAACTCCCCGGGCAAGGAATCCGGTGGTTCAACAACGCGATCCGCAGGCGTCTGGGCGCTCGTCGGACGACTTGGGGACCGACGGCTCCGGGGCAGATTGAGTTCGCCAAAGACCACTCACTCATCGAAACCATCGCCTACCAATGGCAGTCATTTGTCACCCATGCCCTCGATGGATTGGAGCAAATCCCGCAAGAGCAAGTCCTGCATCTGCGGTATGAAGAGGTGCTCACCGATCCGGAGGAGCAGACTCGGCATTTGGCCGATTTTTGCGGGGTTGAGAACCCGCAGATTCTGACCGATCTCGCTCAACGGACGATCGATAAAGACCGAAAACCCTACAGCAAAGCGCTGTCCTCAGGCGAGCTTGAGTTGGTCGAGCCTATGATCTCGCCTGTCCAGTCGAGACTGGGATACACGCACTGAGACCACTTTTTACTTGTGGAGCATTCACTATCATGTCTGATCAATCAGAAATCGCCAAACCCATCGGATCACCCATGGGTGCCTTCAATCAAGCGATCGATGCACTTAAAGCTGCCAAAGCCAAGACTGTGCTCGACCTGCCTGCCGGCGAAGGATTCTTTGCCAATATGCTCCTCGACAATGGATTCGAGCCGACCTGCTGTGATGTATATCCCGATCAATTCCGTGGGCGAGACATAAAATGTCAATTTGTCGATCTCAACAAAACAATACCCTTCGAAGATCAGACCTTCGATGCCATCACCTGCCTCAATGGACTTGAACGAGTTTGGGCCCGAGGCGAAGCGATGCGTGAATTCTCGCGGGTCATCAAACCCGGAGGCATCATCGTCATCAGCTATCCCAACCAAGGCGATATGCGCAGACGGATGCTCAATCTCTTCACTGGATCAGTGACTTGGAATGTCGTCGGACCGCCTCATGTCTGTGACCCATCCATCGAACCACCCGAATCGAACTTCCGGTACGCAATGACCACCGCCAATGTGCTCACTGGACTCGAAAGCACGGGGTTTGATCTCATGTCACTCAAAGCGACCCATTACAACAAAAGCTCAATACTCATGGCACCCTTTGCCATCTTTCCAATCGCAGCAAGGCTCTTCGGTGGCGCCCCACAACAAAAACGGTACAAACTCAAAGAAAATGCTTCGATGGATGCACTCTTTGGTTCGTTCTTGGTCGCCGTCGCCCGTCGAAATGATACCCCAGTCGTCGTCCCCGATGGCGACCGAGGCGACACGAACCGCTAAACCAGTGCCGTTGGTGCATCACGATCGACTATGCCTGGTTGATGGTTGATTTGATCCGCTCATCGAACCCCTCGATCCTTCGACGAAGGATCGATACATCGCAGCGCGCAGGCATCTGGTCTTTGCGAAAATGCTCGGCTGCAAGTTTGGCCGCCGACTTGGCGATCAGGCTTGGAGAGATTGTTCCGCCCACGAGGTGTTCATGATCGACCCATGCAAAAGTCAGTTCGTGATCAGTAGTGTTCTGACCATCCCATTGAATGGTCAATGTGTAAAGCCATCCGGTAGCCGTTTCGTGCTCGCCGTCGATTTGGATGATGGGGGGTTGCATCCCCAAAGTGTACCGAAGAAAAAAGCTTCCGTTGAATAGAAGCTTATATTTCGCATGAACTCCTTCACTTATCCCAGCAAATCGGCAATCTCGTCGTCAACGGGGTTGGACGCCCGATTGTCCTTCGGTCCCTTCTTCGATTTCTTTTTTGGTGCTTTCGCATGTGACTCTTCCTGCTGCTCAGCAAGTTCATCAGCTGCGTTCTGAGCAGCGACCTGAGCTTCAAGTTCGGCAAGATCCTCTTCTGCCTGTTTCTTCCCCTCTTGGAAAAGCCGATCCTTGATCGCCTTGATTTTGTCCTTGTCTGGTGAGAGCAAAAGAGTGATCGAACGGCCAGCAGTCTTCGGCGCCATATCAATCTTCGAGACATCGGCAAGGTCTTGACAAATCTGGAACATTCGTTCTTCGCCCATCTGCTTGTGGACAATTTCCCGTCCTCGGAAGCGCTGAACGATCTGGACCTTATGCCCCGCCATTAAAAACCGCCGTGCCTGATCAATTCTGATCTTCACATCATGCGGATCAATTTTGAGCGATCGTCCGAGCCGAATCTCTTTGAGCTCGCTCCCGTGCTGGCGTGCTTTGGCTTCTTTTTTGGACTGATCGTACTTGTGCTTCCCATAGTCCATGATCTTGCAAACGGGCGGACGCGAATCTGCAACGACCTCAACAAGATCAAGCCCCGCTGCCTGTGCCATGCGCATGGCATCGGGTGTATCAACAAGCCCACGCTGCTCCCCGTTTTCGTCGATGAGACGGATCGGCGAGATACGGATCATATGGTTCACTCGGGTCCGGTTGGCCGGGCCTTGGCTCTTTATAAATCGTCTACGGGCGATATCTGGACTCCTTGCCAAACTTCTTGGCCTACGACAGGCATTGAATCACCGACACTGGTGACTCTGTGATGCTATTGAACCACCAAAGGGCTCACAAAGCAAGCCTTGATGGGGAATAAGGAGAAGATGAGATGGACAGAATTGTGTAGATTAGAGCACATTGAACAATACACTGATCAGAAGGAGCCCGACCACAATCAAAAATGGTGGCCAAAACACACGATCCATGACTCCACCAGAGATATTCGCCTTGTTTTCGGGAATTTCAGTTGCAACTTCCTCAACTTCGGCTTCAAAGGCAGCCAAGTCGTCAGTATGAAACACATCCTTATGGGCAATCGGAGGTGTCTCCCCGTTTTTGATCGCCCGCAGGTCAATCAACAAATCCGTACAGTTCTGGTACCGATCTTTGACCTTCTTGGCCATCATCATCTCAATGACCTCGGAGATGCCCGCCCCGAGTTTGGGATTCACATGATCTGGGGGGATCAGTTCGTTCTTGAGGTGCTTGTGCATGACCGACGAAGGGTTCTTACCCTCGAAGGGCACCGATCCGGTCACCATGTGGTACAGGGTGACCCCTAAGGAGTAGATGTCGGCGGGAGGGCCGATGCCTTTTTCCCCTCGGATTTGCTCGGGTGAAATATAGTACGGCGTACCAAAGGCCCGACCCGCCTCGGCTTCGGCAGTTTCGACATCGCTCATCGCCCGTGCCAACCCCATGTCGGCGAGTTTGACGACGCCCTCCTTGGTAATCATGATGTTCTTGGGTTTCACATCCCGATGGATCAGTCCGCGCTGATGGGCATGTTCAAGTGCTTCGGCAACTTGGATGGCGATATCAATCGCATCCGCCTCCTTGAATCGTTTGTGCGTAACAATATCTTCGTGAATGCTTCGCCCTTCAACATACTCCATCACAAAGAAATACATATCCCCCTCGTTGCCCACATCAAAAGCTTGGACAATGTTGGGGTGATTAAGCGAAGCGGCTGCCCGCCCCTCAGCAAAAAACCGCTCGATGAACTGGGGGTTCTGGGAAAATTTCTTGGGAAGTTTCTTGATCGCAACCATCCGGTCGAGCGAGATTTGTTTGGCCTTGTAGACCGTCGCCATGGCCCCGGCACCGAGTTTGCCCAGAATCCTGTACCCGGTAATTGAGGCGCCCGAACGCTCGGCTTCGATGGCTTCACGCAAGCGAGCAATCTGGCGTTTCGTAACAAATTCTTTGTGAACAAGTACTTGAGCCAAGGAATTGGAAAGAGTCTCAGACTTTGTCGATTCCGATTTGCCCTCAGCCCGTGTCAATGTCAGGCAATGCTTAACTTCTTCCGGAGTCGCAAGCCCTTGATCGACAACCAAACGCCCAATGAGCGTATCAAGATTCGTCCCATCCTTGGTGACCGCCATAATCGACTTTTCAGCATCGGCGATCGAAATCGGGTCATCACTGCCAATGGATTCGGCACCAAAGGGAGCAGTATCCTCGGACGAGTTGTGATCGTCACTGAGTTGGACATCCTCGCTCGTCGAGCGATCGACCCGGTGGTTGGGTTGGTTGTTGGCTTGGTCGCTCACGCAGTTGGTTCCGTGTTCCTGTATCTGGTTCATACGCCGGACTATTCGTACCAAATAGTCGCTCTGTTTCAGTGCACCCATCCGAATCGACAAGATAGAGCACCCAGATTCATCTGTCAAATCAAGGGAAATCTACCCCATATGCACATAATCGGACTATCCGCCCCCGGGCTCAAGGTCTGCCCGACAAACTTCAAGCGATTCTAGGTCCCGATAAACCGAAGGAGCAAACATCTTCACCTCGTGAGGCGTATTTGCCCATCGGGCTCCTAACCCTCTACACTTTCCTTATGCTCGTCACTGAATCGAGGCCTCGCAATCTCAGGTGGATCCATGCCGGGCCTCTGCTCTATGGCGACTGGGGAACCTCACGGCTTTATGTCCTCGGGTTGGCCTTCCTCTATACTGCCCATGCTTCGATTGTGTATCTGGCTGCCATCGGGCTGTTGATGATCGCGGTGTCGTGGGCCTACACGATCATTTGTCGGTGCTTTCCCGATGGGGGCGGGGTCTATACCGCTGCCCGCCAGCTCTCCCCAACACTCTCAGTCATTGGCTCAACATTGCTGCTCAGCGGCTACATCATGACGGCAGCAATCTCGGTCATCGAAGCGTTCCACTATTTTCATGTGGGCGAACATCTCGTTCTCCCGTTATCCGTCATGGCAATCGTGCTCGTTGGTGGGATCAACTGGCTCGGGGCCAAGAGTGCCGGCAAGTTTGCCCTCATCATCGCGTTGACTGCCCTTGGTGTCTCAGCCGTGATGGCGGTGATGGCGATTCCATTTTTCATTCGGGGAATCGACACCATCTCGTTCGATTTCTTCCGCGAGACCTCCGCTGGCCATGCCTGGGTGAACTTTACCAAAATCTGCTTGGCATTGGCAGGGGTCGAGGCGGTCGCCAACATGACTGGGTTGATGAAAAAACCGGTAGATCGAGAAGCCAAGCGGACGATCTGGCCTGTGTCAATCGAAGTGGTTGGATTGAATCTGGTCTTTGGACTCGCCTTGGCAGGGCTGAGTTTTGCAGTCTTGGGCACTTCGATGGTAGACTACACTACCCCTGACGAGGTTCGCCTTCAAGAGACCCGATCCGCGTTCATCGAGACACTCCCCGAAGACCTGGCGTCCACACTGAGCTCGGAATCAGGGTTCACACTCACCCGCGAACACCTCGAGACACTCTCGGAAGAATCGCTGGCCGCCTACGAAGTGCTCGAAGAACACGAATCGCAAGTCGAGCAGTATACCAACGCCTCGATGCGCGTCATCGCGACCGAGGCGGCCACCCACACGATGGGAACCAAGTTCGGTAATGCCTTTGGCACCGTCGCCGGGATCACCTTTGGGTTGCTCTTGCTTTCGGCAACCAATACCGCCGTGATGGCGATGGTGTCCGTATTCTTTGCGATGGCCCAAGACAATGAGTTGCCCAAGGCGTTGACCAAGTTGAACTATTCGGGTGTGCCTTGGGTTGGGTTGATTGTGTCAGTGATGATCCCGATTGTGGTGATTCTCGTCGAGCAGAATGTGACGGTCTTGGCGTCGTTGTATGTGCTGGGCGTGACGGGTGCCATTACCGTGACGGTGCTTTCGTCGGCCTACAACAAGGAGCTCGACATCGGAACCATCAGCCGGATGCTGATGTGGATTCTCGGGCTCTTTTTGCTCTCGATCAGTCTGACGATTGCCCTCACCCAACCGGTCTCAACCGCCTTTAGTGGCACGCTCGTCGCCCTGGCCTTGGGTGTGCGGACGATCCGCTCATCGACCCTCGTCGATACCGGCGAAGCACTCGAAGCCCCCACCACCGGTTGGCTTGCGATGCTCAAGGGGATCGAGATCAAGATCGACCCCGACAAACCCAAGATCATGCTCGCTGCTCGTGGTCGATATCAATCTGAATATGCCGTCGATCTGGCCAAGCGTCGAGACGCAACCTTGTTTGCGATTTTTGTGCGTCCGATCCGGGTGATGGACCTGCGCCCCGGACAGGCCCCTCGAATTGAAACCGATGAATCGGCACAAGAGGCATTGGGAACGACAGCGATGCTTGCCAAAGAGGCGGGCGTTTCGTTTGTGCCGATCTATGTCACTTCCGAAACGATCGCCGACGAGATTCTTGACTACACCGTCACCTACAGCTGTGATACGCTCATCATGGGTAAATCTCGCCGTTCGCTGTTTAGCCGAAGACTTGCGGGCGATGTGATTTCACAAGTTTCTGAAGCACTGCCCGGCGGAATCACACTGATTACTCGTGCATCGGAGACTCCCCATATTCTGATGCCTCCGGGGATAGGGACTCATTCGGGCAAGTGAATGACCAAGGCACCATCTTGTCGACCTGCCAGTGGCTCCTGACTCCTCCCTTCGCCAAGGAGTGTATGTTCTTTCTTTTCTTTACCGCACTGGTGTCAACCCCTGCCGAACCTTTCTACCCTTCCACCGATGCCTACCGATGACCTGCCCGATTTCCTCGCTGACGACAATCTCCCCTCCAAACTCGATGGAGTACGAGAGGAAGATGACCCTATCCTCGATGGGCTCACCGAGCCACAAAAGCAGGCTGTCCTCCATACCGAGGGTCCATTGCTGATTCTCGCTGCTGCGGGATCGGGCAAAACCCGTGTCATCACCCGGCGTATTGCCCAGATCATCAAACAAGGCACCCCCCCCTGGAACATCCTCGCCTTGACCTTCACCAACAAGGCTGCCGGGGAGATGAGAGAACGGGTCACGGTCCAGATCTGTGGCCCACAGCCACCCGAACAACACACCCCCGATGGCGAAATCCTCAAACGCCCAACCGATCCTCAGATGCGTGGACTCACCGTCACCACCTTCCACTCGCTCTGCGCCCGCCTGTTGCGTCGCTACGCCGAACGAGCCAACATCGAAGGACTCAAACCTGACTACACCATCTACGATTCATCCGATCAGATGGCCGCGATGAAGAAGGTCCTCAAGGCGATGAGCCTCCAGGCCACCAACTGGCCCCCACGCACCGTCCTGAGTGCAATCTCCAACGCCAAGAACAAACTGATGGATGCGAAAAAGTACGAAGCCAATGCCTTTGATTACTACTCCAAGCAGATCGCCAAAATCTACCTCCGCTACGAAGCCGTACTCAAGCAAGCGGGCGCGATCGACTTCGACGACCTCTTGCTCTACGCCGTCAAGATGCTCGAAACCAACTCCGACATCCACAACGAACTGGCATCGCGTTGGCGACACCTGATGATCGACGAATACCAGGACACCAACTCGGTGCAGTTCAGGCTCACCTCCTTGCTCGCCGCCCCCCCTGCACCCTTGCCGGGAATGGAGCATGAACCCCAATCCCTCAACATCTGCGCCGTCGGCGACCCCGACCAAGCAATCTATGGGTGGCGCGGAGCCGACATCTCCAACATTCTCGACTTCGAAAACCACTTCCCGGGTGCAAAAACAATCTTGCTCGGCGAGAACTTCCGATCGAGCGCGTTTATCTTGGCCGCGGCCGATTCGCTCATCAAGAAAAATAACAAACGGCGCGACAAACCCTTATTTACAAGCACCACCGGCGGCGAACCGATCGCCGTCATCCGTGTCAACAACGAACGACACGAAGGCGAACTCGTCACCGACTACTTCCAACGCCTGCATGATGACGAGGGGATCCAGTGGAAAGACATGGCCGTGTTCTACCGCACCAACGCCCTCTCACGGGTCATCGAAGACTCGATGCGATCGGCGGGCATCCCCTACAAGATCGCCCGAGGCACTGCCTTCTTTGATCGTGAAGAAATCAAGACCACCATCGCCTATCTCCGCGTCATCGCCAATCAGGCCGACGCGATTTCCCTGCTCCGCGTAGTCAACACCCCAACGCGAGGCATCGGTAAAGCCACCCTCGATGTCATCCAGAATGCGGCCATCCGCGCCAACATCACCCTCTTTGAAGGACTCACCCGATCCAAAGAGCTCGGCCTGTCCCCGCGAGCCGTCACCTCGATCGACAAGTTCGTCACCATGATTAACCAATGGACCGGCGAGGGGTCATTCATGGGCGCCTCGGTGCCCTCGACCCTCCACGAACTCGTCGAACGGGTCATCACCGAATCAGGGCTCGAAGCCCACTACAAGAAACAGGCCAAAGCATCGGGCAACGAAACCGACGAAGAACGGCTCGACAACCTCTCCGAACTCATCACCTCCGCCAGAGACTTCGAGCGAGAATATGACCCCGCCAATGATCCGGCAGCGTTCACCGACCCCCAAGCGGCAACCACAGGCGACATGGGCCAAGTCCCTGAACTCTTGGCCATGCTCCGCGCCTACCTCGAATCCATCGCTCTCGTCGCCGATGCCGATGCGGTCGATACCACTTCGGGCTCCGTCACCCTGATGACCCTGCACGCGAGCAAGGGTTTGGAGTTTCCCGCGGTGGCGATGATCGCCCTCGAAGAAGGTACACTTCCTCACTCACGCGCCAATGAATCCCAAGCCGAACTTGAAGAAGAACGCCGACTCGCCTTCGTCGGCATCACCCGCGCCATGAAGCACCTCCAAATCACCTCCGCCAATCGACGAACCATCCGAGGCATGACCGAACGAACCATTCCCTCACGCTTTCTTGAAGAAATCGGCACCGAGGGTATCATCGTCTCCGATCAGACCGATGTGGACTTTGGAGCAGGCGAAAGAACAGGCGAATATGATGACGCCTTCGCACCCGGTCACGGTTCTGCTCTTCGCTCCTCAAGCAACTCATTCCGCAAGGGCTCCTTTGCCGGCTTCAGCCCTACTTCTGGACCCGATTCACCAAAGCACAAGGCCGATCTCGACAAGATCAACCGTGCACGAGAACAACGCCTCGCCAATATCGTCCCTCGCCCAACCATTGCCTGCACCCACAACACACCCACCACGCCAACATCTCCCAAAGCATCCTCCGATGCAACCACAACCTACCCCCAAGGCTGCATCGTCCGCCATCCTCAGTTCGGCGAAGGCACCGTGATGAAAACCACCGCAGGCTCCAATGCCCGCGTGATCGTCGAGTTCAAATCTGTAGGCCGAAAGACCTTGGTGCTCGAATACGCCAGACTCAAACGAGTGCGCTAACACCTCACGCCGGACGAATCCCACGCTGCAGCTGCATCACCCGCTCGGTCTCTTCACGCCTGACATAATCAAGCGTGTGCTTGGCAATCCGCCAAGCGCCTTCCTCAGCGGTCACACTCGAACAATGCTCACTCAAACACCGATACATAAACTTGAACGCATCGCGAGGCTGCTGCATCGCCCCCAGTGCATCGACCACCTCGTTACGAGACGCATCCGCTGCAAACAAATCAATCAACGAAATCGGATCCGCGTTGGCAGGACGACATACACCAAGCCGAGCGTTGCACAGATCATATAAACTTGCGCCCGTCCAGCTGAGCCGTTCGATCATGTTCTGCTTGTCGAGCCGGGCCTCTTGGAAAAACGCGCTCGATTCCTTGAACAGCGCATGGCGAAGCTCGATCGGCAAAAGCATCTTGATGCCCACCTTTTCGAGTTGAAGAAACTTGTTGTTGAACATCGGCCAGATGATCGAACGCATCCGATCCGCATCGCCGTTGACCAGCGTAGGCTCATCAACCCGATCAATCACAATCAATATACCCGAGAAACCAAACGCCTCGACCACCCGTCTCAACCTCGCAAACATCGCGTAGCGTTGTTCATCAGACTCACTTGTGGGCAGCTCGCCCGAATGAAGCGTCGTTCGATTCAGCCGACGGATTGATCCCAGATATCCACTCATCGGCCGATTCACCATCCGCAACTGCTTGGCAACCTTACCCGCGACCCGATTGACCATCAGCCGATCCAACAAAAACGCCTTGACCAACAACGCACCCCACGCCAAGAACAAAATTCCTGACCCAACATCGATCGCACTGGCCAATGCACCATCGAATCCCATATAGATCCGTGACCACAAGAATAACGCCACCGCAGGCACCCATCCAATCCAAAGCCCCATCACCACAACCGCACCCAGCCCACCGGCAGGCAACCGAAGCAACTGACGCAGCTGCGTCGTGCGATGCCCGCTTGGATCGTTCGTGTCGTACACCGCCTGCAACAACAATAAATCTCGACGAACCGCTGCGGGAAGTTTGCGTACCTTCTTGGCTGGGTGCTCCCCAAGATTCGCTGGAGGCGGATTCGTAGGCCCGGGCAAAATCGCATTGAGCACGCGCCCCGTCCCAATCGAAATCATCGCATCCATATGATCGACAAGCCTCATCCCTTCGAACGGATTCGCATCGCCCTTGATATGCGATTGTTTCTCATACTTGTCGAGCATCGCATTGAGATCATCGTAAGGAATCATGAAAATCTTGCGATCGGGATGCTCACGGTTGTGCCGATCAATCCGACCCGCGACCTGAAGTCGAATCGCCGTCTTGCCCGCCCCCTTCTCCCCGAACACAATCGAGGTTGAAGGCTGATCCAACTCGCCCATAATTTTCTCAAAGTCCGAATGCACACTGGGCGTCAAAGGCTTGGCCAACGACCGATCCCCCGGCATCCCCTCCTCAGCGATCGACGACCGGGCCAAGTTCGGGTTGATCCCCATGCGCGCAAAGATCGAATCATGCCGAGCTTCTTCCCCGCGAAAAGGGTTTTCGACGATTGACCAATGCTCGAAGAACTGCGAAAGATTCATCCACTGACTCCGCAAAGGAAAAAGCTCAAGGTGCATCCGATGCGACCATAACCCATTATAGAGGATTACGCGAACAATTGCAGGGTTTCTTCCGCCCCTTCTCTAGTGATCCACCTTCGACCCAAGCGTCGGCCCAACCTCGGCATAAATCTCGTCGAGAATCTCTTGGGTCTTGGCTTCGATGTTCAACCTCAGCAAAGGCTCGGTGTTCGACTTACGAATATTCATCCACCACCCTTCCTCATCGAAGCAATCGACCGTCACACCGTCGAGTTCGTCGAGGTCGCCTCGCTCGGTGTAGGTCTCCATAATCTGCTCGAGGGCCAAGTCGGCTTCTTCATTCTCAAAGTTGATCTCGCCCGATTGCACATAGCGCAACAAAGGCTTGACCATTTTCGACATCGGCTTGTCCGACGCTGCGAGCACCGACAAGAAAGTCGCCATCGCGATCGCACCACTATCTGCGTTGAAGTTTTTGCGGAAGTAGAAGTGTCCGGACAATTCGCCGCCAAAGACGCCGTTGTTTTCTGCGAGCAACTGCTTCATAAACACATGCCCCACACGACCTCGCAACGGCTTGCCCCCGTGCTTGTCAATCTCTTCCTTAACCGCCTTGGTCGAGCGCAGATCGTAAACAATCGCTGCCCCAGGTTTCTGCTCAAGGAAGTAAGGCACCAGCAAGGCCGTCATGATATCACACGCAATGATCTGCCCTTTTTCATCAACCGCCACGCACCGATCGGCATCGCCATCGAAGCACAGCCCCAAATCAGCACCCTCTTGAATCACTTTCGCTTGAAGCTCTTCCAGATTGCTCGCCACCAACGGGTTGGGCTCATGGGCATACTCGCCTGAAACATTGTCGAAGTTCATTTCGATAATATCGAGCCCTTCGATCGCCTCACCATTGCGCCCAAAGATTTTGGGGCACATCGTCCCGGCCATCCCGTTGGATGCATCGACCACGATCTTGAGTGGGTTCTTGGCGTCGCGTTCACCCAGATCAAGGAACTTCTTGACATGCTTGGCATACGCCTCCCAGAGGTCGCGTTGATCAACGCTCGTCCCGGGTTGAGGCGTTAGATTCTTATCCACCATCGCAGCATTCTTGCGCACAACATCAAGCCCCGTTGTCTCACCCACAGGCTTGGCTTTGCGTTTGGAAATCTTGAACCCGTTATACTGAGGCGGGTTGTGCGAAGCCGTCACCACCACGCCGCCCGCTGCGTCGAGGTAGTTGATCGCGAAATACATCATCGGCGTGTCAATCAGCCCCAAGTCAATCACCGATGCCCCCGCCGAAGTAATCCCCCGGACAAGCTCTTCGGAGAGTTTGGGTGACGACGCTCGCATGTCGCGCCCAATAATCACATTGCGCATCATCGGTGTCGATTCCCCATCTTGCTCGGCATCATTAAGCAAAAATTTGGCACTCCCGCACCCAATCTGCCACGCCATATAGTCGGTGAGTAAATCGGGGTAGACCCCACGAATGTCGTAGGCTTTAAAAACGCGTCCAAGCATCATCTATTCTCCATTTATTGCCCAATGACCACGGATCGAGCGGATAGAGAGGATAGCACACCCGCCCCCTCAACTCCATATCCAACCATCCAAACACCACACCTTCATTCCACCCGCTCAATCTCAATCCCCCGTGGAATCGCCCGTTGAAACGATTTTCCATATCCCGTCTTGACAATTCGCGGATCAAGCACCACCACCTGCCCCTGGTCTGCAGCAGATCGGATCAGACGCCCGAACCCCTGCTTGAACCGAATGACCGCCCGAGGCAGTGAATCATCCCGAAACGGATCGCCTCCGAGTTGTTTGATCCGTTCGCACCGCGCTTCGACAATCGGGCGATCCGGCGGATCGAACGGCAATCGCGTAATAATCACATTCCGCAACGCCGACCCACGCACATCGACCCCCTGCCAGAAACTCGCTGCCCCGAAAAGTACCCCGCGATCGCACAGCCGAAACGCATCGAGAATCTCTGTCCGCGATCCAGATTTCCCCTGTGTCCAGACTCGCATCCCAAGTTCTTCGAGTTCGCGCGTGAGCCGATCGCTCGTCTGATACAACAGCTTGAAACTCGTGAACAGCACAAACGCTCCGCCATCGGTTTTGATCACCTGATCCCGCACCCGCGAGCAAATCGCATCCTCGAACGACTCTTTCTCCTCCCCCAGGCCTCCGGGGGAGGTGCCCGCAGGGCGGAGGGGGTCTTGCCGGTATCCGCCTTGCCCACGAAAGCCCGGATTGGGCACCGTCACATCCACAAAGACCTTCACCTGGTTCGCATAATCAAACGGCGACCCGAGCTGCAAAGTCTTCGACCCTTCCGCGCCCAATCGACCCAGAATATGCGCAAAGGCCGTCTCGGCGTGCTCATCGGATTCATCCTCCCCGATCTCTCGCGTCGTCAGCGTCGCCGAAGTCATCACCACCGAGGCATCGCCACCGAAAAGATGCTCTTTGAGTATCGGCGCGACCTCCACCGGCGAACACGCCAGCGTCACCCTCGGCCCACCTCGACCACCACGCGATTCCGTCACCTCGACCCAATACACACAATCGTTGACCGTCTGCTGAATCAACGCGTCGGCCTGATCGCCGATCTCCGCCGCCCGGACCGCGAACGCATTCAACTCGAACTTATCCGCCTCGGCCTTGACCAACTCGTGCAGCCGCTTCAAGCGCACCGACAACTCATTCATCGCCTGCGACAACTCATCGGCAATCATCCCCGGCTCACGCATCCGTCCATTGTGCAACTTACCCGATTTGCTCAGCCGATACAGCGCATTGAAGAACCGATCCGAACAATCCTGCGCATTGCTCACCACCCGATACGCCTTCTCCACCGGCTCAATATCACCCGCCGCCAGATGCAGCTGCGCCAGATACCCCTTACCCGTCTTGGGGTTATACAACTGATTCAACAAGAAGTTCGCCCGCCACTCGGTCAATCGCAACCCGAAGTGATCGGCTGCCGCATCCTCGATCCCATGCGCCTCGTCGAGAATCACATGGTCATACGCAGGCAAGAACCCCGTCCCCATCATCCGCAGCGCCATGTCTGAAAAGAACAGCGCATGATTACAAATCAAAATCTGCGCCCCCTCCATCTCCCGGCGGGCCTTCTGATAGAAGCACTCGTTGTAGTGGGGGCACTTGCGCCCCATGCAGTTCGTCGAATCCGACTGCACACTCGACCACACCCCATGCCGCTCCAACTGAGGCAGCGACGCCAACGACCCATCCTCCGTGTCATAGGCCCACTCTTCGATCACATCGAGTGTCCGCCGCTGTGCGTTCTCAGCAAAAATCTTGTCCCGCCGTTGCGAAGCGAGCTTGAGTCTACGAATCGACATGTAGTTCCCGCGCCCCTTGACCAGCACCGACTTGCACGCGCCCATCTCCTTGAGGGCCTCAGAAATAAGCGGAATATCCTTCTTCACAATCTGCTCTTGGAGTGCAATCGTGTTCGTCGCAATCACAATCGTTTCATTATGCTCAATCGCCCGCATCATCGCAGGCACCAGATACGCAAAGCTCTTGCCGACGCCCGTCCCCGCTTCGACAAACAGATGCGACTTCTCCGCCATCGCGCGCTCAACCGCCTGCGACATCTGCGTCTGCACAACCCGAGGCTCATACCCCTCACCGAGCAACCCGGCAACAGGTCCAGCGTCTCCCAAGATGTGATCAATCGTTGCCATTCAAATCTCTCTCACATCCGGGTGCCACAGCTTGACCGTCCCCGGCAAGCCGTGTCTTCTCTTATTCTCCTCCCCCGGGCCTCCGGGGGAGGAGAAAGAGTCGTTCTTCCCCATTGCCTACTGCCCATTGCCCATTGCCTTCTTCTCCCCCTTCTTCCCAATCCCCAAAGGCGACCGTTTCGGCTCCCCATCCCTTCTCGGATAATCCCTCGGCGTCTTGCGCTGCTTCTCCAACACCACAACCCGACCCGTCGGGGTCTCGATTGTCCCCGCATGATTCGTATGCAACAGATGCAACGCCGCCTTGGCCGCATCGAGCTCTTCTTGAGCCCGTTGGCCTTTGGTCATCAACACCAACCCGCCGACCTTGATGAATGGCACGGTCAGCTCGGCCAGCATTGCAATCTGACCAACGCCCCGTGCCATGGCGATATCATAATGCTCGCGGTGCGCATCGACGCGCCCATCAGGAGTTCGCTTGCCTCGATCCACTCCGAGTTGCTCGGCCCGCGCGTTGATCGCGCGCACATTCTTCAAGCCCAATCCATCAATCACTTGATCGAGATACTCGATCTTCTTCTTCGTCGCATCGACAAGTGTGAACCACACCTTGGGCATCACGATCGCCAATGGAATCCCCGGCAACCCGCCGCCCGATCCGATATCAATCACACTCGCCCCGTCCTCAAGCTCGGCGAGCATCGGTATCAAGGTCAACGCATCGAAAATATGCTTGTCCCACGCTTCGCCCTCTTCGCGAATAGCGGTCAGGTTCATGCGGGTATTGGCGTGCATGAGCATCGCCAGATACAGCCCCAGCTTTTCGACATCGCCTTCATCAAAGACAATTCCCGCCTCATTGCACCGCTCGATCCATCCATCGGGAGCTGTGCACGCTTTGCACGATCCGAGTTCGAGATCAACGGGTGAACGCTCGCCCGGAGAATCCGATCGAACGCCCGTACGGCTTGGTGGGTTTGAGGGGGTCTGGTCCATAGTCATCATCATCGTACTCGAACGAACTCCGATAAGGGGGTTTGGGGCGATGCAAGGCCACATTGACAATCAGCCCGGTCATCAACCACGAGGTCACCAGGCTCGATCCCCCAGCAGAGAGGAACGGGAGCGTGATGCCGATGATAGGAACCACCCCGATGTTCATCCCAACATTAATGATCACTTGAGTCGCAATAAACGCCGGAATCCCCACCGCAATCAACCTGCCCATCGGTTCTCGGCAATTCGCAGCCACGACAAATGCCCCGCCGACCCAGATCGCATACAACACCAACAGCACAAACCCGCCGACAAACCCAAACCGGGCGACCACCACCGCAAAAATCATGTCATTCTCTCGCTCGGGCAGCGCGTTATAGCGCACCATCGCCCGGGTGGTTTCGTCGCTCATCCCGACCACCTGCCCGGCGCCGATGAGCCTCTGGGCGCGTGATGCTTGGAAATTGATGTCGAACTCAGTGGAAGTATCGCCCTGGAACTGCTTGATGAGTCCATCAATTCGGCTCTTCTGATGGGGCTTCATAAACTGATACCCGATCGGAGCCGCCATCGCCGCGCAGAGGACAATCAATGACAGATGCCGAAGCTTGGCACCCGCAGCAATGAGCATCGCAAACAACGCCGGGATAAACAACGAAGCCGTCCCAAGATCAGGCTGAACCGTAATCAACGCCACCGGCACCGCTGCAATGATCCCAGGCACAATCAAACCTTTGAATCGACGATGCTCCGATCGGAAGCGCATGTACTGCGCTACCGCAAGCACAAAGGCAATCTTCATGATCTCCGAAGGCTGAAAGTCTGTAAAACCAAGATTGATCCAAGACCTCGCTCCATTACGAGGCGTCACGATGCTCTTGGGAATCCCAGGAATCATCAAAAACACCAACAAACCCAAGCATACAAAGAAAAGTAACCACGCAAAGGCTGAAACAAGTTTATAATGAGGCAACGCGATGACGGTACACGCGACCAACCCGATCATCAGGAAAATAAACTGCTTGAATGCAATCGAACCGAGAAACTGCTCCGTCGAAGCATTCGGGTTGATCCCCAGATCAATCGCATAAATCCCGACCAGCGTAAGGATCAACGACGCAAAAATCGTGATCCACCCATAGTTGATCACCTTGATCGCCTTGGTGATCGGCTCATTGGATCGCCCGCCCCCTCGGATCAGCCGAACCAATCGTGACGGCATCGACATCGAACTCATCGCAGCCCCTCCCCATCTCGATCAAGCTCAACCCTGGGCAAATACCCCTCTTCGACCAACGCATGGATAATCTGATTATTGATCGGCCCCGATACCCGTCCGCCCGAACCGGCATAGTCCACCACCACGGCAATGGCATACTCAGGCTCGCCACCCTCACGCCCGACGAGCGTCACGAACCATGAGTGGTCACCCTTGCGAACCACCATTGGCTCCATCGGCCCGTTCTCATCACCAACCTCGTCTGGATCGAACACGATCGCCGGAGCCGTCGCGGTCCCCGTCTTACCCCACAACGAAATCCCGGGCACATTGAAAATCGGTATCGCAGGCCCAAACTCATCATACTTGATCGCCCGACCAGTTCCGAACTCAACATTGCTCACCACTTCCCGCAACCCTTCGAGCGCATCACGCACCGACCACGCGGGCAAGTCCAGATTCGTCACCGCTGGCGCCCGCCCATCACGAACCAGCTTGGGCTTGATGTGATATCCCTGCCGAGCAAGCGTTGCGAACGCGTCGGCAGCATGCAAAGGCGTCCAAGTCACCGGACCCTGTCCAATCCCCATCAGCGTCGCATCGTCGAGACTCAAATCAGACCCATCGCCAGGACCACCAAATCGCCCGATCGACCCGCCCCATTCATATCCAACTCCAAGGTTGTACCGCTTACCCACACCAAAATCTTGGTAAGTCTTGGTGATGCCTTGCGCCCCAAGCCTGCGACCAAGCGTGAAGAAAAACACATTCGACGACACCATCAACGCATCGACATCATCGGGATGCCGACCCAGTTGCATCTCGTGGGTGACACCCGGATTTTGCTTCCAGATCCATGACCGATACTTATTGGGCTGATTCGGCAAAAGGTACCCCGTCGCCTCAATCCGCTCGCCCTGCTCATAGACCCCGAACTTTGCTGCCCCAGTCAGCACGATCGCCTTGGCAACCGAGCCCGGCGGATAAGGCATCGCGATCGCACGATGAATAAAAGGCGTATGAATCTTTTCATACCGACGCCGATCGAGCTCGCTCCGCACACCAAAACGGGTCCAATCCCCATCGCTCGGAGGCACCGGCGTCGTCACCATCGCCAAAATCTCCCCCGTCGCCACTTCGAGCACAATCACCCCCGCATCGAGCTCGGTCCCGACGGGCATCGTCGGCTCCTCATTGTGATGCCAAGGCTGAACACGCGTGAGCCCTAATCGCGGATCAAGAATCGCACGGATACGCGCCTGAAGCATGATATCAAGCGTCAAATGCACATCGAGGCCCGGCGTCGATCCAATCTCCGTTGCCTCACCCGTCTGCCGATTCTCAACACTCACCCCACGCAACCCACGAAGATGATCCTCGTATGATCGCTCGATCCCCGAACGACCAATCCGATCATTATACATATATTGCCCACGATCAGTCCCCTTCTCTGTGGTCGATCGAACACGGAGCAAATCGTCATGCGCAAGTGCCTCCTTACGACGATACACATCCTCCGCCTGAATGCCTGGACGGACAGAACCTAAAATCATTGAGCCTACATCAACCACCGCAAGCGTCTCAAACACTTCCTCCTGCAACGGCGACGGAAACGATGACCGACGAATCCGAACCGAAATCTCCCGATACGGATGAATCCGAGTCGTTGCATCCACCACCGACAATCCAGGAAGAACTGGTACGAGCGTCCCGATTCCATCGAAATCATCATTCACACGCTCAGTCAAAGGCGTCTTGCGTCCCCCCTGTCGAATAAACCAAAACCCAACCTCATCGCTCACATCTGCAACAAGCGTGTGCGCCCGAACTTCCTCAACAATCGGCTGAGAAGCAATCCGCTCAACCCGCTTAAGATCCTCCTGCGTCGGAACATGTCCACGCTGAGCATGCTTGTCAAGCTCACGCGCACGGGTACGCGCGGTATATCCCGCTTTGATCTTACTTACCCGGGCGACAATCTCTGCTCGCCGATCCATAAGCTCGTTGATCGGCACCCCCGTCTGTTCGCTGATCACACGATACATCACATCAACCCGGGCACGCAAGGCCGACTCAAAGCTGGCAATAATCTCGGCACGCTGATCCTCTCCAAGCATCTCCCAAATATCAGTGTTGTACCGCCGAGCGAGAATCGTCGCATACCGGTCGAAATCCATTCCTCGAAGATTCCCGCTGCGATCTTCATAGACCCATTGCCCTGCGAGCACACGATAATCCACCGCGATGTCATACGATGCCCGATCACCGGCAAGCATCCGCCCCTTACGATCATAAATCGTCCCCCGAACACTCGGAAGCCAGGTTTCACGCACCAACCGCTTGCCCGCTTCGGCCCGGGCCTGAATTCCATTCTCCCCAAGCGTCATCCACCCAAGACGAATACTCAAAAGCAAAAACGAACCAATCACCAGCACCGCCAGAAGCAAAACGCGCCGATGAAACATGCTCGGGATGTATTTTGTCAATTTGGGCATCAAAACAGAGACAGGAACTCGCAATAGGCACACGATAAGCACACAAACGCCTCAAGGCGTACGAAATGTGGATCGGCCAAGTATCCCCTCAGAGATGAGTTTGTACAAGATTCTTCATCGAACATCCCACAGACCCAATGGCGAAGTGCACAACCGATTCCCAAGGCACTATCCTCATCCCATGCACACCGCCCACCGCTTCACACCCTTCGGGACCACCATCTTCTCCGAAATGACCGCACTGGCCAATACCCACCAAGCGATTAACCTCTCCCAAGGGTTCCCCGACTTTGACGGCCCAACCATCGGCAAAAACATCGCCACCAAGGCAATCAACACCGGACACAACCAATACGCACCCATGCCAGGAACCCCGATCCTGCGTGAAGCCATCGCCTCGTGGGCATCTCGAATCACAGGCATCGACGCCGATCCCAATACCGAGATCACCGTCACCGCAGGCTGCACCGAAGCCATCGCCGCCACCATGCTCGGACTGCTCAACCCCGGCGATGAGGTCATTGTCTTCGAACCCTACTACGACTCCTACCGCGCCGCTCTGGCAATGGCCGATGCCAAGCCACTCTTCGTCACCCTTTACCCGACGAAAGATGGCTTTGCCTATCGCCCCGACGAACTCGCAGCCGCCTTTTCCCATCGCACCAAAGCCATCCTCATCAACACCCCACACAATCCCACCGGCATCGTCCTCAACGACACCCAACTGGATGAAATCGCCTCCCTGTGCATCAAGCACAACACCATCGCCATCTCCGACGAGGTCTATGAACGACTGGTCTATCCCGGCAACGCACACCGTTCGATCGCATCGCTCCCACACATGCGCCAGCGCACCGTTATCCTCTCAAGTTCAGGCAAATCCTTTTCCCTCACCGGATGGAAAGTCGGATGGTCGATTGCCCCACCAGAGCTCACCGCAGGCATCCGGGCCGCTCATCAGTTCCTCACCTTTTCCGTCGCCACTCCCTTGCAATACGGCGTCGCCGAGCTGCTCACCACGGGCGAAGAAGAAATCTCCACACTCCTCGCCCAGTACACCCACACCCGTTCGCTCCTCGCCGAGGCCCTGGACGAACTGGGCTTTGGCGTGAGGCTCCCTCAGGGGTCATATTTCATCATGGCCGATCATACTAAAATAACTAAGCAACTCGGACTGGCGGATGATGTCGCCTTTTGCCGATGGCTCCCGATCAACGCCGGGGTCGCAGCCATCCCCCCCAGCGCGTTCTACAGCCACCCAGCACAGGGCGCCTCCTTCATCCGTTTTGCCTTTTGCAAACAAACCAAAACCATTGACGAGGCGATCACTCGGCTCCGATCTGCCCTCACCAAACCCAATCCAAAAGGCCATCACAACCCTAAAAATATCCCCTGAAATACTTTTGAGTCTCGATGGGTTGTTCCGCGACCAACCCCCTACGATCCAAACATCATTATTTCAAGAAAGCCCACCATGACCGACACAACCTGTTGCAACCCATCAACTTGTGAACCAAACCCCATGAATGATACTGCCCCAGACAATCAAACCATGCCCGATGTCCAAGGGTTCTCCGATGCCCGCAATGTGGCAATCGACAAAGTCGGTGTGAAGGATGTTATCTATCCGATGAAACTCGCCACCCGTGAAGGCTCGAGCCAATCAACGGTCGCTTCGATCAACATGTATGTCGCGTTGCCCAAAGAGAAGAAAGGCACGCATATGTCTCGTTTCCTCGAGGTCCTCAACAGCCACGAATGTCAGGCCTTTTCACCTGCAGATATCCCAAAAATCACAAAAAAAATCAAAGAAAAACTCAACGCCCAAGAAGCCCACTTTGAAGCCTCATTCACTTACTTCATCGAGAAACCCGCACCCGTCACTGGGCAACCCGGGCTAATGAACTACGAAGGCACTTTCGCCTGCACCGCCAATGGCAAAGCCGAGGATTTCATCATCAAAGTCGCTGCCCCGGCAACAAGCCTGTGCCCGTGCTCCAAAGAGATTTCAGCGTATGGGGCTCATAATCAGCGCTGTCGAATCGAAGCGGCGGTCCGATTTAATGGGGTGATGTGGATCGAAGATCTCGTCGAGCATCTCGAAGCTGCTGCCTCACACCCCGTCTACGCGGTCCTCAAACGACCCGATGAAAAATTTGTCACGGAAAAAGCATTCGAAAACCCCAAGTTCGTCGAAGACATCATCCGAGATTTAGCGATTCGGCTCAACCAAGACGATCGTGTCGTGCAATACGATATCAGTTCCGAAAACTTTGAGTCCATCCATGCCCACAATGCCTACGCCCAGCTCTCAAGAGATAAACGGCTCAACTAATTCCCCCCAATCCCAATCCCCTCATGCCCCTTCACCATCCCAAAGCTCATTGATCCCCTGCCCATCACAAACCCGACGGGTAACGAGATAGAGTAAGGTGGAGCTGGTGAAGAAGAGAGAGATGACATATCCAGCTACGATGAGTTCGATCACGGCGTGCCAAATGCTGATGATCGCATGAGCAATCCCCTTGGTCGCCCCCATCTCACCTTCGTTGGTCAGCACTCGGCTGGTGGAATCCGACGCCCAAAAAGAAGCTGCCCAGTTGGTCATCTCGATCGAACCTTGGGCAAGCATCGTAAAAATTCCAGCACTCACGATCCCCAATCCAAGCAGAAGTACCGCATAGACCAAGTAACGCAGAGGTTTGGAAATGACATAGGCATACGAACGCTGAATTGCGTCAAAGGCATCGGTGCCTTCAACTGCCAAGGCAGGAACGATCATCGGCAAGGCAAGCACATGGAGCATCAGTATGATCGTTGCAAAAATTCCCAAAATCAGGGCGGGCAAATAAAGAATCGAGCCAAGCACATCGAGCACCGGAACACTCAAAAATACCCCACCGATGGCGATGAGCAAGAAGATGAGGGTGCAAACAATGATCGGACCAACAACTGCCCCAACAAAATGGCGTGCTCGGTGCAGAGCAAATCTGAGTGTGTCATCACTCGATGCGAATCGACCCGTCCCAAACTCAACAGCACTCGAACGAGCAATCGCACCACCTGCAACCGAAAGCACCGCAATCAACGGAAGTCCAAGAAGCAACGAAATCATCGGAGATTCCATCACCGTATCACGGATAAGCGAAGCACCCAACCCGATACTCTGAGCAAACCCCGTCGGGTTAAGATCAAAAATAGACTCAATCAACAAACCCAAAACGAAACGAAGTCGATCAAACACCCCTGAAATCTCAGCATAGACACCTTGGGACGATTGCCCTTCATGAGGTTTAAAGAAAATGGTGAGCTGAAGAATAATTGAGAGAAGAAAAGCACAAACCGACCCGGTGATGACCCGCGACGGCGAAAGAGCCAAAGCAGGCGCCCGAAGAATCCGTGGCCAAATCAGATCGGAGGTAATATCTGAAAGCATCACCGAAGGTTCACGAACATTGGGACGCTCATCGACTCGTTTTTGCTCGCTCATGGTGTGATGGTACTCGATCTATGGTACTTTGACTTGCCATAATAATGTTTTGTGCCGATGATAGTGTATGACGCATACTTTGACACAGGTTGGCAAACAGTGGATCGCTCGTGCTTTATCGCTCTGCATTGTCGGGCCGACGTGCGCGATGATCACTGGCAGGGTTATCGGGGCCGACGGATCACACCATACGACTTTCCTCACGGGCTCGTCGATCGGATCGGGTGCCCTGGCCCTGGTGATGGTCCTTGGGCTCAGTCTGACGATGGGCGTGGTAATTGGGCGTGTGGTCGATCGGCGTGAGGGGCTTCTCAATACCGCCTTTGTATTTGGATGGGTCGCGTGGACTTTGGGTCGGCTTGGGGAAATCTATCGCGTGACCCCCGAATCGGGGACATTGATCAAAATGGGGATTGAGGGGCTGATGATCTCGGTTGGCATGCTCATCGCACTGGTACTCATGACCAACCCGCCGAAAGGTTCAAACTCTGGTCAGCACGATGAAATTTCACGCTTCGATATCGGATATCTCAAAAACTCACTTGTCAAACGCGAAGGAATATGCTCGTTGATCGCCGCGATGATCGGGGGGCTGATCTTTGCCCTGCTCTTCGGGCAGACGGACTTGCCGGGACAATCGGTCGGGGTGGGGGTTGGCGCTGGGATTGTCGCCGGCACGCTCGGTGCCCTCGTCGCCAATACGATGCGTGATGCCAAAAGCAAAGATGCTCCCACACCCTTCGCACCGATCATCATCGGAATGATGCTTGCCAGCGTATTTGCACCGATGATCGGATTACTCAAACCCGGAGCCGACGGTTTGCTCGGATTGGTGGTCCGTGGCGATCTGCCCGGTTACTTGATCGTCTCCCCGATTGCTTGGGTCATGGGTGCACTTCTGGGTGTGCCAATCGGACACTCATGGGTCGAACACTCGGTCCACCAAGCCAACGCATCGCAACCCGCCACCACATAATCCGACAACAGGTCGTCGCCTCTCCCTTGTGGTCATGCCTTGCACCTACACTCTGCCCATGGCCTGCGAACCGGACAAACCAATCATGGGCATTCTTGTGGTCGATAAACCCTTGAACCTGACCTCCATGAATGTCTGTTCGATTGTACGAGCAAGACTCAAAGCCGGGGGAGCGCCCAAACGAATCAAGGTCGGACATGGCGGCACACTCGACCCACTGGCCACCGGGGTCTTGGTGGTGCTCATCGGCAAAGCAACCAAAATGTGCGACCAAATCATGGCAGGGACCAAAGGATACCTCACAACCGTTGATCTCTCGCAAACATCAACAACCGACGATCTTGAAGGCGAAAAGACCACCACTATCCCAAAGACCATCCCCACCCGTACCGAGATCGAACAGGCATGCGCCAAATGGGTCGGTCAGGTGATGCAAAAACCTCCACCATACTCGGCCATCAAAGTCAACGGACAACGCGCCTACGCCCTGGCAAGAAAAGGAAAAGAAGTCACCCTTGAAGCACGCCCTGTGCAAATCGACTCCATCAAAATCGTGTCCTATGACTGGCCAATGCTGAGCATCCATGTCATCTGTGGCAAAGGAACCTACATCCGCTCTCTCGGACGAGATATCGGTGCAGAACTTGGGGCAGGAGGTATGCTCACCGCACTGCGTCGAACACAAGTCGGGAAATTTACACTCGAAAATGCCATCACCCTCGATGATATCCCCGACCCCTTTGATCCGGCAACACTCACCATGAACACACACACCACACCTCGAATCCCAAAATAAATTAATCAAACCATCCAAAACAGCAATCATCCAGCCTCAAGCCGCCCTGCCAAACCCAGCCATTCGACCATCCCATCAACCCGGTGCTCCCACAGACACCGCTTCTCGACCAGTGCCCGTCCACGCTGGGCCATCGCGACCGAGCCTTCCACATCACCGAGCTGGGCATCGACCGCTGCTCTGGCTGCCTGTGGATTCGCCCAATCAAAGAGCCTCGCCGAATCCCCTCCCGGACTTGCAGCCCCGTTGAAATCGCGCCGAACCAAAAGTCGGTCATCGGCCACCACACACGCCCCACCCGCCATGGCCTGCATGATTCGCTCTGAATACGAATGCACAAACTGCGTCGGCCCCCACGCAAGCCCAACACGACCACGGGCAAAAGCACCCGCACACTGCGCGTAACACACCTCCCCAGCATATTTGACCGTCCCCATGCAATGTGCCTGCCACGCTTCTGAGCCAAACACCCCGACCTTGAGTCCCTGCATCGCCTTGACCGTTTCGATCCGTCGATGCCGATTCACCATCGCGATCACCAACCCCCAAAGATACTTCTGCGCCTCCCAGCTTCCGGTAATCACCCCCCGCGACCCCATTACCAAATCAACCGCAGCCACATACCCAAGGTGAACCTCTTTGATCATCAAATGCGCGATCTCCTTGGCCATTGTCTGCACGGGCACATCGAGCTGCCCCAGACCCTGATCAATCGCCTCTTGCGATCGAACAGACCCCGTCACCACCACATCGAACGCTCGCTCATCAAACGCTTCGCAAGTCAAGGCATCGGCATCACACAACGACTCACGCGGAATCCCGTGAGGCATCCACGAATGCACCAAACCCGGGAATCTTGTCCGAAGCAAATGCACATCGTCAAGACAAGGCAACATCAACCGAAACCCCTCAAGTCCAACCCGCCGGGTCCACTGATCAAGAAGCGAATCGGGCAACGCAAAGGGGTGATCAACATGCACCTGCACCGCTGAAAGATTCGACCCAGGCACAAATAATGCTGGGGGAAGTTGCTCGATCGCTTGAGGCGTATTGAGAAACACAAATACCCCCTCGGTCGGTGACTCCTCTTCCGCGATATCCACCAGCCTCGCGTCATACCCCCTGGCGACAAATGCTTGGGCAATCTCGCTGGCCATCGCGCCAAGAAGATCAAACTGTGACTGGTACGAGCGATGAATCCAGATCGTTTCGGGTGTGCTTTGCATCAATCATGTATCGGACAAAGACACAATCAATCGGCAATCTCCTTCTCGCACACTCCCCTGCCTCTTGCCCAAAGGCGTCGGTATATGCCCCGCACAAATCGCTCGCATGTCTTCTTGCTTTCCCTCTTCCCTATCTCCTTCTTCTCCTCCAAATACCCCTTCTCCCAAAAATAACCGTGCCGCCCGAAACACTCGGACGGCACAGCGCAGGAAATGGGGGATCTGGTCAAACGATCTTTGCGTGAACGCTTGGAACGGGACGAATGCCGTGTCCGGAACTCGTCCCCGCATCCGCCTAAGAGGGGATAAGCGGACACTTTGTTTGGGCTTCTCTCAAAACCACCACTGTCGCTCGACGATCACCCTTTAGACCGCAACCGCTTCATCGAGCTCCACATGTGGGAAATCATTTTCCGTTTCAAGGAAATGATTGGCGTAGTTGGTATACAGATTGAACATCGTGATCGCGAGCACCTCGAGAATGTCCGCATCGCTCAAACCCGCCGACTTTGCCGATTCAAATGCTTCGTCGTTGGCATACCCACGGGTTTCAACGATCGCTCGGGCCAAGTTGATTGCTGCCTGTGTCTTGGGATCAGACGACTGCCCCTTTCGGTTGAGTTCGCGTTCCTCGTCAGAAAGCCCAACCATTTTGCCAATCGCGTTGTGTGCCGAGGCGCAATATCCACACTTGGTAAACGACGCCATGGCAATCGCGATGGACTCGCCGACCTGATCCCCCAACGAACCCGCCTTGAGCGCTTCCTTCTGCTTGACATAACTGTGGATCGCTGCAGGCGAATGTCCCAAAGTCGCCAGCAAGTTGGGAACCCGCCCAACCGTCGATTTGATGTGCTCAAGCACTTCACGGGCTGCGGGGTGTGCTTTTTCAATCGTTGTTGGTGCAATGCGAGGCATAAGAATCTCCATTCCTGTAAAAAGATTTGCTTTCCCAAAGGCCTTTGCGGATTCAAAGAACCTTGTCCACTTTTCTCTGGAAACGACTTGCGTCTCCCTCCACAATACGCTAGAATAGACCGATCGTTCTGTTTATTCATGATTTTTTTCAATTAATTTCTACTAAAACCACCTGGAGTCCCCATGCCGTCCAAGAAATCTGAGAAATTGATCGAAGTTGCCCGCAAACTTTTTGAAACCGAAGGGTTCCACACCACGGGCATCGACCGCGTCCTTGCCGAAGCGGGCGTGGCCAAGATGACCCTGTACAATAACTTTGGTTCCAAAGACGGACTCATCGTTGCGGTACTCAACAAATCCAGCGCCGAGATGATTGCCCGGCTCAAACAGATCGTCACCGAAGCCTCGACGGATCCATGCGAACAAATATTGGGCGTTTTTGATGCTTTGGCGATGTGGTTTTCGGACCCAGAATTTTGCGGATGCATGTTCCAAGCCGCCGTCGCCGAGTTCCCTGACCCACAGTCTGAACCCGCCCAAGCAGCTCGTGCCCACCAAGTCGCCGTCGCCAATATGTTTGCCGAGCTCTGCACTGCTGCCGAGCTCCCTGACCCACAGGCTTTGGGGCAAATGCTTGCCATGATTGCCTCGGGCGCCATGTGCACCGCCCGCCAAACCCAAACCCGCGAACCCGCCGACCACGCCCGCCAAATCGCTGAAATCCTGCTCGAACGGGCATGTTCTTCGAGCATCACCCCCTGCCACACCACTTCCTCTGAAAATTAAAGACACAAAACCAAAAATAAAGAAATAGAACGACCAGTCTGGTTGATTTTCTTGTATAGATCGGTAACCGGTCGCACGCAAACCCAAACAAATCTCACAGGAGCCTGACATGTCTACTCAATCCGTACTCGAGATCACCAGCTCAAATTTTGACGAAATTATCCAATCCCAGACCCCCACCCTCGTCGATTTCTGGGCACCTTGGTGCGGACCTTGCCGGGCCCTGGGCCCCACGATCGACAAACTCGCGCAAGACCTTGGCGAGCGTGCCCAGATCGCCAAGGTCAATATCGACGAACACCCTCAACTCGCAGCCCAATACGGGGTGGCATCGATCCCAACGGTCGTGATCTTCAAAAATGGGCAACCAACCGACCAGTTTGTTGGTATTCGTCCATACGCAGACTACTTCCACGCACTCGAAGGCTAAGCCGTCTCCTCTCCCCCAACACGCGCTCTCTCCATGAAAGCCCGGCAGCTGTATCCGGGCTTTTTTCATATCTCACGATCGGTATTCGCCCCTTTGAACCTACTGTTCACCGATGCCATCGACCACCACCACGCCTCTCAAGAAGCCGACCAAAGATCCTTGGGACACCCCGGGGATGCGCCAGTGGACCGCGATCAAAAAAACCCACCCAGATTGTGTGCTTTTCTTCCGCATGGGCGATTTCTACGAACTCTTCGGCGAAGATGCTGAAAATATCTCCCGTGATCTGGGGCTCTCACTGACCACCCGAGGCAATGCCATCCCAATGGCGGGTGTCCCTCACCATCAAAAAGCGGTCTATCTTCAGCGGGCGATCGACGCGGGGTATCGCGTCGCAGTGGTCGATCAGCTCGAAGACCCCAAAGAAGCCAAAGGCGTGGTCAAACGAGGCGTCACGCAAGTCGTCACGCAAGGAACACTCGTCGACGAGTCGCTGCTCAAAGAGGAACAGACGGTGCCTCTGGGTTCGATCGCGATTTTTGATGAGGCCCACGCTGGGCTCGCGATCGTCGAGCTCTCAACGGGCGCCTTCCACCTCTTCAACGGCTCACTCGAAGAATGCGCCGACGAACTCGCACGCATCGGGGTCAAAGAAATCCTCTACAACGCGCCAACCTCTGGCGAAGTTCCCAAACGCATCGAAACACTCGCCGCCTCCATCAATGCCTCAGCAACAGGCCGTCCGGGGTGGCACTTCCGGTCAGGCGAAGCGGTCGAGGCAATCTATGAAACCTTCAACATCTCAACCCTCGACGGATTCGGGCTTACCTCTTCGATGCCTGCGGTGCTCGCAGCGGGCGCAGTGATCCGATACCTCAAAGAAACACAGGCCGTCGAAGAATCGCAAGGCAATGCACCTGAACGCAGCGCCTTCGAGCAACCCCGCGCGACGCTGGCGCATCTGCGGGCACCGGTGCTCATCGACCGCGCCCAATCGTGCATCATCGACGCGACAAGTTTGCGATCGCTTGAGATCGAGCAGACCATCCGCGAACAATCACTCACAGGCTCGCTGGCGGGTATCTTCCTCGCCAGCCCGGTAGGCACGCGATGCGTGTTGCATACGCCAATGGGCAAGCGTTTGGTGCATTCTTGGCTCAGTTCGCCTTTGATTGATCGCCAGCAGATCGAACAACGCCAGCAGGCGATCACGGTGCTCCTCGAGGACCATGCCCTCTCGAATGCACTGGGTTCGATTCTCGGATCCATGTGCGATATTGCGCGCATCACGGGTCGCGTGGCCCTTGGACGCACCACCCCCCGCGATATCGCGGCCCTCGGCCGAAGTGCGGGGCTGATCGCCAAACTCATCGACACCATCGAGCAATCGCCCGCCTTGCGACAATACCACAATCAGCTTGAAACACTTGTGCAAACCATCGAACCCGTGGCACGGGAAATTATCCGTTCGTGCATCGACGACCCCCCTGCTCATCTGCGGGCGGGCGGGCTGATCCGTGATGGGGTTGATCAAGCCCTCGACGAGGCACGCACCCTCGAACGCGACGCGGGCAAATGGCTCGCCGAATACCAAGCCAAACTCATCGAAGCGCACGACCTGCCTTCGATGAAAATCGGGTACAACAAAGTCTTCGGCTACTACATCGAGCTTCCCAGTGCCCAAGCCCAACGCGCCCCCGATCTCTTCACCCGCAAGCAAACACTCAAAAACGCTGAGCGATACATCACGCCTGAACTCAAAGTTTTTGAGGAAAAAGTCCTCTCCGCTTCTGATGTGGCCATCGAACGCGAGCGGATCCTCTTCGATCAACTCTGCAACCAAGCCCACTCGATCATCACCGAACTAAGCACTTTCGCCGATATCGTCGCGACGCTCGATTGTTTGCTCGGCTTTGCGATCAAAGCCCGCGAGCGTGGGTGGACCAAGCCGATCATTGTCGATGAGCCTGTGCTCGATATCATCCAAGGGCGGCATCCGGTGCTCGATGAAACACTCGGGCACAGGTTCGTCCCCAACGATTGCACGATGGGTTCGGATGTTTCGCCGGCGACCCTCGCGCTCATCACCGGCCCAAATATGGCGGGTAAATCGACCTACATTCGTCAGAACGCGCTCTTGGTTGTACTTGCGCAGGCGGGCAGTTTCATCCCCGCCAATGACGCGACGATCGGGATCACCAAACGCATCTTTACCCGTGTGGGGGCTGACGATGCGCTCCATCGCGGGCAATCGACCTTCATGGTCGAGATGATCGAGACGGCCAACATCCTCAACAATGCCAACAGCTCGTCATTGGTCATCCTCGACGAGATCGGGCGAGGCACCTCGACGCTCGATGGCTTATCGCTCGCCTGGGCGATCTGCGAATGGCTCGCGGAGAATCGCCCTCGCACGCTCTTTGCGACGCACTATCACGAGATCACGGAGCTCGAAGAACGCCTAGAAAAGAAGGTGAAAAACCTCAATGTGGCCGTCCGCGAGTGGACGACTGAAGACGGACAACAAGAAATCGCGTTTTTGCATTCGATCCGCCCCGGACGGGCTGACCAGTCCTATGGCGTGCATGTCGCCCAGCTCGCGGGGGTGCCCAAAGCGATCACCAATCGCGCCCGCGAGATTCTCGATACGCTCTCGGTGCAGCACAGTGGGCGGGTTGATACCCAGCAAGTGCAGCCGCCGACGCCCAAGGCAGGCGATCAGCTCGGATTGTTCACCGAGTTTGTTCAACACCCGGCGGTCGATACGCTGCGGGAGATCAAACTTGACGAGCTCTCGCCTATGGATGCGTTTGATGTGTTGCGGAAGCTCAAGGACCATGTTCAAGAGAGTGGGTAATCGGCCGGGTGCCACTGCTTGATCGTCTTCGGCAAGCAGTGTCTTGCTTGATACTTGATGCACTCGAAGACACGCCTTGCCGAAGACGGTCAAGGCGTGGCACCCTTGGAAGATTCGACGCTTTCAAGTCTCCATGCTGCTCCGCATTCGGGGCAAATGGTGCAGGCGTCGGGTTCGGGGGTGAGATCGCGGATTGGATATGCGCATGCGGCGCAAAGCCCGGCTCTGAGCATTGCGCGTTTGGCATGCCCTGGGCTTTTCCAGTCAAACTTCGTCACGATGAATCCCATCGTTGTCCCGAATATCACGAATTGGATGACGCTGGCAATAAGTGACCATCTCGTGTACCCAAATCTGTAGTTCCCTGTGAACAAACCGAGGAGGATCGTTCCCACGAAGTCCAGAACCGCCATACCCACAACAAAGCATGCTCCGGTGATGAAAAACATCTTCCAGAATGAATCTGTATCGGTTTTTCGAGAAGCTCTCGACGCTTGAGCCCGCTGGTCTTGATCGCGTTGTGAATCCTGCAAACCTTATGCGGGTTCCCATGCGCATCAGCAATCGAGTCCTTTGGCGTCTTCATGGCTAGAGTTTACCCTGCAATCATCTGAGAGGATCGCGAAAGGATCATCAACATGTCACTGACCAACTACATCACGCTGGGCAACTCGGGGCTTCGCGTTTCGCCGTTGTGCTTAGGCACCATGACCTTTGGCAATGAATGGGGCGTGGTGGGCACGAATCTTGAAGAGTCGCTCGATGTGCTCAGCGCGTATCTTGATCGCGGGGGCAACTTCCTCGATACGGCCAATGTGTATACAAAGGGGCACTCGGAGAAGATCATCGGGGACTATTTTTCAGAGCATCCGTCCAAGCGCGATCGCACGGTCATCGCGACCAAATGCTGCGGCAACATGCACCCGAGTGATCCCAATGGTGGCGGGTCTGGACGCAAGGCAATTATGCATCAGGTCGAGGATTCGCTGCGTCGGCTGCAGACGGATTATATTGATTTGTTGTGGATTCATTTCTGGGATCGCCACACGCCTTTGAGTGAGACGATGAGCACGCTCAATGATCTGGTTCGATCGGGCAAGGTGCGTCATATCGGATTTTCCGATCATCCGGCTTGGGTATGCGTCGAGGCGCAGAACATCGCCAAGGCCAATTATTGGGAGCCTCTGATTGCGATCCAGATCGAGTATTCACTCTTGCAGCGGACCGCCGAGGATGATCTCCTGCCGATGGCTCAGCACATGGGACTCGGTATCACGCCTTGGTCTCCGTTGCGAGGCGGAGTGCTTTCGGGCAAGTACACCCGCGATTCGCGTCCATCGCCTGAGGATACCCGGGCAGCGGTGGATTCGCCGTTTTTGATCGAATCAACCTATGCGCTGCTCGATGTCATCAAGGAGATTGGGAAAGAGGTCGATGCGACGCCGGCGCAGATTGCGCTCAACTGGGTGCAGTCGAACGATGCGGTGAGTTCGACGATTATTGGGGCGAAACGGCTTTCGCAACTCGAAGACAACTTGGGCGCGTTGGACTTCACACTCTCCGATGAGCAACGATCCCGGATCGAGGCGATGTGCCCCTACGACAAACATTTCCCCCACAACTTCCTCGACAAGATCATCCCATCGATCCAAAATGGCACAACGATCAACGGCATTGAGGGTGCGCCATGGGCCTTGGGCCCTGCGGATGACTCTGAACGATATTAAGTTATCTGTCCTGCATCCGTTTGTGCGGGTCAGGAAGGATGGAAACACCGGCCGAGTTGCTTATCTGGGTGTTCTGATGGACATTCCTTTTCGATGATGTAGGCATGAACCATGTCTTTGCTGCCGTTGCTCCTCTTTCGATCGCCTCGCTGCTCCTCGCATCGGGATGTGCTTCGAGTCAAACCCGCACACAAGCCAATGGATCGGTATCTCCGAGCGCCCCCCAGAGCGTCGAGCAAACCTATGTCCCGAGCCCATCTGAACAGACATCGGTCATCTACGCAAGTGACGAGTTGGTTATCGGAACGGCATTCGATCATGCAATCCCCCACTACCGCGCGCCCATCACCGACTACACCTTGTCCGAAATCCAAGCAGAACTCGAAGCGATGCACGATCTTGATCGCCAACTCGTTGGCGACTCCTTGTCGATCAACCCAAATGACCAAGCCACCGCCAGCGCCATCCGGGCGATTGATCGCGTGCATGCCGATCGGCTCAAGGAAATCGTCGACCACATCGGCTGGCCGACACGCGAAATGGTTGGTCTCAAGGCCACACAAGCCGCCTATATGGTCATCCAGCACGCCGGACACGACAATGAGTTCCAGAACCGATGCCTCGCGCTGATGGTTGATCTGGTTGAGGAAGGCGAGTTGCCTGCATCGTATGTTGCGTTGCTGACGGATCGGATTCGTGTCTTCCAGAATCAGCCTCAGGTCTTTGGTACGCAGATGTCAATGGCATCCAATGAACACGGGGTGCTGGTACCCACCCCAACCGTCCCAATCGAAGACCCCGAACACCTCGATGATCGGCGCAAGCTCATGGGGATGCCGCCCCATCGCGAGTTTGTCAGCGCCATTGCAGCTGCTTACGAAGCGATGCGGGTCGACGCGGGCAGCACCTACGCCACCGTCCCGACTTCAGACTGACACCCGAGATCGAGCATCACTTATTGCCCTTCAAAGCCCAATCAAAATCCACACAAACGCCGAGAGGCACCCGATATCTCCATCAAATTGGAGATATGGGATGTGGATTGCATTTTTTTGCAACATCCAAGGCTTCATTATCCGTATATGAGGGCACTACCCATTCGGGTAGCGTCTTCAGCTGTTTTTTCACTGATCCCGCGTCCAATTGGACACTCGTTCCCCACTGACGAACACAACTCAAGAGGTCCCTCATGCTCAATATCGCTGCCGTTGCCGCGTTGGCCGGTGCATCCGCACTCGCGCCAGTCTCATCCGCACCTGTCCAAGCTGACGAGCAGTTTGGAAATCCGTCATTCCAAGTCATCTCCGATACCGAAATCATCGTCGATGGATACACATTCGGATCATGGGAAGAACTCTACCAGTCCGGATACTACGGCTTTGAAGATACCAGGTGCGGTACACCTCTGCACATCCCCCATGATGCCGATGCCGATGGTACCAGAGGAAGCAGCGACTGCACCTACAGCAGAACAATCATTCGGCCAGAGTACGACCCATCGGTCGCCAAATACCGTATCCCCGTCGTTGTTCATATCATCCAAAGAACCAATGGCACAGGATCAATGCCAGACGAACGAGTCATCTCTCAAATTGAAATTCTTAACGAGGACTTCCAGGCACTTGCTGGCTCCAACGGTGCACCGGGCAATGATGCGCAGATCGAGTTCTATCTCGCCACGGTCGATCCCGACGGCAACCCAACCAACGGCATCACCCGCTCGACCAATAACACTTGGTACAATGACGGCGGCGGATACTACAACTTCTTGGCGTGGGATACCAATCGCTACCTCAACATCTACACCAACAGCGCCTCAGGTGCTCTTGGCTATGTCCCTGACCTGCCACAAGGCGGAATCGCAGGCTCAAACGCAGACCGCGTAGTCGTCCTCCATTCGACCTTCGGACGCAACGCACCATTTGCACCATTCGATCTCGGGCGCACCACAACCCACGAGGTCGGTCACTACCTCGGACTTTATCACACATTCACCGGCGGATGCTCAGGGGGAAGCGGATACACCAGCGGCGACCTGATCGCCGATACCAACCCTGAGAGCTCTCCAACCTTTGGCTGCCCGGGAAGCCGATTCTCCTGTGGCTTGCCCGCCCCATTCGACAACTACATGGACTACTCCGACGATGCGTGCATGAATAAGTTCACCCCTGAACAGAACAACCGCATGCGATGCTCGCTGCTCACCTACCGCCCCAACCTCTACACCATCGCTTCCAGCGGGTGTTCTCCCGCAGACTTCGCTGAACCGTTTGGGCAACTCAACTTCTTTGATGTCTCGGACTTCCTCTTTGCCTTTGGCACCAACGATCCCAACGCCGATATCAATGACGACGGCGTATTCAACTTCTTCGATGTCTCGGACTTCCTGACCATCTTCGCCCAGGGATGCCCATAAGCACTCCCCTGCCTATCGGCGCACTGCGCACAATCAAGCCCCATTTGTAAACGGCTCCTTCTGACCTCCAGAGGAGCCGTTTTTGATGGTGAGACGCGGAAAAACAGATGATCAATCTGGTTCTAGGGCAGGTGGTTCAATCCGAGACCAACGCGTATACTTACCTTCCCAAAACCAATCACCCATCGTAACACGATGATGCCCTGATCGGATTTGGTCTGACAGGCCACCTTAGCTCAGTTGGTAGAGCGAAGCTTTCGTAAAGCTTAGGTCGCGAGTTCAAGTCTCGCAGGTGGCTTTGGACAAATGGCTCTGGTTGTCCGAAAAACAATCCTCGTTCAGAAAACTCAAGGCCATGTATAAAAGGCTATGTATAAATTGCAGCGCTGTTCTTTGTTTGACGGCTTTCCCAGATTCTTCTTGCAAAACACACCCATCTCTTTACAATCAGACCAACATGCCATTCCGAGCCCGAGATGCACGATTCCACGAGATCGAATGCTCGACGGGCATCAACCACTGAAATTAGAGAGAGCACCCCATGAAAAACATACGCAAACCCTTTGGTTTAGGGACCATCGTTGCCGTCCTCGCTGCTTCCCCCCTCCACGCCGACACCACACAGACTGGCCCGAGTGTCTATGAAATCGACGCCGGTGTTTTGTTTACCATCGTCAATCAGGGCGCTTCGAGTTGGCTCTGGAGTTGGACCGACTCGTCAGGAGCCTTTACCAACATCGAAGACCCGACTTTGGTGCTCACCGCAGGCGAAACCTATCTCTTCGACAATGTCGCCTCCATCCACCCATTCGCCATCACCGACGACACCCTGCCTGTGAGTGGAACCGATGGCAATTACTTCCGCGACACCACCGACCCTGGGGTCATCAATGATGCAGTCCTTTCTCCAACGGCCGATTTTATCGACGACCCGGCCCCGGCAATTGACGGCATCACTTGGAGCCTCACCAATGATGATGTCGGCATCTACTACTACACCTGCATGATTCCCTTCCATCCCGGTATGACCGGCAAGTTCGAGATCGTCGCGGGCGCACCTTCGTGCCAAGCCGACCTGACCAATGACGGGCTCCTCAACTTCTTTGATGTCTCCGCTTTCCTGAGCGCCTTTGCCCTAATGGACCCCGTTGCCGACTTCAATGATGATGGCCAGTTCAACTTTTTCGATGTCAGCGCCTTCCTGACCGCCTTCGCCGATGGGTGCCCATAATTTGGATTCAAATCATCTGGGCCATACTTGGGGGCTTTTCTGAATCTGACCAATCTGCGCAAGCGGCCAAGTGACCAAACAACCGATGCAACCGATCGGTCAACTTGTGCGTATTGCCTTGATCTGGTATACTCATGGTGTCGAGACTTCACTCTTGACGCCGAGCCCCAGAGTTGAGTGTGAGATGAGCAAGCTCTATCTCCCGCCGTGTGTGTGCCCGCTGCTGATAAACGGATTGATGGAACGGATCGCCATTACCCCGCCGGAGCAGCACTGCCATGAGCAAGGCATGCCTGGGTCATGGCAGTGGATCATGGAGTAGTTCATTCGGATCATGCCAAAGGCACAGGCTCACACAAGTCATACACCGATCCACACGGAGACGCCCCATGCCCCACCGATCTCGCACAATCAATACCTTGGGCTCTCTGACCGTGACCCTCGTTGCCAGCGCTGGGTTCCCAGCCATCGGGATTGCCACCCTGAGCATCAGTTCAGACACCGCGCTCGCCCAGAACACCGATTCGGACACTGCCGAAACTCGCCGGGCCAAGCGTGACACCCTCCTTGCCTTATCAAAGCCAGTTACACTCGATGTCACGGATCAGCCTCTGGGCGATATCCTCGACTTCATCTCCGAAATCACCGGCGCCGAATTCGAGCCAATCTACCTCACCGACAATACCACAGCCAACGGCATGGACCCTGAAACACCCATCACCATCAAAGTCTCCAATGTCCCCGCCCTCGTTGTGCTCGACCGCGTCTTGCTCCGCGCCCAGCGCATTGAAGCTTCCGGCGATGAATACACCTGGCAATTCACTGATATCGGGTCACTCGAAATGGGTCCAAAGCTCGAGCTCAACCACAACCAACGCGTCGAGCTCTATGACCTGGCCGACCTGCTCTTTGTCGTCCCCGATTTCGACAATGCTCCCAACTTCAACCTCCAAAGTGCCGTCCAAGCTGCCAGTGGGAGCGGCGGCGGTGGTGGCGGTAGCGGACGAAGCCCATTCACCGGCGGTGCTCAACGCACTGATTTGGCCTCCGCTGAGGACCGGGCCCAGGCGATCACCGATCTTATCCAAAGCACCATCGAACCCGACCAGTGGGTCGACTTGGGCGGCGACGGAGCCTCGATGACCTTCTATGGCACCTCCATCATCGTCACCGCGCCCGACTACATCCATCGCCAGATTGTCGGATACTCATTTTGGCCCTCACGCCTCCAGCAAGTTCGCAAGGTTGATGGCAAACAGAAGATCATCATCAAACCAGACACCCCAAAACGCCGATCCCCATAACCCCGACTTGCCCCTCACCCAAGCCTCCTCTCTCGTCAGCCGACCATACTAAGTCGGCTGATTTTTTCCAATCATCGACCACCAAGGCAACCCGCGCTCGCATCTTTGGGTACATTATGATGATCTATGTCCACAGCTCAATCCTACATCTCGACGGACCGCGAATGTGATCAGTGTGGGTATAACCTGCGCGGGCTCCCAGAGGGAAGCAAATGCCCCGAATGCGGCACTTCGATCAGGAAAATTGTCCAAAAATCATCAGGTACCATGTCCAACGAAGCGCCCTCCCGCTTTGTACGAATGCTTCAGCTTGGGTTCTCACTGGCCTCGCTGGCGATCATCGGCTCAATCGTCGTCCCCATTTTCCTTGGGGTCTTCTTTGTGATGGGTGTCAACTCTGGAGTGATCTATCGGTCCGGCGTTGCACTCAACTTCGTGGCTCCATTCCTCTGGGTCGCCGGGATTTGGTTCATCACCTTACCTCGCCCCAATCGAGGGCAAATCGTTCCTGACAAGGTGCTCGACAGTGATCGGTATCGACTGATCATCCGCATGGTCAGTGTCGCTTGGCCGATCTACCTGCTCGTCTCGATGGGACTCTCTGCGCTGGCCTCGAGACCAGTATCTCCCTCAGCATTGCTCATGGTCCCATTCTCGATCGTCCACATCACCGCGGGCACCATCGCTTGGATCGGTCTCATCCCGACCTGTGTCTACTTCGCCGAGCTCGGGCACTGGGCATCGCATGACCACCTCGCCCAGCGCCTCCGATCCACCGCATGGGCCATGGCGGTCTTTGGAACAATCACCGTCGTGCTCTCTGCGATCGCTGCCCTCAACATTGCCCCCAGCGCTGCAGCTGCGTTTTTACGCATGTTCATCATCTTTCTTGTTGTGATCGCGGTGATGGTCTTCCTTCTCACCGTTATTCAACTCACCTCGGTCATGAAATGGGTCATCAAACACCAACGACTCGCGGCCGGGTCGGCAGATCGCGTCCGCGCCAGGATCGAACGCGAAATTACCTCCTACGGCACCATTGTCACCGGACTCAAGTGCCAGTTCTGCAACTATAATCTCGATGGATTACCCTTCGGAGGGCGTTGCCCAGAGTGCGGCGAGTCCTACGCAGACATGACCCCCCTGCCCATCCTCGATCCTGCCAAGATGCACCTCGATCGGGATGAGTCCGAAATCGAAGTTGAAGAAGGCGACAACAGGGGAATCTATTTCAACCAAGAGCTCGATGCGTTCGGCAAGCCTAAAGTCGCCGGACTTCGCTTCGAACCCGAAGACAACCCCATCCCTGACGAGGGTGATATCCCGCTGGTTGACGATGAGGCACAAGAAAAAAACAAAGAATAAATATTTGTCATCCTGATTGATAGAATGCACCAACACCCATGAACCACTCGACGATCAAGGATGATGCTGTGCTCAAACAATGGACCTCCACCACCACCGCCAGCGAGATCGCCGACTGGATCGCTGCCCAAGGCTCTATCCTCCTGCTCACCCACACCAAGCCCGACGGCGACGCCCTAGGCTCGACCATCGCGCTCGCCCGGGCGATCAATCTGATGAGTGAAACTTCCGGCGCCGCCTCGAAAGCCGAGTGCTGGTACGCGGCCCCAATGCCCTCATGGGCCAAGACCATCATCGACAACACCAAAGCCAAAACCATCGAAGCCCATCAGCCGATCCCCAGTGCGTTTGACCCGCAAGGCATCCTCATCGCCGACACCGGGTCGTGGAACCAGCTCGCCCCCTTCGCCAAGTTTTTAAAGTCTAGGCTCGATCGCACCACGATCATCGACCACCACCTCCAAGGCGACGCCGACATCGCCTCGCGTCGACTCCTCGATACCACCGCCGCCGCGGCTGTGCAACCAATCGCCGAGATATGTTGTCATCTTCTTGGGGTCACTTCACCCGATGAACTTCCCGAAGAGGTGGCCACCCCCCTCTATGTTGGACTTGCAACCGATACCGGATGGTTCAAGCACTCCAATGTTGACGGACGCGTCATGCGACTCGCTGGCCAACTTCTCGATGCAGGCGTGAATCACACTTCGCTCTACGCGATGCTCTACCAACGAGACCGCACCGCCCGATTCAAACTCATGGCCCGTGCGCTTGAGTCGATGGAAGTGCTCAAAGACAAACACGCAGCCATCATGATGGTCACCCTCCAAGATTTCAAAGACACCAAAGCCGGCCCCGGTGAGACCGGCGGGTTCGTCGATCTCCCCCAATCCGTCGCCGCCATCCGTGTCGTCGCCCTGCTCACCGAACAGTATGACAGCGATGGCACATTTACCAAAGTCTCGCTTCGTTCCAAACCCGATGAATGGGAAGGCAAACCGGCTGTCGATGTCAATGCGGTCTGTAACACCCTCGGCGGCGGCGGGCACGCCCGAGCTGCGGGTGTCAAAATCCGCAAACCACTCGATGAAGCCAAAGCGATGCTGATCGAAGCCCTACCATGACATACTCTTCAAGTCGAAGAGAAGGGCACCGGCATATACTCCTCTCATGCCCTCCCCAAAACGGAACAACGATCGCCAATCCACCATCCGCTCCAAGATCGAACAAGAGCTCCGCAACCCCGGCTCGCGCTCCGGCGATGAATATAAATCCGCCCAAGGCAATCGCCTCCGCCCCGGCAAACGACCGCCGATGCGGGTGATGACTTCGACCCTCTGGGAATACCCTTCCCAGCATTACGATGCCAAAGACGGCAGCAAATTCCAAGGCTCGAAAGATTACATCGGTGCCACCCCATCGTGGATTATCTGGCAACTCCTCACCCGATACACCCGCGAGAACGACACCGTCCTCGATCCAATGTGCGGCTCGGGCACCACGCTCGATGTCTGCAACGATCTGGGTCGAAAGGGCATCGGGTTCGATCTCAACCCACAACGCAAAGAAATCACCCACGCCGACGCACGCGAGCTTCCGGTACCTGATGAATCAGTCGATTTCTGCTTCATCGACCCGCCGTATTCGACACATATCGATTATTCTGATGATGAACGCTGCATCGGCAAACTCGACGCCAGCGAAGCGATGCGTGATGGCGATGTGATGGACGGACACGCCTACTACGAAGCGATGGACCAAGTTCTCTCCGAACTCCACCGCGTGATGAAGCCGAACCGGTACATGGGGCTGTATGTTTCGGACTCATGGAAAAAAAAGCCCGGCCACAAAGGCGGCATCTTCATGCCCATCGGATTCGAACTCTTCGCCACCATGCGCCAATACTTTCAACCCGTCGATATCATCACAGTCGTCCGCCACAATAAGAAGCTCAAGCAGGGCAATTGGCACAAATCCGCCGAGAAGGAAAATTTCTTCCTCCGTGGGTTCAACTACTTGTTCATTACGAAGAAGGTGGATTGACGACTCTTGTTCTTCCCAACGAGCCCCTGTAATCACAGCATCCCATCCTCAGGATACTCGGGCTTGTTCTTCTTAGGATCATCAATCTGAACCCGAATCACATCAAGCATCGCGTGGAGCTTGGCCCGTTCTTCCGCCGACAACTCCTCGGCTGCAGCAAGCATCCCCTCGATGGTGAGCTGCTTGCGTTGACTCGAGCCATCGGGGAGTCTTCGGATCGCTGCCCCGGCTCGATCATTGAGAAAAGTCGGCTGATCTTCGAGCATATCGGCGATCTTGCGGAGCATACTCGCTGCCGTCTGGGCCGCCACGCCATGCCCGATCCGCACACGCACCGGGACCAATGACCCTTGATCCTCCGGGCGATGGATGATGGTGCCGTTGATAACATGCCCGTCGGCATCGACGGCCGGATCATCATCGCGATCAAAGGTCGCGGCGTTCATGCCAGAAAAATAAGCAGCAAGATGGTTGGTATCGGCTTGATCAAATTTCATACAAGAGTGTAGGGCCGGTGTTTAGTCGGGGTCAGCATCTTCACGGACAGATTCGCCAACAGATTCGATCCATCCCCCACCAATCACCATCTCAGGGGATTTCAAATCATAAATCGCCAACGCCTGCCCTGGCGTGATGGCTCGCTGAGGCTCGTCAAATACGCACTCGAAACACCCGACCCGACCCGAAGGCGTATCCGCATCGATCCGATCGAGCACACGAATCTTCGCAGCCACTGGCTCGGCATTGTACCGATGCTGGGCGAGCACCGGGTACCAATCGCCCAGCTTCGAGTCATCAATCAACCAGTTCGCTTCATGCGCCACGCACGAACTCGCCATCAGGTCGTCGTTTGACCCAACGGTAACGATGTTCGTCTCGGGATTTTTGTCGATAACATAAATCGGTTTGCCCGCAGCAACCCCGATGCCTCGGCGTTGTCCGATCGTAAACTTGTGCTGACCGTCATGTTCACCGAGTTGCTCGCCATGAATATCGACAATCTTGCCCTTGACCCGCAACTCAGGTCTGCGCCGCTCGACCAACCCTGCGTAGTCGTTATCGGGAACGAAACAAATTTCCTGCGAATCGGGCTTATCAAATACCGGCAAGTCATACTTTTGAGCAATCGCCCGAACCTGAGCCTTGGTCGCAAATTCCCCGATCGGCAGGAGCATCTCGGCAAGCCGATCCTTGGGCGCACCATACAACACATAACTCTGATCTTTATCACGATCCAATCCACGCAAAAGCCTCGGCTCATCGCCGCTGCGATCGATCCTCGCATAATGACCCGAAGCGATCAACTCCGCTCCGATCTGATAGGCATATTCGTGTAACTTGCCGAACTTGAGCCAATCGTTGCACCGCACACACGGATTGGGCGTTCGACCCTTGGCGTATTCATCGACAAAATAATCAATAATCCGACCGAAGTCCTTCTTGAAGTTGCAGACATACAGCGGGATACCAAGCTTCGCCGCCACCTCACGCGCATCGGCCGCATCGCCAACCGAACAGCATCCCTGATGCCCGATCTTGATCTTGGCAGGATCACACGACACGCCGGCGGTGTCAAATTCCATCAACTCATCAATCGTCTCGCCCGGCGAACCCAGTCGCATAAAGCACCCAATAACTTCATAGCCTTGCTCGATCAGGATCGCCGCAGCTGCGGATGAATCCACCCCGCCTGACATTGCAACGAGCACTTTTGATCCGGGTTTAGGAATCGAACAGTTCATACCCGCGCCACCAGCATGGATTCAACGGTACCCTTGGCCCGCATCACATCGCGCCCAAGCTGTTGGCTCAGCACATCGACCGATGCAAATTTCATCTGATCGCGCACCCATCCGATGAGTTTCACCGTGATCGCCCAGCCGTACTCCGGGAAATCATCCGTCGGCATCCACGGATGCCCATCACCGTCAAACACATGCACCTCGGCGCGTCGATCCGTCCCATTTACGGTTGGCCTTGTCCCAACATTCACCGCCCCGCCCATTTCCGTTCCATCGGGCAACATCACGACCGCCCCATACACCCCATCGCAAGGCAGCATGGAATCGGTCTTGAGATTCGCCGTGCGGAATCCGATCTGTCGACCGAGTTGAGCACCCTGCACCACCGTCCCAATGAGTTCATGGGGCCTCCCAAGCACAAAGCCCGCATCACGCACACGACCATGGGCAATCAACCATCGCGTCATCGTTGACGATGCCTTAACGATCGACTGATCCGTGAGCGCAACCTCGACCCCGGGCACGATCTGCACCTCCACGCCTCGCAGCGAGGCGAACTCTTTCAAAGCTGTCGGCGTGCCCGCTCGGCGCTTGCCGAACCGAAAATCGTGCCCCTCAACAATCACCCTCGGCCGATACGAATCGATCACAAAGTCCACAAACTCCTGCGCAGACATCGCCAAGAGTTCAGGTGTCGGCTCAAGCACCACCACCTCATCGGCCCCCATCGCCTTGAGCCGATCCACCCGCACACCAATCGGCTCGATCGGTGTGGGCGCCTGCTCAGGATTAAGTACCATCATTGGGTGAGGATTAAAGCTCAGCACAACCACTTTCCCGTCGATCCCCACAACCTTTCGGCATCGATGAACGAGCGCTGCATGCCCATTGTGAACCCCGTCGAAGTTGCCGACGGTCAGGGCAATCGGATTGGATTCGTTGCCAGCCATACCCAAGTTTAGCCCCCCCGAATGCATTGTTCGGCATTGGTTGCCCCCACGCGATGACCTAGAATCCAATCCACTTTTCCGAGATCGAAATCTCGGACTCACGCCTTACTCTCGGAGCTTATCCATGGCGTTATTTGGTCGCAAATCGAAGTCCTCGTCCGCACAGGTTTCAGCAGCTTCAACTGTTGTCGCCCCTGCACCAAGCACGAGGCCTCCAGTTGCGACGACTTCCACACCCGAACGCGAAACTGTCATCATGAATGTCGGCACCGAGATGCTCGACATCGCCAAAGACCACAAGTCAGGCTTGCTCTCAGCCAAGTTCTACCAAGACAAACTCATGGACTGGTCCATGAAAGACCACAACTTCAAGGTCCAACTCTTCCGCTTTGTCGATGCCTTCCCATCGCTCACCACTCCCGAAATGGTCCACGATCACCTCGTCGATTACCTCACCCAACCGGGCGTGAAGGCCCCGCCTTTTATGGACCTTGGGCTCAAAGCCGGCGGTGTCGCCAAGGGGATGATGACTAAGACCATCAGCTCACAGATCAACAACATGGCCAAGAACTTCATCGCAGGCACCGATGCCAACGATGCCCTCCCGATGCTCGGCAGACTCTGGAAAAACGGCATCGCCTTCTCCGTCGATCTCCTCGGCGAAGCCTGCGTCTCCAACGCCGAAGCCGACGCCTACCAATCCAAATACCTTGATCTCGTCAACAACCTCGTCGGTGAAGCATCCTCATGGACACCCAACGGACGCCTCGAATCTGATCACCTCGGCATCGTTCCCCGTGTCAATGTCTCGATCAAAGTTACCAGTTTGTGTGCCAATTTCAACCCCATCGCCCCTCAAGCAGCCATCGAAGATTTTATGAGCAGAGCGACACCGGTGCTCGAAGCTGCCAAATCCAATAGGGTACTCATCAACTTCGATATGGAGCAATACGAACTCAAAGACCTTACCATCGACACTTTCATGCACGCCTGCGACACCATCGACTTTGAAGCCGGACTTGCGATGCAGGCGTATCTTAAGAGCGGCGTGGACGATGCCAAACGCATCGCCAACTGGGCGAAAAAAACCGGGAAGATCGTCACCGTGCGCCTCGTCAAAGGCGCGTATTGGGACTACGAAACCATCCACGCCGAGCAAGAAGGTTGGCCTTGCCCGGTCTGGAACGAAAAATGGCAAACAGACCAATGCTTCGAAGAAATGATCGAAATCTTCCTCGACACCTGCCCAACCAAACCCGGCGAGGGTGGCATCAAACTCGCGCTGGGTTCGCACAATGTCCGCTCGATTGCAGCAGCACTCGCCGGACTCGATCAACGCAACCTGCCGCGCAAAGCCATCGAACTCCAAATGCTTCACGGCATGGCCGATCAACTCAAATACGCCGCGGAAGAAATGGGACTCCGCGTCCGCGAATATGTCCCCGTCGGCGAAATGATCCCCGGCATGGCCTACCTCGTCCGCCGACTCCTCGAAAACACCTCCAACGAATCTTGGCTCAAGTCCGGATTTCTCGACCACGCCGACACTGCCACACTCTTGGCCGACCCGGCAACCCAACACAAGGGCGCGCTGCCGACCGATCTTTGCGAAATTGCTCCCGAACGCCATCAACTCTCACCTGCCCATCCTGATATTGGAAATGGCCGACCGTTCTACTCGGCGCCATTGCGAGATTTTGCTGAAGAATCCCAACGCAACGCCTTTGCCCGCGCGATGGCCTCCGCCACCCTTCCCGTGGTCGCCAACGACCACACGGTCGAGCAAGGTCAAGCGATGATCGCTTCAGCCCACGATGCCTTCCCCGCATGGCGCGATTTCGACCCCATCAAACGCGCTCAAATACTCGAGCGCATCGCAACAATCATGCTCGACCGGCGCGACGAACTCTCCGCAATCGTCTGCAAGGAAGCACGCAAAACCTGGCACGAAGCCGACGCCGATGTGTGTGAAGCCATCGACTTCTGCGCCTACTACGCCCGCACAGCTCCTGAGCTTTTCACCCCCAAACGCTTGGGCAGATTCATCGGCGAACTCGACGAGTTGTGGTATCAACCCAAAGGCGTCGCCGTCATCATCTCCCCTTGGAATTTTCCCCTCGCCATCTGTTGCGGCATGACCGTCGCGGCTTTGGTGACGGGCAACACGGTTGTCCTCAAACCCGCCGAGCAAACCCCCGGCATCGCAAAAATCCTCTTCGACATCATCACCGATGCACTCGACGAGTTCAACGCCCCCAATCATGTCATCCACTTCTGCCCTGCCCCCGGCGAAACCACCGGCGCCGCCCTCGTCCGTGATCCACGCATCGCACTGATCGCCTTCACCGGGAGTAAAGCCGTCGGGCTCGACATCATCCAAGCTGCTGGAACCACGAGCGAAGACCAGGCGATGGTCAAACGCGTTATCTGCGAAATGGGTGGCAAGAACGCCATCATCGTCGATGCCTCCGCCGATCTCGACGAAGCCGTCCTTGGCGTGCGCTACTCTGCGTTCGGGTTCCAAGGCCAAAAATGCTCCGCCTGCTCACGCTGCATCGTCGTCGATCCCCAAGGCTCTGATGGGCCACGCATGAAACTCTTCCTCGAACGCCTCGGCGAATCCACCAAGACCCTGGTCCTTGGCGCACCTGATGATCCCAACACCGATGTCTCCCCCGTAATCGACAAAGAGGCTGCCGATAGCATCCGAAGATTTATTCAATCCGCCAAAGACGAGGGGCTGACCCAACTTGTCGGCACTGAGGATTTCACCATCCCCGAAGATATCGACGACCTTATCGCCCCCCACATCTTCACAGGCGTCACCGAGACAAACACGATCTACACCCAAGAAATCTTCGGCCCAGTCTTGGCCATCATCCACGCCAACGACTTCAACGAAGCGATGCGCTTGGCCAATACCCACATATATAAACTCACCGGCGGCGTCTTTACCCGAAAACCCGCACACATCAACCAAGCCAAACGCAACTTCCGCGTCGGCAACCTCTACATCAACCGAGGATGCACCGGCGCACTCGTTGGCCGACAACCCTTCGGCGGCTTCGGCATGTCGGGTGTCGGTTCCAAAGCCGGCGGCCCGGATTACCTCCACCAGTTCGTCGACCCAAGGGCATCCTGCGAAAACACCATGCGAAGAGGCTTTGCCCCAGAGCTTTAGACCGTCTGGAGTAGTCCCAATAACACCAGTTGCGGAGCATCCGCTGGCCAACACGAGCCAGAGTTGGCACGCTTCTCTCATGCACGCCCGCAAAGCCTTTACCCTCGTCGAAATCCTCATCGTCGTCGTCATCCTCGGCATCCTTGCTGCCATCGTGGTGCCTCGATTCACTGGCGCCACCGAAGATGCACGCATCAGCGCCTTCATCGCCAGCATCAAAACCTACGCAGACGCCTGTGAATACTACAACGCACGCGAAGGACGGTATCCCGTCGATGGCAGTTCAGGTGCAGTCCCTGCAGGGATGGAAACCTATATCGATGAAGACGAATGGACGGCAGGCACACCAATGGGCGGCGTGTGGGACACAGAATACCAAGAATCTGGCGTCACCGCTGCCGTCGGAGTGCATTTCAACGACGGTACAAACCCAGGCGACGCCGTCATGCTTCTTGTCGATCAACGATTCGACAACGGCGATCTTGACACCGGGTCATTCCAAAAACTCGCTGGCGATCGCTACTACTATGAAACTATCTCAAAACCCACCCGATAGCCGATAAACGCTCTGGTCATGGATGACCAGAAGGAGGTGCCAGGATGGCTAAACGACATCAACGACGAAAAACGCAGCCCACAATCTGGCGGTGTCCCGA
>JALSHH010000048.1 GCA_026982335.1 Phycisphaerales bacterium
GCAAACCCCATCGGCGCATTCTTCCGGATCGGCATTGGTCAATCTCCTGTTTCAAGGCCAATGAACTTGGCCCACAAGACGATACGGAGAAAAATGGAGGCCGGTTGCGCGATTGTTCAGAGATTTCGAATGTTCAAAACTTGCAAGAAATACAATTGAACCATACCCCTCCGCATCAGTCACAATCCGATTATCCGAGGCTTTTAGCACCGTTATCACAGCCTCGCTCCCGCCAGCAAAGACAGCGGTGAATGAACCGGCCGTAACACTCCCGTTCACACTCAAGCCCTGAAAACTTAGATTCATATTCAGGGTACCACTACAACTCGCACTGTCCAGCGAACCCTCTCGGTCTACATCAATCTGCCCCGTAAAACTGTAAGTTTCAACCTCGATTGGTATAGGATCGCCGATAGAGGTGCCGCCCGCAGGCGCAGTCATAACATACCTAAACTGCCCACCACTCGACCCAGTCCCGCTAACAATAAGGTCGATCAAATCCTGCACATCAGGCCAGTTTGGAAGGATTTCCTGAAGCTCTTTCTCAAGGTTTTCCTTCCGCTCTCGGGCGCTGTCCCAGTCTTTATTTATCGCATCTTGCCAACCAGAAAACATATTATTAAGCTGATTGTCTCTCCATTCTCTCGCCATTTGTGTGCACGCCGCCTGCTCATCTTCAGGAAGAATGTCGCACCCTTCTATCATTTTGTAATATGCTACCCAAACACCATTTCGAAAAACTTGATATTGCTTATTGATCTCCACAGTCGTTGGCGGTGTGGAGCATCCAGACATTGTGCTAGTCGCACAAACAGTTCCAACACACATTAGTAGCGAGACGGCGAGACGGCGGATGAAGTCAACATTTTTTCTCCTTTATTTGCAAAATACATGGACAACATGCATACGAACTTAAAGTATAGTGACAATCGAAAAGCTTTGCAAGCGGTTTACCTGGATTTTTCAACTCTTATTTCACACCCCGGTCTGGGCGGCATCGGCACCAATCATCAGCGCCAGCAGCACATTGAGCAGGTTGAAGCACATGTGCATCGTGATCGGCACGCCGACGCGCTTGGTGCGCTCATAGGCGATGCCACAGGTCAGGCCAACCGCGAAAATGGGTAAGAGGGCATGCCAAGGAACCGGTGGCGAGTTGAGCCGGTGAATCCCTGCGAAAATCAATGCGGTAAAGATAATTGAAAGCCAAGGACTCTTGAGCCACTTGAGCAACGCCCCTTGCAAAAACACACGGTAGATCAACTCTTCGACGACCGGTGCACCGATCACGGCTCCGGCAACGATGGCCCAGACCCAAGGATTCTCAGGCTGCTCGGTCAGCAGCGTGAGTGTTGGATGCCCCATTCCTTGGGGGGCAGTGTCTTGTGTCTGGGTATACACAAATACACCGAGCATGTTGAGCAGTTCAATAAACGGATATGCAAGCACAAAGCACCCAAGTCCGACAGGGACATCGAGAATACTGAGTCCAAGCCCCGCATTATTTTTGCCTTCGCTATCGCGGGCGCTGCTGTTGAGGATAAACAACATCCCGACCCCAGCAATCATCCCAAAGAGATACATGCCGACGGTATTGATCGCCAGTATTTCCGTATGGCCGTACTGCTGATCTTGGATCCATTGGATCCTGTCGATGAGCTGCGGTGCCGACGACATTGCCAACAACACCACAAAGGCCGAGAAAATCCACACCACCGCAGGGAGCGTCGAAACATCGCGCAACCCCGCTTTGGCGAATCCACCCGGACGCAGCAATCCACCCGCGAAGAGCAAAGCAATTACCAGTACCATCGAAACCAAAAGCGACACAATCTTCCATTGCTTGAGTGTCTCGACGACATCGCCCACACTTTTGCTCTGAACCGAATGGGTATCGACCACCTGGGCAAGGGTTGTCACGCTGGTATCTGTTTGCCCCAAACTCGGCGATACAATGCTGGCGAGTAAAAAGGCTGCAAGGATGAATCCGAACGGAGAAATATCCGAATTGCTCTTGGAACCCTTTATGAACGAATCATCACCCAATCCAAACAATCTCCCCGCAGTCTTATCTGAGATTGTTGATTTCAAGCGCAAAGAGATCACCAATGCCAAAGTCTGCACGCCCGTGGCGACGCTCGAAACGATGATCGCCGAGATCGAACCGACACGGGATTTTTTCGGTGCACTCGTCAAGCCAGACGATCCGGGCATACGGATCATCGCCGAGATCAAACGGCAAAGCCCCTCGGCGGGTTTGATCCGACCTGAATATGCACAAGATGATTTCCGCCCAGAGATCATTGCGAAGCAGTACTCCAATGCCGGTGCATCGGCAATTTCATGCCTCACCGACGAAAAATTCTTCGGCGGCTCACTCGCCTTCATCAACACCATCAAAACCTGCGTCGATCTCCCTGTCCTCCGCAAAGACTTCATCCTCGATCCTTACCAGCTTTACCAAGCCCGGGCCTCTGGTGCCGATGCAGTGCTTTTGATCGCGGAGTGCCTTGATGAAGCCCAAATTGCCGAGTTGCTTGAGTTGGCCAAATCGCTTGATCTCGATGTCCTGCTCGAGGTTCACTCGAAAGCCAACTTGCTGCGTGCTCAGTCGGTTTTACAGGCATCATTACATAAACAGGTTTTGTTGGGGATCAACAACCGCGATCTGACCAAAATGGTCACCGACCTCGCCCATACCACCGATCTGGTCGATCTGGTCGATGACCGCTCAATTCTTGTTTCTGAATCGGGTATCACAACGGCTTCCGATTTGCAATGCCTCCAAGCCCATGGCGTTCATATCGCCCTCATCGGCGAACATTTTATGCGCCAGTCAAACCCCGGCAAAGCCCTCAAAGCCATACAGGGAGAACCACCGAGCCCGTTTGGGCCGCAATAATCTACCGTCTCGCCCATTGGGCAATCGGCTCACATCCCTTTCTCTCCGCTGAGGCCTCCCATGACTCGAAAGATCACCCAGAACATGATCCCACGCACAATGCTCGCCTTTCTATGTTCCGTGCTCGTTTCAATTGGTTCATTGGCCAACGCCCAAGAGCAGAGTGCCAATGACATCCTCGATGCCTCTCGGGTTGCGATCCAGGAGCTCTCGGGGTTCAGTGCCCAGTTCCGCATGAAAGGCGAAGGCGGCTCCCTCTTCGCCGACACACTGCCTTCGATGGGGGGGCAGCTCTTCTTCGGCACCCACGATCAATACGGGCGCGTCATCCACTGCATCGGCGAAGCACGCGATCAACAGAAATCACCTTCGCAGGCCATCGACCTCCTCATAGCATCAGACCGATACCTCTGGACAGATACCCAAACCCAGAGTATCCACGAGCGCCCGATCTCAGGCCCAGCCCGTGGCTTGCCCTCCGCCTTCCCCCTTGTGCTGATCAGTTCGATCATCACCGACGATCCTTTTGCCAAGGATACCAACAATGCCGATGATGTCAGGCTTCTTGCCCAAGAGACCATCGCTGATACGCTTTGCGATGTGATTCATATTAAACGCACCAAACCCAACTCGCGATCAAAGCAGTCAGGCTCCGACGCGTACACTGACGCCCGATGGTATATTGGTGTTAACGATCGACTTCCACGGAAGATTGAGCACATTACGGATGCCGGAATGGTCAAGATTACCCTGCTCTTCGAGTTGAGCAACCTCAAAATTGTCGAACCGACGCAGAAGCAACTTGATATCTCTCGCCCGCAAGGGTTTACATTCAAATCCAGCATGCCCAAGCCCGAGTCCACTCAAGATCCCGACCAGGCATCCCAAACTCAACTCGATCCTGATACCGAGTCCCAGCCGATCCGCTCGCAACCGAATCAACCCCGTGTCCAATACGCTCCGCCTTATGCTTTTACAACCATTGCAGGCACCGAGGTCGCCAACACCACCCAAGAAGGGCGCATCACGGTGTTATATTTCTGGGGCTCATGGTGTGTGCCGTGCAAAGTCGCGTCGCCCCTGGTTTCTGAACTTGCCCAGAGTTTTCAAGCCGATCCTGTCGATGTCTTCGCCTTGGCCATTCGCGAAGCCGATCCAGACCAGACCCGCGCCGATTTCAAAGCCCAGAACAATCACCACACACTGGCCCTCGATGCCGAGGCACTCGCCTCAAGCTTCAAGGCCCGCGTGTTTCCCACCATCGTGGTGATCGATCAGGAAGGTGAGATCGTGTTTCAAAAAAGCATTACCAAAGAGTTGACCAGCGAAGAGCTCGTCGCTGGTGCCAAAGAAGCGGTTCAGGGGGCAATCGAATGAAATCCTCAATCAATCTCTGGCAGAAGTGGTGCTCTTACGCAACCTTGGGCAGTTCCAACCCCTCAAGACCCGCTTGAGGCGCATCGAACTCAATCGCTATGCGCTGACGCCCATCGCACATCGGCTCAACACGAATCACCCGCGCCCCGAGCATCCGGGCTGCTCGTGTGACGGGGCAATATTGATTTTCGAAAGCGATCGCGATTCGCTCGCCCCGGCGGGTTTCTCTGGGGCCAAAGAGCTCAAGCAATGCCCCGCCTTGGGAGATATCGAGCGTACGCCCACCAGTAAAGAGCATTCGTGCGCATCGTCGGAGCTTGACTGCCACTTCTGTTTCAGATCGTGCATACGCCCGTCGTTCCGAGTTGGTTATTGACTTGGGTTCGGGAAGTTGCATTGATCATCCTCATTGAAAAATGGGGGGGCGAGAGAAACAGCCGCAACCCATTGGCATTGATGAAGATCGACGATTTTAGACATCGAAGTTTATTGAGTTTTCCGTCGAAACAGTAAATTTCTCGGACGCGTCGGCTCAGTGGGTAATCTCAATCCCCAACGCTGTGCGCAAAACCTCAGCCTTCATCAGTGTTTCCACCCATTCAGACTCCGGATCAGAATCGGCCACCACCCCGGCGCCAACCGGATAGACAAACTGACCGTTCCGAATCAAATCCGGTGCATTCGGGTCAGCACCCCCCCAAATATGGGCGGTTCGGATCGAAACCGAACCTTTGATTGCACCATGGTCATCAAGCACCACCATCGCGCCGCAATACGAATCGCGAGCCCGATGCTCGATCTCATCAAGAATCTGCATTGCCCGTACCTTGGGCGCGCCGGTTACCGATCCGGGTGGGAAGGTCGCCTTGATGATTTGACCAAACCCAATCCCATCGGCCAATCGCCCCTCGATTACAGACGAAGCCTGAAGCACGCCAGATTTGTGCGATTCGATCTTCCGAGGGTCAACGACCCTGACGGAGCCGAGCCTGCACACCCGCCCGAGATCATTGCGCATCAGATCGGTAATCATGTCGAGCTCGGCCCGGTCCTTCGTTGAATCGTAGAGCTCCGCCTCGTTGCTTCCGACCGGGCGCGTGCCTTTCATCGGCTCGGTGCGGATGACCCGTGTCGATGGGTTGTAAGCGAGAAACAACTCCGGCGAAATCGAAGTAATCGCATGACGAGTCCCCCGATGATCGAAAATCATCATTGAGCCAAACTTGGGATCGGCTATTCGGGCCAAATCAGCAAAACATGCCGATGCGGACCCGACAAATGATCCTTGCAAATGGTGGGCGATGTTGGCCTGATAGATATCACCCGCACGGATATATGCTTGTGTGCGCTTGATGGCAGCGATGTACTGGGCTTTGCCCATTGAGGATGTGATTGTTCCAACTTGATATTTTCCTGCCTGGCCGGAATTGCATGTGTTACACATTTCCCATCGTTGAACAACTGCCAAAGGAAACGCTTGTGGAGCATCCGAATCCGTCGGCGAGGTGTACACACCTTGGGCCTTGGGTTCGATTCTTTGCCCAAGTTCATAACTGAGCATGATCAGCCATCCCGCACCGAAAGAGGACTTGTCAGCAGGAGATGTTTTGATTATCCGAGTGATCGTGCCCATTGGATCTGGGTCTGCCTGTTCGACGACCCAACTTTGTACGACATGGGCATGGGCATGGGCATGTCCAATTCCAAGGCCTGCCAGCCGGACCAGGTGATGCAGGTGCTTTTTCGGCGAGATTGGGGGTGGATTGGGATTGGTATATGAGGATAAGGTCATCGCCGAAATGGTATCGTTGAGACGATCTGATTCCTACGCCCATTGCCGGGCATCAAGGACGAATCCGTCGGTCCAAATCCTCGCCAAACCCCAGATGAGGCTCTACACTTTGGGTTCTCCAAGCAGCCCTTGGCTTTGCGCCAAACCTGCTGGGAAAGTAGTTTCATTTACTGAGCTCTATTTGCAAAACACACTTCAGGACACGATCAATGCCCATGGCAAAGAAAAAACCATCCAAGAAAGCCGTCCGCCAATCCACCACCAAGAAAATAGCCAAAAAGGCCGCGAGGAAAGTTGCGAAGAAGACCGCCAAGAAAAAGGTCACCAAGCGCACCGCCTCGGCACACAAAAAGACCACGAAAAAGAAACCTGTTTCCAAAACAACCAAAACCGATCCAGCCAAGCGCCATACATCGCAAGAACGGACGAAGAAATCTGTCCGTAAAGTTGCACGCAAATCAACAGCTAAACGAGCAACGCCAAAGAAGCGCATTATTCCTGGGAAAATGGTTTACGCCTTTGGCAAGAAGAATGAAGCCGACAGCTCAATGAAATCGCTTGTTGGTGGCAAAGGTGCCAATCTCGCCGATATGACTTCTATTGGCTTGCCTGTCCCCCCTGGATTTACCATTACCACCGACACTTGTGCTGCCTATTACAGAAACAACAAAAAACTCCCCAAGGGGCTCATGGCCGAGGTCGCCAAGCACTTGGCCTCGCTTGAGAAACAGCGAGGTAAAAAGTTCGGAGATGAAAAGGACCCATTGCTTGTTTCGGTTCGTTCGGGCGCCGCTGTTTCGATGCCAGGTATGATGAACACCATTCTCAACCTTGGGCTCAATGACAAATCAGTCAAGGGACTCGCCGAAAAAACGAATAATGAACGATTTGCTTATGATGCTTACCGAAGGCTTATTAATATGTTCGGCGATGTTGTTATGGGGGTTGATCACCATCATTTTGAGACGGCATTTGATACCATCAAAGCCAAATATAAGGCCGACGATGATACCGATGTTCCTGCAGATGGGCTCAAAGAACTTTGCGATGCCTACAAAGCGGTTTATGCAAAGCATGTCGGATCCAAATTTCCGCAAAGTCCGATCAAGCAGCTCGAGCTTGCAATTAAGGCCGTTTTTGAGTCTTGGAATGCGGACAAAGCAATATCATATCGACGCATCGAGGGCATGACCGGACTCAACGGAACCGCTGTTAATGTCCAAACAATGGTCTTTGGCAACATGGGCGATGATTGCGGTACTGGTGTCGCTTTCACCCGCAACCCATCGACAGGCGAAAACAAGTTTTATGGCGAGTTCCTTATCAATGCCCAAGGTGAAGATGTTGTCGCCGGTATCCGGACGCCGTTGCATGTCGATGAAATGCCCAAATGGAACAAGGCAATCTACGACCAGCTCCTTGAAATCAAAGATATCCTCGGCGATCACTACGGCGATATGCAGGATATCGAGTTCACCATCGAACAAGGTGAACTCTTCATGCTCCAGACCCGCACGGGCAAACGCACCGGACTCGCAGCCGTCAACATCGCCTGTGATATGGTCAAGGAAAAACGCATCACCGAAAAAGAGGCGATCTTGCGTATCCCTGCAGGCGATCTCGTCCAGCTCCTCTTACCTTACTTTGATCCACAAGCCAAAGAAGCCAACAAGGCCTTGGCCACCGGACTCCCCGCCTCACCAGGCGCCTCGGTTGGACACCCCGCCTTCACCGCAACCGAAGCGGTCGAGCGAGCAGCCAAGGGTGAAAAAGTCATCCTAGTCCGCAAGGAAACCAGCCCCGAAGATGTCGATGGCATGCACTCGGCGGTCGGCATCCTCACCTCCACCGGGGGGATGACCTCCCACGCGGCGGTCGTCGCTCGCGGATGGGGTAAGTGCTGCGTCGCGGGTGCAAGTGCAGTGCACATTAACGAAAGCAGAGGCATTCTTACCATCAACGGCCAAACCTTCGGACGAGACGACATGATTTCAATCGACGGCTCAACCGGTGAAATCTTTTCAGGTTCGATGCCCACCATCATCCCTGATGGTATTTCGGGTAATTTCGCCAAGATTATGAAATGGGCCGATAAGTATCGCACGATGGGGGTTCGCACCAACGCCGATTCGCCAGCAGATGCACAGCGGGCACGCGAGTTCGGTGCTCAAGGCATCGGACTGACCCGTACCGAGCATATGTTCTTCGAAGGCGCCCGCATCGTTGCCATGCGCGAAATGATCCTTGCCGAGACCGTTTCAGACCGCGAACACGCCCTGGCCAAACTCCTCCCATTCCAACGCGAAGATTTCGTTGGCATCTTCACCGCAATGCACGGCTTGCCCGTGACCATCCGCTTATTGGACCCGCCGCTCCATGAGTTCTTGCCCCATGAACAAGAAGCCATCCAACGCGTGGCGACCAACCAAGGCATGTCGGTCGAAACCGTCCGCAACCGTGTCGCAGCACTCCATGAAGCCAACCCAATGATGGGGCATCGCGGGTGTCGATTGGCAATTACCTATCCTGAAATCCTCTCGATGCAGGTTCGCGCCATTGTCGAAGCCGTCATCGAATGTGCCAACAACAAGATCAAGGCGATCCCCGAGATCATGATCCCGCTTGTGGGTACTCATCAGGAACTGAATATTCTCCGTCGGCAAGCAGAGGGTGTGATCAAAGCGGTCAAGAAGGAGCAGGGGTTCAAGAAAAAACTCAACATCAAGATCGGTACCATGATCGAGATCCCACGGGCGGCACTGACCGCCAACGAGATCGCCGAGCACGCCGACTTCTTCTCCTTTGGCACCAATGACCTCACGCAGTTGGCTTTTGGCTACTCGCGTGACGACATCAATACCTTCTTGCCCGACTATCTCGGACGCGACATCCTCCCCGAGGATCCATTCCAAAGCCTCGACCAAATCGGTGTTGGGCAACTCGTTGAAATGGGATTCAACAAGGGACGCCAAACCAAGCCCGATCTCAAAATCGGCATCTGCGGCGAGCACGGCGGCGATCCCAAATCCGTCCACTACTGCCACAAGATCGGACTCGATTATGTCAGTTGCTCACCCTTCCGCGTCCCCATCGCACGCCTGGCTGCGGCTCAGGCCGCGATCATGGATGAGTAAGATCGGCGAATAAAGATTTGTATTCATCTGCACCACAAAGCCCGGAACGATCCGGGCTTTGTGGTATGCTTGACCTGCCCCCCAAATCCTAGTCCATTCTTTATGCGAGTATCCTCGTAGAATGGGCGTATTTGGAAGGCAGGAAGACATGGCCAGAAAACGGCATTCAGCAGAACAGATCATCAACAAACTGAG
>JALSHH010000049.1 GCA_026982335.1 Phycisphaerales bacterium
GAGCCACCCCTCCCCCCGCTCTACAATTCGCAACCACGCCCCAAGAAAACCAATCCCTTAACCGGAGGCGTGCCATGCAATCAACAATCCAACTCGAAAACCAACCCGAATCCCCAACCCGCCTCCCCCGGCTTCCGGGGCAGTGTCGAGCAAAGCGAGACGGAGGGGCTTTTCTCCCATCCCTCTTCCTCCCCCAACTCCCCCCTCTGCACCTCTGCGTGATCTTTGCGCCCTCTGCGTTCCTCCTGCTTCCTCTTCTTCCCCCTCTTCACCCCCCACCACTCCGAAGCCGCGTGTACAAGTAATAAAACCCCAGAGCGCCGCAGGTCGTAATCGCAAGCGTCACGACAAATGTATACGCGCCCGCGCCCGCTTGCTGATGCTCAAGATAGTTATACAACGCAACACCCGCAAACGGAGCAATCAACCCTCGAAGCCCGGTCAGGGTCACATGGATCGACATGTAATCTTGAGATTTCTCCGCTTTGACAAACTGAAGGTGTCCGAGGTTCCAAGCCAATGCACCGCCACCGAAGGCGATACCTCGGAGGATGGAGGCGGCGTACAAAAGTTCGATGGTGTGCGTCAACCCGGCGAACAGGGCACAAAGCATCGAGGCAACGAATATCCATGAGTGGAAAGCGCGGAACTGGATAATGTGAACACTGTCGAGGAGTTTGGCCCACAGGGGGATGGTAAAAGGCATCATCATCAGGGGGATGACTTGGGTCAATAAGATACCTTGAAGATAATCGACATCAAACTGCTGCTTGGCCATGATGACGAAGGGGGTCCATGACATAATGTTGCCAAAACCCAAGAGGAGTTGGCAGATTTGATAGCTGCAGTAGTCCTTGTCGTCTTTGAGGGCTTTGAACCCTGAGAGGATTGAAGTTTTGTTGTCAGCATCGGTTTGTTCTTGCTCGTTTTTGAGGATAATGCGTTCGGTGCGCAGACGGATGCGTGCGTAGGACGAAACACCCAACAACGCAATGAGCCCACCGACGGGAATAAGAATGCGGTAGCTGCTCTCGTTATATTGCATCGCCAAGCCGAGCCCGATGGCGATGAGCGACGAGATGGTCACAGACACTGTTTGGAGCTTACCTGTGAGTTTGGCCCTTTGGGCAGGGTAGTTGACCCCCCAGATAGTGGCGCGGATGGTGACAATACCCGCGAGAAGAATTCGCGCACTAAAGGCTGCAATGACGAGCATCATGAGCCCAGCGGGTGTGCGCGGAGCCAGGGCCATGAGTGCGATGGAGATGAGGACACCGAGTTGAAGTGCGGTGATGAAGGGGATTTTGCGCTTGCCGTGGGCGAGGATGGCCCATGCGAAAGAGGTGATATTGGCCAGTGCAGGGGCCGCGATGAGCGCGCCGGCGAAGTAGTTGAGGAGGTGCTCGTCGATGACACCTTCATAGAGCTTTTTGACGATAAACCCAATGACCCCGCCTTCGGTCGCGGCGATCGCCCAAGGGAGGAAGAAGGCGGCTCGGAGTTCGTGGGCGTAGTTGGCGCGCGAAAGCCAAGGCATGGCGTTTGGGTGGAAAGAGAGAAAGGCGAGGGTGACGAGTTTGACAGGGGAAGCGACGGGCCTGTGGAATCGACGCGGCTTGTCAGAGTCACGGCCCGGGATTTGAGATGGGGGAGAAGAGGGAGGCACAAGGGATTGTTGGCGCGAAAACGGAAAATATGGTCTTTTTGGTCTTGTTCTCCCAACTCCTTTCGGTACAATCGTTCTGCTTTGCCTGCGTGAAGAACAACAAGAGGAGCTGTATGATGAATAACCGACGGACACTCTCATTGATATTGAGTTTGAATATTGCGTGTGGATTCGTTTCTGCTGGAGAAACCAAGCCCGTCGAAAAGCCCGTCGAGAAACATGACTCTCGGATCATCGCGTCGGTTGAAATGCCAGGCTATACGAAAAGCATTGAGGTTGTTGGCAGGTATGCGTATGTGGGCGATCGAACGGGCTTGCATATCTTGGATGTGCGCGACCCTTCCAGACCGATCAAGATTGGGCATCTCAAGACCGGAACATATATCAATGAGATTCGGATTGTTGGCGGGACTGCTTACATGGCCGGCGGGTTCAGTGGGCTTGTGATTGCTGATGTACGCAATCCTAAACACCCAAAGCTCGTCAGCATGACTGGCGAAATCGGCGAAGTCACTGGAATTGCCGTCGTAGGCACTACGGTTTATACCTCCGGAAGCTCGAAGGGCTTGCTGACCTTTGATGTGAGTGATCCTGCAGCACCGGTGCTTCTTGGTCAACGACGGATGCAGGTATCTGCTCCGTATGTCCAGGTTGTTGGGACAACTGCATTTGTAAGCGACCGCCGGATTGGTCTGGTTGCCTTTGACATCCGCGAGACAAAGCATGCCCGGGATGTGAGCAAAACCCGTACTGCCGACGAGGCCTTTGGATTTGATATTCAAGGAAACTACGCCTACATCGGGGATCAGGATACCGGCATGACCATCATGGATGTCAGCAATCCGCGTTGGCCTGCGTATCTCAGCACAATTGAACTGCCCGGATTTGCATCGAGCGTGGATGCGGTGGGAACAAAGGCATATGTTGCCAATGGCGTGGCGGGGGTCTATGTGATTGATGTCACGGATCCAAAAACTCCAACGATCATTGACCATATCGACACCCCTGACCGGGCGTTCGAGATTTGTGTGGTTGGTCGGTATGGGTATGTCGCCGACGGACATGGCGGGTTTCAGGTGATCGACTTCGCCAAGACGAAGGGCTCCACCCAAACCCTCAGCACCCAATAACAACATGCATTCAATCTACAAGCGGGCTTTCCTAGGAATATTTCTCCTACCGTTTTCACTGCGGTATATTCTTCGGTGTGATAGCATGCACGCATGAACATCCACACCACACCAATGGGCAACGAGATCGTGACAGCCTCAGGGAGTATGCCCATCCGCCAAATCTTCGGCATCGGACGCAACTACGCTGCCCACGCCCATGAGCAAGGGCTCGAAGCGCCCGCGCACCCGATGGTGTTTAGCAAGAACATCGCGAGCATCTGCCACGATGGAGACGACATCGTGATCCCCCCCATTGCGCGCGATGAACGATTGGGCGGGAATCAGACCGACTTTGAAGCGGAACTCGCGGTGATTATTGGGCAAGGGCCCGGCGGGAAAACATGCAAAGATGTCTCACGCGATGAGGCGATGGATTATGTGCTCGGATTCACCTGCGCCAACGATGTTTCAGCCAGGTGGTGGCAGAAGAAGGGATCGGGCGGGCAGTTCTGCCGGGGCAAGGGGTTTGATACTTTTTGTCCCCTTGGGCCCAAGGTTGTTTCAGTTGATGAGATCGGGGATGTAAACAACCTGCGGGTGATCTGCCGGGTCAATGGGCGGGTGATGCAGGATGCTTCGACCGCGCAGATGATGTTCCCGGTCAATGTGCTCATCGAGGAACTCAGCAAAGGGACGACGCTGGTGCCCGGAACGGTGATCCTCACGGGGACACCTGCGGGGGTTGGAATGGCACGCGAACCCCGGGTCTGGCTTGACGATGGGGATGTGGTGGAGGTAGAGATCGAGGGGATCGGGGTATTGACCAACCCGGTGCGATTTGGGCCTTGAGTCTGGATAACCAGATTCGGTTATGCCTGCTGTCCGAGCCAGTATGAGGGTTCTTCCCCGTCGAATCCCCCGTTTTCATGGCAAAGCGAACGAATCGGAGTAGAGTCTGGAGTTGATGCGTCTGGGTTGATGCCAAGGCGTCAGTCGGCGATTGTTCTGCGCCCCAATGGAGCACGACTTGAAAACACACAGACAAATCCACTCCCCCGTTCGATGCTTGATCGTTGCGATGAGCTTTGGCGTCAGCCTTGGAGTCAATGTGGCTTTGGGCTCTGGTGCGCTCACAGGCAATTGCACTGCCGATCCTGTGCTGATCAGTTCCACCTCAGTTTCAGGATTTGCAACTCATGTCGAGGTGCTCGGTACAAGCGCCTACATCACCACACTTGAAGGCGCCCTTGAAATTGTCGATGTGAACGACCCCGCATTCCCCACCGGGCTCGGTGCCTATCACACCCCGGGAGCAGATGGGTTTGCCTTGACAGGATTTGTGGACGCTTCAGGCATCGCGTATATGGGGATGACCTCGGCAAGCATGTCGCTTGCGATACTCGATGTCAGTATTCCAACCAGCATCAGCCTGCTCGGAACATACGACACCCCCAGCGGGAGTGTCTTCGGGGTTGTGGTCGAGGGTGAAATCGCCTACCTCGCCGATGGCTCATCGGGTTTGCTCATCGTTGATGTCCATGATCCCGCTGCCCCTGTACTGATCGGAAACGATCTGACCTCGAGCGCTGCCAATGCCGTCACGGTGATTGATGCGTTGGCCTATGTCGCGCAAGATGACGCCGGATTGCGCATTCTCGATGTGAGTGATCCGACATCGCCCATACTTCTTGGAACCCTCGACACCATGGATGCTGCGATCAATGTGGCAGTGGCCAACTCGGTGGCATATGTGGCCGACGGACCTGGTGGACTGGTGCTGATTGATATAAGCAATCCGTCGGCTCCGGCATTGCTCGGGATCTACCCCACTGCGAGCATCGCCCGAAGCGTCGCGATCGAAGAAACCCCCGAAGGAACTGTCGCTTATGTCGGGCTCGATGGCGGAATCGTCCATATGGTCGATGTGAGCAATCCGGGGTTGCCCACACTCATCGGTGATTTCAATGCGCCTGCAAGTCTGAACAACGGATTCGCAGCCATCGACGGGATGGTCTATGCTCCGGGACTCAATGAGTTGATGATCGTAGATAGCGGATTGGATTGCGCAGGTTCTTGCCGGGCGGATATGAACGAGGATGGAACACTGAACTTTTTTGATGTCAGTGCATTCTTGATTGCCTTGGGTTCCGGTGATGCGTCGGCAGACTTGACGGATGATGGAGCTTTGAACTTCTTCGATGTCTCCACCTTTCTGAGCATCTTTGGGTCGGGCTGCCTCTGAATCACCTGATTCGGGATTTTCTTTTGCCTTTGAGAGGGGGCAGGGGTGAACCTTTGGGGTGCTGATCCCTTATAATGCTCCCGTGCAAAGCAAGCGATTCAACAATACAGCAGCGTTCCGGGCTTTGAACCGGATAGTTCTTGGGGTGTGCATCTTTCTGGGGCTCGCTGCTTCGGTCGGCACCTCGGCGAGTTCATTTGCCACCGATGGGAAACAGGGCGGCAAACAGGACGGCGAGATGGATATCGCACCCATTTCGGTGGTTTCGATCCCGGCAGCGAGACAGGCGGATCGGGTGGCGGTGATAACCATCAAAGGCGCCATCGACGCGGTCACGGCCATGTCCGTCAAGCGACGAATCGAAGCAGCGGAAAAGGCAGGGATGGAAGCGCTGGTCATCGAAATCAACTCGCCCGGAGGCGAGCTGGGCGCGGTGCTTGAAATCTCCAACATGCTCAAAACCTCCTCGATTGACAACACCGTTGCATGGATCCACCCTAGTGCCTACTCGGGAGGCGCGATTATCGCCTTGGCATGCAATGAGATCGTCACAAGCAGCCCGGCGTCGATGGGTGATGCCTTTGTCATTACGGTCGGAGCCGGGCAGATTCGGAGTTTGAGTCCTGACGAGCGAACCAAGTTCTTGCCGCCTTTGATGGCCGAAGTCACCGACTCGGCCCGTCGTAGCGGATACGACGAGTACATGGTGCAGGCAATCGTCGCCGACGGAATCGAACTGTGGTTTGTCGAGGAGATCGAAACCGGCAATCGGTTGGCGATCAACGAAGAAGAATATCGGCTGATATTCGAAGGCGATGTCGTGCGAGGCAAGCCGATGCTCGCCGAGATTGCTGGCGGGGTGCGCACAGGGGTAACCCCGACTGTTGGAAAGCCAAACGAAAAAATCGCTGAGAAACCAGACGCCCCCCCCCCCGGATCGGCTGATACACCCGCTGTCGAGCCGATCAATGCGCCTGCCCAAAGCGAACCCGACCCCAATGCCTATCGCCCCGCAAGCCCGACCCTTCGCGATATTGAGGAGGTCTTTATCGACCCTGAGCAGGGTGTTGGTCTCGAGTCACCTTCGACCCGAAAAGTATTTTCCGCTGGCGATCGTGGGAAGTATCGACTCATCGGGTACATCACCGATGGGTCGGCTGCGATTGTCATGCGGGACGATCAGATGCGCTATTTCGGGTTCTCGACCGAGATCATCCAGAACGACGATGAACTCAAAGCCTTCTTCGGAGCCGAGCAACTCGTACGGGTGCATATGAGCTGGTCGGAGAAAATGGTCCGGTTCCTGGTGAATCCGATCGTACGCGGGTTCATTATTGTCGTACTCTTGCTCGCATTGTTTGTCGAGATGGTGATGGCGGGAACAGGGATTGCTGGAGCAATTGCCCTCGGAGCGCTGGTCTTGCTGCTCGGTCCCCCGGCAATGATCGGACTCAGCGGGTGGTGGGAGTTGATCGCAATTGTGGCCGGTGTAATCTGTCTGGCAATCGAGGCCTTTGTGGTTCCTGGGTTTGGGTTCTTTGGAGTGGTCGGGTTGATTGCGTTGTTCGGCGGGTTGATCGGAAGCTTTGTCTCAACTGGCGGGGCGATGTCGAACCCGGATATGCAGCGGGACTTGACCACCGGCGCGGTGACGGTGCTTTTGGCGTTTATCACTGCGGGGATCGGGTGGTGGTTGTTGGTCAAGAATGCGCAGAGTTTGCCTCTATTTGACAAGTTCTTATTGAGTGGTGCATCGGGCGTCGGGGGGATGCCTCAAAAGACGATGCTCCATGCAATTGTACCCGACGAAGGGATCGTCCGGATCGGAAGCGAAGGGGTCACCACGACGCCTTTGTATCCCGTCGGGCAAGCGGATATTGAAGGTGAAATCGTGGATGTCTACTCGGCGTTCGGATTCCTCGAATCGGGCGTGCGGGTACGGGTGATCTCGGCCACGAAGATGCGCATTGATGTCGAAGCGATTGAGAAAGAAAAGATCGACCAAGAAGATTCCCCAGCAGAAGGATCGGCGTGAATGGATAGTTTGCTCATCATTGGGATTGGATTGCTCGGGGTTGGGGTGTTGCTCATTGTACTCGAAGCCTTCGTGCCCTCGGGCGGAATTCTTGGACTTGCAGCTTTGGGCAGCGCCATCGCCGGGATTGTATTCTTGTTCAAATATGACACACTCTGGGGCGCAATCGGATTGCTCGGAACCGTCATCTTAGGTCCAATGGCCTTTCTATGGGCGGTGGAACTGCTGCCCAATACCCCTTTGGGACGACTCATGCTCGGACCAACCAATGAGGAAATCGCCCAGCAGCTCGCCGAGTCAAGCAAGTCTCGACTGGCCGGGCGCGATGAACTCTTGGGCGCCACAGGGGTCGCCCTGACCGACATGCGTCCCTGCGGCATCGTCGAAATTAATGGAACGCGACACGATGCCATTGCCGTCGGCGGGATCATCGACCACAATGAGCCCGTCCGAGTGACTCAGGTCGATGGATTAAACATCGAAGTCCGCAAAGATGAGCAAGGGCAAGGGTGAGGGTGAGGATCAGAGATACCCGGTGCTTCTTACTCATATCGCGTGCAAAGCGGTGTATAATGGTACTCGCTGGCGCGGAGCGTGCTGGTAATTTAATTGTATGATCAAGTTGGATGACCAAAGGAGAAACGGATGCCTGGCCCATTGGTATGGATAATCATCGTCATTGCAGCGATTGTGCTCCTCGGCGTGTTTGCCGTCATGTTCACTTTCTTCAATCTCTGGTTCCAGGCCGTCATGTCCAAAGCCGGGGTGAGCCTGCCAACCATCGTGGCGATGCGGTTTCGAAAGGTCAATCCCGCAATTATTGTCAACAACAAAGTTCGGCTTGTCAAAGCCGGACTCGATAATGTCAATACAGGGCAACTCGAAAACCACTACCTCGCTGGCGGCAATGTGACCAATGTCGTCTCCGCCGTCATCGCAGCTGCCAATGCCAACATCGAACTCCAATGGGGCATCGGCACCGCGATTGATCTCGCCGGGCGTGACATCCTCGACGCTGTGAATACTTCAGTAAACCCGAAGGTCATTGATTGCCCTGATCCTCGGCTCGGGCGCGCCACGATTGATGCCGTCGCCAAGGACGGGATTCAGCTCAAAGCCCGTGCCCGCGTGACGGTGCGGACAAATCTCGCTCGGCTTGTCGGCGGTGCGACCGAAGAAACCATCGTCGCACGCGTTGGCGAAGGAATCGTCTCAAGCATCGGCTCGGCAGACTCGCACAAAAGTGTGCTTGAAAACCCAGATGCGATCTCCAAAGCAGTACTCGCACGCGGGCTCGATTCAGGGACAGCATACGAAATCCTCTCGATTGATATCGCCGATGTGGATGTCGGGGTAAACATCGGTGCCAAGCTCATGGAGGACCAAGCCCAAGCCGATACCAAAGTCGCCCAGGCCCAGGCAGAAAAACGCCGCGCGATGGCCGTCGCTCAAGAACAGGAGTTCCGGGCCGAAGAACAAAAGAACCGAGCGCTGGTTGTGCTCGCCGAAGCCGAGGTGCCCAAGGCAATCTCCGAATCCTTCCGAAGCGGAAACCTTGGAATCATGGATCATTACCGCATGAAGAACATCAACGCAGATACCTCGATGCGCAAGTCAATCGCTGAAGACGAAAAATAAACTCTCCACGAGTAAAATATCGACAAAACTCAAACGCAAACTAGTTAATGATAATCTCCATCTTCAACTCCACGGTCCGAGGCCCTTGGCAAGTTGAATCGTCACAAGACTGAAAAGAAATTCCAATCACTGGAGCACCCGGAGCAACACCAATGCCGGGTGCTTTTTCGATGGCAATCTCGAACTCGATGCGCCCGGTGTTGGTGTTGAAGGTACCCAACTCATCGAGTGTGTGCGGATGCCCCTCAGGGTAGTCGGCGTAGACCGCGATGCCTTGGCCTTGGGTGAGCCCGACGCGCAGGGGGAAGAGTTCTTGGGCAGCGTCCGAGTCACCGGGAAGGGCTGCGACGATGTGGGTGCCTTCACTGATTTCGATCGCAACCATGAACGACGCGGGCAGATCATCAGCAACCGTAATGGTTGATGCAGAGACGAAAACTTCGATGGGGGAGTAGGCGGTGGACATTGGGGATTGTAGGAGCGGAGGGGGAGGTACGCAGAACTAAGAAACTATCTCAAAACCCACCCGATAGCCGATAAACGCTCTGGTCATGGATGACCAGAAGGAGGTGCCAGGATGGCTAAACGACATCAACGACGAAAAACGCAACCCACAATCTGGCGGTGTCC
>JALSHH010000050.1 GCA_026982335.1 Phycisphaerales bacterium
TCAATGGCGTGGTATTTTGGTGCGTTATGCGAAGAAGTCATCGAACGACCTCGCTTCGATCAAACTCGCTTGTATCCTGATCTGGTACAGAAGACTTCAACGATTGACCGTTTTGAGATAGTTTCTATGTCCTTGAACCGTGAGCAGACTCAAGAATCCACAAAACCCTCAAGTTTCCGAGCACGCACCGGATGTTGAAGTTTGCGAATCGCTTTGGCTTCGACCTGTCGCACCCGCTCACGAGTCACCTTGAATATCCGGCCAACTTCTTCAAGCGTATAGGTATACCCATCACCAATGCCATACCGTAGCTTGATGATCTCACGCTCACGATAAGTCAGCGTCTTAAGCACCATCTCGATGCGCCCCTTGAGCATATCACGGGCAGCAGCCACCGCCGGAGCGTCCTGTTCATTGTCCTCGAGAAAATCGCCAAAATTTGAATCCTCCGATTCGCCCACCGGACGATCAAGGCTCACCGGATGCTTCGAAATGCTCATCACCCGGCGCACCTCCATCGCCGACATTCCCGCCTTCTCTGCAATCTCCTCGGAAGTCGGCTCAACTCCCGTCTCCTGCATAATCGCTTTTTGAATATTGCGAAGCTTGGTCATCGTCTCGATCATGTGCACTGGAATACGAATCGTCCGCGCATGATCCGCAATCGCCCGCGTAATCGCTTGCCGAATCCACCAAGTCGCGTAGGTGCTGAACTTGTACCCGCGTTTGTATTCAAACTTATCGACCGCCCGCATCAACCCGGTGTTACCTTCTTGGATTACATCAAGGAAACTCAACCCACGATTGCGATACTTCTTGGCGATCGAAACCACCAAGCGAAGATTGCCTCCTGAAAGATCACGCTTGGCCTGCTCATATTCCCAGAACACCGTTGAAATCTGGTCAATGCGTTTGCGTAACCCTTCAGTGTCTTCTGAAACTAATCCGCGAAGCCCATGAAGCTCTTCACGCAAAACTTCAAGATCATCAGCTTCATACTTCTTGGGATAGAGCGCTGCTTGAAGCATTTCACCTTCGATTGCTGTCATCTTTTCAGAAATTGATTTGAGTTTTCTCATCAACGGCACAATCCGTCCTGTTCGCAAACACAGCTCTTCGATTAATGCTGCCATCCGGCGTCGACGGGCTTGAATCTGCTTCCGAAGCTGACGAGCCTTCTTCGTCTCACGGATCGTCCCATCTTCCTTGCGAAGGGCGTCGAGTGCCTGCCAATCACGACGGTTCAATTCAATAAGCTTCTCAATTGTGGGCAAGTTCGCCGGGATTCGTATTGCGATTTTTTCCTTGGCTTGATCATCAAGCGTACTCACACGCATCGTTCGATCAAAAGGAAGCACACCTTCACCTACGAGTTTAAGCGTCTCGATCGCTTGGAGCACGATATAATCACATTCGAGGCATCGCCGTCGAAAAATCATTCGTGTGGTTTCAATTTTTTTAGCAAGCCGAAGTTCTTCGTTGCGTGTCAATAGTGGAATCGATCCCATCTGAGTCAGGTAAGTCCGAACAGGATCATCCATTCGTTTGATCCCCGTATCCGAAGCAACCGCCTCATCAAGATCACGCTGGACGCTCTGGTCATCCATGGCTCGTGCTTCTTCCACATCCTTCTCGGCTTCAGCAATCTGCTTGGCATCCATTACCCCCGTGCCATTGGCGTAGTGCGTTGCATTGAGCCGAAGCCGAACCGTTTCACCATTGCCCAAGTGCTCCCCTCCAGCAACAGACATGGCACGAAACTGATCCGTCAAAAGACCAACCATCTCGGTCGTCCGTAAATCACCTGAACGCTGAGCCCGGAAGATGCGCCCGCGAAACTCCATTTCATCGACAAGCTCGATACCATATTCATCAAGCTTACTAACCAGTGCATGGATCGGTGGAATCTCGACATATTCATCGGGGATGATGTTGTTGAGCTCTTCATAGCTGAGCCAACCGCGTCGCTTGCCAACTTCAATCAACTCGCTCACCGCTGGATGCAAGATACCAATCATGAACACATGCTCCCAATCATCAAAGGCAGTCCGACGACCATCTCTAAATATATGCATCAATTCACCCCTCCGGGGAATGATGCCAAAATATCTTGCTCACTCTCCGCTGAGCATATTTCTTCCCGATCGTCCAAATTTTTTCCGATTCACTCGCTGCTCTTCAATAAAAGCTTTAAGCCTGGCACCCTCGTCGGACAAATCCACCGCATCACGGCATTCAATCATTTTCTTTCTCGCATCAAACAAAGATACCGAGCCCACACACTCATGAAAGAGCCGTTGCACCCGCGCAGCAACCCCCTCGGTATCCCTCGCGATGATCTGGCGCAGCATCGTCGCTCGCTGTTCCGCTTCAACAAGATTCTTTCCAGTCTCGTCGCCAAGAACTGCCAGCTCATCAAGCACCGCATGTAAACCAGTCCCGGTACCATTCTCAACGCTGTGATGCAAAGCATCCGCAACCGTTCTCGACAAAGGTGACGCAAACGCTGTCGTCCGCGTCAATTCACGCTCCTTCGAGCTCATCCTCAACCAGAAGTTCTCGTCGTAAAGCAAACACCCCAAAAGCATCTCTCGCGGCTCAGGCTTCCAGTCCATCTCCGCCCGATCGCCATGCTCATCGCCAAACGCATCACCATGCTGTTCCATATCGGCGGGATGCTCAAACGCCGGGCGTCGTCGACTGCGCCCTGTTCGAATCGCCGCGATCACCACCGCTTCCTCGATCTTCGCCGCCCGCGCCACCTGACGAATTATCAAGCTCCGACGCACCGGCGTCAGCTCACCAAGCCCAAGGTCGCTGAGCTTGCCCAGCTCCTCCTCAATCCGCTGGGTCACCCGCGCAGGCCCGGCCTCTTTGAGCTCTTCACGCAGCCGGTCAAACCGCCATTCAATCAGATCAACCGACCCAGCAATCACCTGCTCGAAAATCTCCGCTCCGCCATCACGCTTGAGCAGCTCGTCAGGATCTTTGGCATCAGTCAACCCCGCCAACGACGCAATCCGAATGTCAATCGTCTCACCAAGCAATACCTCGATCGCCCGGTCTGCCGCCTTGATTCCCGCTTCATCCCCATCGAACAAAAGCACCACCGTATCGCAGAGCCGACGCAACACCGTCGCGTGCCCACTCGTGAGCGCCGTCCCCAAAGTCCCCACCACATGCTCGATGCCTGCCTGATGGCACGCGATCACATCCGTATATCCTTCAACCACCACCGCCGTCCGCTCACGCTTGATCGCCCGTTGAGCGTGGTTGATCCCATAAAGCGTCGTCGACTTCCGAAACACCTGTGTTTCGGGCGAGTTGAGATATTTCGGTGTATCTTCCGGATCAAGAATCCGCCCGCCAAAGGCGATCACACGCCCAATCTGATCATAAATCGGAAAAATCAACCGATTCCGCAGCGCATCATAATGCCCATCCGTATCCCGTGCCTTAATCAACCCGGCAGCCACCATCGCATCAAGATTCAACCCCTTCTTCTCGACACTGATCAAAAGTCCGTCCCACCGATCCGGACTCGCCCCGATCCCAAATTTTTCGACCATTTCTGCGGAGATACCGCGTTCTTCGATGACCCTGCGGGCGAGCTCGCCGTGCTCGGGATGCGTCAGAATCGCCCGAAAGAATGACTGCCCCACCTCATTGGCCGCCATGATCGCTCTCTTGCCGATCCCACCCGAATCCCCAAATGCACCACTACTCCCACCGCTGTTGCTTCCGCCAGGTGTGAACTTGGTCAACTCAATATTGCTCCGCTCGGCAAGATATTCGAGTGCTTCACGGAACCCCATCGAGTGATATTTCTGGATAAAAGTGAATACATCGCCACCCGAGCCGCACACAAAGCAGTGAAAAATCTGCTTCGCCGGGATCACACACATCGACGGATTGCGATCATCATGAAACGGACACAACCCCACATACTCGCGCCCCTTGGGTTTGAGCGCAAGATGTTCGCCAACCACCGCAACGATATCGGACGCATCACGGACGCGTTGACGATCATCATGTTCTGGCAAAAATCCGTTCAAATCTCTCCTTTCTCGCTGTTACTCTCGTGTGCCCAAAACTGTAGCCTCAGAATAAATCGGTGCCAGCAAATTCCAAGTTCCCCCCCGTGTTGTCTCCCAAACGCCCCCTTTGTCCCCCACCACCATTGCCCAAGCGTCCGAGAGCGCACCACAGCCCCAAACATCCTACAATACCCTCCATGGTCACCCGCCAACGCATCATCTTCCAAGGCCGAGTTCAAGGCGTTGGATTCCGCGCACGCACCACCTCGATTGCCTCGCGTTACCCCGTCACCGGCTGGGTCCGCAACGAGCCCGACGGCACCGTCATGCTCGAAGCCCAAGGCGACGAACAAATCCTCGAAAACTTCCTCAACGACCTGCGAAGAAAAACCTCCGGACTCGTCGAACGCGAAATCCATGCCCATGTCCGCACCATCCCCGACGAATCCACCTTTGAGATTCACCGGAATGTCTCTCTCTGACTCAATAGCCCTTACCCCTGAAATCCATCCCCACCAATCCCCAAGAAACCTTCGCCGGCCAGGCTCTGCTGTGCTCTGCCCTCATTGCATTGGGAACCATCTGACGCAGACTCAGGAAACGCAGAGAGGAAATCATCGCATGGATCACCAGCAACGCGCACCGACCGCCTCACGCAACCGGTTCCAATCCATCGACACCCTCCGAGGCTTTGCATTGTTGGGTATCCTGATCCCCAACATCGTCGCCTTTGCCTGGCCGATGATGGCAATAACCGACTTTGCCATCATGGGAGATACACCGGCCAACAGACTCGGTTACACCATCACCGCCACCGCCATACTCGGCAAGTTCATGTTCCTCTTCGCCCTGCTCTTCGGCTCAGGTGTCGTCATGTATGCACGAAAGTTTGACACCGCCGACAAAGACGACAACTTCCACACCAAACTCTGCACGGGTGCATCACTCTGGCACATCCGATGCGCCTGGCTCCTCTTCTTCGGACTCATCCACGCCTACCTCTTCTGGTACGGCGACATCCTCACCTACTACGCCATCGCCGGACTCACACTCCTCTGGTGGGTCCGCCGACTCAATCCCAAACTCCAGTTCTTCGGCGGACTCACCCTCTACTACCTCGGATCACTCCTGCTCATTGGCCTGACCATCCTTGGGTACTGGGCCGTCGGTGTGGGGGAAATCGAAACCTATGAGCTTTCGGTCGATCCCGCCATCGAAATCGCCGGATACACCGGCACCTACTTCGAAGCCTTCAAAACACGATTCTTCACCACCATCTACTTGCATGGAATCATCTTCCCACTCATGATCCCCATGTTCTGGGGTATGATGATCATGGGCATGGGGCTCACCCGCATGGGCATCCTCACCGGCGAACGATCACTCGGATTCTATATCAAAGCAGCCATCATCTGCCTCGCAATCGGGATTCCCATGACCATGCTGGGATACATCGGGATCAATCAAACCTTCACACTTATCCCCGGATTCCTCTGGCAAGCATTCGCCCAACCCATCGGTGTCCCGCTGGCACTAGGCTACGGTGCCCTCGTCATCGCCCTCTCCAAATGGGTACCCGCACGGTTCATCACCATCCCCCTGGCAGCTGTCGGACGCATGGCGCTCACCAACTATTTCCTCCAAACCCTCCTTTGCACCACCCTCTTCTACGGCTACGGCCTGGGCTCCTTCGCAACCATCGAGTATCCCCAACTCTGGCTCGTTGTGCTCAGTGTCTGGGCGATCAACATCGTCTTCTCGATGCTCTGGCTCAGGTTCTTCACGATGGGCCCCTTCGAGGGGCTCTGGCGGGTGCTGACTTATCGACACCTTGTCCCCATTCGGGCCCAAAACCCAAGTTCATGACACTTCAAGATGCACGAATTGCTCAAATCGGCTACACTCTGGACATCCACACCTCGGCAAGGAAGCCATCATCATGCCAAGTTCATATCGCGCACTGTGTTCAGACTTCTACATCAACACCAAGCTCAATGTCCGCATGGAGTTGCCGACCAATCGCGAGCCGGTACTCGAACTCTTCGAACGCACCCGCCGATCCTACCCCGCCATGAACGCCTTCCGACGCTATAAGGACGAACTCGCCCTCGAATCCGCACCCAATGCCACCCCCCACCGCTGGATCGCCATCCGCAGCGCCTCGGTCCGCAGCGGCGTCGTCAACCCGACCACCGCTGACGAGATGTATTCGATCCATCGAACCTCGGTCGAGATTTCCCCTTACTTCCTCTCGATCTCCCCCTTGGACATCGAATACATCGAACTCCTCTATGGCTTCGACCTCACCGCCAAAGGCAACCACGATGCCATCGCCGCCAATGCCCTCTTCGCCGGCTCGCCCATGGCGGCCCTGCTCGATACCGCGGAGATCAATGTCCTCGACTGTCAGCCTGCGATGGGCATGAAACTCGTCGATGACGATGGCTTAGAAGTCCACTTCGAGGTCAAAACCCGATCCAAAGGCAAGAAGCCCAACGAACCCAACACCGACCCGATCTCCGTCTACCTCACCTTGCGTAAATACGACCCCGTCACCAACCTCGAAGAGCTCACCCCAAGACTCAACGAAATGATCGAACAAGGCCAAACCCTCGTCGATGACTACGCCCTCCCCAACCTGCTGATGCCCCTGCGCGAAGAAATCGCTTCGGGTTCGTTCTAGGTTCTGTCTCTTTCGCCTTCCCCGCGCCTGCGGGGGAGGTGCCCGAAGGGCGGAGGGGGTCTTCTCTTGATTTTCTTCGCGGGGTGCCACGGCTTGACCGTCCCCGGCAAGCCGTGTCTTCTGCCTACCCAAAAAACGAATACACACTCGCCACCATCACCGGCGAGAAAAAAGTCACCACAAACATCGCAGCCAAATACCAATGATTCACCCGCCACTTCGAGGGAATAAACGCCCCGACTTCAAGATCACACTCCGGACAACGATCCAACCCTTCAGTACCATACCCACACCGGATACAGGTCTGCTTCTTCGCGGTGGGCTTGCGGCGAACCTGCAAGCCGGCGGTACCGATGACGCAGTAGAGGTACATAAAGATACAAAGCCCGAAGAAAAGATATAAAGCAAAAGGGCCATATGGGTACGAGAATCGACCAAAATACTTAAAATCCCAAGCCCAACTCCCCCAAAGCATACGCCCGCTCTGAAACAACACCGTGATAACATACGCATAAAAGGCCGCAATCATGGCGTGCTTGGCAAATGACCGACCCGATCGAATAGACAAAGTCTTAGATCGTGCCAGCTTCACTTCTAATGGCAAAAAACCAATAAACCCAAAATGGATCACCGCCGGAATTAAGAATGGGTACCGCATACCCCAGTCTAACAATTCTGGACGATTTCCGAAAGCGATTTCAATCGAACGGACAACTACCTCGGGATAGGTATCCTGATCAGAATACTGATTAAACACGCCTTCCGGTGACCAAACTGAGACAACTTCGATATTCGCGGGTAATCTGATAGACCCTTTGGGTGGATACCCCGGCTCTCCAGGTTTGGGGGACAAACTTTCGTTGTGGAGCCTAGTTGTAAGCCAGTTCCTCAAATCCTGCTGCACACTGCGAGATGCGATGAACGAATACGATGCAAACCCTGCCACAACTATTGCAAGTGTACCTAATGTATACAGGTTCGTCTTGAAAAAATTGTTTCTCATACATACTCCAATTGCAAGATAGATATCCACATTTCTGCGAATATCCAGCGTTCTAAATTAAGGACTGTTTGGGCACACACCGTCCACCTGCGGCACCGTTATTTCGGGTTCGGTTTGAGTCTGCGTAGGAAAAGTCCTAATAAATGCACATGCTTCAGTGATAACGACCCGTCTGCCTGTTCGCGTCCTAGTGCAATTCTCATACAAACACTGCCCGTTCGATATGTAGAACGGACCTACACTACAAGTCCACGCACTCCAATCGCCCCATCTTGTACTATCCATTGGAGTACACGGCCCACAAGTCCGAAGGATTTCCTCGCCAACATTCCAACCAGTCAAATCCAGCGAATCTAAGATATCCACCGACAGCCAAACTGTCATTGTCTCTTGGATAACTCGAGCTTTATAAGCTAAATCCATATCAAGTTGCGAAAAATTGCCGCCAGCATTGATTGCTATACACTGATCAACTGGTTGCATATTCGTCGCTTGAGTCAGTGACCTGCCCCCCAAATCCTAGTCCATTCTTTATGCGAGTATCCTCGTAGAATGGGCGTATTTGGAAGGCAGGAAGACATGGCCAGAAAACGGCATTCAGCAGAACAGATCATCAACAAACTGAGA
>JALSHH010000051.1 GCA_026982335.1 Phycisphaerales bacterium
CCCCCCGGCAAAGCCCCCCTCGATCTCACCATCCGCCCCCCAGGCTCAAAGTCCATCACCAACCGCGCCCTCCTCCTCGCGGCCCTGTGCGACGGCACCTCGACCCTCAACCATGCCCTGATCGACGCCGACGATGCGGCGAAAATGCTCGAAGCCATCGCCCAACTCGGCGCGAGCGTCGATCAATCCGACCCCACCAAACTCAAAATCACAGGCACCGCAGGCACCTGGAAAATCAACCCGGCCCATTCCACACTCGATCTCAACAACGCCGGCACCGCGACAAGGTTCCTCGCAGCCTCTGCACTTCTCGCCGATCGCCCTCTCACCATCACTGGCAACGAGCGCATGCAACAGCGCCCCATCGGACAGCTCGCCACCCTGCTCGAACAACTCGGCGCGACGATCGAATACCTCAATACCCAAGGCTGCCCACCGCTGCGCATCACGCCTCCCAATCAACTCACCGCCAACCAAATCACCATCGGCCCAACCCAATCCTCCCAGTTCATCACCGCCCTGATGCTCATCGCCGTCTTCCTCGATAACGGGCTGACCATCTCCATGCCCGATGGCACCACCAGCGCCAGCTATGTCCGCATGACCATCGACCTGCTCGATCATCTCGGCGTGCAAATTCAACACGCCGAGAACTTGTCAGTCATCAAGATTCACCCAGGCTTGAACCCTTTCGATCTCGACATTGAACCCGATGCTTCGGGCGCGACTTATTGGTGGGCAGCGGGTACATTGCTTCCCAAAGCCACCCTCCGTGTCGAAGGTTTCGATCTTGCCTCCCATTCATCCCAAGGCGACGCTCAGTTCCCGACCCTGCTCGAACAGATGGGCTGCACACTCATCAACGCCAATAACACCCTCGCATGCAAGGGCCAAACCAAACTTACGCCCATCATCTGCGACATGCGCGATATGCCCGATGCCGTGATGTCACTGGCAGCCGTCGCGTCCTTCACCCCTGGAACAACAATCATCCGAGGTGTGAAAACCCTCCGCGTCAAAGAATGCGATCGCATCGCCGCCCTCCAAACCCAGCTCGGCAAACTCGGCGTCTTCGTCGAAGACAACCTCAATGGTGACGAGGACGCCCTCTCCATCACCCCCCCAGACCGAGGCGTCGATTGCTCACCAAGCTGCGATCCCATCCTCTTCGACACCTACGACGACCACCGCATGGCCATGGCCTTGTCGCTCATCGCCCTGCGAAGACCAAACATCACCATCGACAACCCGCAATGCGTCGAAAAAACCTACCCGACCTACTGGGCCCAGTTCGCTCGGCTCTACCCGTCAGATTCCATGCCAGAATGAAAAATTGGCCCTCGTATCAGCCCGCCGGATTCAGGCATATGATACACTCTGCTTTGACAGTATATCGATGGAGTTTCAATGACCAGCTACCCTGATTTTCTTTGTGTGGGCGCCCAGAAAGCTGCGACTACTTGGCTCTACGATGTTCTGAGCGTAGTCCCTGGAATCTTTCTCCCCAAGATCAAAGAGCTCCACTATTTCTCAGAACTCTACTCACCCGATGCCAAACGCTTCGGGCCTATGCACAGAGCCGAACAAGTCCGCAACTCTCGAAAGTTCCACAATGCCCGGAACACCGGCACAGATTACGAGCAGGCGGTACTCGCTCAACTCGATCAGATTGACCGCACACCGATCAACGATGAATGGTATAAAAACATCTTTGACTTCGCTCGTGAAAACGATATCTGTGGCGAGATATGCCCCTGCTACATGAGCATGCCGACTCGCGGAATACGACACGCCATAAGCATCAACCCCAATGTTCGCGTGCTCATCATCATCCGCGACCCGATCGACCGCATCTGGTCGCACATGAGGATGCATGTCAAAACCGGACACCTCAAGTTCGATCTTAAAAACACGCTCAATGGACAAGCCTCACTTGGCCCATATATGGCGTACACCAACTACAAAGACTCGATTCGCCGCTGGCAATCAATGTGCGGACACGGACGGCTCAAGCTATTTCGCTATGAAGGAATCAGAGAAGACCCTCGCAAAGTCCTCAGCGAGATTCTTGCATTTGTAGGGCTCCCCGGTGCCACCACAAAAGCGGATCTGACCAAAAGCGTGTTCTCGGGGAAGCCCCTCGCCATGCCCGTCGCACTTAGAGCCAAGCTGCTCAAAGAACTTGAGCCTCAGTACGAGTTTTTACGCTCAGTCTTTCCCGATGATGTCGAGCACTGGCTCGGATTGCACCGCTCAGCTTTGAACACAACCCAATGCTCGAACCCGCCCACTGACTCAGCCGAGTTCATATCCTAAACCAAGGATCTCTTTCTCGAATGCACCTTGGATCAACTCCAAAGCCTCGGGCCTGAGCAGGGTTTTCCATTGCTGCGGTCGGCTGTTGCGAATGTGTTTGTGCGTTCCCGATTCCGCAGCCTCTTTCATCTGTCCAAAGACTGACGACTGCCAATAGGCACCGAGTGAGCGAACAAGTTCCGTCCCTACAAACCCCATCCCGACGAGCAACTGGTGAAACAGCATCATGTCCGTATCAACAATCATATCCTCATACTTCACATCCCGAAAAACATCTTGGCGGTTGAATGCGTGCATCTTGCGAATGGTCCAACCCATATGATGATCGATCTCGAACTTGAGTTGATCTTCGAGCGTGGACATGGACTGGAGTTTCTGTTGGTAAGTCTGTCCGGAAAAGTGGGGGTTGGGCTCATGAAGCCATTGCTCCCCCGAAACAAGATGAAACCGGACTGCCGAGATCAGCATATCCCGTGGATCGCGGATGAGGTGGATCCCATATGCGCCGCGGTCGGCTTTGCAAGCCGCGAGATCCGGAATCGCCGAGTGAAAGTCAAAGACGATGGCAGGGAGATCAGATTGAGATTCAACGATTGCTCGCTGCTCTTCGAGGTATTCGAGTTTATCCGGGCGGATGTTCCACCCGGACTCGCCGGTGTTGAGGTGGATGAAGGCGAAGCCGTTCGCTTTTGCAATCCGAAGAAAGGTCGTTATCATCCAGACCGTGCCCGACTTGTGGTGGGTCGCGACGAAGATGTGTGGGCGAGCAGTTGAAGGCATGTGGAAGTGTAGGGATTAGGGAGGGAAGAAGATGGAGATGGAAAGAGAGAGAGAGAGAGAGAGAGAGAAAGAGGTAAAAACTGATTTGGGGATTTTGGAGATTTTGGGAGAGAGGGACGCAAAGTGGGATGTGAGTGCCACGACTGCGCCGAAGACGGCGAGTAGTGGCACCCGGATGTGAATATGCTTACATATGGCTGATGATGTCGTCGGCGAACTCGGAGCATTTTCGTAAAATTGCGCCGTCCATTTGGCGTTCAAAGTCGTATGTAACAGTCTTGGCACCGATGGCACCGTTGATTCCCCTAATAATCAATTCAGCCGCCTCAATCCAGGCCATATGACGAAACATCATTTCGCCCGACAAGATCACTGAACCCGGGTTGACCTTATCTTGGTCAGCATACTTTGGAGCTGTGCCGTGGGTGGCTTCGAAGATGGCGGTGCCGGTGTCGTAGTTGATGTTGGCTCCGGGTGCGATTCCGATGCCTCCGACGCAGGCGGCGAGGGCGTCGGAGATGTAGTCGCCGTTAAGGTTCATGGTGGCGACGACATCATAATCCGCTGGGCGGGTGAGGATTTGCTGGAGGAATGCGTCGGCGATAACATCTTTGATGATGATGGTTTTGCCAGTTTTTGGATTCTTCATGGTGCACCACGGGCCGCCATCGAGGAGGGTGGCACCAAACATTTCCTGGGCGACTTCGTAGCCCCAGTCCATAAAAGCACCTTCGGTGAACTTCATGATGTTGCCCTTGTGGACGAGCGTGACCGAATCACGGTCATTGTCGATGGCGTATTGGATGGCCGCCTTGACAATGCGGGTGGTGCCTTCTTTGGAGATTGGCTTGAGGCCGATCCCGGCGGTGTCAGGGAAGCGGATTTTTTTGAACATCTCCGGGAAATTATCTTTGAGGAGTGCCTTGAACTTGGCATTGCCTTCGGTACCTTCCTCAAACTCGATGCCGGCGTAGATGTCTTCGGTGTTTTCGCGGAAGATAACCATGTCGGTGAGATCTGGGCGTTTGACAGGTGAAGGCACGCCATTGAACCAGCGGACTGGACGCAGGCAGGTGTAGAGGTCGAGGACTTGGCGGAGTGCGACATTGAGGGATCGGATGCCGCCACCGACGGGTGTGGTGAGTGGGCCTTTGATTCCTACGAGGTATTGGCGGAAATCGTTGAGCGTTTTTTCGGGGAGCCATTCACCGGTTTCGTTGAATGCTTTTTCGCCTGCGAGTGTTTCGTGCCAGTGGATTTTGCGATCGCCTGCGTATGCCTTTTCGACGGCTGCATCAAAGACCCGAACAGAGGCGGCCCAGATATCGCGCCCGATGCCGTCGCCTTCAATGAAGGGGATGATTGGGTTTGCGGGGACCGAGAGTTTGCCGTCAACGAGGGTAATTGGGGAAGCGGTGGTGGTCATGGCTCTTTGATCCTTATTTGTTGAGGAAAGGTATGGTGATGTTTGGAAGTGCATCATAGGCGCGTGGGGGAAAAATGCTCAAAGAGTGATTCCAACAGCGCACGATTTCACCACATGGACCACGCTTCTCACCACGCCTCCCCTTGGCCTTCCCTTGCCTTCCCTTGCCTTCCCTTGCCTTCAGAAAGGCTTTCTTAGACGGCGACCGTGCCCTTGATGTGTGGATGCGGGTCGTAATTGACTAACTCGAAATCGTCGATCGTGAAATCGAAGATGCTCTTGACCGCGGGATTGATCTTCATCGTCGGCAATGGGCGACAGGTTCGCGAGAGTTGCTCGTCAACCTGAGGCAGGTGGTTGATGTAGATGTGGGCGTCGGCCAGCGTATGAATGAATGCGCCGGGGCGATAGCCGGTCACCTGAGCGATCATCATCGTCAACAACGCATACGAGGCGATGTTGAAGGGGACGCCGAGGAAGAGGTCGGCGGAGCGTTGGTAGAGTTGGCAGTTGAGAAAGTCACGGCCGCCGTCGGTGGCGCGTTGGACATTAAACTGAAACAAACAATGGCAGGCAGGCAGCGCCATCTGATCAATCTCGGCAGGATTCCAAGCCGTCACGATGTGCCTTCGAGAGTTTGGGTTGGATTTGATATTGTCGATAAGGTTTGAGATTTGGTCAATGGTCGAGCCATCGGGTGCGGTCCATGATCGCCATTGTGAGCCGTAGACTGGGCCCAGGTCGCCGTTCTCGTCTGCCCATTCATCCCAGATACGGACATTGTTTTCTTTGAGGTAGGCGATGTTGGTTTCGCCTTTGAGAAACCACAACAACTCGTGGATGATCGAGCGGAGGTGGAGTTTCTTGGTGGTGATTGCGGGGAAGCCGGCTTGGGTGCCATCTTTGATGAAGGCTTCGCGTGCGCCGGGAGAATCAGGGGCAAGGAAGTAGCGGGATTGGTGGCCGAAGATTGAGATGGTGCCCACGCCGGTACGGTCGTCGCAGGGAGTGCCCTCAGCGAGAACCCTTCGGAGGATGTCATGGTATTGGATCATTATGGAACAAGGATACCCTGAAACGGATTTGGATGCGATGAAGGGCTTCAAGAATCATAATCCCAACGCACAAAAACCCCATCACACGCAGGTGGGGCTCGAAATAGATCCAGCTTTGGTCAGGCTTTGATCGAGGTGACCTTGGCCCGGGTGTAGCGTTGGCGATGCCCGGTCTTGCGTTGGTAGGTGCTCTTGGTGCGGAACTTGTGGATAAAGAGTTTGTCGCCCTTGAACATTGGCTCGGTGATTTCGAGAGTGACAGTCGCACCTTTGACATAGGGGCTACCAAGAACTGCATCGCCGCCGACGGTGCCTACGACGAGGACCTTGTCGATGGTGATGGTGTCGCCTGCCTTAGATTCACCCGCGTTGTAGAGATCGATGATGATACTCTCATTTTCGGTGACCTTTCGCTGGCCTCCGGATTCTTCGATGATTGCGTAAGTGTCTGCCGTTTTGTCTGCCATTGGGGATGCTCCGTTCAGCTGCCGCATGAGGTTGGGGCGGCCCCAGGTTGGGGATGTCCGCTTTACCCGTCTCACATCGGGGTCTGGAGTGTAGGCGGGGATTCCGAAGGAGTCGATTGGAGGAGGATGGGTTTTCGGGGGTGAGCAAGGGAAAAAACCTGGATTGCGCCTGCGAGGCGAGTCGGGGGACCCGGCTTCATCAATCACGATTCACATTTGCAAATTTTTCCTTCATCAGCAAAATATATTGCGATGCTGTTTCACTTTGCCCATCAAGAACCAAGAAGTCTACTAATAATTTAGAGGCAATTTTCAGCAAACTCTTCTTCTCCGAGGGCAAGTGCATTGACAAAGGAACTCGCTCAAACAAGCCGGGCTCTTTCTCTAGCATGGGCGAAACGACCTCTTCCAACAACAGAAATGCTAAAACGACATCATGACTGTCTATTACAGTAAGCCCTTCTTGCAAATAACCTTCATTCTCATCACGAAGATATTCCATTGCCCTTCGTGCATGACTAACAGCAAGGTCGAGTGCGTCTAGGTCATCATACTCATCCCAATTCAAACTCATGACGAACTTGCTCGCTGTCGAAAAACTTATTCCACCAGAGAGCCCGTATGCCATAGCAGCATCTTCAACATCTGTCGAAAAAATTCCCCCAAGACGGAGCGACTCCATCGCACCAAGAACATCGTCCTGCCCTAACTTAATCGAGGCGGATAAAGATCGATAATGTCGAATTACATGTCGCCCAATTGGACTTCGTGTTCTTAATAAAGGGCTGCCAAAAATTTCAAGCAAACAGTCGCTTTGCGCCGCTGCCTCAAGGTATTTTTCTTGGGCAAAAAGTACACGAATTTTCTCTTCCACTGCCCACCGATACAAATTAAAGGCTGAAGGCTCAACCTGACCGAGCCCATTTGTTTTTACATAATTGTGAAACAACTCATCCAGTTTCTCAAAAGTTTTCCACCTTCCGGCAAGGCCATCAAATCTTGCAGACTCCATATCCATGGCGCTCTGAATAGCAAAAAGATCACCCAATCGCATTAGCCGTGTCGAATCATCCAGTGCAATTTGTATTGCTTGAAGGCAAGCTTGCTCAGACTGCTCCCACTCCTCCATCCAATTGTGCAGAGACATAACTGTCACCAACCCAGATTGCATGACCAACACATTAGAAGACTCCTCCACTAAACCAGATATTCTTACAATCCATACGACTGCGATCTCATCTGTGAGACCTTCACCTGATTGACGCAAGTCCAAAAGAAAATCTGAATACTCATTTAGCACTGCAAGCAAAGGGTCTTCATCTTGCCCAATGAACATACTGTCCTTTCCGACAGCCACAGTGAAAATCGCCGCGCCACAAGAAATACTTAGGCAAGTCAATAAGGAAACAAGTAAAGCTGCATGTTTCATAATTACCACTCCTCTTGTAAATTTTTCATTGCCTTACTACCCAGGACAGGGCAATAAAAATGTTGGGTCTCCGCAACTCTGCCTAGAATAGGGGTCTCCCGAAGCCGTCGAACTCTCTGAAACGCAAAATGAGATGTTCCAAAGAGATCCAGCAAGAGGACACGATCCTATCCAACAATCCGTCACCCAAATTCCACTTGAACTCCACTCGTGATCCATCTGAGCTACTCTTCCCGAAGTGAACTCCATGAATGCTTCTTTCCATAAGCCGTCTGCACATGCACCAAGAGGAGTCCATCCACAAGTCCCTATGAAGCCGTATGTCCTCGTTACGGCAATACCCAATTTTGTCTCTAGCGCCGTTTTTATAGATGCGACAGCAGCTGCACCAGCTGTTGCCTCCAAAGTGGTCGACAAAGTCACGGTTGCAGTTTCTGTGTGCGTCAAGGAAATCGAGAATTGGCAGGTTGCACTTGGAATTTCAGAACAGTCACAACAATCCTCTCCCGCTGCATGCTCACCGCCAAACAGCAATACCGGACAACACGGACAACATGAAAAGCAGTTTTCACACTCTATTCTTTGTGTCAACAATGTCAGTGTGCCGGTGTTGGAAAGATATGGGCCAAAGTCTGTCCTCGCACATGTCAGAACTCTTGCATCACAGCAGGAATCTGCCTCAGTCGGAATGCAATTCTGCGGACAACTTGTGGCTGGCACTGCGACCGGCGGAGCAACTGGCACTTGCCCAAGTGCGACGGAATACATACACCCTAAAATAGCCATAACTAATTTCATAGCAAAACAACCCCTTTCAAGGGAGTGTACCCCCCCCCTCCTTGTCTTGCAAGAGATAA
>JALSHH010000052.1 GCA_026982335.1 Phycisphaerales bacterium
TCGATATCTCCGCCTTCCTCGACGCCTTTAACAACCAAGATCCCATTGCCGACTTCAATGATGATGGCACCTTCAACTTCTTCGATATCTCGGCTTTCCTCAGCGCATTCAACGCAGGCTGCCCATAGCCTCTCCACAAGCCAAGCCCCCCATCACCAAAACGCCCGGAGCATCTGCTCCGGGCGTTTTTTGTCAATCCTCCCGTCAAACATGCGCGAGGGATCAAATGCGGATGACAGGAATCGAACCTGCACGGGTTGCCCCACTAGAACCTAAATCTAACGCGTCTGCCAGTTCCGCCACATCCGCAGCGTGAGGGGAGAAGAGAGGATTCTAGAGACCTAGACCCGGCCTGAGCCCGATCTATCGGTGGAATCGGCATGATTGGCGCATTTTCCCCATCTTTGCCGATCAAAGCAGAAGATACCTCGCCCTCGAGGCTGCGATATCGAGTATTGTAGGGATCAGTCGTCGATATGGGGACGACAAGTGCGCGAACAGGAGAACCACCCATGCGGTTGCGCGATCAGGTTGCCCTGACATTGCCAAGCCTCTTTCTCAGACTGATTCTGGGGATCACCTTCCTCTGGGCGGGCACTGGAAAACTCGTGGGCACTTATTCCGTCGTCGGCGACGATGCAGCACGATTGGCCAACATCGGCATCATGCCGACCACCCCGCCACCGGTCACGATACCAGAGAAAACTCCTCAACCAACGGAATCATCCGAATCCACTGAGCCAGTACCCACCGAACCAGCCACCCCTGCCAGCGATCTCGACGAACAGGCCAATGACATCATCGAGATGATCGAAGATCAACTCGAATCCTCCAACGCGCCAACTGACGAGCCTGAAGCAAGCGATCAGGCTGATGAGCAAAAAGTCCGGTTCCAATCGGTTCAATACGCCAGCACAACCTACTCGGCTTCGGACTTCCCCGAACCGATGCAAGTCAAAGGGCTCTCTTCCATTGCCCTGATGATCTCCAAAGCAGCCGACCCCGGGCTCACCGCCGATTCCAATCCTATCAACCCAATCATGCCCGCAGCTTTGGCTTCAAAGCCTTGGCCAAAGCTCATGGCGTGGACGGTTGCAATCACCGAGCTTGTTGCGGGCGTGTTCTTACTCTTGGGGTTCCTGACCCGGATCAGCGCTTTGGGCACGCTGAGCATCATGCTCGTGGCGTTGTGGATGACCCAGTTCGGGCCCGCCGTGATCCAATCGAACAATGCCTTCTTCGGGTTTATCCCCTTTGCGGACAACCCGTGGGCTCCGGGCACATACACACACCTGTTCTGGCAACTCGCGCTATTGGCCATGTCGGGCGCGGTATTCTTTCTGGGATCAGGAGCCATCGGTGTCGATCGGCTTCTCTTCCGCCCATCACCCCGCGATCCATATTTTCATGGCGACCCCAAAGCGAGCAAAATCAAATCTGACCATTCCCCTCCCGCAGTCAACCGAAGCGAATTCGACCGAACACCCAACCCAACACCTTAGCAATCGCCCCCTTTGATGCACCTCGCCACACTTGCTTCATACCCCCTGAGTTACTCCCCTCCGAACGGGACCCTTATTACAACACTTGAGCAACACCCTTGATCTTCACCACCACCAGTGTTTCATCATCTGCTTGGTTCTGCAAACCGACAAACTGGCGCATTGACCAAAAGATCCGCTTGAGTACATCATCTGCGCTGGCGTCAGGAAACTCATCAAGGTATTCAAGAATAGACGCTTCAAGCCGAGGCTTGCGGAATCGTTCAAGATCGAAATTCACCGCATCGGTAATCCCATCTGTATAGGCAACAAGAAAATCACCCGGATGAAGCTGAACAGTATACATCGTATACAACTCGCCTGCGATCACCCCCACAACCAAACCAGCACCTTCGAGTATGTGTATCTTCCACCCGTCGCGATCTTTACGCACAAGCATCGGCTGCTCGTGCCCTGCAACAACATAACGCATCAGCAATGATTCGGGTTCAATCATCGCATACCAAATGGTAATAAACTCCGAGACCGTTGTATCTCGACAAACCGCATCATTGGTCCGAATCATCACCTGCGAGAGATCATCAGAAATCTCGGAATAGGCCCGAAGCGTCGCGCGAACAGCACTCATCAAAAGCCCCGCCACGACCCCTTTGCCTACGACATCTCCGACAAGAATCCCAAGCTGTCCGCGGACAGCGAAAAGATCATAGAAATCCCCTCCAATCTCTTGGCTTGGACGATACCCTGCTGCAAGTTCAATACCTTCGAACTGTGGAATGATTTCGGGGAGCATCCGTTTCTGCACTTCCCCAGCAATCCTAAGCGAGCGGTGCATGCGGCGCTCGCGGGCTTGGAACTTGAGCAACCGGGCCTGCTCAACAGCAGCAGCGGCCGATTCGGCAACCGAGCGGACCAGACGCCGTTCGGCAAGCGAAAACTCACGCGCCGATTTGGCATAAAGCCGAATCACGCCAATGGGGCGCTCATTAAAAACCAATCCGGTACCCATAAAAGCAATGAGCCCCTCCGCCCGACACTCATCGGGCACGAGCACACGCGGATCATCAGGCAAGTTACATGAGGTCACCACTTCGCCTGCGAGACTTTGACGATCAAAAACCCGGTCCTTTGATAAAGGGGTTGGGTTACCAAGCCACCCTTCGCTCAACCCCGTCGAAGCTGATCGTCGGAGTTCATTTTCAATCTCCCTGTGCCCAATCCCAGGTGAATCCTCAGGCAAGAGCATAATCGCTCCCGCATCGAGCCCGAGCACCTCGAGAGCAAGCTCAAGGGCAAGTTCGAGGGTGTCGTTGACCCGTCCCCCCTGCACCAACAGCGAAGAGAGTTTGTAAAGCACCGCGATTTCGCTGATATGAAGCCTAAGCTCAGAAACATCCGAGCACATCTCCGAAGCCGTCATGGCAATAAGCTCGCCGATGCGTTTGATCAGCCCATAGGCCTCATCGCTCTGAATACGATCTGTATTAGGATAAACAACGACATATCCGATGGACTCATCACCAATGGTAATAGGAACAACCACTGCGCCATCAGGAATAGGGTCGGCAGAAACCTGCCTCGCGTCAAATGAAGACGCATCGAGAACAATCCGACGCTCATCACGAAGTTCGATCCGAATATGCCCAAGCTCAGTAAGCGATTCGCACAATGAAGAAATCGTGCCCGTGGTCCAGTAATCACGCAGCGAGTGCCCCTTTGGACGGCCAAGATCAGTTGGAGTATCATTCATAAATGTAATATTCAGTCTGCGTCCTGTGCTCCTGATGAATCTGTCTCAGGTTGCTCCTCAATGATCCAGACTTGTGTAAGCAGGCTTGCGAATCGACGATCAATATCGCTCCCAACCTTGTGAACCATCGCCAACCCACGAACCAATGCATCCTGATCGTTCACCTGATATCCGAGATAGGCCAAGAGAATTGCAGACGAAACCTGAATCTGGTTACTCTCAAGCATGCGCATCGAATGCTCCGGACCTTGGATCCCCGAGCGCTCTTTGAGTCGAACCATCAAGGATTCAATGCGCTTTGCATCAGGCAAAAGCTTGCCGGTATATCGTGATGCGACAACCTCGGGATACATCGAAAAAAGCGATTGAAGATTCACCGCAGCACTCAGCACCATCCCGGCACCAATCTGTGCATGAAGCCTGCCAAGCTGAGAAGGAATATCTCCGGGCTTAATTGACAAAGCGTGTGTAAAACGCTCTTCAGCGTCAAAATACCGCCCTTGAGCAATTAACCGTTGCCCCGCAAGCATATGCTCGGCATAAACATCGCGTTGGCTTGCACCAGAGTCAAGTAGCCGATCAACTTCGTTGGCTGCTGCCCCGCGAAGAACTTCGAGCGTCTCGGGATCAATGGCCATCGCCGTCGGGTCGTAGAGCTCAACCCCTGTCGGATCTGAACTGATCCCTCTGAGCGCATCCTCGAGCACTTGTGAAAGAGGCCCATCTGGTTTGGTTGGAATGGTATTGAACGAATCGGGCTGCGAGTTCCCATCCGGATCGCTTGGATCCAGCTCGTTGGATTCGTTCTGATCCGCAGCGTTCGGATCATGCTCATTGGCAGGCTTGACACCGTAAAGTTTTTCACGCAAATCTTGCATCTGCCGAATAAGCCAAGAATCGTTGGATTCGTCCGGATCAATCGTGGACATGCCCGGTTGCTCATTTCGCTCACGCATCGCCTGGACATGCTCGCGCATCTGTTCGACAAGCGCATCATACGAAGTGGTCAACTTGGCCGATCCAATCCTCTCCGGCGCGTTGGGATTGGTCGGATTGGCGTTGGACGGGCCGGCAACGAGCGGATTGACCTCCCGATCTTCTCGGGCCATCGGGGTGGTGGTGATCCCAAGCAAGGGTGACGCGATCAATCCAATGGGTCGCTCGTCGATGCCTTGGGTATAAACCGAGAGCAGCGCAGGCTGTAGACTCGAAGTGGTGGCGTAGGTCGATGCGGATCGCAACGATCCAAGCATCGAGCTCGACGGCTCGAACCCACTTGGTGTGTCTAATCCGGGGACGGGCACCGCGAGCTCTTTGCCCCGCAGGTCATGGTCGACCGCATCTTGATCAAACCCGATCCCCGTGTTAAGCCCCGAGTTTCGTCCTGCTGCCCTTGAGGAGGAACGAGGGTTAAATCCGCCCGGATCGTAATAACGATCGCGGGCAAGCGAAAGGTTCCCGGTCAGATTCCTCGGCGGCGCCGCCCCGGTCGTCAATGCAAACTGATACTGAATCGCATCGGTCCCCCGAATGCCCATCCCGGCGAGCCCTGAATAAAGCGAATCGCGTCGATAAGCAAAGAGTGCATCAGAACCAAGCTCGCCGGAAAACTCGCCCGCTGCTCGATACCCCAGATCACCCCGAAAACTCAACCCTCCAGGCGCATTGCCTGTTGCGATTGCATTTCGAAAACTGAGCTCATTGGTAAAGCTCGGGCGTTGGTAGTTTGTCCGTCCGCGCTGACCGGTGTTGGCATCGAGCGCATTGCCCTGCCCGAGGGCGTCTTGGGCATAGGCCGGGCTGCACAAAGCGATGAGGGCTACCCCGGTAAAAATGGTGGTTCTGATTCGTCTATGGGCTAGGATCGGTACAAGCATGGAACACTCCTTCGTGCATCTCTATCATACTCGGCTCAACGGTCGATCGGTTCATAGATTCTCGTGGTTGGGCACATCGAATCTTCACTTTGAGGCAAAAAACACCCGATCCAGACCGAGATCAGAGGTTCCAAAGAGATTGCAAAGAGATATCGATTGGGTCAAGATCGGCTACAAGCTGCCAAAAGTGGTCGGCGCCTGCATCAACCCACGCACCTGGGCACACATCTCGTCGGAAGCTTCGGAGACAAAGAGGTATTGAATCCCATCGCGGACCCATGCAAAAAGCCGGGTCCCCGCAGCTGCGCAAACCTCAGATTCCAACTCATAAATCAATCCCTCTTCCATCGGAAGCAACCCCGGATCAGGTGAGACGAACAAACTCAACGAGATGCGCTCTCCATCGGGACTAATGACATCGAATCGAAGGTGTCCTGAGCGATCCGTTGAAGGAACATGGCAATCCCCACCACCAAAGAATCTGATCTGGCCTGCAACCCGCTCCATATCCGGCACAATCACCCGGCTCCCGAATGCCTGACTGAAATATTCCGTCACTTCGTGGATATCAAGTTTAACGAGCTTGCCCTTGGCAATCCCATCATCACAACACCGAGCATGCTCGCGAACTGCAAAATCACTGATCCGGTTGAAATAACTCGTCTGTGTCGGAGTGAAATGATTCGGGGTATTGCGATTCGTAAATGATGCACTTTGCCAAACCAATGCACCTGCAACAAGAATCAACAACGCTGCAGCAGCGCTCATCATCGGCGACCGAATCCAAAAATGTCGATCACGAGTACGCTCGTTGGACCGAGCAACCCGACGAGCGTCATCATCATCGTCATCATCTTCAACCGATGCCCCAGCCATAGCGACAATCTTGTCCCGCAATGCCTCTGGACAACACGGTTCGCCCATCGCTCGCCCACAACATGCCCTGAGCGCCTTTTCAAAGGCAATTTGACACTCGGCATCTTCGCACTGAGCACAGTGCGCTTCGAGCTGCTCGCATTGACACTCAGTAAGCTCGCCATCGGCAGCGGCGCGCAACAATGCAGCGATGTTCATCGGCTGCCCGTTTTCCTGTGCGTGCTCGGGATGGTGCTGGTCGCTGGTCATGGTCGTTGCTTATTCCTCAATCCCCGCAGGGTCAACCTTTCATACCTTTATTCGGTTCCGATGACAAAAGCCGAAGCCCAAGATCATCAACAACCGACTCGTCGCTCATCAGACTGTCAGCGAGCAGTTTGCGTGCCCGGTGGAGTCGGCTCATGACGGTGCCAATGGGGACCTCGACAATCTCGGCAATCTCGCGATACTTGAGCCCATCAACGCCCCACAACATGAGTACCTCGCGATACTCGTCTTTCAAATCCTCAATCGCCGACTTTAATCGGCCATCGACATGCTCCCAATCGAGATCCCGCCGGTCCCACACCGGAGGAACCTCATCGGGCAAGGTCTCGCTCGAAGACTCATCGAAGAACTCCTCGACCGCCATCGGCTGACGAGCCTGCCTCTTGATCCGGGTATAGAAAACATTGTGGCAGATCGCAAACAACCACGACCGCATGCCTCCAGACCCGGAAGTCGGATCATCAGGAGCACTCTTATCCTCAAACCGCTCGATGGTCTGAGGGCGAAATGCCCGCGCATAAACTTCCTGAACCAACTCGTCCGCCTCCTCAGGCCGACGCGAGAGATGAAGCGCCATCCGATACACCGCATCGAGATGCTCAAGGGCAAGCTGTTCGAACTTCTGTCGCTCCAACTGGTTGCCTGCCCTTTCTCTTCAGTGTGAAAACGGATATGACGGGTGTTCTATTCCCGGCCTTGATAAAGCATAGCGCAGAATGAGCGGTTAGTTATCGTGTCCGATAAAGAACAAGCAGCATCACTCGAGAAGAAGGGCTCGCCCTCGGGAGAGAAAGAGAAAATGAGCGAGGACGAAAAATATTCAGGACCAGATCAATGGGCATTGGCTCCGCACTCGGGGCATCGAGGAGCCTGATCCGTGTTGGAAATCTTTGCAACCGGGTAGCCACAAGATCGACACCAGCGTTTGGCGATAAATCTGGAACGAGCAATTCGAATGCGAGCTGGGCGGATGATTGAAAAATAACAGATCGCGAAGATTACAAGCAATATCCAAAATATGTCTGTACCTGTAAACCATCCAACAACTGGACGAGGTGTAGTCCACAGGAGATTGGGAGTCAAACTGTGCATGGATTTGTACTCCCTAATCTCACTTATTATCCAATCAATCAGCAGCCCCACCCAGGCTCCAGCGAAGCCGATCCCGCAGATGACACACATCCATTTCATGGACATTCGGTTTTTTTGCCTGAGCATTACCTTCCATGCCGTTCTCATCCGGTTGCGATCCCGCTCTGGTGTATTGCGCATCGTGATCGATGAGCCCCAAAGCGGAAATGAGCGAGCAAGAGCGACACCAATAGTCGAAACAAATACGACCCAAAGAATAGATCCGATCACTGATGGGTGAACGGTATCTGAATACGGAACATGGAACCCCTCGAACTTGTATCGAAAAAACAAAAAATCACTCACAAACAACTGACCTGCCCCCCAAATCCTAGTCCATTCTTTATGCGAGTATCCTCGTAGAATGGGCGTATTTGGAAGGCAGGAAGACATGGCCAGAAAACGGCATTCAGCAGAACAGATCATCAACAAACTGAG
>JALSHH010000053.1 GCA_026982335.1 Phycisphaerales bacterium
CGAAGAAGTCATCGAACGACCTCGCTTCGATCAAACTCGCTTGTATCCTGATCTGGTACAGAAGACTTCAACGATTGACCGTTTTGAGATAGTTTCTTAGTGGCCTGTTAGTTCATTCTTTACGCGAATATTCTCGCAGAATGGATGTATTTGGAAGGCAGGTCAGCACAATGGCGCGTTCGACGCCGCGGAACTGGTTCTTGTGCTCGATTGGTCGATAGACCCACACGCTCATCGCGTCGCCTTTGCCTTTGCGTTACTCGATGTCGATCGGCCGCGATGACCATCGCCACGGTGGGGCGGTCGTCGTCAAGTGCCGAATCAACGCGGCGTGCAGGAACGATGCCCGCGTCTTCTGGTTCGGGGTGTCGGCGATCATTGGCTTCCCACGCGGCAACCAGCCGGTGGTATCGCTCTCGGCTCTCCGGCGTGTTGTACTCGCCGAGCCAGTAGTCGCGTCGGCGTTTGGTGGCGCGATCCGTGAGTGTGACGATGGCCTGGTCGTATCCAGAACGCTTACGGTACGAGGGTGTGCGTGACGATATTTTGCTCATTGGGCGGCTCCGAACGCTGGAGCGCGGTGTAGCACCGCGCTGATTTGGGCGTTTCGGGCTGCGCCGTCGGCCGACGGGTTTCCGTAAGTCGCGGACTCAGCCGGATTTATGAACAAAGCGGGTGATCGGGATCGAACCGACGACATTCAGCTTGGGAAGCTGACGTTCTACCACTGAACTACACCCGCAGGAGTATGGCGGATTCTAGGTGTGACCTCGTGTGTTGGCTACCTTCATCGGTTCACCTTCTCCACACTTGCTGCGGGCACCCAGCATTGGGAGCCATCAGCAAGTTCGAGTCGATTCCATCCATCACGAGTTTCAAGAATCAAGGCTTCGACGCCGGGTTGCAATCCGTCAGCGAAGACTGGGTCGTAAATCGTATCGTCTGGGCCAGAGCGGGCGATGACATGCGGAGCGGTGATGACCGCAGCAGTCGATCCTTCGAGCCATGCCCATTCAGTTCCGAGCATCCCCGCAGGGATCAGTGAACCGGCAATGAGCCAAGTACCCACAGTGCGAAGTCTGCGCGAACCAAACTCAAGCATACGGGCGCTCCAAGCAAACCATCCAAGGGTAAAGAGGAGAACAAAGCCATACCAGAGTCCCGTGCGAGGAATATATCCACGCCAGAGTAAGAGGGTCGACCAGATTTGGTTGGTTGTGTCGGGTTCGACGCGGACTGTTACCAATGATCGGGCGTGTTTGAGCGAATTTCGCAACCGAGGATCAGTAGGATCGAGCTGCTCACCTTGCCGATAGGCAAGCACCGCGCGTCCCAAGTCATTACGAAGTATGTAGGCATTGCCCAAAGCATGATAGATTCCGGGACTATGGACACCATATTTTTGGATCACCCCTCGCAGCAATGCGGCTGCTTCATCGAGCACCATACTGCTTTGTGGATCGTGAACTTCGAACAACGCGGTACCCTCATCGAGTCGATCGAGCGCACGCTGGAGATCATCACCGGGCTGATTCGCCTGGACACTTGTCACAAAAATACCAAGAACAAGTACAAGTGCGAGTAAAAAAGAGCGCATCATGACCGGGCCCTCCGATGGTGTTTGACTTGAGTATGCACCCCCTTGAGCAAACCTTGGGGAAGATCGCTGGCGTGGGGCGCTTGATGATTGTGTTCGGCGCCGTATTCGTGCTCTTCGTCGGCGATGAGTTCTGCGATACGATCCGCATCGGCCTTGTCGACCGGAAGCCTACGGGCATCCTCCGCAACCACCGCATCTTCGTTGATCTCCAAAACGCCAGCGAGGTAGGCCCGGAAAGCCTGAGCGTGCTTGCCTTGCCGAGCGAGGGACCTGCTGCGTTTCCAAGCATTTTGCAACGCCCGTCCTTGTGGGTCCGATGCGCCACGGGCCATAACGATGATCAGCGAAAAGGAGAACAGAGCAGGGCCTGATGCAATGACGGCGATCCACCCGGGATGCATGATCGTTTCGACGATGGAGAAACCATCCTGAGCCAAGATATCGTCGGCTGTATCATGTGCCCAGAGCCCCAGCATCGCGTTGGTCAACTCGGTGCGCTCTACTGCCTGAGGCTGAGGCGTTCGAGGGGCAGTATCACCAGTGATGATTGCATCCGAGAGCGTAAGCTCTTGGACAGGATGGACAACGAGGTCGATTGGGTTGGATTTGTAAATTCGGTACGATTTGGCTGTGGGATTGAACGAAGGCAACTCAATCGGAGGGATTTGATCGACATGTTCATTGAGGGCACGGATGGTCGTTTCGTAAACCCGTTGCCCGCGCTGACGAGGACGAAGCTCGCGCCAGCCATCGGAAGATATTTTGAACCGATCAGTAAAACGAGGATCGTTTGAAAGATCAGGTGCCTCATCAACCCCGATCATGGGCTCGGGCGCCGAAATCTTGAGCGTAAGCACGATCGGATCGCCGACATTGACCACGGTATTCGAAGCTTGGGCTTTGAGTTGATACGCACCCATCGCCCCGGCATACCCCTTGGGGCGGCCTTCCGCTGGGACATTCCTCACCGTGATCCGTTCAGTGTTGGATTCAATATATGCCTTGTATCCCTGTCTGCTGTTGGACTGGCGTGTAAACACTGCACGGATCGGGCCCAGATCAAAAGTGCCAACCTCGGTGGGGGTGATGCTGAACCGAAAAAGTAATTTGATTCTTCCGAAGGGGTCGCTTGAGTCGGTGCTGATGACGCCGAGCATCTGCTGCCCATTGAGCTCGAAGGATATTTGATCTCGCCCCCTCGAAGTCGGCTCAAGCCCAGTGATTCGAAATGATCGAGGAAGATTTGATGATGAGAAACTCGGTCCTGAAGTCTGTTCGCCAATCCACCAGCTGCACTCAACAATCACCGTCTCATTGAGATACAACTCATTACGCTCAATTGAAATCGTCATCTCGTCCGTTTCAACTTCAGCTGGAAAGAGTGACTCGAAGGTCGTTGGTGGGCCGACATATCGCTGTCCATCAATCTCAATGCTCGGTGCGGGGATGGTGAGCTCGCCCGAGTCGATTGCGGTCAGCGTGTATTGGTAACTATAGCGACGATCGGTCACGGTTCGGCTTCGCCCGTTAATCACCCGTGTGGAAGTAAAAGCTTGGTTTGATCGCCCCTGATACCGTACGCGGACGGAATCGGGAAACTCAACATCAGGTGTCGGCGGATTATTGGCACCACGGATAATCACCTGATAGGTGAGCTCATCACCAACATACACCCGTGTGCGAGAGACCTCGGCATGGATTGTAATCGAGTCGCTTTGGGCATGGGCGTGGAACGGTGAAGTCATCATCACGATCACCAAAGCAGCCGTGCGGAGCATGCCTTTGATATGCACCATGTTGATATTCGTCATGCTCATTACCAATCCTTTTCCACCTTGATCGGGCGTCCGGTGGCCCGATACGCCTGGCGTCGTTCACGCTCCCGGCGTTCCTTGTCGAGCAGCTCCTTGGCGATCTCGCTGATTTCATCGCCCTGTCCTTCATCTGCTTGATCCTCAGGATTGCCCTCTTGTTCTTCGTCCTCGCCTTGCTCACCTTGCTTGCCTTGCTCGGATTCATCCCCCTGCTTGTTTTTTTCGTTCCCCTGATCTGCCAGCTCCTGCATCTGCTGGGCTGCTTCTTGCAAAGCCTGGGCAGCCTTTTCCTGTTCCTTGGCCGCCTGTTCTTGGTCGCCCGCCTCGATCGCCTCTTGGGCACGCTGCTGGGCGTCTTGGGCCTCTTTGAGTTTCTCAAGGGCCTCTTCAGCGCCTTGTTGCTGCGAAACTTCTTCGTTCGCAATGTCGGTCTTGTTGCTGAGTTCTTGCTGGGCTTGGCTCTGTTGTTCTTGTTCTTGAGCATTCTCAGGCGGGCTCGAAGCCGTCGCTTCTGCCTGCGCCTGTTGCTCCTGGGCCAACTCGCTCAATTGGTCAGCAATTTCTTGCCTTTGTTGTTGTTCTTGTCGTTGTTGTTCTTTCTGTTGTTCGATCATTTGCTCGAGAGCTTCGATTTGATCTTGAAGCTCTTTGATCTCTCGCCGAACCCGCTCGACATTACCCGGAGCATGGGTATTGCTCGGATCAACCTCCATCACCGACCGAAATGCACCCGCAGCATCTTTCAAGTGTTCGATTTTGCCCTTGAGTGATTCGACCATCCTCTCCAGATCACCAGGCGAGCTCTGTGTTGCATCATCCGATACTCGTTGTGCGATTTGGTAATAGGCATGCCCAAGGTTGAACCGGGCTTTGGACTTGATCTGAGACGCTAAAGCGGTGCGGTCGGCATCGCGGAAAAACTTGATCGCTTCGTCAAGACGCTCGGGCTCCTCTTGGGCAAGGTCAATCAGCGTTGTGCCCAGGTTATACTGCGCCACCGAGACAAGGCCCAAATCTTCGCATCGCTCGACGACATCCCGAAGCGTTTGAAGCCGATGATCGGAGGGTGTTGCGTCCACAATCACCTCGGCAATCCGCGAGCGAGCAATCTGGACATCCATTACAGGTACCAAAGCCTGCCCATCTGTCGGCTGGGCAAGCATCAACACAGAAAACAACACAACAGGGATCATACCAATGCCCTCCGCGGACCAACAGGGACCAACACCATATCAAAAACAATGCACACCAACCCGGCAGCAAGGAAAAGCATGAACCGCTGGGTGCATTGAACTTGAGTTGTGGTTTCAATGGAGTGTTGATCTGCCGAGGCAATGAGATCGTGATAAACCTGCCCAAGATCAATTGTTCCCGTCCCCACCTCAAGATAAACTCCACCGGGGGAAGCAGCTGCAATGCTCCGCAAGGTGCCGCTTTCGAGCTTGGACTCGACTTGCTGCGATCTTGGTGTTGATGAATCTTCGTCCCATGGAACGAGTGCACCTTTGTCCGATCCGATCCCAATTGCAATAATCCGCACACCCTTGGCTCCTGCAGCCCGTGCCGCCTCGACAGGCAAACTCTCCTGATCTTCGCCATCGGAGATCAACACGATATCGCGGAAGTTGCCCGGGATTTCCTCATCCGAACCGACAAAAACCATATCCATCGTCTTGCGGATTGCATCGCCAATATTGGTTCCACCAACGAGCACCGATTCAGGGCTGAGCTCCTCGAGCGCAAGTTTGAAAAACAATCGGTCCGTCGTCAAAGGCGAAAGCACTGACGACGATCCCGCAAACCCAACAAGCCCAACACGATCATTTCCAAGCTCATCGACAAGATCAGCAATCCAAAGCTTCGATTTTTCAAGCCGATTCGGCGCCACATCACGCGCCAGCATCGAACGAGAAACATCCACCAAAAATACCACATCACGCCCGCGCGACTCCACTTCGACCTTGCGTGGATCAGACTCAGGCCCCGCGATCGCCACCACCATCGCTGCAATCCCCATCATTACCAGTCCAGCGTGCGTATAGCTGTTCCACCGCCGCCGGGGGCCAGCGAGTGTGTCGATCATGCCTTCGTCGGCGACGAGTTTCTGCGCCTTATTCAATCGCGAAGAAAAGAACAAGAGAATCAGTCCAATCGCCGGAGCGCCCCAGAGCAAGTTCAGCCAGTGCGCATTGGCAAATTGCCAATCATGCCCAAGCCATTGGGTTAAGTCGATCGTTGCGACTGTGCGCACAGATTCGGTCATAGCACACTCCGATACACCATCGCCTTGAGCAGCGAAGCAAACACATAACTCAGCAATCCGAAAACTGCAAATGGTAAGTAAAGCTCGCGATAGCTCGTCGATTCCGAAACCTGGATGGTGGACCGCTCGAGCTCGTCAATCTGGGCATAGACCTGATCCAGATCACCGATCTGATCGACGCCCCAGTATTGCCCTCCAGTATACTCCGCAACGGCTTTCATCCGCTTGTCGTTGACCTCTTGCATCCGTCCGCCAAAGAACAGGCTATTGACACTCGTTCCGCCTCGGATTCCGATGATATAGACCTTGATTCCCCAGTCTTTGGCCAATCCGGCAGCCTGCTGAGGCGAATAAGTCCCCGCCCGGTTCTCGCCATCAGTCAATAAAATCACCGCTTTGCTCTTAAGTTTAAACTCCGAATCATCCATCTCGTTGCGCATCGCATCCTCGGTCGCTTTGAGCCGGGCAATCGCAAGCATCAACGCGTCACCAATTGCGGTTGAACGCTCGCGTTCGATGGTGGGCAGCTCAACCCGCCGGAGCGCTTCGACGAGCGCCTCGTGCGATTGAGTCAAAGGCATCAGGGTGTCGGCAAATGTTCCAAACACGATCAACCCAAGCAGATCACCCTCGCGCCCTTTGAGCAGATCACCATCACCGACAACAAACCGCTCAACAACCCGCTTGACCGCATCAAGCCGAGTTATCCGTTGCCCATCAAAGTTTACTTTTTCATCCATCGAACCGGATCGGTCAACCACAAGTTCAATTGCAATCGCATCGCGGGAGGTCTTGGTATTACCAATAATTTCCTGCGGCCGAGCAAGGGCGATGATGAGCGAAAAAATCCCCGCCGAAATGATGGCAGTCGGAATCCACGCCGTCAATGTCCGCACCGACGAACCCGCAGCAGCCACCCGTGAAGGCACCGAAGACATCATCCCCCGACGACGCGAAAACAAAATTACCTGTACGGCCCAGATCAGCGGAACCGCCAACCCGAAGAAAAGCACCCAAGGATAGGCAAACTGCCAATTCATGCAGCCCCCCTCGTCGTATTTGGTGCTGTGCTCGGCGAAACACCGAGAAGCTCGAGCGTGTGCCGGGCCATCACCTGTGGATCGAGTGTGCTCACATCACCTGCGGAGAACCTCGCTCGCTCGCACTGCTCGATCATTGCTCGGATTTCACTGGTCTGCTGCAGCCGCTCGTCGAGCCGAGTAAACGCATGGTAAAGTGTGTTGTAGGCTTCAGTGTCCGATGCTTCACGCCCCTTGGCGACATGCTCGAGCTGGGCATAAACCGATGAGGACCGAGCACCATCCCCCGAAGAGCGCGTCAGCTTCCAGATGATCACACCCGCAATCCCCGCCACCACGACAACCAAGGCATAAACCCACCCGGTGGACTGAAACCTGGTGGGGGCGAGGGCGGTGGGATCCACCAGCCCGTTTGCCGGAGCAAGTTCGCCTGCATTTTGGTCATCGAGCACTGACCGAACCTGTACATCCATCGTCATCGATTCAATTGGGTAAGGCTCAGCGTCTGGTGTAGGAAAAACCTGGGCGCCAAAGACGGGAGTCGTGTATGGCCCCGGGAGAAAGGGTTCGATCAGGTAAGTCGAACGCACAACAAACCCCGAGTCCGTCAATTTCGCAGGCTCGCCATGCTGCTCGACCAGCGTCCACTCTGATGCAGACCAGTCAGGCTCAATCAAAGAGGCACGCGCAGGCAATGCCCATTCGAGCTCAATATCCAAAGCCAGCCGATCCGCAGCAGTAATTTCCGTGCGATCAATAGACATGCGGAGGATCACCCCACTTTGCGGATCCGTAATCTGGGTTTCGAGCCCATCGGTCGGCGTTTGGATCGGTGCACGCGAGCACCCCATAAGAAGCATGGCTACCAACCCTGCCCAAAGAAGCATCATCGAGACAACTCGGCTCATCGTCTGTGCATCTCCCGTTGATGAAAATACCGCACCAGATCATCGACATAGTTCCGATCGGTCCCAAGTTCGATCCGGTCTACCCGTGCCTTGCTCAATGTCTGTGTAATCACCGCTTGCTCGCGCATCGCTTGTTGGTGATACCGATCACGCACACGCCTTGATGCGGTGTCGACGGTAAATCGTTTGCCAGTCATCGGATCGTGCATCCGGATCAGCCCAGCTTTGGGGAGCTCAAACTCAAGGGGGTCCGTGAGCTGGATCGCCACAATCTCATGTTTCTGAGCGAGCATCCGCAAGGGCTTCGCCCAGTCGGGCTCGCCAGCATTGTTGAGCCCCGAGAGGAAGTCTGACATCACGAACATGATCGCCCGCCGACGATGCGTGCGTCCAAGCTCACGCAGTGCATCGCTGAGGTTGAACTGTGATTGACCGGGCGATGCGTCAATCAACTCGCGAATAATCCGCCGGGCATGTTTCTTGCCCTTTGAAGGCCTGAGGTGGAATGATTCGACATCACTGAGATGTTCCGATCCATACACCTGCAATCCAACCCGATCATTATTCCGTCCGGCTGCAAGTGTCAGCACCGCGCCGACTTCGCAGGCAAGCTGATGTTTCGATCGTTTGACCGATCCAAACGCAGTGGATTGCGAGCAATCCACTGACAAAATCACGGTAAGCTGGCGTTCTTCAGTGAATCTTTTGACATACGGATGCCCGGTGCGAGCCGTTACATTCCAATCGATCGTGCGAACCTCATCGCCGGGTTGATACTCACGCACCTCAGCAAACTCGATCCCCTGCCCTTTGAACGCCGAGTGATATTGCCCGCCGAAGAGATCATCGACGCGTCGTCGTGCCCGGATTTCCAGACGCCGAACCTCTCGCATAAGTTCTTCAGTCAGCATCGTTAGGGCACCGCAATCCGCGCAAAGATTTCGTTGATAATATCCTCGCTGCTCACACCTTCCGCCTCGGCTTCGTAGCTGATGAGCACGCGATGGCGCAGGACATCGAGCCCGATCGCCTTGATATCCGAAGGTGTCACAAACGAACGCCCCGAAAGAAACGCATTGGCCCGGGCAGCACGCGCCAGCGAGAGCGATGCCCGAGGCGACGCACCGAACTCAATGAGTTTGGGAAGATCGAGTTGCCACCCAACCGCATACTCGGTAGGCTCGCGCGTCGCATGGACCAGCGAGACGATGTATTCTTTGATTTTGTCATCAACATAAATCTGGTTGACCATTGCCCGGGCATTGCCGATCTCTTCGAGCGAAACCACAGGCGAGATTGGCTTGAGGTTTTCGGTACTCATCATCCGATCCACAATCACCCGCTCGTCGGCCTTGGTCGGATACCCAACACTGAGCTTGAGCATAAACCGGTCAACCTGGGCTTCGGGAAGTGGGTAGGTACCTTCTTGCTCGATGGGGTTCTGGGTGGCAAGGACTAAGAATGGATCGCCGACGCTATAAGTGGTATCACCAATGGTCGCCGACCGCTCTTGCATCGCTTCGAGCAAAGCTGCCTGTACTTTGGCCGGTGCACGGTTGATCTCATCCGCCAGCACGATATTGGCAAAAATCGGACCCTTACGAGGTGTAAATGTCCCATCCTTGGGATTGTAAATCAGTGTCCCAATCACATCGGCAGGTAGTAAATCAGGCGTAAACTGAATCCGTGAAAACTCCGCTTTGCAGGCCTGAGCGAGCGTTGTGACGGTCAGTGTTTTGGCCAAGCCAGGCACACCTTCGAGCAGCACATGCCCGCCGGTGAGCATTCCGATCACCAACGCCCGCACCATGTGTTCCTGACCGACGACGACGGTGCCAACCGCATGGATCAAGTCCGATATTGGCCCGGCGTGCTGGGCAATCATCTCGTCGCTTGGTTTTGTCACTGGCTCCGTCGGTATTGTCATGTGCTTTGTCCTATTTGCAAATTTGGCAAGTCTGGCAAATTATCGAGTGAAGCAATTTCGCATCATCACGCTCTACGCTGATGCTTCAGATCGGCAATCCTGTCATTTGTACTAAATTTCTGTTACGAATTGAAGCTTTGGCCAGTTCGTAGTCGTCAAAGAAAAAAACCCTTGCAAAACACCCGCGCATGGGAGCTTCACAAGAGCAAATCTTTGAATACAAAGCGAGCAGAATCAGTTGGCGGCCGCTGGTGACGGCGGAGGCGTTCCCCCAGGATTGATGTCAATTTCACCATTACGCTCCTCATACTGACGAACTGCTTGCCCAAGCGACATTGCCAATCGCTTGGCACCGGCCCAGTTCATAATCACACGCGAACCCACATTAAAAACAATCATCGGAGCCTGACCAGGCATTTGCATCGGGATATTCATCCCAAAGTCCATCACCAACTCGTCTTGGGTGTTGGATGTCCGGATGGTATTGGCATAAGTGCTCGTCATCTTGGATTCGTCGATGCGGAGCTGGACTTGCTGTTGTTCTGGTTGTTGTTCGTCTGCCATGGAAACCATCCTTCGCGTGGTATGAATTGGGGTCTAAATTGAATGCCGGGGGGGGGACTCGAACCCCCACTCTGTTTCCAGAAGTGGATTTTGAATCCACCGCGTCTACCAATTCCGCCACCTCGGCTCACCGATCACAGCCATGCCATGATCAGACGGAATCATAGCCCCCCATGATCTAACTTCAACCTCAAATGCCCTCTGAGATTCAATCCAGGCCTACACTTCCTCTCCTGTCGGCGTTCGGCAGGGTCGATCCGGGACTCAGGCGCACGATGGCGGATCGACAGCAGTCCTGTGCGCGACATGAACCCAAAGGATGATCATGTCAGACACCACAACAAATACCGTCAAAATCGAAGATGTAGGCCCTTGCCGAAAGCGAATCTCCATCGACATTCCCGCAGAAATCGTCGACGGACAGATCGAAACGGCATTTGCCTCAGTTGCACACGAAGCAAGCATTCCAGGATTCCGCAAAGGCCACGCCCCCCGTCGGCTTATCGAGAAGAGATTCGGCTCCTATGTCAAGAACGAGACAAAGTCCAATTTAATTTCCACCGCCTACCAAGAGGCAATCAAAGACAACGAGCTCAAAGTCCTCTCCCAGCCACCCGCTGAAGCAATGGAGGGCATCGAAATCGAAGTTGGTCAACCAGTTCACTTCGAGGTCGAAGTCGAAGTCATGCCCGAGTTCGACCTCCCCGAGCTCAAAGGCATTAAGGTGCTCAAGCCAGACACCACACTTCCCGACGGCATGATCGAGGAGGAAATCAAGAAAATCGCCATCAATGAAGGCTCGCTCGATGAACGCGAAGATTCAGAAAAAGGTGACTACCTCACCGGCAACGCCGTGATGACTGATTCAGAAGGCACCGAGCACTACAACATCGAAGGTGCCGTGGTCCAAATCCCTCCCGAGGGTGATGAAGGGATGATCTTGGGGGTCATCGTCTCGGACTTTGCCAAGCAAATCGGAACACCAAAGGCTGGGGACAAACTCACCATCAAACTCGCCGGACCAGAAAACCATGAAATCGAAGCTATCCGAGGCAAGGACCTTACCATTGCCTACGAAATCGTCAAGGTCTACCGCATCGTCCCGGCCGTGATGACCGATTTGGTCGCCAAGTATGGATTCAACGATGAGGAACAACTCCGTGAAATGGTTGCTGCCAAGTTGACCGAACGGGCTCAGGTTCAACAACAGGCAGTGATGCGTCAACAAATCACCAAATACCTTGCTGACAACATCGATTTTGAACTTCCCGAAGGGTTGACTGCTCAGCAGGCCGCACGCAACCTCGAACGCCGACGGATGGAGATGATGTACCGAGGCGTCGATCCAACAGAAATCGAACAACAAATGGCCGAGCTCCGCAGCGCTTCTGCCCAAAGCGCCACCAGTGAACTCAAGCAGTTCTTCATCCTCAATAAAGCTGCCGAATCAATGGAAATTTCAGTCGAGGAAGCCGAGGTCAACACGCAAATCGTCCAACTTGCTTTGCGCCAAGGTAAGCGCCCAGAGCAAGTTCGCGACGAGCTGATCAAATCTGGACAGGCGCAAACCTTGCTTCAGCAAATCCGCGAGCACAAAACGATCGACTCGATCCTCGCGGACGCCGAGATTGAAGAGGTCAGTTCCGACGAGTTCAACAAACGGATGGAATCAGTGAGCAAATAACCAGCTCTGCAAAAACATCCCCAAAGCCCCTGAGTATGCTCTGGGGCTTTTTGGTACGGTTTTGACATTGCGAGCTAAACCACACGGCAAATCAGGAGGCTGTTTCGTCCTCATCGTCAAACATAAAGTCACCCGCGAGATACTGTTCGTTGCCCGTATTGTAAGGGTGATTAACAGTGCCACAGTTTGGACAGGCAATTCCATGTGTGCCTGCAGGTGTCTGCTCAATGCTCTTCCCACATCCGGCACAGGTCATCGTATCGAGACGCGATGTCATCGAGTTGACCATCGTTACCGCAATTGCAATCGCTGCTCCAACAGCAGGAAACACAGGCATCGAAAGCATGCCCACGACACCAAAGACGAGAAGCGTCAACGCAACCAAGAGTGCAAACACACGCAATCGAAGTTTAAGCATCCACTGCATTGAGCACAGGCCTCCTGCCAAATTTGCGACGAGCATGGCACGATTCATAAATCAGAATTGGCAAAACCATCCGCCGACCGAAGTGTATCACTGATTGTCGGCAAAATAAAGATCAAATGACCAAGATTCAGAGTGGGCGGTACAGATCAATGATTTTGCGTAAATTATCAGGATCTTTAAGGTGATTCACCTGAAGCTCAACCCCATCTTGCCCAGACGATGAAATCCCAAGTTTTCCAACTCCCGTCACTCGCTGAAGAAAAGTCTGGGTCACTTGGATATTACGGATGTTGTCATGCACCACCTCGGATGAAGATTTCGAGAAAATACCACGGTGCATAATCGTTCGTTTTGTTGTGATCTCAATTGACGCTCCGAGCCGATCAATCCACCACCAAACCAGCAACCCAGCCCCGCCAAGCACCATGGGCACAAACAATACTGCCCACAACCACGACTTATCCGATATCGGCACCCAAATCAGTCCGATCAACCCAACAAGAATCATCACCACCACCAGCGAAAACCGGATCGCCCGCGAACGGAACCAGCATCGTCTCACCAACAACACCCGGGTTTCAGGCCCAAAGTCTGGCGGAAACCCTGCCTCGGCAGCACGATCCCGCTGTTTGGAATTTATTGGCGCGTCGTCAACGAGCGGAATCGAATCGGCCAGAGGCACCCGATTGATATCCCCACACCCGAGGCACTCGTGCTTGGTGCCCGTGAGATCGTCCTCGACCTCAATCTCCATATCACATTTGTCACAGTTGAATCGGATCATGTGGACTCCCAAGCGAAACGCTCTTCATTCATTATACGGGATTCACCCGCATAACTTTTGTATCTCTATCAATAAAAAACCGCGTCCAGCATGAACGCGGCTCGAACATGACTCAATCAGTCAAAAACTCAGTCGTTCCAGTTGCGAGGCGCAGGCCCAATATAGGCCACCCGTGGACGAATCAGCCTGTTATTGGCATGCTGCTCCATGATATGAGCAGCCCACCCGGTGATTCGCGAGGCGACAAAGATCGGGGTGTACTGAGGCACCGGAATCCCCATCGTGAAATAAGTCATCCCGCAAGGAAAGTCCACATTGGGATAAATCTTCTTCTCGTCTTCCATGATTTTCTGGACCATCTCGCCGAGCTCGAAGAGTTTCACAAACTCCTCCCCGCGTGCTTCGGCAGCCTTGCGCCCAAGCCCATGAAGAATTGGGGCGCGATGATCCCCATTCTTGTAAACCCGGTGTCCAAAGCCCATAAGCTTGCGTTTCTCCGCGAAGGCATTGTGCATCCATGCCGTCACCTTATTTAGGTCATTCTCCGGGCCGATGTCTTTGCGGATATCAGCGAGCATATCCATCGCGGCCTCGTTGGCTCCGCCGTGAAGTTTACCCTTGAGGGCTGCGATTGCTCCAGTGACCGCCCCGTGGAGATCGCCGAGTGTGCCCGAGATCACGCGTGCGGTAAAAGTCGAAGCGTTGTAATCGTGCTCGGCATAAAGCACCAGCGACACATCCATGACTTTCTCTGCTTCGGGGGTTGGTTCCGAACCGGTCATCATGTAGAGCAGATTGGCTGAATGGGAAAGATTCGGATTAGGTGCGACAAAATCTTTGCCTTCGATCGAGTTTTGCATGTGGCCGATGATGGTCGGAATCTGGGCAAGCAGACGCTTGGATTTACGCAAGTTGGCTTCTGGAGCGTTGTCTTGGCAATCAGCATCAAGATGTGAGAGAATCGACACTCCCGTCCGAAGGATATCCATCGGCACCGCATACTGATTATTCACCAGATCACCCGAGGTTTTGAGGAACTCAACGACCGCACTGGGCAAACCACGCTCGGAGACCAAATCGGCCTTGAAGCTCGCCAACTCGTCGGGCGTGGGTTTATTGCCGACAAGTAAGAGATACGAAACTTCCTCAAACGAGGCATTGGCTGCAAGATCAGCAATCTCGTATCCGCGATAGATCAACGAGGTTTGTTCGACATTACAGATCTCGGTTTCACCCGCGATCACGCCTTCGAGTCCTTTGGCATGGGTTGGTGCAGTAGTCATGTCTCAATATCCTTACTATCTGTCTGTATACTGTCCGTCTGTATGGTGAACCCTGATCATCAACCGATGGCAGGGAAGTGGTGGGGTCGATCGGAAACACCAGATTCTAGGCGATCCAAGCGAAAAAAATGGCATTATTCCCGAGCCGGACGCGGATAAGACACCACCGAGCGATATCCATCGGCATCATACGCCCGCACCCCAAAGAGCCAGTTATCCTTCGAGAGTGGAGCGATGCCTTGGGTTGATCGTCCGACATCCTTGGAATGTTCCCAATCGGAGCTGGTCGAATCTCGCCAGACAATTTCGTACCCTTCAACATCAGATTCAGGCGAAGCATCCCACCGAATTGTGGTCCGATTGCTCAGTTCGGCAATCAATATCCGGGCATTGCTCGGGGCCGAGGGGCTATTAGCGAGGTGAACAAGCACCGCCGCATTTAATCGTGTCACATCAGCAAGGTATTCTGCATCGACAAACTCGGCTAGGTCCCCATACTGCACGCCATCCTCAACACGAATATCTTGGTGCTGATGATCGTAGTTTTCGTAGACCTCGCAGAATCGGATTGCTGCAAATCCAAGTTCATTGAAAGGTGTGTGATCGCCGCCTCGCAAAAAACGATCCGGGCGGAATACAAGCTTAGGCACAACCGTCGTCTGGTGTGTTTTGGCAATTTTGGTAATGTACCGGGCAAGTTGGCGTGATTTTGAATCTGATTCCATCCCATAGAGTCGAAGCTTGCGGAGTTCGTCAGCAATTTCATCATCCTCAAGCATCAGCATCGAAGCTGGGATGCCCTCGGAAAATACCCGGATTTCGTTTCGCCCATCCTGTCCTTTGAGCACGCCGGTTGGGTCGCCGATGGTATCGTTATTGAGCACCGCACGAATATCTTTGCCATCTTTGACGGCCTGCTGGGCGTGAAGCCGGGCACCGAAAAGTCCTTGCTCTTCACCACTGGTTGCCATGAGGATAATCGTCGATTCAAGTTCTTCCTTGGCCAACACCCGTGCGAGTTCGATCAGTGCTGCGACGCCCGAACCATCGTCATTGGCACCGGGTGCATCGGAGGTCGAGTCATTGGCATCGCTGGCCCGCGAATCAAGGTGCGCCAGCACATAATAAAGCCGGTCGCGTGATTCAGGAGAGACACCCGGAATCTCACAAATCACATTGACCACCTCGACAGGCTCGGTAATCCGTCGTCCATCAGGCTCGACCATATGGGTATCAAAGTAGACCTTTGGCGTTGCATCAGCAGTCTTGCCATGACCTTTGATATTGGCCTCGAACTGCGCCTTGACCCACCGCCGAGCAGCCCCGATCCCACGGGTGTCCGATTCAGTCTCCGACATCGTATGGCGGGTTCCAAATCCAACAAGCGTGTCAATCGTCATTTGAATATGCTTAGGATCAACCGCTTTGATCACGCGTTCGGGAACTTCCATCAGTGTCCTTTCGATCAATGGAACCATCTTTGGGCTCATACCCAGTGCGAGTGACTTATCGATCGCGAGATGGCTTTTGATTCCATATTGGTCGATCATATACAAGGCATAGATCGCTGCTGCCCGCGAACCCGATCGGCAATGAAACAAGATATCCCCGTTCGTCTCATCCATCGCCTTGGTGAGCTGGTCACGCATCGCATACCCGAAGGTTGAGCTGTTCGTCGGGATATGGATGTATTCGAGCCCCAACGATTTGACATACTCGGCTTCGTCAAAGTCAAGACTGTCCATTTCGCCAACCGTCCGTGCGTTGATCACGACTTTCCCTCCCGCGCGAGCAAAGGCGGCGAGTTCTTCCTTGGTCGGCTGACCAAAGAAAGTCAGCCGACCAGAAACGCGATCCGCATCACGGATTTCGTCCCATTCCAGCAAGGTTGGCTCAGACTGGGTAGCAGTGTCTTGTGTTTCAGGTTCAGCAATGGCAGTTGTGTATCCCGATGCACAAAGAAGCATCGTTGCACACATACCCGTCGCGATCAGCGTTCGTGGGTTTGATTTCATGTCCTGATTGTATCGCCTTGGGATACGCAATACACGCATTTGGGACTATGATCATCCATGCACACCGATCAACATCCTGGCACCACCCTCCACGACCAAATGAACCAAGGGGTCGTCGCAGCTCCGGGTGCATTCAACGCCCTCGTCGCCAAGTCCATCGCCCAGTGTGGGTTTAAAGCATGCTATGTCTCAGGCGGCGCAACCTCAGTCGCTGCTGGCGTCCCCGATGTGGGCATCCTCACCCTTGATCATTTGACGCGGGTTGTACGCGAAGTCTGCTTTGGTTCGGGCTTACCCGTCATCGCCGATGCCGACACTGGGTTTGGCGAAGAAGAAATGGTCCGTCGAACCGTTCTCGAATACAACCACGCCGGAGCCGCAGGTTTGCACCTCGAGGACCAAGTTTTCCCCAAACGCTGTGGCCACCTCGACGGCAAAGCCCTGATTCCGATCGAGCAGGCCGTGTCAAAAATCCAATGGGCTGCCAAAGCATCGCACGATTGTTCAAATGGCCAGTTCATCATCTGCGCCCGCACCGACGCCAAAGGCGTCGAAGGCTTCGACGCTGCGATCGACCGTGCCAAAGCCTATGTCCAAGCCGGCGCAACCATGATTTTCCCCGAAGGTCTGACGACCACCGAAGAATTCAAGGACTTTGCCGATGCCATGAGCGAGTTGGGTGACAATCGCCCCTATCTCTTGGCCAACATGACCGAGTTTGGCAAAACCCCAATGATCCCGCTCAAAGACTTCGGCGACATGGGCTATTCAATCGTCATCTACCCCGTCTCCACCCTCCGCATTGCGATGGGCGCGATCAAGCGAGCCCTCACCGAACTCCAAACCATCGGCACCTTCGAAGGACAACTCGAAAACATGCAGACTCGCCAAGAACTCTATGATCTTGTTGAATATACGCCGGGGACACCTTGGGAGATGTAGCAGGAGAGTACATGCCACGCACAAAGCATCGGTACACCCTCGAACACGATTCCACCATCATCGAAGATGTCGGCGTGGTCATCAAAATCCTCACCGATGACCTCGAAGGCGACGAACACCAACGCTTCATTATCAATCTCAACTGCGATCAAACAATCCTGATCGTCCACAACATCGACCTCGTCGATCGTGTCCCCGTCCATGAGGGCGACACCATCGAATTCAAAGGGGAGTACGAGCACAACGACCAAGGCGGGCTCATCCGCTGGACCCATCGCGACCCGATCGGGAATCACGAACCCGGGTGGATCAAACACGCTGGCAGGTTGTATCACTGACCATTTTCTCCGGTGCCCCGGTGCCGGGCCACCATAGGTCTCACTCAAACCCATCGCGAGTCTGAATTTCAAAGTCATTTATCGAAGCGACCTCTTCAACCGATTTCTCTGCCAATCCATCAAACCGGGCAACAATCGGCCCTGGATCTTCAAACGCCAACTTACCAAGCAAATCAAACTTGTGGGCCAAGATACCCTTTAAATCCGCTTCAGTGTTGCGGGCATGCCCAGCCGGGTACATCACCATGCCTGAGTCGAACTCGGTGCCATCGGTGTCTTCGATGATGAGTGAAGTAGGGATGCCATCGGGATATCGTTTGTCGTAGTCCTCGCCGCCGTGGAAGAACTCGATTTTTTCCATTAATGAACGCGTGCGTTCGTTCTTGATCGCATTGGCATCGAAGTCATAGGGCTCGAGCATCAGGGTCTTCCAATCCGAGGTCTGCTGGCTCAGCGCCTTGCGCAGGAGTGTTGCGACAATATAAACCATCGAATGATCCGCACTCTGGCGGGTCGTTGGGTTCCGCTTGGCCGGATCGCCAATAATCCCAAATGCAGGCTCGTATGCGGTGATTTTGATCGTTTTGATCTTCGAGCCCGATTCATCATCAAGCAGATGTGGCGCCTTCTTCAACAGATCAAGCAACGCCTGCAATGCCCCTGCGCTCTGGTGCTCATAGAGCCCGAGTTTGAAGTGCATGCCCATCACGGCAAAATCCGACCCTGCCCGACCAAGCACCAGATCAAATGGCGAGGCGTCTGCCTGTTTCGTATTGGCCTTGTCCGTTCCGACGGCTTCGAACATCTGCCCGGGCCCTTCAAAGATGCGGAAGATGGCTTCAGGATTCCGGAAAATATCCCGTGGGCCCATGAACCCGTTCATCGAACGCCGAACCGACATGATCGCCACTTCGGTCGAAATCGCGGCACTGGCGCCCTTCGAGTCCGAAAGCTGCTTGCCCGCGCGAATGGCGCGGAACGGAATGTAGTGAGCGACCACCATCCCGATCGCCGATTCGATCTGCTCGGCGGTCGCGCCCAGCATCGCGCCAAACACCGCAGCCGACCCGATCGCGCCGTGTACCACATGATCGACTTTGTAAGTCTTGAGCGAAAACACCTCGGCCAGCCGCCCACGGATCTCATCAAGACAGATCATCGCCTTGAGCGCATACGCTCCGTCATGCCCGCCCATCTGCGCGCCCGCGATGCACACGCCATAAAAATCGTTGTGCCCGAACTCCCCTGCGGTATGCCCAAGTTGTGGGTTGTATCCGAAGTTGGTGCCGTTGGAATCCCATTCTCGAACCGCCGAGCCGTTGGCCAACGCCGCCTTCTCGGGCTGAACTTGAACATTCGATCCAAACACCGTTGCTCCACGCTGGATCGCTTTGCCGAGCCGATGCGTAGCATCCGTTACCGGATACTGCAACGCCTCGTCACGGAGCACCGTTGGCGCGTTGGTTTTGAGTGCCAAAGCTGAAAGCCCGCAGAGGACGGCATCCGTGAAGAACATATTGGTCCGTTCGAGCACCGAAGCGTCCGGCTCGCCTCGCTTGGCCGGGTCATCTGAGAGAAAATCAATCGCGTATTGGGCGATCCCGAGCGCCTGATTGGTGTTGGCTTCGAGTTTGACATGGGTATCGGCAGCGGTGGTGGTAGACATGGATTTCCTCGGTGTTTTCTGACAAATGAAACTCGACGGAATCGTAGCCCACTTTCATGCTCGATATGCCTGTGATTCGGGCGGTATTTTGTGATCGGAGGTCTATCATCCTGACCCTGCCAAGCACGCGCTCGGCGGAGATGCAAACCACCACATACCGATCTGGAGATGCTCATGTCCAACCAGCCTGTCATCGTCGCTGCCCGTCGTACCCCCATTGGCAAGTTCTTTGGTTCATTTTCACGCGTCGCGTCGCCTCAGATCGGCGCCTTCGCAATCGAGGCCGTCTTCGCCGACGCGCCCGCAGCCAAGGATCACATCGACGAGTGCATCATGGGATGCGTCCTCCAAGCCGGCGTCGGGCAGAACCCCGCCCGCCAAGCCGGGCTCAAAGCCGGGCTGCCCTCGACACTCTCCGCCAAAACCATCAACAAGGTCTGCGGCTCGGGTCTCGAAGCCGTCATGATGGCTGCCCAGTCGATTAAGGCCGGTGATAACGAATGCGTGATCGCAGGCGGCATGGAAAACATGACCGGCTCGCCTCACTTCGCCCATGTCCGCGCTGGCATCAAGTACGGCCCGGGCACCATGGAAGATCACATGGCCTACGATGGGCTCCGGTGCGCCTTCGAGGGTTGGCCGATGGGCAACGCGGCCGAGCACACCGCCGAGACCTACAGCATTACCCGTGAAGACCAAGACCGCTTCGCAGCTCAATCTCACCAACGGGCCGCCGCTGCATGGGAAGCCGGGTATTTTGATGCCGAGGTGGTCAAACTCACCGGCGAGCAACTCGGCAACCGGCGCAAACCTGGCCCCGATGGCGGAATCAACATCGATGAAGGCATCCGAGGCGATTCAACTGCAGAAGGACTCGGTAAGCTCCGCCCGGCCTTCACCAAAGACGGAACCATCACCGCCGGAAATGCTTCTCAAATCTCTGATGGGTCCGCTGCAACCATTGTCATGAGCGAATCGAAAGCGACCCAGCTCGGGCTTGCCCCGCTGTGCAAAATCGTAAGCTATAACACCGCAGGCGTCGATCCCAAAGAAATATTCGCTGCTCCGATCGCCGGCGTCAAAGGCGCACTCGACAAGGCAGGCTGGTCGATCGACGAGGTGGACATGTACGAAATCAATGAAGCCTTCGCCGCCCAACTCCTGTGCAACATCAAGGAACTCGGTGTCTCCGAAGACAAACTCAACATCTGTGGCGGCGGTATTGCCTTAGGACACCCAATCGGAGCTTCCGGTGCCCGTGTTCTTGTCACCCTTATCCACCAACTCAAACGCACCGGAGGCAAGAAAGGTGTCGCGGCTTTATGTCTCGGGGGCGGGAATGCCGTGGCGGTCTGCCTTGAAATGTACTGATTTTCCAGTGATTTTCCGGCGATTTTGAAAAAAAACACCTTGAACTTCTTTTCACGGTTCAGCGGTCCCGATAAATCTCCGATCCCCTTGGGCATACACCTTGCCAATCATCCAAACCGAGGGTAGTCCATGGATTTTGATGAAGATTTAGTCGCTCGTCTCACGACAAGTTTTCGAATTATTGAGCCTCAGATTGATGAGGTTGTCTCCATTTTTTATACAAGACTCTTTGAGTCCGCACCACACATTCGGTCGATGTTCCCCAACGATATGGGGAGGCAAAAAAAGCACATGGTCAATGCACTACTGCTCGTGGCCAAAAATGTCCCCAATATTGAAAACCTCATTGAACCGCTCAGGGAGATGGGGGCCCGTCACATTGATTATGGTGCTCAAGAAGCTCATTTTCCGATTGTTCGTGACACCATGGTCTACGCACTCAAGCAGGTTGCCGGGTATACATGGACACCTCAGCTCGACGCGGACTGGACGCATGCTTTGGATGTCATCGCCGGATACATGATCGAAGGCATGCGAGAGGCACACGCCCAGGCTGCCTGATCAGGAAACACCACCGATTTCACCATGAAGGCTCCCAATAGGGAGCTTTTTTTCGTGCGACTCGTATAGGATAGCCATCATATTCGACAACCATTTGAACACGAAAGCACGATGACCATGCGCACCCATACCTGTTCCCAACTCAGCGAATCAAACATCGGCCAAACCGTTACCCTTTGCGGGTGGGTCAACGCCTATCGTGGACACGGCGGCGGACTAATCTTCGTCGATATGCGCGACCGAGATGGTATCACCCAGGTCGTTTTTGATTCCGAAGGCGGCAACCAGGCGATGATGCAAGCCGGCGATCGGCTTCGCAACGAAGACTGCATTAAAGTCACCGGCATTGTTCGCGCCCGTGCCAAGGCCAACCCAAAGATTCCCACCGGCTCGATCGAAGTCCTCGTCACTGAGCTCGAAATGCTCTCGAAAACAAAAAAACTCCCCTTCATCCCCAGCAACGAAAAAGACCTCCCCAACGAAGAGGTCCGCCTGCGCTATCGCTACATCGACCTGCGCCGACCAGCGATGCAGAGCATCCTCCGCACCCGCCACCGCGTCGCCAAACTCACCCGCGACTACTTCGACGAGCATGAGTTCATCGAGGTCGAAACCCCGGTGCTGTGTCGATCCACGCCCGAGGGTGCGCGAGACTTCCTCGTGCCCTCGCGGAATCAAGAAGGCATGTGGTATGCGTTGCCTCAGTCGCCTCAGTTGTTCAAGCAGATTCTCATGGTCGGCGGGTGCGATCGCTACTTGCAGATCGTCAAGTGCTTCCGCGATGAAGACCCACGCGCCGACCGCCAGGCCGAGTTCACCCAAATCGACCTTGAGATGAGCTTCGTCAATCGGGACCAAGTACTCGAGATCATGGAAGGGTTCGCCAAAAAAGTCTGGAAAGAGATGCTCGATGTTGAACTCCCAGACTTCCCACGCATGACCTACCGCGAGGCAATGGACACCTACGGCATCGACCGACCAGACACCCGCTTTGATCTCAAACTCGTTGACATCTCCGATCTCGCCGCCAAGGCCGAGTTCGGGGTCTTTACCGATGCCCTCGCCAAAAACAAAGGCGTCGTCAAAGCGATCCGTGTGCCCGGCGCAGCGACCAAGTTCTCGCGCAAAGTCACCGACAAGTTCAACCCCTTCGTCGAACAGTTCGGGGCGGGCGGCGCACCAACCGTCAAGTTCGTCGATGGCGAGTTCTCCACCGGCATCGCCAAGTTCCTCGGGGGCATCAAAGACGAACTCATCGAACGCCTCGGACTCGAAGACGGTGACGCGGTCGTCTTCGGTGCCGATTCATACAACACCTGCACCAAAGCCCTCGGCGAACTCCGCCTCAAGATTGCCAAAGAGCACGACTACATCCCCGAAGGCAAGTGGAACTTCCTCTGGGTCTACGACTTCCCAATGTTCGAATACGACGAAGAATCCGGGCGCTACCACTCGCTTCATCATCCATTCACCGCCCCGACCGAGGCAGAACTCGAACGATTCATGGCCGCCGATGTCAAAGACATCGACACCGTCGAATCCATCGTCTCCGATGGCTACGACATGATCTGCAACGGCTCCGAAATCGGAGGCGGCTCGATCCGTATCCATCAACAAGAAGTTCAATCCAAGGTCTTCGAGCTTCTGGGCATGTCACAAGAAGAAGCCACAATCAAGTTCAGCTTCTTGCTTGATGCCCTTACCTACGGCGCACCACCCCACGGTGGCGTTGCTTTCGGACTCGACCGCCTCGTGATGCACATCATCGGCACCGAGAACATTCGCGATGTCATTGCCTTCCCCAAATCACTCACCGGCGTCGACCTCATGTGCGATGCACCCAATGTCGTCGATGACGAACAGCTCGCAGAGCTTCATGTCCGCTCGACCGCAACCGCTCAGGCATAAGCTGACGCAAAACCAAGGAGACCATCCAATGACCACCACGCTCGAGACCGAACCAGGATTGTCGTCGCTCACAATCGCCGGGCAGTCATTCGATTCCCGCCTGCTCGTCGGCACTGGCAAATATGCTTCAATGGAACTGATGAAAGATGCTCTTGATGCGTCAGGATCAGAAATCATCACGGTCGCAGTGCGTCGCGAACGCCTGTTCAACGAAGAAGGCAAGAGCCTGCTCGAATACATCGACCTCAACCGATACACCATCCTCCCCAACACCGCAGGCTGTTTCACCGCCGAAGATGCGGTCCGTGTCTCGCGCCTCGGACGCGAACTCCTCGACCAACTCGACAACCCAGGCGCAAGCTGGGTCAAGCTCGAGGTGCTCGGCGACAAAAAAACCCTCCTCCCCGACCCCGTCGGCACACTCGAAGCCGTCGAAACATTGGTCAAGGACGGGTTCAATGTCCTCTGCTATACCTCCGACGATCCCATCAGCGCAAAACGCATCAAAGACGCCGGGGCCGCAGCCGTCATGCCCGCCGGCTCGCCGATCGGCTCGGGTCAAGGCGTGCTCAACATCAACAACATCGTCCTGTGTCTCGAGCTGCTTAAAGAGAACGATCCCGACTTTCCTGTCATCGTCGATGCAGGCGTTGGCAGCGCCTCCGATGTCGCATTGGCAATGGAACTCGGAGCCGACGGCGTATTGCTGAATACTGCCATCGCCCACGCGACCGATCCCATCATGATGGCCCACGCCATGCGCAAAGCTTGCCAAGCCGGGCGTCAGAGTTATCTTGCAGGGCGAATCCCCAAGAAACTCTATGCCACCGCCAGTTCCCCGATGGAAGGCGCGATCTCCTACATCCCCGGCGAGTGATTACGGGCTGTTGATGACCATCGTCGAACCCGCAGGCTCGCTGACTTCGCCAGTCACACACGCGATGATCTTCTCCCCAACCTGCTCGGGCGAGAGCGTGTCGGCTTGCGGGAGTATTTCCTCAGACACAATCGAGCGAAGCATTGCCGTCTCGACCGCCCCGGGCGCGATGGTATACGCCCGCACTCCTTGTTCGCCATATTCATTATGAATCGCCCGCGTCAGTCCGTCGACTGCTGCTTTGGTGCATCCATAGACTCCAAGCCCAACAAACGGATCGAGCATCGCCACCGAAGCGACATTGACCACGCACCCCCTCGACTTGATCAAATCAGGTAACGCCAACCGAACCAACGCGATCGGCCCTGTCGCATTGACCGCAAATAATGCCTCGATTTCCACCTCGCTCAGATCGCCAAGTTTCTTGCAAGTTCCCAAAGCAGCATTATTCACCACCGCGTCAAGACAACCAAACCTCTTGCCTTGCTCGATGATCTTCATCCGATCTTCATGCCTAGCGATATCCGCCGAGACCGCAACCCAGTCAACATCCTCCTTGCCAAGCGATGCACCGGTTTCTTTGAGAAGGTCAAGCCGACGCCCCACAAGGACGAGACGATACCCCTTGGCTCCAAGCCCCACAGCCACCGCCCGCCCAATCCCAGAACCGGCACCGGTGACAATCGCAACAGGATGTCGAGTTTTCTTCATGCCCGATTCTAGAACGCCTCGACCAATACTGGACATGTGATACTGTCTACAAATCATGAATCCATGCTCAACACGCCGATAGAAATCACTTCACTGAGAATCAATACCCACCCCCTCGCGGAGTGATTGCATGCCACACCTTACCGCCCCATCGTGGATGAGTAACGACGAACCTTCCCGCCCTGCCCACGCCAAGATCGTCGCCACGCTCGGCCCGGCATCCGATTCTGATGAAATGCTCGAAAAGCTCATCGAAACGGGTGTATCCGTCTTCAGGCTTAACTTCTCTCACGGCGATCTCGAGGACATGGACAAACGATTGGCCAATGTCCGCCGAGCCATCGACACCTCCGGCCGTTGTATCGCCATCCTCGGCGATCTCCAAGGTCCAAAGATGCGCGTCTGTAAAGTCCCCGATATCCACGATGGAGGCGGAATCATCATCAACCCCGGAGATGATATCTTTTTCCGAAAAGGGCAAGGCGATGCTGCCATCATCGACGGGACCCCATCCTTCGATGTCACCTTCGATGCCTTCTACAAAGATGTCCTTCCCGGGCAGCGCGTACTGATCAATGACGGGCTCATTCGTATGCTTGCGGTTGAACAGGAAAAGGGCAAGTGGCTCCGGTGCCGAGTCACCGTTGGCGGACGAGTCACCAGCTCCAAAGGTGTTAACCTCCCTGAATCCGACCTCAACATGCCTGCCATCACCGCAAGAGACTGGGCCTGTGCCAAATGGGCTGCCGAGCATCAACTCGACTACCTCGCCCTCTCATTCGTCCGCACCGCTGACGAAATCACCGAACTCAAAACCAAACTCGAAGAATGGAAATACGGAAGCCAGCACCCATGGAGCGACGACATAAGTACCTCAATCCCCGTTGTCGCCAAAATCGAGATGCCTCAGGCCATTGCTAATCTCGACTCGATCATCAAAACCACCGATGCCATCATGGTTGCCCGAGGTGATCTCGGCGTCGAGATGGATGTTGCCAAGGTTCCCGTTATCCAAAAATACATCCTCGCCAAGTGCAATGCGCTCGGTAAGCCTTGCATCGTCGCGACCCAAATGCTCGAAACCATGATCGAATCCGCGACACCCACTCGCGCCGAAGCATCCGATGTCGCCAATGCCGTTCTTGACGGATGCGATGCCGTCATGCTCTCAGGCGAGACCGCAGTGGGGGCCCATCCCCACATCGTCGTCGAAACCATGCAGCGGATCATCAAAATCACCGAATCCCGCATGGACCAAATTGTCCATCGCTCCGGCGTGCCGACGGACATGAAGGAATATCCCTTCCGCTCCGCCGCCTTGGCCAAAGGCGTCTGGCATATGGCCGAGGAACTCAACGCCAAAGCAATCGTCGTCTGGTCGCAGGCAGGGGGAATGGCCCGCTACCTGAGTCAGTACGATTTCCGCGTTCCGATTTACGCCTACACCTCATCAAAAATCGCTGCCCACCGCATGGCCCTCTACGGCGGCGTCACCCCCATCTACATCCAACCTCCAGAAACTGGTCGCCTCCGCGATTGGACCAACCAGGTTGAAAACCTGATTCAAGCGGAAGGGATCACCAAAGAGGGTGATGCAGTGCTTCTCGTTGCCGGTAAGCCATTGGGGGCTCTGCTGGCCCAAAGCACCGTCAGCATCCTGCGAATGGGCGATTCGTCATCGGGATTCCGTGAAATGGTTGTCGAATCCAATTCTTGAAAAAACGCAATCAATAGCGGATTCAAATCTCCTTGTCATCGAAGCACTCCCTCGGATACAATACCCCGAAGGGACCTGGGCTCCCGCCGAATCTCCGCGAGGAAGAGGTCGGCACCGTCTGCCCAAGAGTTTTCAAGGACAGCAAAAAATGACCACCGCAGCGACCCAAACCAGCACAACCATCAACTCCGACCCATTGACCCTCATTGATGTCGATCATGTCCGGTTCTATGTCGGCAATGCCAAGCAGGCTGCTTATTTCTATGCCCATACCTTTGGCTTTCGCATCGACCAAGTCGCCGACCTCACCACTGGTTCGCGTGAAGAAGCCGATTACCTCCTCACCCAAGGCAACATCCGCATCCTGCTCACGACCCCACTCAACAAAGACCATCCTGCCGCCGAAGAAATCAAGCTCTATGGCGATGGTATCAAAGAAGTTGCCCTCACCGTCGAAGATGCTACTGCCGCTTACAATAAAGCAATCAGCAATGGTGCCGAGTGTGCCCAAGCACCTCGCACGCTTAAAGATGAAAAAGGCACGGTCACGGTCGCCTCGATCAAAATCTATGGAAGAGTCATCCACACATTTGTCTCCAGAACTGGAGAATACAACCATGAGAACCTTCGCAAGGGCGGCCCCTTCATGCCGAACTTCAAGAAGGTTGAATCCGAACTCAATACCTACAACGAGCAAAATCCCTGTGGCTTGATGTATTGCGACCACTTCGTCGGCAATGTTGAAGAGGGTAAAATGGACTATTGGGTCAAGTGGTATGAAAATGTCATGGGCTTTGAGATGTTCAAACACTTCGATGACAATGATATTTCGACAGAGTACTCAGCTCTTATGTCCAAGGTCATGGCCAGTGGCAACAACCTCATCAAAATGCCCATCAACGAGCCCGCCGATGGTGTCAAAAAGAGCCAAATCCTCGAATACCTCGAATGGCATAACATGACGCCAGGAGTGCAGCATCTAGCCTTCCGCACAGACGATGGGCTCAAAACCGTTGCCGAACTTCGAAGGCGAGGAGTAGATTTCCTTTCGATGCCTGACACATATTATGAACTCGTATGGGATCGCGTTGAAAGAATGCTCAAAGAGCATGGTCATGAAGGTGTTAAAGAGGATCATCAGCGTATCAAGGACCTTGGTATTCTCGTTGACGCTGACGATGAAGGCTACCTCCTCCAACTCTTTACCAAACCTCTTCAAGATCGTCCAACTTTCTTCATCGAAATCATCTGCCGCCGCGGCAGCCAAAGTTTCGGCAAAGGCAACTTCAAAGCCCTCTTCGAGAGCCTTGAACTCGAACAGGAACGCCGAGGAAATTTGTAAACGACTTTCAGAATGAATAGGCCTCAATAGTGTTCCTTCACACGCTCTGGCCAAAGGGAAAACCGTTACCCATAAATACACTGAGCATAAGGTTTACTCCCTAGGACGGGCAGATTGTCAGCCACCCAACGCCCGCGCTCAGCGCGGGCGTTTTCTATTGAAAATTCCGATTTTCCGGGTTATTTCACCTGTATGCCTCACCCCCCATTTCCCCTGCGCCCAAGCATGGCCCACACGCCCTTTATTTAGGAGGCTGTAGGTACCCAGTGCGATCACTGGCACCAACACCAAAGGGGGCACACCATGCACCGACGAATTGCCTTAGTCTTGATCGCCGCGACCGGATTTGCAGCCAACGCTGATATTGTCCGGGTCGATGAGTTCTCTTCCTTGCAGTTTGAGGGGTTCAATAACCTCGATATGAAAACATTTGACCGAAACCCCGTCTCCGTATTCAACGGCATGGGGGAAGTGCTCAATACCAAAGGCTCATTCCTCCACACCACCGGCGGGTGGGCTTTGGGCTCTGGTGATTGGCAGGGTAGAACCAACGCCTATGAAGGCGCAAAGATGCTTGGCAACACCACCGGCGGCATCGAATATCGATTCAATACCGCCCAAAAATCCTTCGGCGGGTTCTTTGCCACCATCGCCGAGGTACCTGATGCCAACATCAAGTTCTTCGACGGCGACACCCTCATTGGTTCCGACCAACTCTTGGCAGCCGTCGGAGGGGACTGGTCATGGAACGGGTGGGCCAGCGATCTTAACTTTAATCGAGTCACCATCGAATCCAACTATCGCAATCGTGGTGGGTTCCTTATGCACGATGCCGTGCGCGTGCTCACCACCCAAGTTCCTGCCCCGGGATCACTGGCCCTACTCACTGCTGGACTTCTCATCAATACGCGCCGTCGGCGATAACTCAATGTTCAAAAACTCATACAACCTCCGAAGGCTGCCGGTCATGTGATTGGCAGTTTTCTTTTGGCTTGAATGCCGACCTACCATCGAGCACCATGAATATCATCGAGAAAATCCGCGATACGGAAATCAAACTCCGCTCTCAGACCGACCCGGTCAAAGTCCTCGAATCATGGACGATGCTCGGGCGTTTGCTCGGCAGGACACCCGTGGATCAAGCCGAACTCAAACGCATCACCGAAGAGCGCGATGCTGTCGGGCTTGATGTCATGATCTCCAAACTCGAAGACCCTGATGCTTTCAAGCCCAAGGAAGAAGCAATTCCCGACTATTCGCAAGCCGAGCTCAACGAAGCCCTGCGTGCCTTTCGTCATCGGCTCAAGTTCAAAAAACTCGACGCGGAATCCAAAATCTCCCAGCGAGATGTTACCACAGGAAAAAGTGCCAACATCGAATCCATCCAACCTCCAGGCCCATCTGAGTTTGACCCGAGAATCTGGAAGGCACTGGTCAAAGCCGGAATGCTCGTCGAAGCTGGGCAAGGGTTCTATCACGAGCCTCGCTAAACAGGGTCACATACCCCGTTCGATCGCCCCAACGAGCGCATGCAAGATCAGCATGTGTAGTTCCTGAATACGATCGCTCGTCTTTCCAGGTACGATCCATTGAACATCACCCATCCCTGCGAGCGCCCCGCCGCCCTTACCCAGCAGCAGCCCGACCAACATCCCCTTCCTCTTGGCAACCTCAACCGCCTTGATGATGTTGGCACTATTCCCGCTCGTGGACATGGCGACAAGCACATCGCCCTTCGATCCAACCCCATCGATCCAACGCGAAAAAATCGCATCAAATCCATAATCATTGCCAACACAGGTGATATGCCCCGCATCGGCGCATGCAATCGCGGGGATCGACGGGCGGTCATCGCGGTACCGTCCGGTGAGTTCTTCACAGAAGTGAATCGCATCGGCGCACGACCCGCCGTTGCCAATTGCGAGAATCTTCCCCCCAACTTTGATCTGTTCGACACATCGCTTGCCCAGTTCTTCGACTTTAATCGCATTGGAGGCATCCTCCGCGAAGTCACCCGCCAACGACGCATACATCGAAAACTCAGATTGCACCACCAATTCATTGTTCATGCGAAATGATAGGTTCCTATCCCATAATGTGAGCGCATAAAGAACCCATACTCAAAAGCATGGGCTGAGGGTTCCTACGAAGGAATTTCAAGATCAATCCCAAGTGTTGATCGGGTTATCGTCCGAACTGGTCTCTTCGGCATCGGCACCACGAATCTCGCCGGGTGCGAAGTGATCCTGACGCCAAGATTCAGGATAATCAGGATCATCCAACTCCATACACGCCTTGGTCGGGAACATCGGACGGAAGGTGTCGCACATCACCGCCAACTCATCGGTCCATTTCTTGCCCAAAGATGCCTCAACCGTGCCGGGGTGAGGTCCATGAGCCAACCCTTGAGGATGCAGACTGATTGAACCAGAAGAAATCCCTCGGCGGGCTTTGTAGTTGCCATCGACATAGTACATGATCTCGTCCGAATCGATGTTGCTGTGGTTGTAAGGCACCACGATCGCATCGGGATGGAAATCCAGCGCCCGTGGACAGAACGAGCAGATCAGGAAGTTATACGCTTCGAATGTCAAATGAATCGGAGGCGGCATGTGCAGCTGTCCAGTGATCGGCGCAAACTCATGGATATTGAAGCAATACGGGTAGTAGCATCCGTCCCACCCGACCACTTCAAGCGGATGGTATGGATAGATGTATGAGTGGATCGTGTTGCGTGCTTTGATCCGCACCTCAAACTCACCCTTCTCGTCATACGCCAGTGGATGATCAGCATCCTCAAATGGTACACGGATATCACGCTCACAAAACGGTGCGTGTTCGAGGAACTGCCCTGTTTTCTTGGCCTTGTAACTTGAAGGCGGCGCAATGTGGCTCGCATTGCAAGACTCAAAGCAGATAAACTTGCCAAGTGGCATCTGTTCTTTGGTATACCCTCCAAAGGCCTCGTTGTCCGACCCATCATCAGGGCGCTCATCAAAAATAATTTTGTAAATCACACCCTTGGGCATGACGATGTAGTCCTTGGGAACAAACTTGAGTGTACCAAACATGGTATACACGGTACCCGAACCATAGTGGATGAACATCAACTCGTCGCCTTGCCCATTTTTATAATGGTACGCCAGTTGGGTCTCAGGCTGACACACGCTCATCTCAACATCATCATTCCCAAGAAGCACTATGCGTCCAGTTACGGCGTCGCCACCTTTCTTGACCTGCTGAGTCAGCACATGTTGCTGACGAAGTGTGTCTTGCTCGACATATTCAACCTTGGTTGAATACAGCTTCTTCCATCCGATCACTTGCGTCGGCGGATGGATGTGATACATCGTCGATGTTGGTCCGGAAAACCCTTCAGTACCAAAAACTTCTTCAGAGTACAAAGCTCCATCGGGACGGCGAAACTGAATGTGACGCTTCTTGGGCAACTTGCCCATTGACATGTAGTACGGCATCGAAAATCAACCTCATTCTTCCCCGGCCAAAAGCAGACACTGGTGCTTCGGTAGGGAGGGCGTTGGTATAGTGTGGTGCACCGGGCCAAAGAGCAGGCTCGGCATGGATACAAATCATAGCACACAAAGAGTGCATATCGACCAGCAAACCCTTGCACAGAAGGGGTGTGTACGGGTAGGAAATGATATTGACCCAAAACTCAAGGCCTTTTTGAAACCAGACCGATAAAACACCTCAATGAGGAATCGAGGCTACCAAGTTGAACCTGTGGGAGACAGAGCGGTATAATCCGGTTGCGAATCGAGCAGGGTGCAGATCACACATACCGTCTCACCTATACTCCTGTCCCAGATTCCTCAATTGCATGCGGAATCAAAGCTCAACCAAAATACCTCTACCAATCATGGATACGCAATACAGATGAGCGACAACGCATGAGCACGATGCTCCGACACGAATATTTTGGCCCTTATAAGCTCATCCGACCCCTCGGCTACGCTCATGGTGCAGCAAGATTTGTTGTCCTCTGTAATCGCACCGATACGAACTATCTCCTCTACCGCTTCCAACGCATCAATAACCACAAATTTCGCCGAAACCTTTTTGATGCCTTTGTCAAGATGAGTACGCTCGATCATCCCCATCTACTCAAAATTAAATCAGTTTCCTACGACGATCACGGGCAGCTCTGTATCATCACACCCTACACGGGGAATCACGACGGACTCGTTCTGCTTGATGATCTCCTCGAAATCCGAGGCGGAAAACTTAGTGTTGCAGAAACTGCCCGGGCACTCGAGCATCTTCTCGATGCGATCGCATCGGCCCATGCGAAACACATCTTCAACGGTCCAATTAATCCATCGGACATCTTGGTTGATCGCTATGGGGCCCTCCAAATTCAGTTCTATGGATTGACCGCCCTAACTCAGGACCAAAGAGTCAGTTCCCACGATCATCGGTGTGATCACACAAGCGATGCTCATGCAAGTAATGTTGCTGATGAAATCCGTTCAATTGTCAGTCTTGGATACACGATGCTTACCGGGCTCAAGCCAAGAAGTGACCGGATCGCACCATCACGCGTCATCAAAAAACTCGATCGGAACTGGGATACATGGTTCGACATCGGGCTCGATCCTATCGACGGCTTTGATACCCTCGATCATGCCATCAATGCTCTTCCGACTCGACCAAGATGTTCGGAATGGCTCACCAACAAGTCGCCCCGTCGCCCTCAAGTTCATATCGGTTCAATGCTGCGTCGATTCCGTACTGTTTCGGCATCTGATCCGCAGTCTTCCTCCAAAAAATAAATCTGAGCTCCCACCCGGATTCGCCCATCAAAGCTGCTCAATCTTCTTGGGATGTCGGGCTTGCTTTGTCTGTGGACTCCGACAAGTCATTGTTCGGCGAATTGTCCTCATTAACATTAACAGCCCCCGCAGCCGATCGGACTTGAGCAACCTGCTCTTCCGTGAGCGCATCACCAAACAATTCGAGCATGAAAAGCCCGATTCGTTTGCGAAGCTCTACATCAGGTGTCCGGTGAATCGCAGCTAACCAAAGCTCAGAATCGGTGCTCATTCCAAAGGCTTCATCAAACTTCCCCAAAAGAATCAACGAAACAATTTGGATCGAAGTAATCTTGCTTTGATCCGCAAGGTCAAGCGGAACACCATCGAGTGCAATCGCTGCTTCAAAGGCGCGGTTAGGGCGCAAATCATCAAGCTCTATCTGGGCAAGCAGGATGATCCCCTTGGCAACCCGGGCCGTCATCTCAATATCCCCATTGAGCAAACGATTGAGCAATAAAACCGCCTTCTCCGAATCAAGGTCCGCCAGTCGAACAGCCTCGGCAAGTCGGTCATCCTCAAGGGCTGCTCCCATGCGCACAATTGCATCCCGTCGCGTGTGCTCGTCAGGATAGGGCAGCGAAACAAGCCGGCGCAACCCCTCGGGAGTTGCTCGATGCCGAATCAACGAATCACTCGCTGCTTTGAACAACCGGTCGTTTTCCTCCGCTGCCTGTACAAGCAGCTCGACCGAACGGGGGGTTTCTACTAAAGCACTGGCAGCCCACTGTTGCTGGTCCTGATCCTTGGCAAGAAGCAACGACATCAACATCCTGAGATCTGAAGCATCCCCAAGTCGAGCAAGCAGTTTCATTTCTGCCTCGCGAAGTTTCTTGGGGTCTTGGGCTCGCAATCGAGCAAGCAAAATCGGATAGTGTTTTTGAGAATCCCAATATCCTGCCTGCTCAAGTGACCAGGCGGCGTTGCTTGCAGCAGCAAACGGAGAATCCGTTCGTAAAAACCACACAAAAACAGGTTCAACGGCTTCAGGGCTAGGCCAGCGAGCAATCCCCATCAACATGGGCTCAGCAGCAATTGGAGCCGTCTCACTCCCAAGTGATTTAGTCAATACCATCATCGCGTCGGGGGGAATCAGTCGAGTAATCAGCCTCGCAGCCCTGGCCCGAATCTCTGGACGCGGGTCTTGCAACATTTTCTTGGCCGCCTCACTCACTTCAGGTGCCAACACCGTATTGCTCGACAAATCACGCTCCGCCAGTTCAAATCCAAGTTGGCGAATCTCAAGTCGAGGATCATCAAACAAATCAACAATCAGCGCCGAACGCCCCGCATCATCAAGCTCGATATGAAGGCGTCGGTAAAGAGCCAATATCTCATTGAGCTGCGTCCGTACACGCTGTGTAACCTCGGCAAGCCGAGCACCATCCTCGCCTAAATCTGGCGATACTGAATCTGAATCAACTGGTGGTCCATGTGCGAAGGCGCAAGAAGGCGAGAAATCGTGCAAACCCCGATTTTTTTTCAAAGTCCCAAAATTTTTGTCTCCCCCCCTTACTGGGGGGGGGGCTAAAAAAACCGACAAAGATTGGTCTTGATGGTTTACCAAAGTATCAGATGGAAGCACATCCCGAGAACAAGCACTGCCTGCAAAAAAGGCGACGAACAATGATCCGTGCGCAATCACTCGCTTTTTCCGAGTTGGAATATCTGATAAGTTCATGTCATCACAAACGGTGTGCTCTGAGAGATTCTCGGTCTTTCATCGGTAAATTGCCGAAGAATGATCCATAGAGTGTAGTCCGCAGGATTGATGCACGGCCTCAAAGCGGTTAGGATTGCCAACACGCATTCTCGGAAAGAGGGCAGCAAAACGAAGATCACCATATGAACGACTGGGTTGATGCAGAACATCATGTCGAACGCGCTCACGAGCACTACGATGCCGGGCGATGGGATGAAGCCGAGAGTGAGCTTCGCCAAGCACTGTCACTCAACCCCTATCAGGCCGAGTGGCATTTCAATCTCGGACTGACCCTCGAAGCTGCAGGACGAAACGCTGATGCTGCCGATGCTTTTTCCAAATGTTTCTCTCTCCACGAGGAGCATGATCAGCCCGACGCCAACTCTGCCCTACTTGCCGGACTCAACCTTTTGCGGGCTTCTAAACCCAGCGATGCCCTGATTTGGTTCGATGCTGCATCTAAGGTTGATCCCATGAATATCACCGCCTTTGTTCATCGGATCGAGGCGTTGACCCATCTGGGACGATATACCGATGCAGAGGAATCTTTCTACCTTGCTCAGCAGATCGACCCAGACCGAGGGGAACTCTACGCTGCCGTGGCCGACTCCCTCTTGGCGTCAGGGCATAACGAACGCGCGGTCTGGTGCCTGCGCGAAGCTGCCCGCCTTGACCCTGAACTCCATCGCGTCCAAGCCCGGCTCGCCAAGGCCTACGCCATCTCAGGTCGCCTCGAACGCGCCCGGCAGCTCTACCTTCGCGAACTTCGCCTAGATCCCGGGGACATCGCCACCTTGCTTGATTTGGGGGAACTTCTCCTCGACATGCACCGAATCACCGAAGCAGGTGAAAAATTCCGTCGTGTCCTCGAACTTGAACCCGATCAACCCGACGCACACTTTCTGTTGGGGGAACTGGCCGAAATTGAACACCGCATTGCCGACGCCTTGGTTCACTATGATGTCGTCCTTCGGCTCGATAAATCTTATCCCGCTATCAGACGACGCTTGGCCCGGACTCTTTTCGTCCGTAATCGCGAGGAGGATATTCACCGTATCAAAGACCTGCTTGCCTTTGAGTACCGGGCTTTGTTGACCAATGAACTTGCCGAACACATCGCCAGCCCGAGCCACAAAGGGGATCAATCGCAGACTCAGCCACATACTCAGCAAATCATCGCCTCACGCATCGAAGACCTCGACGAACTCGCCCGCTTGCTTCTTGATGCGGAGATGATCGTCGAATCTATCCGTGTCTATACAGAGATGATCGCCCTTCAGCCAACAAGCCATCGAGCCCACCACGGACTCAGCGTGGCGATGCTCGAAGCCAACCGCTTTGATGATGGAATCACTGCTGCCAAACGCGCCCTTGAGTTTCAACCTCGATTTGTTCCAGCAATGCACAACCTCGCCCTTGCCTACCTCCGTCAGCGTCAGTGGATCCGTGCTCGTTACTGGGTCCGTCAAGCCTTGCGCATTGATGTCGATGACCCTTCACTGCGTCGTCTGCGCCTCAAACTTCGGCTTCACACTGCATTCAGCATCATCACTTGGGGCTGCCGAAGAATTGCAAAGATCATACGAATTCTTCGCTCAATCCTTGGTCGACCGAGTCGTCCTCCTGCAACCAGTTCACACTAGATCCGATCACCCAAAAGCCTTCCCACCTCTTCCACATCCTTATCCCCCCGCCCCGACAGATTCACAATCAGATGCTGATCCTTGGGCATCGTTGCAGCCATACGAATCCCCAAGGCTACCGCGTGCGATGATTCAAGTGCTGGGATGATCCCCTCGTCGCGAGCAGTCCACAAAAACGCTTCGAGCGCCTCTTCATCATTGATCGTCGTGTACTGCACCCGATCGAGGTCTTTCCAATATGAATGCTCGGGCCCAACGCCAGGATAATCGAGCCCGGCCGAGCATGAATGCACATCACTCGTCTGCCCCGCATCATCTTGAAGCACATAGCTCATTGACCCGTGCAGCACCCCGAGCTTGCCGAAGGTCAGCGGGGCCGCATGATCCCCGAGCATGTTTGATCGTCCGCCCGCCTCGACCCCGACGAGCTTGACCTGTGTTTCATTGATAAACGGATAGAACATCCCCGCAGCGTTCGAGCCCCCCCCGACACACGCAACAATCACATTGGGCATCGCACCGATCATGCGCAAAGCCTGTGCCTTGGTTTCGCGTCCGATGACGGACTGAAAATCCCGTACAATCATCGGAAACGGGTGAGGGCCAACCACCGAGCCCAGAATGTAATGTGTGTGTTCGACCGATCCCATCCAGTCCCGCATGGCTTCATTCGTCGCGTCCTTGAGCGTGCATGACCCTTCAGTGACCGAGATCACCTTGGCCCCGAGCATCTTCATCCGCGTCACATTGAGTTTCTGTCGTCGGATATCTTCGGAGCCCATATACACATCGCACTTGAGCCCAAAGTACGCCGCCGCGGTGGCGGTGGCGACACCGTGCTGGCCAGCGCCCGTCTCAGCAATCACCCGTTTCTTGCCCATCTTCTTGGCCAGCATGGCTTGCCCGAGGGTGTTGTTGATTTTGTGCGCCCCGGTGTGGGCGAGGTCTTCGCGTTTGAGCCAGATCGTCGCGCCCTTCTCCTTATCCTTGTCCATTCCTCGGGTCCGGCGCGAGAGCCCATTGGCCTGATACAAAGGCGTCGGCCTGCCCACATACACCCGATTCAAATCCGTCAACCGATCCCAGAACTGCTCATTTCGGCACACTTTCTGATACACATCGTCGAGTTGGCGCAGCGCCTCGATCAATGTCTCAGGCACATATATCCCCCCGCACACGCCAAAGCGTCCGCGTTCATCAGGAACCGCCGAGATTGGCGCAAGGGTACCATCCGCATTTGTATCAGTCGTGGTCATGGTCAAAATCCTTCATTTGATCTTAGCCTTGCAATGCCCCCTCGCGTTCACCTCTTTTCGCACTGCGAATCCCCGAGATCACATTCACCCGAAGCATCAGCACCAATCCCATCACAAAGAATCCTGTCAGCAACCCCAGTGCGGTCGAATCACCAACCCACGCCTTGATCTGCCCAAATGCCAAGATCCCAATCGCCCCGGCGAGTTTATAGGTCATCCCCCAAAGCCCAAAGAACTCCGCCGTCCGATGCTTGGGGGCAAACATCCCCACAATCGTTCGGCTTGATGTTCCGATTCCTCCCAACCCAATCCCGATCCCATTGCCGATCATCCAGAATATCCACGCCGGCGGATCGCTGGGGATCATCACCTTGACCCCAAACATCGTCCCGCAACTGACAATCCACACCGCCAAAAATCCAAGAATCGTCACCTTGACCCCGATCCGATCCTGAAACTTGGCGACCACAATCGCCGTCGCCCCAGCCGTCATGGTGAGCTGAAGTGTAAAGAGAATTAACTGATTTCCCACAATCCCAAAGTCACCCGCCAAGATCGCTGCAAACGCGATCATCGTCTGCACCCCAAACCCATAGACCAAAAACGCAATCAGGAACCGGAACAACTCGCGATGATGGGCAGCCTCAGTGATGGTCTGCTTCAATCTTCCAAAGGCACCAAGTTTGCTCGGCTGCGATGTTGGCTCTTTGAGTATCATCGCTGCCGGGATCATCCCCAGCGCAAACCACACAGCAGCGATGATGAAAATCGGCCTCCATTGCTCGGGTGAACCCCACCCGGCAGCAAACGCCAGCACCGCAACAATCACCAAAAGCATCAACCCGCCGACATACCCCATCGTCCATCCGATCGCCGAGATTTTCCCGATCGTCCGCGTTGTGGATAACCCGGGCAAAAAACTTGCCAGCAGGTTCTCGCCAAGCTGATACAGAATATTCGCCGGGATAAAAATCATCAGCCCAATCCATCCCGATCCGGGTTCGATCAACGCCAGGGCTGCCGTCAGAATTGAGCACCCGACACCCGAAATCATCAAAAACTTCTTTCGGCTGCCTTTCGAATCCGCCCTCGCTCCCAAAATCGGTGACAACAGTACCACGATAAACAATGCTGCCGACACCCCCGCCGACCAGAGCGCATCGCCCTTGCTCGGATCACCAACAGCCACCGTCTTGAAGTAAATCGGAAACAGTACCGTGATAATCAAAAGCGTAAACGACTGATTCGCCAGATCGAACATCCCCCATGCCCACACCTCCTTAGGATTGGGCAGCGACCGAAATGGTGGGGGCCAACGCATCAGGTGTCCATCCCGAACAAATTCTTGAGAAACGCAAGTTGCAGATTCTTGGCATCGTTGGCAAATCGCCCAAACCCGGCATGTTCGATTGGAGCGCCAGAATCCACAAAGGTATGCAGCTTGATCAAATTCGCATCCGTACCCTGCGACAAATAGTGTTCTTTGAGCCGATCGAGAAATACCCGTTGACCACCAATGGGCACCATCTCATCGCCTTCGTTGTGCAACACCAAAAGCGGAATCGGTCGAAATCCATCAAGATGCTTCATCGGATCAACCTTTGCCACCTCAGCCGGATCATGCTCCGTAGGCCAAGGCCTTTCGATGCTGCCCGGCGATGGGAAATAGAGTTCCTCAAGATTCCCCGTCGTGCCCTCGACCATCGCTCCGACAAACCGATGTGCCTTACACAACCTCCAAAGCGTCACCATCCCACCCGCCGACATCCCACCGATGACAAGCCGATCCATATCGAACACCCCGAGTTCATCCATCGACGCCAGCACCCCGTCGATCTCGTTGGCTCCTTGCTCGATGAGTTCAAGTGTCCGCGATCCGGTCTGGAACGATTCATCAAACCGCTCACCATGCCCGGGCAGATCAAGCGCCACTGCCCCGATCCCGCTGCGGAGCCAGCGCTGATACCGCCCCGGATCGAGTTCCTTATTGACGGTTCGCCCGTGCAACCAGATGGCAGCAGGTACCTTTTGACCAAGTTCCCAATTCGGATGCGCAACCAGCGCAGGCACCCCTTGGCCAAGTGTCAGATGCTTGGATAATTTCTGCAATGAGCGTGGCAACTGGGCAAACCGTTCAATCATTCCAGCGTCACCGTCGCGCCGGGTTCAATTGAATCGGGTAAATCAACGCTGCTCAAGTCCTCAGGGCACAGGGCGATCATGGGGGAAATCTCAATTATCGCATCAACTGTCCCATCCGCCTTGCGAGGAATCTTCACACCCGCCGATTCGAGCCAACGGGCTGCACGCTCAGATTGAATCGCTTTCGACGACTCGACAGAATCATTCCCCGTTGCATTCTTGACGGGCGCAAACTCCTCAACACGATCCGTCTCGGCGACGATCGACTTGGCTGCCAATGGAATCCCATCAAACACGAACTTCTCGAGCTTCACCGCATTATTCTCGCTCGGCGTCACCGTTTGCCCGATGGATAAATCAAAGTATGCCACCTTCTTCAAAGCCCGATGGAACGGGAGCGCATACTCCGGATTTGACACAATCTTGTCGATAAATCCAACCCCAATCGCATGAATCGCGATCGACCCTGCATTGAACGCCAGTGTTCCATCCTCATTTATCTGCTTGGCAAGTTCTTCCGGCATATCCGAATATTCGATCACCTGCGTCACCCCATCGACATCACAAAACACCCCGACCTTTTCATCCCACGAGGCTTTGGCCACCATCTTGGAACTGAACTCGCCCGAACTGTCCGTTGCAAACGCATGAAGCCCAAGGAATACCGGATCGACCACCATCGCGTGCGGGTTATCCACTTGGAAATAGCTCATGTGTTCGATGCCTCGTGTTCTCATATCCGCCAATGCCCCCGACACCGAAAGCGCCTTGAACGCGCCGCCGTGCCCATCGGGATTGGTCGCCAGGTGCATCGGGTCGGCCAGCAAAATTTCGCCGGTCGTCGCATCGAGACTCGGCATCACACCCTGCTGAAAAAACTGCACATTCCCTGCATCGAGCCCAAAGTAATCGTGCTCAGCAAAGAACGACTTGGTTGCGTCATGATTCAAAGGCGAGGTCATGATGTACCACGGAATCACCGCATCATACTTTTCCTGCGAGGCGAGAATCCCCTCGGCAAAGATCGCAAATAAAGGCTTCCCCGTTACGCACGAAGCCGGATAGCAGCCCTTGGGGCCATCATACCCAAGCCGACTGCCCTGTCCGCCCGCGACGGTAAAACATGCGATTTTTGATGCTCGGATCAATTCCTCGCCTTTGGCTTTGAATGATGCTTTATCCCAATCCCCATCGAGGCTGTAGTATTGGGCGGGTGCAATCTTTCCCGCCGAAGCAGCGGGGGTGTAGTTGCGGACATACTTTTCAATCATGATCCCGAGCTGATCCAAGTCAATCTCCCCGAGCTGAGCTGCGATTGCCTTGCGGGCCGACTCAGGCATCACTTTGGAGAGATAATCCACCAAATGATGCTGGTGGCATGCTTCGAGTTGGGTGATCAGATCCGTCATCGTGGTCATTGGTGTGCTCCTCAAATATTCTCTCTGCTATGGTACATCGGCTACCCAACTCAGGCACTAGACTCACCCATGATCGACCCATTTACTTCGTCCATCAAACGCCCACTGATTGCCCCTTCGATCTTGGCTGCCGACTTTGCCAAACTTGGGCATGACTGCCAAGCTGCGATGGACGCTGGTGCCGATCTTCTCCATGTGGACATCATGGACGGGCACTTTGTCCCCAACCTCTCGATGGGGCCCGTTGTCTGCGGCGCGTGCCGACGAGCCTGCCCAGACACCTTCCTCGATGTCCATCTCATGGTGACGACCCCCCAGATGTTCTTCAAACCCTTCCGTGACAGCGGTGCCAACGCGATCAGTTTCCATATCGAAGTTGTTGATTCTCAGCAGCACGCCCGCGATCTGGCAGCCGAACTCCGAGAAATGGGGTGTCATCCAGGAATCGTCATCAATCCGCCCACCGATGTTGAAAAAATCCTCCCCGTGCTCGATGCGTTCGATTTGGTCTTGGTCATGAGTGTCAACCCCGGTTTTGGAGGCCAAGCCTTTATCCCCGAAGTGCTTACCAAAGCCAAAACAATCAAGCAACTGCTCACACCCACCCAACGCCTCGAAATTGACGGCGGCATCGTTCCCCAAATCGCGCCCCTTGCGATCGATGCAGGCATTGATATGCTTGTCGCGGGGTCGTCAGTCTTTGGGCAACCCAAAGATCAGTGGACCCACACGATTGAGTTACTTCGTGGTCCGAAAAGTCGAAAATGACCCCTTTTTCCGAACATGCCCCAATCACCCCAAAGTGTAATTTGCGAATCAAGCCGTCTCTGGCCCTGTCCTTTGCTACACTTTTGCTTCGATGGCACGATGGCCGATGAATAGGCATGCTCGGCAGTTCGCCGAAATCGATCATCACAGGAGTTTCTACGAATGGGCAAACCAATTGGATACACCGTTCACCTGCTTCGTGTAGGCGAAACATCTTGGGACGCAGATTCAAGAATCATTGGCCAAACCGACCTCCCCATGACCGAAGCCGGTTCAGACTCGGTGGTTCAAGCCGTCCGGAATTTCCATCCGACCCACCCGCCTTCATTGATCCTGACGAGCAACGAGGAAACCTCCCTCCGGGCTGCCAAGCTTCTTGCCCTTTCTCCCGATACAAAAATCAAACCCATCGATGCCTTGGCCAATATCGGTATGGGACTCTGGGAAGGTGTACTTCAGAGTGATCTCGAAGACCGGTGCCCAAGCGCTTACAACCAATGGAAAGACACGCCCGAACGCATCGCCCCACCAGAAGGCGAATCGCTTTTTGATGCTCAAGATCGCCTGATTTCTTCAATCATTAAGGCCCTTTCCAAAACCAAAGGCACACACCCATCAATTGCCATCGTCCTCCGCCCATGGGCATGGGTGCTTGTCCGATGCTGGCTCAAAGACCAAAAAATCGGGGATATTTGGGCCCAACTCAAAGAGCCGGTGCAAGTAGAATCCTTTGAACTCATGAAATCCCAGATCGACTCGTACCAAAGAAGACAAGCCAAAGCCAGCGCATAACTTTTCCCCTTTTCGCCCAAGCTTGGCATGCCAAGGACACACCGATGACGCAGATCGAAACAAAGCCTGAAAACCAAATCAAACCATCATCAGGACGCCGATCCATTCCCGAAGGGCTCTGGCTCCGGTGCCCGTCATGCGCTCAGATGATCTATCGCAGGCAAATGGAATCCAATCTCCATGTCTGCCCTGAGTGTGGGCACCATTTCCGCATTTCGGCAGCCGAACGCATCAAACAGCTCGTCGATCCAGATACCTTTATCCCCATGTTTACTGATCTGCGATGCAAAGATCCACTCAAGTTCACCGATCTCAAATCTTATCCAGAGCGCCTCAAACGCGAGCAGATCAAAACCGGGCAACTCGAAGGCTGCCAGGCGGGCAAGTGCTTTATCAAGGGGCGTCCCACCATGCTCGCATGTCTTGACCTGACCTTCATGATGGGCTCGATGGGTTCAGTGGTCGGCGAGAAACTCACCCGTACCATCGAATACGCCACCGCACACAACCTCCCAGTCGTCATTATTTCGTGCTCAGGCGGGGCGCGAATGCAAGAAGCCGGGCTGAGCCTCATGCAGATGGCCAAAACCTCAGCAGCGCTGGCACGCCATGATGATGCGGGCGGGCTGTTCATTTCCGTGATGACCGATCCAACCACCGGCGGAGTCACCGCCTCCTTCGCCATGCTCGGCGATTTCCACCTCGCCGAACCCAAAGCACTCATCGGATTCGCAGGCCCGCGCGTCATCCGCCAGACCATCCGCCAGGACCTCCCCGAGGGTTTCCAGACCTCCGAGTTCCTCCGCGAGCGAGGCATGATCGATCGTGTGGTCCATCGCCATGAGCTGCGAAGCGAGCTGGCACGCCTGATCGACTACGCGGGGAAGTAGTCCTGACCTGCCCGCTCACGGTGAATACGAATGCCTAAAACAAAGAACCGGAGAGCACCGATCGGCGCACTGTTCGCAGGACTGTTGAGTGCGCTCTTTCTGATGCTCGCCTTCCCTCCTTTCTCATTTTGGGGTTTCGCTTTTCTGATCCCCTTCCCTCTTTTCATCGTCGCTCGATCCCAAAAATTTTCCCCATCAATCACGGCCTTCTGGGCAGCATTGGGTTCCTCACCGGGATGGGCTTGGACGCATCTCTGGATCGCAGATATCTCGGTCGGTGGGTTGATCCCACTGGTCATCCAGCTGAGCATCTACACATTTCTCTTTGTCTGGATTGCCCGGCATGCTGTTGACCGATTGGGGCACGAAGTATTTGTCCTCCCGATCGTCTGGGTCGGGGTCGAGTTCTTCCGAGGCTCGATCCTCTGGAGCGGCTATCCCTGGTACCTCATCGCCCAGCCACTGATCGACTCGCCTTGGGGGATTTTGGCGATGCCGGCATCAGTGGGCGGCGTCTATTTCGTTTCTTACCTCTGCGCAACCTATTGCATCGTGCTCCTGCTGGCGATTTCCTCGAAAGCCAGCCGCGATCGTCTCCGGTTCGGGATCATTGCGGGCATCGTCTTGACCTGCTGGATCGGCATCGGATACCTCCTGGTTCCCTCCGAGCCCGAGCGTCCCCAAACCCTGCGTGTCGCGGTGATTCAGCCTAATGTCGCTCAAGATAATCGGCTCGACTGGACCGTCCGTCAACGCATCCGTGATTGGCTCGATCTGCGTGAGTTGACCATCGCTGCCGCCACCGACCCGAGGAATCCTGAACCGGTGGATGTCATTATTTGGCCCGAAGGGTTTGTCTCTGGATGGACACTCGATCCGGTTTCGTTGGCTGTTGAGCGTGCCCAACGCCTCGCCTGGAGCATGGTGCCACGCATCCCCGATGATGTCCCCGAACTCGTCGGGTACCCATCGAAAATCAGTGCCACCACGGTTGTTGATGAGCTGCTCATCCTCCAAAGCGCCCTCGATATCCCGATGGTGGTGGGGTCGGTCGCCTTTGACAACCTGCGGATTGTCGAGACCGATGATGGGATCGAGTACCTCCGCGATGCGATGTACAACAGCGCCTTTGTGCTTCTCGATGGCGAGCCTCAGTCTGTGTGGTATGACAAACTCCATCTCACACCCTTTGGCGAGGTCATGCCCTATATCTCTACATGGGATTGGCTCGAAAACAAACTCCTCGCGATCGGGGCCCAGGGGATGCAGTTCGTGCTCAGCAAGGGCAAGAAACCCAAGCGGCTGACGATTCCGATTCAGCGAGAAAATGAGAGCGAGACCGATTCGGTCTCGCTTGCCACCCCGATCTGCTTCGAGGGCACCATCTCGCATGTCTGCCGAGAACTGGTCTTTGATGGCGGAAAACGCCAAGCCCAGATCATGATCAACATCACCAACGATGGGTGGTTCGGGTCGTGGGATGCTGGGCGAGAAACCCACCTGCTCATCGCCCGTTGGCGGTGCATCGAACTCAATACCCCGATGGTTCGCAGCGCCAATACAGGCATCTCAAGTGCGATCGACCATCGCGGCGTGGTTCAATCCCGAACCATTACCCCATTGGATGCTTCTGATCCACGCCGAGGGTATTTGATCACCGATGTGGTCCTCGGGCAGGGTTCGACCGTCTATGCCCGTCTGGGGGATTCTTTTGGATGGTTGTGCTTTGGAGTCGTGTTGACCTGGAGTATCTACGCGATCTTTCGTTGATCCCCAGTCGTAGAATCTGCCGATACAGGCGGTTTGCGTGTACGATGAGTCACGATCACCTACTCTTGGAGCCCTGTCATGACGAATAAAAAAAGCGGTGCCCTCTTGTGGAGTTCCTCGATCAGCATCTTGGTCTTGATTGGCAGCGGAGGGTGCGGAGCCGAGATTCGCCCTGATGGGCCAAAGCGTGTGGTGTTCAATGAGCCTGATGGATCGCAACGCGTGATCGAGGTTTCGCCCGCGGCCGAGCTCCGAGCGACCGCGATTGATCGGCTGATGCGATTGACCTCGGATCCATCTCCTGAAATCCGGGCCAACACCATCGAGGCATTGAGTTCGGTGACTTCGCAGGTCGAGCCTGTGGTGGCCCTTGCATTGTCTGATCCCAATGCGGGGGTGCGTACGGTGGCCGCGATGGTCGCAGGACGCTCAGGGCTGAGTTCACTGACACCCACGATCCGTGGATTGCTTGATGACGAATCGGCATTTGTTCGATCGGCTGCGATGTTTGCGATGGAGTCCTTTGGAGAATCGGTCGACCTCTCCGAACTCTCGGTGCTCCTCTTTGAGCATCCCAACCCGCGGATTCGGTCGCAGGCAGCGTTTATCCTCGGCGAGCTCGGGGAGAAATCTGCGATCCCCATGCTTCAGCAGTCCATGACCCAACCAATGGAAAGCGCTTCGCCGATTGAAAAGAAACTTTTTCGGCTTCAGGTTGCTGAAGCTTTGTTCAAACTCGGGCATGATGAGAGCATCGACTCGATCCGGGCCGCGTTGTATCCCTCTCGTCCTGATGAGCTCGAAGCAACCGCTTTGGCGGTGCAGATCATCGGGCAAATCCACGATGAGCCTTCGATTGACCAACTGATTTATCTCTCTGATTCTGATGCGGATATCCCGATGCCCGCCGAGGTGCGTCTGGGGGTTGCCAGTGCCCTGGCGGAGATGGGGTATCGGGAGGGCTCGTTTGTCGCCGATGAGTATATGGATAGCCAGATTGACACCATCCGGGCCCAATCGGCTGCAGTATATGGCAAAACCCGAAGCCGAGAGAACTTGGGTAAACTTGAACAGATGATGCTCAATGACCCCTCCCCGTTGACGCGGGTGGCTGCTGCGGGGGCAATTGTGGATTACACGCAGCGAGAACTGGGGCAATTCCGCGGCCGGCACACAAAAACGATGAGGTAAATTATAGTCCAAATCGCATCCAGTGTCCCAGTTGATGCGTATCGGGGGCTCCGCTGGGTTTTGGAGAAATGAATATGGGAGAAATTGACTCGGCCCAATCCCCATTCTTTGGGCCCAAACGATGCTACACTAGGGACCCCATTGGGAAGGATATCCTCCTCTGGGGTTGGGAACAGGAACAGAAGGTAATCTATCGAGCTTGGACTTGAGGAGCGGATCGTGCACATATTGACTAAGGTTTTCGTCCTAATCGCATCGGTGCTCAGCATCACCATGGCAGCACTGGCAATCTCGTATTCCGTCAATGCCGACCGTGTTACTGCAAGCTACCGCGACGCACTGGCCAAGGCAGATACGGCAATCGCTGACCAGGCTGCCCAAAAGGCTGCCCATGGTCAAGAGCGGGCAGCCCTTGAAGAAAACCTCAACGGGCTTCGAGATGAGCTTGCCAGCCGTGATGCCGACACCCGCCGACTCGAAGCTGCCAACTCCGAGCTCCGCATCGCGCTTCGCCAAGCAGAAGCCGGGCGTGAGTCGATTACTTCGAAAATTGCCCAACTCGGCGTTACGACCGAAACACAGGCACGGATCATTGACGAATATAAAACCGAACTCGATCGGCTCCGCACCGCTGAGCTTTCGTACCGGGATGAGAAGATCGATCTCGAAAAATCACTTTCAGACCTCGAAAGCCAAGTTATTGTCTATGAGCAAGTCAAGCGGGCGCTCCAAGAACAAATCGAAGAGATGCGCATCGCACTGAACAATCCAGGCGGATCACATGATGCCAACCGAGCAAACACCCCAACCGAAATCGCAGGCCCATTGATCCGAGGCTCGATCGACGAAGTCCGCAACGATCCTTCATCAGGCGACACACTCGTCAAGGTGAATCTTGGAACGAACGATCGGCTTCGCGAGAATACCCGACTTTATATTCATCGTGGCAATAGTTACCTTGGCGAGCTGGTCATTTTCAATGTCGATCTCAACCACGCTGTTGGACGCGTTGCCTATACCGCTGCGAACCAATCCATCCGGGCGGGTGACCAAGTCATGAGCAAACTCGGTAGCTAACCATAGGCGATCTCTCGAAAGGAGCACTCCATGAGTCAGTTTGGAATGCAAATGCCAGGCGGCCGTCAGCACAAAGGAGCTGGCCCCGATGTGTATACCGCATTGATGTTCCTCGGCGTGGTGGCGATGGGGATCGCAGTTGCGATGCTCTGGATCGCAGGATCCAAAGTCGCCCCTGAGGGGAATCCACTTAAAATCCAAGACCCAAACAGGATTCAACTCAAGCAATGAGTGTACCCATAGGCATGTGTGGCACGGTCACAAGATGATAAGGTGTCTTACATGGTGTCCCAAATATCTGCAATCACGCATTGAAATGGTCTCAAGCAATGAATCCCTGCATTTCAATGGCAACATTGCTTGACAATCTTCGATGATGGAATATCATCGTCTCGCAAGTGAGCCAGCACGATTTCGTGCTCGTCCAAATGGGGCGGTAGCTCAATTGGTTAGAGCCCCGGACTGTCGATCCGGAGGTTGCGGGTTCGATTCCCGTCCGCCTCGCTTGTTGAAGGAGCCCTGAGTATCGGGGCTCCTTTTTGATGCCCGTTCACATTCGGCCAGTGGTTTGATTGATCGTAGAAACACGAGGGAACCGATCAGAATCGTACGCAAGGATGAAAGTGATCTGGTATGATGGCTAACGAGCGCTTTTAGGGTTGTTCCCTGACGGCGCGTTTTTTCCATGTATTTTCTCCATATAGTCTATTAGATGGAATGGATGTATGCCTCTACTTGCTGCAACTGACTCTTCTGTTGGTATTGCGCTCGCACTGATCTTTGTGCTCGGTGTTGGGGCCCAATGGCTGGCATGGAAGATCCGTATTCCTTCAATTTTGCTTTTGCTTATACTGGGGATTCTTGCAGGCCCGGTGATGCGGTCACTCTTTGAAGGCTCTCCATTTGCCATAGACCCCGACAAGCTCTTCCACGGAGATACACTCCTGTCCCTCGTTGGTATTGCAGTTGGCCTGATTCTTTACGAAGGCGGACTCACACTCAACTTCAAGGAGCTTCGCTCGGCATGGAAGCCTGTGACGCTTTTGGTGACGACCGGTGCGCTCGTCACTTGGATTATCGCGGGAATCAGCGCCTACTACCTTTTTGGGCTCGATCGGCAGATCGCGGTCCTTCTGGGTGCGATCCTGATCGTCACTGGGCCAACGGTTGTCGGGCCGATGCTTGCGCACATTCGACCCGCAGGAGATTCTGGGCTGATTCTAAAGTGGGAGGGGATCGTCATTGACCCGATCGGGGTCGGTGCGGCGGTGCTTGTGTTCGAGGCTATTTTGTCAGACTCTTCGACTGGCGGAATGAGTGGTGGGGTTGGCTCAGTCTTTCAATCCATTGCAATTACAATTGGAGCTGGAACAGGATTTGGATTGCTCTCGGCCCTTTTACTTCAGAACCTGCTTACCCGATTCTGGATTCCTGACTACCTCCAGAACCCAGTTTCGCTGATGCTCGTCATCGCGACTTTTACCGCATCAAACCAAATTATGTCAGAATCAGGGCTCTTGGCGACAACCGTGATGGGAATTGTGCTGGCGAATCAGAAGAAGGTCGATGTCCACCACATCCTCGAGTTCAAGGAAAACCTCCGGGTGCTGCTCATTGCGGTCCTCTTTATTGTACTCGCTGCCCGATTGCAGATTGATCAGCTTGCAAGTCTCAATTGGTTTGCTGTCTTTGGTTTCCTTTTTGTCTTGATTGTCATCGCCCGCCCGGCTGCGGTGTTCTTGGCAACGGTTGGCGCGGGGCTGAGTTGGCGTGAGCGGATGTTTATTGCCTGGCTTGCTCCGCGTGGAATAGTTGCAGCGGCCGCCGCTGCGATCTTCTCGCTGGGACTCGAGAGTAAAGGGATACCTGGAGGCGAAAATCTTGTGCCAATTACCTTTGCGGTGATTATCGGCACCGTTGCCTTTTATGGGCTCACAACTCCTTGGGCGTCGAAAATCCTGGGGGTTGCCGACCAAAACCCTCAGGGAATTATCTTTGTCGGTGCACCTTCTTGGGTTCGCTCGATTGCCAAAGTGCTCGCCACTCGAGACATCAAAGTGTTTTTGGTTGACACCAATCGCCAGAATGTCCGCGATGCCCGAATGACCGACTTACCTGCGATTCAGGAGAATCTCATCACGCTGGGCGATATCTCTTCGCTTGACCTGCGAGGAATCGGGCGAATTTTTGCGACCACCCCCAACGATGAGGTTAACACCTTGGTGCTCCAACGCTTCAAGGGTGTCTTTGAAAGCTCGAATCTCTACCAGCTCCCACCTCGCCGGGCAAGAAAAAATGTAGAGGAATCTTCGAGCGATCGTCGTTGGCGGATGCTCTTTTCCCCCGATGCAGACTATGGCGGGCTCGAATCACGCATCCATAACGGCTGGGTTGTCAAGGCGACCACCATCTCCGAAGAGTTCACCTATCACGACTACCACACCCTCTATGGCTCGACGGCGATCCCCCTCTTCACGATTTCAAGCACCGGTATGTTGTTGGTTTCTACAATCGACAAACCCGTTGAGCCCGAGCCCGGCGATACGATCATCGCGCTGGTGAATCCGGAAGAACTCTTTGTGATCCAATAGAACCATAGCTGCCCATATCATCGCCTGCGATCTCGATAGAGATTCGTCAACTACGGTGTTTGGGGATTGATGCGTTGGGGGCCGATGCCCAGTGCATCTTGCCCAAGAGTGTTTGCCAGTAGCTCACCGTTGGATCGAGAACGAACTCGATTTGCTCTTTGGCAGCAGTTACACGGAGGATGTCGCCTTCGCCAAGTTGATACCCGATCTGCCCATCGACAATCAGCGTCGTCCCCGAAGACTCGGCAGCATTGACCGAACTGACCCTAATGCGCACCTGTGAATCTGATCGGATCACGATGGGACGGAAACTCAATGAATGGGCAGCGATCGGGGTCACGATCATCGCGCCAACCCCCGGAGCCACGATCGGGCCCCCGGCGGAGACATTGTACGCAGTCGAACCCAACGGCGTCGAGACGATCAACCCATCTCCTGAGACGCTCGGGCCGAGGTTGTTGTCCACCGAGATATCAAGGGTAATCATCCGGAAAGGAGGCCCAGCACTAACAACAAACTCGTTAAGGGCGAAAGCGCCATGGCGAGGGGACCCGTCGGTTGCTTCGACCACTCCATGAAGCGGAGTCACGGGATGGATGATGAGTGGCTCATCGCCTAGGAGCTCCAGGGCATGGTCACGGAACGAATCGAGTTCATATCCGGCCATGAATCCGACCTTGCCGGTGTTGACCCCCAGCAACGGGGCACGAAGCGTCAGGCATTTATGGGCAGCCGAGAGAATCGTCCCATCGCCTCCCAACGCGATCACCAGATCAACCTCGTCGGGTGGTGGGAGTCCATCGGCATCTTTGGATTCGATTTCGGCGATGAGTGTGCCGTGGGCACCGATGAGTGATCGGACTTCTTCGAGTGCAGCGATGGCTCTGGGTTTCTGGCGATTCGTAATCAGGACGACAGCGCGTGGCATGGCAGAGTGTATCGGGGGCTAGACACCGAGCGTTGTGTCTGTTGGATTGGCATGGACAGCTTTGGATTCGAGGCTCGATTGGACCTGAGGAACAAATCCTTCGTGTTCGTTGGGATCGTACGCATGGCGGATCATCCGAGCAATCCCATCGCCATCAAGTCCAACTTGCGCGAGCTGGTCGGCGCGTGAGTCTTGGGTGATCCAGTGATCCGGAATCCCGTGGCGAACGATCCGCGCGGTGTTAAGTCCCATCGACTGGGCCGATTCGAGCACCGCGGTGCCGAATCCGCCGACGATGGAATGATCTTCAATGGTCAGGATTGGAATATCTCGGCTTAGCAAGTCTCGCACCAGCACTTCGTCGATGGGTTTGGCGAAACGGGCATCGTAGAGCGCGACCGCGTATTCATCCCCGAGTTGGTCGATCGCTTCCATTGTTTGCATGGCAGGCGTACCAAAAGCGAGCACCGCGACATCAGGCCTGTGTTCATCGAGGTCAGCAAACGCCGGGGTCAAAAGCCGAGTCTTGCCCAGCTCAAAGTCGGGTGCATCGCCGAACCGATCACAGATGGTGTCTCGTGGGTATCGCACCACGCTAAGCCCGGCTTCCCAGGTTCGCATGAACTCAAGTGATGCCTTCAAACTCGATTCATCAATCGCTGCCATCAGCACTGCGTCGGGAAGTGTACGCAGGATCGCAATATCACAGAATCCATGATGCACCGCGCCGTCGCCCCCGACAAGTCCAGCCCGATCAAGGCACAGCCGCACGGGCAAACCTTGTAGTGCGACCTCTTGGAAGGCCTGGTCGAATGCCCGTTGGAGGAAGGTGGAATAGACCGCGAAAAACGGTTTGAGCCCGCACTTGGCCATCCCCGCCATCATGTCCATTGCGTGTGATTCGCAAATCCCGGTGTCGAAGCTGCGATCGGGATAGGTCTCGATGGCGCGGATCACCCCGGTGCCGTCGGGCATCGCAGCGGTCGAGCAGACGACCTGCTCGTCTTTGTTCATCAGATCAACCAGCGCATCGCCAAAGGCTGCGGTGAATGATCGACCCGACGAATTCATTTCAATGCGGCATCCGAGTGTTTCGTCGCGTTCAACGCGAAAGGCTTTGGGAGAGTGGAACCGGGTAGCGTCATCCTCAGCGATGTCGAGCCCCTTGCCTTTAATTGTTTTGACATGCAATACCATCGGACGGTCGATATCACGCGCCTCGGTGAGGAACTCGATGAGGGATGTCAGATCGTGCCCGTCGATCGGGCCCACGGTGAGCATCCCGAACTTCTCGAACCATGAATCTTCCGCGATGGCCACCTTGGTCATCTCACCCATGCGGTGGTAGGCTTCGCGTAGGAGCTCGCCGCCGGGGACATGCTTGAGGAGTTCTCTGGCACCTTTTTTGAAGTCGGCATAGGTGTGCGAGACGCGCACGCGATCGAAATACTGCGCCATGGCGCCTTGAGGCTTGGAGATGCTCATCCCGTTGTCGTTCAAGATCACTAGGAACTGGCGTTTGAGCATCCCGGCGTTGTTGAGCCCTTCCATCGACAATCCATTGACGATCGAGGCATCGCCGATGAGCGAAACAACGCGCCGACCCTGCGGGTTTGACTCGGGATCGAACGCCTGTTTGGTGAGATCGTCGCCGCGGGCCATGCCTACCGCAGTTGAGATCGCGGTGCCAGCGTGTCCAACGCGGAAAAGGTCATAGATTGACTCGGTGGGCTCAGGAAATCCGGATATGCCTTTGCCCGTGCGCAGATCATCAAACAGATCGAGCCGACCGGTGAGCAACTTGTGAGGGTAGCACTGATGCCCGACATCGAAAAGCAAGCGGTCATGCGAAAAATCAAACACCCGGTGCATCGCGATGGTGAGCTCAACAACCCCGAGATTGGGCGCTAGGTGTCCGCCGGACAGGGATACCTTGTCGATGATCGTTGTGCGAATCTCGGCTGCGAGTTCTTCGAGTTGAGGAATCGAAAGCTCACGCAGATCATCGGGTGTACGAGTTTTTTCAAGCAAAGCCATCGATCCCTTTCACGAAACAAATGCTCCATCGGGAGTATAGAGCAACCAAGAGTTTGAGGCCACCGGGATACCGGTTGACATACCTCCTTGGGCTGTGCATATGATCGGTCATCCTCTTGTTTAGTGGACAGAGATGATGATTTGAGATGATGATTTTAGGCATCTGGGCATCCAATCTGGCTTTGGGCAGGTCCGATTACTGTTTTCGGGCGCTGAGCAGTTCACCGAGCAACCCCAGAGGCTCAATCGACCCGCTGGTACACGCTTTGATCGCTTCGAGGGCTTGGGCAGCTTGCTCGGCAAGTTCGGCGACGATCTCACGAGACCGATCTATGCCTACAACACCCGGATAGGTCACTTTGCCCGCAGCAGCGTCCTTGCCGGTGGCTTTGCCGACTTGTTCTGATGACCCTTCGATATCGAGCAAATCATCTACAATTTGGAATTGGAGCCCGATCGCCTGGGCGTATTGGGTAATGAGATCGAGCTGATGGTCGGTTGCGCGCCCGCAAATCGCGCCCATTCGGCACGATGTGGTGAGCAGGGCTCCGGTTTTGTTGCGATGGATAAGTTTGAGTTGATCTTCAGGTGAAGTATTTTCAGGCAACCCGCCAAGTGTGTCATAGACCTGTCCGATGATCATCGCGCGGGTGCCGCTGGCGAGTTCGGCGCTGAGCCGATGCGAAATCGTGTTATCACGGTGATCCTGCACCGCTTCATAGGCCAGCGAGAGCATCGCATCGCCTGCGAGGATGGCCATGGGTTCGTTGGTGTGTTTGTGGAGGGTGGGGCGTCCTCGACGAAGATCGTCATTGTCGAGCGCGGGCAGGTCATCGTGGACCAGACTAAAGGCGTGGATAAACTCGACCGCCACTCCGGCGCAGACCGAGTCTTTCCCGGTGCCGCCACAGGCGATCGAGCAATACCATGCCAATGCGGGCCTGAGCCGTTTGCCTCCACCAAGAACGGCATATTGGATCGCCTCATGAAGATTGGTCGGAAAACCGCGGGATGCCAGAAAAGATTCAATCCGAAGATCAATCATCGCGGTGACTTCGCCAAGATCAGCAGGCGCAGATTGGTGGGTTTGCTGGTTCACGAGCAATGGTAGCCAACGATCGGGGATTGGATGTGCTAGCATTTGCCCAATGATTGAGCGAATGATTCAGTTTTTTCTTGCTGGCGGATGGGTGATGTACCCGTTGTTGCTGATGAGTGTGCTCTCGTTAACACTCATCTTCGAGCGAACAGTTTTTTGGATGTTCACCGTCCAAAAACATGGCAAGGCAAGACTGACGCGATACCTCGAGTTGTTTGGTACGAATCAAGTGTCGACAGCATTGAAAGAAGCTGCCAAGGATTCCACGCTCGAAGGCGAGCTGGTTCAGAGTGGACTTCAATCCGATGCACGCAGCGAAGCGGTCTTGATCGGGCATATTGAGGCAATGAGGCCGACAATCGAGCGGTTTGCTCCTGTACTGGGGGCGATCATCGCTGCAGCGCCTTTGCTGGGGATTCTGGGGACGGTAACAGGAATCATCCGTAGTTTTGATCTTCTCGGAGATGCCGCAGCGGTTTCTGATCCGTCGGTCGTGGCAGGAGGGATTGCTGAGGCGCTCTACACCACCGCATTTGGGTTGACCATCGCACTGGTCACGCTTTTTCCGCATGTGGTGTTTAAATCGTGTGCGGAGCGGGCACTGGGCAGGCTTGAAATCCTCGTGGGCGTGATTGCGGAACATGCCGGGGATGGCCACGATTGAATGGATCAACTTGCCTGTGCTTTAACCAGTTCGTAGATTTTTTCAGGTGAGTCGGCCTTGTAGATATCTTCGCGGAAATCGGTGTCGTTCATCAGTCGGCTGATGTGTGCCAGAGCTTGGATATGGTCGCTGGTTTTGTCCGGTGGGCTCGCCAAAAGCACAACGAGTTGGACAGGTTGAGAATCAATCGCTTCGAAATCGATGGGCTCGGCAGGTTTGCCAATTGCAATTGCCAATTCCTTCATGCTCTCACATTTTCCATGAGGAATCGCCAGCCCGTGTCCGATGCCTGTGGTTCGGGTCTGCTCGCGTGTCCAGACGGCATCCTTGAGTGAATTGGCATCGGTAACCTGATCACATCCAGCGAGCACATCGACGAGTTCATTGATGACACCCTGCTTGTCCGTTGCTTGCAATGGTGAACAGATACATTCGGGGTTGAGGATATCGATCAAATTCATGGTGTGCCGTCCTTGAGGGGATGCCGGTGAAATATCAGAGGGAGAAGTGTACGACCTGTTTGGGGATCAAACACCCAAAACTTTTTTCATTTGTCAGCCAACGAGGGATTCTACTTGCTTCGAACCTTGCTTGGTCAATTGGGCAGAAAACGCTCCATCATGGTATCCAGAGCCCGGTTCGCCGGGTTGGCCTGAGGGAGTCACCCGTAATTGGGATTGCAGGGTCATGCCAAGCTTGGAGCGGATCCATTCGACCTGATCTTCATTTTCTTCCACTTCAAGGCTACAGGTTGAATAGATGAGTGTACCTTCGGGTTTAAGCAGGGCTTCGGCGTGACATAGGATGGATCGTTGGATGGGGATCAATCGCGCAAGTTGAGCTTTCATCGGACGATATCGCGCCTCGCGTCGACGCGCGAGGACACCTGTGTTCGAGCACGGGACATCGGCGAGCACGACATCGGCCCGCCCAAGTTCGGTCTTCATCAGCGTATCGACATGCATGGCATGGACTTGATCGTCTTTGCCAAAGACCTCGTTGAGGGTGTCTAATCTGGTCTCGTCGATCTCGGCTGCGATGATCTGGGCATCGGGAAACCGGGCTCGGAGCTGGCGGGTCTTTGTGCCTTGCCCAGCACAGAGATCAATGATGAGCGATGGGGCATGTGCGAGTTCGAATTCGTCAACGACCCGCGAGCTCGCAGCGTCCTGAACCCAGAGATCAGGGCGATCGGCAAGCAACTCAACGAGTTGGATCCGTTTGCCCGTGAAGATGCGGTGGTTGGGTGAATCATGAGGCGAGAGTTCAAGACGATCAATCGGAGTCTGAGCATGGGCGACATAGATCACGGTGGGGGCTTTGCAAAGTGTGTGCATTGCGGGGAGGGTTGGGTCTTGGTATTGGTTTTCCCATCGCTGGACGAGTTGCGATGAGATCGAGCAGGCGATACTTACCCGATGCAATCCGGTGGTGGGCAACTCGAGCCCCAAAAGTCTGAGCCCTGAGCCGTCGGATCGAGGGATGGCATCGAGGTGATGATCCCATGATTCGATCCGCCCATCTTTGGCTCGTGCGACTTTACGGAGGATCGCGTTGACCATCCCTGCAGCTCTTGGACGGATGTTGACTTTGGCCCATTCGACCGATTCGTCGATGACGGCATGGGGGGGGACTCGATCCATAAGCAGGAGCTGGGAGGCCCCGCCGAGAAGAACCGCTTGCATTCGTGCTTCTTGATCGCGCAGCTGGCGATGACTCAGGGTTGATATGATGTAATCAAGCGTAAGCCAGCGCGTAATGGCCCCTTCGACGATCGCATGGGCCAAAGAGGCGTCTCTTGCGTCCATTGCCCCGGTGTGGAGATCAAAGAGCCCCAGGTCGGGCATACGATCAGCTTGGCGGGCGATGTGCCGATAGGCGGCATCTCGTGGATTGGTCACGGCGTGGGTGTTCGATCTGGGCATTGAACAAGGCTAGGTTGGGTTATTCCAATGATCTTGGAGTTTGGAGTGTGAATGACAGAATCAAATTTGACACCCAAACGCACCAAATCCCGAGGTCTTTTTGCGGGGATGGGTATCCGCAAGAAACTCATTGTGCTTCACACCCTGTTTTCGATCAGCCTCGGGGCGGTTCTCTTGATTGCGATTCGCCCGGCGATGTCCAAGGTAATCTTTGTTGCCGAGTATGACCAATCCGAACTCATCATGGCGTTGTTGCTGGATTCTGGCGGGCCGATAGATCGGATGGCAAGCGCTCATATCGAGCGAGCGCATGTTTCACTCGGCGAAGAGGCTGCCAATGAAATTCCTGAAACCATTGCATATCAAGCCAAGGCCCACCCCGAAACAGCAGTGCCAGTTCCAACCAATGGGTTTGCTTCGGGCGTCGTCCGATGGATTCCGCAAACCGAGTCGTTTGTGGTCGTGCGTTCACGATCAGACCGCGCACGAGCTGCGATTCAGTTGGTCTATATTCTGGTGATTGTTACGCTCGTCGCGGGATATGGGCTCGTGGCGGCTGCTCTTGAAATTTTCGTACTTCCTGAGTATGTGTATCGTCCGCTCCGAGAAATTCTCAGCGCTGATCAGGCGGTACGCGAGGGAAATCGTGATGCGGAAATTATCCCTGAAGAAACGATCCCCGCCGACGAGCTCGGATCGATCATGCGCTCACGCAACGAATCGATTCTGGCGCTGCGAACAAAAGAAAAAGATCTCGCCCTCGCCCTTGATCGACTCGAAAACACCGCTGCCGACTTACATAAAAAAAACCATCTTCTTGAAACGGCAAGGAAGAATCTCGAAGGGGCCGACCGGTTGGCTTCATTGGGTATGATGAGTGCAGGGATTGCCCATGAACTCAATACGCCTTTGGCGGTAGTCAAGGGACTGGTCGACAAACTTGATGCGGATAAAGCGCTCTCGGTTGCCGAGATTGCCCTCCTTGCCCGGGTTGTGGGGCGGCTTGAGAAACTTTCTGACGGCTTACTCGACTTTGCTCGAGTCCGCCCACCGATGAATGTCCAGGCAGATATCCACAAACTTGTCGAAGAAGCCCAAACGCTCGTTACCCTTGACCGGAGCAACTCATTCAGACAAGCAGGGATACAAATTGTCAATCACATCAAACCTGATACACAAATCTCATGTGATCCGGATCGTCTTGTTCAAGTCTTTGTGAATCTGATTCGCAACGCGGTCGATGCGCTGGTCAACTCGAAAATCACTGGTGGGCGGGTTGATTTGTATGCCGAACTCCAAACCCGTGATGGAACTCCTTGGATCAGCATTCGAGTTGAAGACAATGGTCCGGGAATCGATTCGGCACTGATTGACCGACTCTTCGAGCCCTTCGTCTCGACCAGGCTCGATTCGCATGGTACCGGGCTCGGATTGGCTGTAGCCAACGGGATTATCCGCGAACACGGAGGCCTGCTCGTGGCAACCAACCGTCCGACAAAAGATCACTGTACCGGAGCAATCTTCGAAGTTATGCTTCCGCGAAGATCACGGTGTAAAAAAACATAAGCGGACAACTTTGTCTGGTAAATCCCGTGAAAGAGGCCTATCATTGGCCCGCATGGCGGAAGCGACGAATCATCCTGAATTTCATCCCATAATCCCGTTGAGTGTTCTTGCCCTTGACGATGATCAAGATTTTCGCGAATATATTGAGGGGGTACTTCAGGCCGATGGGCATGCAATCCGCACGGTAAGTACGCCCGAATCGCTGTATTCGGCAGCCGAACTTGATCAACCTGATCTAATCCTTCTTGATATCAAAATGGGCGTTCATTCAGGCGAAAAAGTGCTCAGGGAGATCAAAGCACGCTGGCCCAAGCAGTGCGTAGTGGTTGTCACCGGGTACCCCTCGCTCGATTCGATGCGTGAGACTTTCAAACAGGATGTATTTGACTACATCGCCAAACCTTTTCATACCGACGATCTTCGGCGGGTCTTGGCCCAAGCAACACAAACATTCGGACTTGGGCAACGCCCAATGGATCGGCTCCGATCGGTGCTGGGTCGGCAAATCCGTCTTGCCCGAACCGAACGAGGATGGACGCTGCGTGAGTTGTCGGAGGTCAGTTCGGTTTCGGTTTCTCAGCTCAGCTCGATCGAACGCGGTACGCATCTGCCAAGTGTGGAATCACTGGTTGCGATTTCGAGTGCCTTGGGGGCAAGCCCAAGCGCATGGTTTGCATCGGCCGGATTTTGAGCACCCCAAGCATCACCCAAAGTCACCAACTTCCCCCACTCGATTGCAGGTTCTGATTCACTCTGGGCCTAGTGTTGGCGCGTGACGAATCAATTGCCCCAACCCGCTGTGCTTTTTACAGCCTTCGAGCCCTCAGGCGATGATCATGCCGCTGCGATTATCCGCGTGCTGCGTGCCTCGTGTCCAGATTTGAACATCTACGCATGGGGCGGCCGGCAGATGGAAGCTGCCGGGGCACAGGTCATCGAACATACCGGCGACGATGCTGTGATGGGGATGCCCGGGCTTGCCAAAATCAAGGAGCACAAACGAATCAATGCTTCGATCGAGCGCTGGCTTAAGAACCATCAAATTCGCGTGCATATCCCGGTCGACTCGCCTGCAGCCAACTTCCCGGTGTGCAAACTCACCAAGGCAACTGGGGCTCGTGTAGTGCATATGGTAGCACCTCAGCTTTGGGCTTGGGCACCTTGGCGAATTCGCAAACTTCGCAGACTGACTGATCATGTGATGTGTGTGCTCCCTTTCGAGGAGCAATGGTTCACATCTCGAGGCGTCGATGCGACCTTCATCGGGCATCAACTCTTTGATGAGCCCCTTGATACCCAAGTCCTCGATGCGCATATCAAAGATTGGGCTCGCGGCGAGCAGAGCATCGCGTTGATGCCCGGCTCGCGTCCGAGTGAGATGCGTAAGAACTTTCCACTGTTGATTGGTGCGTATATCAAGCTTGCCAAAGAGCACCCTGAGATGCGTGGTCTCGTCGCTGCAACCCGCGAAGAGCTCGAGCCGGTGCTTCGCAAGATTGCCCTTGATTCCGGGCATGTTTGGCCAGACTCGCTTGGGTTTGCGCACTCTAGTACCGATGCGGTGATTCGGTGGTGTGACTTGGCGATGGTGGTTTCGGGAACGGTGACGCTTCAGATTGCCAAGCAGCGCCGTCCGATGGTCGTTGTATATAAACTTCGCCGGGTCGCATGGAATCTTGTTGGCCGTTGGCTGATCCAGACCAAATTCATCACACTTCCCAACATTATCGCTGGCAGAGAGATTTGCCCAGAGCTGGTGCCTCACTTTACAGGTGCTGATCCAATTGCTGACAAGGTTGTTGAGCTCCTTGAAGATCCGGATGCCTTTGATCGGCAGGTTCAAGACCTTGAGGACCTTGTAGAGGTCTTTGAGCACCAGAACGCTTCGAGTAATGCTGCCAAGATCATTGCTCGATATGCCGGGGTTGAAGCGAGGTTGTAACAATCACAAAATGGATCAGAGCCTGATCGGAATCAGCCCGAGTGTGCACCAGCCGTTTCCTGCGTAGTTAGTAATTTCAAAGGATTCAAGGATCGGGACAGAGATCGGGAGATCATGATCGAGCATCGCGGTTGCCGATGCGGCGATGTCGTGTGGGCCCGTCTCTTGATGCTCGGAGAAGAGCACGATGAGCGATGCGCCGTGATGGATTAATGGGTCCGATGCAAGCTTGACCACATCGGCTTTGGGACCAATGAGCAGCTCATTGGTATATTTGGGATTGGGCCCAGGGACGCCATCAACATAGCTGAACTGCCCGACCGATTTGATCTCGATCCAGAAGGCATCTTGAGGGAGCGCGTCGTCGGAATTGGGCTCATGCTGATTTGCGTATGATTCAAAGAGCGTCCCAAGTGCTTGATCTTGTGCTCGTTGTTCATCAATCGGATCAAAAAGTCGTTGGCCTGCATTGGGTGTCAGGACCAGATCACACCGCTGACGCTGGGATTCATTGGGTCGAGACTTGGGCGAAGAGGGATAGCTAATTTCGCGCAGAACACCAAGGCAAGAGTCTGCAAATGCTTGGCAGAGCAGAGGATGGAGTTGAATCTCTGCAAGTGAATCAAGTCCTTGATACGCATTTTGTTCTCGAAAATGAGATTCGACCGATTGCAGATATCGACTCATCAGTAAGATGATTTCGCAGGGATTCCACACGCAAGTACAATAGCCCGGGATTGGCACGCTTGCATTCTGGGATGGGATGTGGGAAAATACCGCTCAACTTGAACCAATCCGTTTTTTTGAATGAAGAAACGAAAATGAGGGCCACATGGCACTAAACGATCTTATCAACTCAATCAATGGCATCCTTTTCTCGAACGCCACGGTCTACGCGCTCGTCATCACCGGATTGGTATTTACCTGCTGGTCGTTGTTCGGTCAATACCGTGCCCTTACGCACGGCGTGCAGGTGGTGCGGGGGAAATATGACGACAAAAATGATGCTGGCGCGATCAACCACTTTCAAGCACTCTCGGCAGCCTTGTCTGCGACGGTTGGGCTTGGCAATATCGCGGGTGTGGCAGTGGCGGTGGCCCTAGGGGGGCCTGGCGCGATCTTCTGGATGTGGATCATCGGTATCCTCGGCATGTCCCTCAAGATGACCGAGGTTACACAGTCCATGTTGTATCGAAATACGGATGACCCTGACAACCCGCACGGCGGGCCGATGTTTGTGGTCAAGCGTGGGTTTAAAGAGTGGGGGCTTGGTCCAATTGGTTCGTTCATTGGCGGTGTCTTTGTCGTTACGCTGTTGATCTCCGCGGTCACCGGCGGCAATATGTTCCAGGCATGGAATGTTGCCGACATCACCTTCACTTACTTCCAGGTGCCTCAGGTCGTGACGGGAATTATCCTCACGGTACTTGTGGGCATGGTGATTATTGGTGGAATCAAACGGATTGGTGCCGTTGCCGGGCGCATTGTGCCGTTGATGTGTACGATTTATGTCATCGCTGCTCTTGTTGTCGTGGGGATGAACATTGGTGAAATCCCTTCCATGCTCGGGCTGATCGTCAGGAGCGGGCTTCCTGATTTTCTTGGTGGCTCGAGTGCTGATGCAACGGGCGCCTTTCTTGGCGGCACCTTTGGGTATGCTGCGATCTGGGGTATCAAGCGTGCATTGTTCTCGTCAGAAGCCGGTCAAGGATCTTCACCAATTGCTCACTCGGCAGCCAAGACCGACGAGCCCGTTCGTGAGGGTGTTGTTGCGGGGCTTGAGCCGTTCGTCGATACCATCGTCGTGTGTACCTTGACCGCTCTGGTGATCCTCTCAACTGGCGCCTACAACCGTGATGCGGAATCGGAGTTTGCCGGTATTGCCGATGTGAAGATTGTCCAAGCTGCCGATTCGACACCAGAGAATCCTTCATGGACGCTCGAAACGCCGATACTTCCCCCGATGACCGCCGATGCCCGGCGAGTTCGAAATACCGCCGAGCACATGGCCGGTTGGCGTGATGGGGAAATTGTGTTCTTCATTGTCGCGGCAGACAAGGATGCAAATACCGGGCGAAACCTCCGCAAGATTTCAGGTACTGTTAGCAGAGATGAAGCCGACGACTGGCATGTTTCTTGGAATACCCTTGAGTCTCAAACTAAGCCTGAGTTCCGTGTGCATGACGATGGGATGGTCGATCTGGGGATCTATGGCGACTATGCTGGCGCATCCATGACGGCTTACGCCTTTGACCGACAGTTCCCGGGTTTGGGCAAATGGCTGGTGTCGATTGCTGCTTGGCTCTTTGCGATTTCGACGATGATTTCCTGGTCGTATTATGGCGAGCAGGGCATCTACTATTTTGTTGGGAATATGGGCGACACCTTTGCCAAGAAGGCTGTTTTGTTCTACAAGATCATCTATGCACTCCTGATTTTGGTAACGACTCTGCTGGCCATGCCGTTGTTTGGGCCAGACAAGAAAGCGTTTATTGCAGACGACCACCAGCTCGACATGTGGACTACCCTTGGCCTAGGTGTCATGCTCGTCGTCAATATCCCGATTATGTGGATATTTGCTGCCAAGTCGATGGGGGCGTACCACGACTACTTCCGCCGAATGAAAAGCGGCGAAGATAAACCCCACGATGCGCCACCGTTTACTGAGGTCATGGAAGGCAAGGATGTTGAGTAAGAAAAACGAGTAGGTATCAACCGATTTGTGCGCATAAACACCGCCCACTCTACGGGCGGCGTTTTTTAATCCGTTTTAAACCAATTGCATCAATCCGGCGATCATCAGCGACCAGGTGAAGAGCACGCCGAAGATGATCCAGCGGGCGCGGTCTGAGGGTTCGCTTGCGTCAATTGGGAGCGGGACCTTGAGCAGTTCATCCATTGCGATGTCATCCAACCCGTTGCGAAGTTGAGCTTCTTTGACGATGCCGACGATGGCTCGGGCGTGCATGCCAGCGAATCCCATTCCCCGCCCACATTCGATCAAGTCTTCGAGCTGTCCGATCGAGCGGATTCGGTTGGCGCTGTTGAATACAAGCTGAACGCGCGTCGCGAAAAGCCACCGGGGATCACTCGGGGTGATGAGAGGGGCCGTGTCCGAGAACCCATCGGGATGTGATTTGATGTGGTCATGGTGCAACATGGTGTGTTGCGTGTTGACCAGTTTCAACGGATTGGGAGCCGACACGGAGGTTGTCATTGTATTTGGTTGCATATATGGATTGGTGCAGATACTGTGCCAAGAAACGGTCAAGTCGGATGTGAAATCGGACCGACCTACGATTATGCCGATTACGCAAATACGAGGGTTTTCTCTTGGGCCAAACCACAAACCGCAACACAGATAACCAGTTGCCTTCGATCTCAACGAACCTCAGCGCCGAGGAGATCAAGGATCGGCTGGTCAAGCTCTCCAAACGGGGCAAACTTGCCGGGTATGATGGCGCATGTGCTGACGGGTTGGCTTCAATGGCTGCGCATGGGACACCGTTCGATTCACAGCTCATCCTCAAGCATCGAGATGGGCAAGTCTCGTTCGAGCTCAAACTTATGGCGATGATGCCTCGGGTGTTCGCCGCCCTTCTGATTGTGACCGTTTGGCCAGGATTACCATTGACCGAGGGGTTTCTTGAATCGTTCGTATGGTACAGCGACTTTGTTGCCAACACGGGGGTCAAGACTTGGTATTGGTATTTGCCGTTGACGATTCTTCCTGCACCCTTTGCATTCATGGGCGCAATCAAGAAATCCAAGCTCACCGCGCACGCATCGGCGATTGAGACAATTGAAAAACTTGACAAAGTGCTTGGGTCGAAGTGAGTTCAGCTCGATTTGTTGAGCCATTCCGATTCGAGTTCTTCGAGCTCGGCCTTGAACTTGTCTCGTTTTTCGGTGAGACTATTGGCCCGCTCGTAGTCTATCCAGACATCGGCATCTCCGAGCTCGGCGTCGATGCGTTTGAGCTCGATTTCGAGATCGGCCATTCGTTTTTCAATTTTTTCGATCGGCATCCATGAGAACTTGTTCTTCGCGCCCTGCTGAACCTGCTTGGTTGGCTTGAGGGATGGCTTGGAAGTCATGACAGACTGGGCTGAGCGCTTGGGTTGCTCCCGGACGATTTCTTTGGATTGTTTCCACTGGGTGTAAGTCCCCGCGAACACTTCAGCCCCACCTTGGCCATCGAGCACGAGGATATGATCGCACACCGCGTCGATCAGGGCGCGATCATGGGAAACGAGGATGATGGTGCCGTCGTATTCGCCTTCGGTTTTTTCGCCGGTCTTTGGGTTTTCATAGGTTCGCGCGATCGCCGATTCGAGCCGCTCGGCCGCTTGGATATCAAGATGGTTCGTTGGCTCGTCAAGCACCAACACATTTTTCGCGCTCGCGAGCAAGGCGGCAAGGACCGCACGGGCCTGCTCGCCCCCAGACATCACGCCGATGGGTTTCTCCTGATCTTTTCCCGAGAACAAAAACGCGCCCGCAAGGTTCCGGGCGTCTTGCTCGCTCATCATCACCCGTTCTTGCGTCTCTTTCTTGGTGGTATCCTGGATGTGGCGATAGACCGTTTTTTCTGGATCGAGATCGTCGTGTGTTTGTGTAAAATGCCCGACCGCGAGCTTCGACCCAAGCCTGATCGAACCGGTATCAATCGCTTGCTCTGTGAGTAGGCATCGGATGAGTGTGGATTTACCCGCACCGTTTGGGCCGATGATTCCCCAGCGTTGCCCACGTTCGATGTGGAAGGTGAGGTCGTTAAAAAGCACCTTGGCCGAACCGTCGTCGTTGAGGTAGGACTTGCTAATCCCCCGGGCCGCGATGACGATATCGCCGGTGCGTGGTGCTTTGGGCAAGTTGAGCTTCATGTCGTCGAGTTCAATGGGGCGTTCGAGGGCGCTGAGTTTTTCGCGATCGAGCCGGGACTCTCTTCCCTTGGCCTGCTTGGCTCGTTGCCCGGCTTTGAACTGACGGATAAATGCCTCTTCGCGTTTAAAGATTGCCTGTTGTTTTTCGTATGCTCGAAGCATCACGATTCGTCGTTCGATGCGCTGCTTACGAAAGGCAGCGTAGTTGCCTGGGTATTCCACAAGCCGGCCATCTTCGACCTCGACAATTCTCGAGACCACCCGGTCGAGCAAATACCGGTCATGCGAAATCAGGATCACCGCGCCACGGTATTCGTCACGCAAGAACCCCTCGAGCCATTCGCGTCCATCGACATCGAGGTGATTGGTCGGCTCATCGAGCAGCAACACCGTCGGGCTTTCGAGCAAAAGCTTGGCGAGCGCCACCCGGGCACATTGCCCCCCCGACAGGTCTTTGACCAAAATACCGAATTGCTCGTCGGAGAATCCAAGTCCGTGGAGGACTTGATCGATTTTGTGATCGTTGGCGTATCCGCCTGCAGCTTCGATGGCTTTGTCAAGCCGTTCTTGCTCCTTGAGCAGTTTATCGAGTGACTCGCCTGAGGCCCTCTCCATCTTGTGATAGACCTCTTCGAGCTGCTCGTGGAGCTCGTCCACAATTGCAAAGGCCCGCCCGGCCGCCTGATGGAGTGTATCTTGGGGGTTGAAATTATGGTTCTGATGGAGATACCCGACTCGGGCACCCTGCCCAGCGACAACGGTCCCGGTGTCTTGCTTGAGGATTCCCATGAGCACCTTGAGCAAGGTGCTTTTCCCAGATCCATTGCGACCAACGATGCCGATTTTTTCATTGGGTTCGACCGCGATCGACACCCCCTTGAGGATGGCGACCTCGCCATACGAAAGCGTTAGATTGGTTCCGGTGAGCACAGGCATGAGCACCGAGTGTACGCACGACGCTTTGGATGTACGAGTCAGAGCTGCCCAAAGAATCGGCGATGGTGGTTGAGAATCTCGTCGATCATCACCTGATCAGGCTCGTCGTCCCAGTCGTATTCTTGACAACATCCACCGAGGATGAGTGCGTTCTTCCGAGGGAACATGTACTTGAACCCGTCATGGATGCCATACCCCAAATCCTGAGGCTTCATATGCACCAATACCCCGCGGGCTGAATAAACCTGCTTATCACCAAACAATCCCCGCGCCCCAAGTCCCAAACAGTTCACCACCACCGGTTGATTAAACTCGGCAAGCTCCTCTTGGGTGGTGATTTTTCGCTGATGGATGACGCCTCCAAGCTTGGCGATATCTTCGAGGATCGCATCGAGAAACAGGTGCATGTGGATGAAGTCGGTCGTAAATCGTTGTCCGGGTTTGGCGGCACTCTGGAATGGAAATGCGTCGACCTCCTCAGGGAGCTCAACGAGTCCATGATCAAAGAGATGTCCAAAAAGCCCCAATTCGGTATCACTTTCTGCAGGTTCATAGATTGGGAGCAACTCAAGTCCATACCGTGCCCGATCAAGCTCTTGAAATGCACGATGGGATTGGACAAGCAAACGCGATTTGAGTTCTTCATCCTTGATGGTGTTGCCAAACTCAATGGCCATGGGAAGCCAGAGGGCACCGGCGATATTGCTCGTTGTATCATGGGCGATTTTGTCGGCATAAACATCGACCGTGTACCCACGATTGAGCAGTTCGATGGCTGTGGTCAGTCCGATGACACCCGCACCCAAAATCGCAACATGCGCTTTGGGTGTTGAGCATTGATCAACAAGGTCTGCTGCAATCTGTGCCGATCCCAGCGAAATGGTTACACCGCAACCACCATGCCCGTAGTTGTGAACGATGGTCTTCAATCCGATGTTCTCGATTTCAAGCCGAGGTCCGCCATGGCGACATGGACGCAACGCGCAGACCGCACCAAGAAACTGATCGTCACTCAGGTCCGGTGTGGGTAAAGAGGCAAGCGTACTTTTCATCATTTCTCCGTATCAGAATCGACGAGATTCTACCGACAATATTGGCGATATGGCGATCCAAATTAAACAAAAATCCTGATCCACATTTGGGTTGGCGACGGACCTATACTTCCATGTGAGCATTTCACCCCTCAACCCAGCAGGTCCGAGTCCTTCCGAAACCCGATCGGTGACGCTCAAGACGCTCAAGCGAATGAAGCGCCAGGGTGAAGCGTTTGCGTGTTTGGCCTGTTACGATGCGACGACGGCGCGTTGGCTCGAACGGGCTGGTGTGCATGTGCTTCTTGCGGGAGATTCGGCGGCGCAAGTTATTCTGGGATATGAGCGTACCATCGACATGCCGATGGACTTTGCTGTTGAGCTCACCGCTGCGATCAAGCGCGGTGCCCCACGCACGCTCATTATGGCGGACATGCCCTTTATGAGCTACCACACCTCGGTCGAAACGGCGATGCTCAATGCTGCCCGGTTTATGACCGCCGGATGTGCCGATGTGATTAAACTTGAAACGGATGAATCATTTGCACCACTTGTTGATCGCATGACCCGCGCAGGCATTCCGATTTGTGCACATATAGGGTGTAAACCCCAGGCGAGCTCGGTCACTGGGGGGCCGGTTGCTGCAGGCCGAACGGCCACTGGGCTCGAGCAACTCGTCCGTGATGCAATCGCCCTCGAACAAGCTGGTGCTGTTTTGATCCTGATTGAAGCGGTGCCCGAAGAAGCAACCAAAGCCGTCATGGATGCCGTGACGGTGCCCGTCATTGGGATCGGAGCGGGTACTGCATGCGATGGCCAAATCCTCGTTGTCAATGACCTGCTTGGGCTGACGGATACGCCCCCTCGTTTTGCCGAGTCGGTCGATTCGTTTGGCCAGCGTCTCAAGCAGGCCGGTGAACAATGGGTTATGCGTGTCCGTGAACGATCCATCGGCGGGCAGGTCTATACCATGCGGGCCGGTGAGCAAGAAAAGACTGTATCCAAAACCTTGCCAAATCCGGATGCAGCCAAACCGGTTGACCGATAAACCAAGACCAGCACGCCGAGCCTTTGGATGCGTGTCAGTGTGCTGATGTATCGTTGGCAAGGAGAGCGAGAATGAGAAAGTTTGCATCCTATGGACCGGCGATTGTCGTTCTGCTGTGCATCCTTGTGGCGATGTTCGTCGTCCCCGGACTCGTCGAACGCTACGCCTATGCTCAGCAACACGCCAAGATCACCCTTGCGCGAAGCGTGCTTGCCCAAGATGATATCCTTCGTCGACTTGATCGAGCCAGTTCGGCAATCGCCGACGCCACCGAACCGAGTGTCGTGCACATCGAAACTCAATTTTTACCATCGCAGTTTGAGCACACTGCGAATTCAAATCAGACTTTTTCAACTGGTGCCGGATGGATCTATGACGAACTCGGGCATGTGATTACCAATGCGCATGTCGTTCAATCCGCCAAGGTCGTTTCGATCGAATTCTTTGATGGACGCGTGGTACGAGGAGAAGTCATCGGAATGGACCCCTACACCGATATTGCGGTGATTCGTGCCGATTCTTCTTCGAAATTCTTTGCATCGCGTCGTGCATCGGAGCGTCTGCCGAGAATTGGCGAGCGAGTGTATGCTTTTGGTTCGCCGTTTGGGTTCAAGTTTTCGATGTCGGAAGGCATCATCTCCGGGCTCGGGCGAGAGGCAGCAGGCTCGAATGTTGCCGGCGGATATACCAACTACATCCAAACCGACGCTGCGGTCAATCCCGGCAACTCAGGCGGGCCTTTGGTCAACTCCGATGGACATGTCATTGGGATGAATGTTGCAATTGCCACTTCCAAATCTGTTGGCGAATCCCCCGAGGCATCGGGTAGTGACAGCGCCGGCATCTCGTTTGCCATTCCCCTTGGCACGATCGAGCCAATCGTCAATCAAATCATTCAGTACGGCAAGGTTTCGCGAGGATACCTTGGAATTGTTTACAACAGTCACCCCAGCAAACGCGTCAATGTCCCCATGCCTGATGGCACCACCTTGACTGGGATTCAGGTTGCCGAGGTAGAGCCCGATGGGCCATCGGCAAAGGCAGGGGTCCTCCCCGAAGATATTATCGTGGAAATAGAGGGTTCCCCGATCATCAATGCTGAGTCACTTTCGTCTTTGATCAGCTCGTCGCGTCCCGGCGATGCCGTCGAGGTGCGCGTACTCAGAGATGGCAAGCTTCTCACCCTTGAGGTCACACTCGGGAAGATGAAGAACGAAGTGCTCGCTAGGAGAATTCTTGAACCCATCATGGTTCAACTGGGCATGTCACTTCTCCCAGCAGACAATGGCGTGCTTGTCCAAAGGGCATACGCAGGATTCCCCGGTGCAAACGCAGGGTTCCGCCAAGGAGATGTCATCACTGCTGCCAATGGAAAACGCTTCGATGACTACTATCACTTCTTTGTGCTCATCGCCGACGAAGGTGTGCTTACTGGCCAACCAATCCGGTTCACCGTTGTGGGACTCGATGGGCTCACACGCACCATCTCGCTCCGTCTCGAATGGTAAAGGAATGTATGAATCCTCAACGAATCATCGTCATGGGACTCGGGCGATTTGGAGGCGGCGTCGGCATTACCCGCTGGCTCGTTGAATCAGGCGCTCAGGTGCGTATCACGGACCCCGCCGATGCGGATACACTCTCAAAAAGCATCGAACAACTCACTGATCTCATCGAGGATCACCAGCTCGAAATCATCCATGGCCCACATGATCCGTCCATGCTCGATGATATGGACATGCTCATTGTGAACCCCGCGGTTGCCCAACCTTGGAACGATCTGTTTATTCAAGAAGCCCAGTCCCGAGGGATCGAGATCACCACCGAGATCGAAATTGCCTATCAGCAGTTAAATCCAGATCGCATCATCGCCATCACCGGATCGGCAGGCAAAAGCACCACCAGCGCAATGATCCATCATACCCTTGAATTCGTCGGGTACCACTCCATGCTCGCGGGTAATATCGGAGGATCGCTTTTGAAGCGACTCGATGAGATCAAAGACGACACCATCATCGTTCTCGAACTCTCGAGCGCGATGATCTACTGGCTCTGGGGGCGTGAGGGGATCGACGAGCCGCTGCGAGGTCCAAAGGTCGCGTGCATCACCAACTACGCCCCCAACCACCTCGATTGGCACGGCGACGAAACACACTACCGCGCATCCAAACAACAACTCCTCTCGATCCTCACCAATGACGCAACCGCGATTTTGGGCGACTCGATTGCAGATTGGTCAATATATACACACGCTGATGTTCGGGTGGTTGATGATGCGATTTCGGATTGTGCCATCCCCGGCGGGCATAACGCGACCAATGCTGCGATGGCGGTACACGCCGCGATGACGATTGCACAATCTGTCGATCGCGATGCCATGATCCAAGCCGTGCGAGGCTTTGCAGGGTTGCCACATCGGCTCAATCGGTGCTGCCAAACCAACGGAATTACCTTCTTCAACGATTCCAAGTCGACCACGCCCGGCGCAACGATGCTCGCGATTGATGCAGTGAGTGAGCAGATTTCACGCGAACGCATCCACCTCATCGTTGGCGGTGCGGACAAGGGATCGGACCTTTCATCCATCCTTGGGCTCGCCGATCAGATCGCGGGACTCTACACCATCGGCACCACCGGCCCATCGCTTGCGCAGGGTTCGAATGCAATCTCTTGCGACACACTTGACAAGGCGATGATTCAGGCGATTCGTCGCGCCAAGCCCGGCGATGCAATTGTACTCTCGCCAGGGTGTGCCTCGTGGGATCAGTTCGCCAACTACGAGCATCGAGGCGAACGCTTTGTGGAACTAGCCAAAGCATTCACATGAGCCAGATCGGATCGACATCGATCGCGACTTGTGCATCGCTCTTGAGCAATCCTTCTTTGCGCAAACTCGCCATCGCATCTTGCATAGGCTTGGGCGATGGGCACACCATCTCGATCGCCCAGCGGTATCGGTTGGCGATGCGGGTAATCGAACAAGCCATCGGCCCGACAACCACAATCCGATCATCACCAAACGCGCGGAGCCGTTCAGCAATCCTCAACGCCCGTTGATGAGCATCATCATGGGATTCATCGCGGACCACGATCCGCACCATCCGCGAAGCGGGGGGGAGGTTGGCCAGTCGGCGGGCATTGAGTTCGTCATTGGCGAACCCGACAAAATCGTGCTTGGCGGCGCGTGTGATGGCTGCCGAGTCGGGGTTGAGTGTCTGCACAATCACCTTGCCAGGCGTGCGGCCACGACCGGCCCGCCCGGCGACCTGTGATACAAGCTGATAAGTTCGTTCCTCAGCTCGAAAATCAGGAAGATACAACGCGGTGTCCGCGCTCAAGACACCCACGAGCGAGACATTGGGAAAATCCAAACCCTTCGCAATCATCTGCGTGCCCAGCAGCAGCTTCAACTGGCCTTTGGCGAACCGATCGAGTACATCGAAGTAATCCTTGGCGTGCTTCATCGTGTCGGCATCGACGCGTTCGAAGGTCTCGCCGAGCACCAAGCCCAATCGCTCATCAAAGCGTTGGACGATTTCTTCTTCAACCTGCTGAGTTCCGATGCCCAGTTCAATTACAGGCTTGCCCGTCATCGGGCATTGCTTGGGGATCACCTGTTCGCTCTGGCAATGGTGACACCGCACGAACCGCCGACCGCCTTGTTGACGAACACACCCGCGATGCACGACCATCGTTGCATCGCACTGGTCGCACTCGAGTTTCCATCCGCATTTTTTATCCGTGCTGACGACGACTGATGCGAATCCGCGCCGATTGAGCAGCAAGATCACCTGCCCGCCGGCTTCAATTGCTTTGGTCATTTCGTTGGCAAGCGTCCGCCCGATCGCCAAATCTTGCTTTGGACCTCGCTTGACCGATGCTTTTACACGCTCGTCATCAAGGGCCATGTTCACAATCTGCGCCTTGGGCATCTGCCCATCGCCAACCCGATCGGGCAATGACCACAACTTATACCGTCCCGCCCGTGCATTACTCCAACTCTCCAGCGAAGGTGTCGCCGATCCGAGCACCACCGGACACTTCTCGATCTGCCCGCGTTTGACCGCTGTATCGCGTGCGTTGTACCTGGGCAACTGATCTTGCTTGTATGAACCGTCGTGTTCTTCATCAACGATAATGATGCCGACATTGTCCAATGGGGCAAACACGCCTGAACGAGCACCGACGACCACCTTCGCCTGCCCACTCGCAGCAGCGGCCCATTGCTGATTCCTTGCCGATTTGGTCAAGCCCGAGTGCAGAATCGCGACACCCGCCGACTCAAAGCATTTTACAAACCGCCCGGCCGTCTGAGGTGTCAGCGCAATCTCAGGCACCAATACCATCGCCTGCTTGCCCATCGCCAATGCTCGCTCGATGAGCTTGATATACACCTCGGTCTTGCCCGAACCCGTCACCCCATGCAACAAATGAGGCGAGAACGACCCAAACGATTGCGCGATCCCCTCGACCGCCTTCGATTGATTGGGCGTGAGCTTGTGTGATCCTGAATCACCCGCATCGAGCAACTCAAAGGCTTTGGGCGCGACGATGACCTCGACCTCGACGCGCTCGACCAACCTAGCCTCGATGAGTTTGTTGATCGCGCCGACCGATTTGTGCTCGATCCGCGCAGCGAGCAATCGCGGGTCGATCGGGAAGCTCGATTCGTCGAGCTGGGCGATCTTCGCCCATGCATCGCGGGCTTTGGGTGTGAGCGAGTGGATCAGTGCATCATCGGGCGTCTGCTTTGTCCGCGTGACCATGTACCGGATGCGTTTGCCTGTCTGGGCCTTGACAGCTGCAGGGACGATCGACGCGAACACCATCCCAAGCGGACACATGTAGTATGTGGACATCCACCGCCCGAGTTCAACGAGTGACTCAGGCAAGATCGCGCTCGAGATTTCCAAGACTGTTTTGACCTTATGAGGATCAAAACCGTCGAGGAGTTCGGCCCCCCCTGTTTCGATCACGATTCCGCCGGTGGCGGTATTTCCTCGCCCAACAGGCACCGCGACGCGCTGTCCGATCTGGATTTCGCCGGGTGCCCGGTAGGTCAACCCGTCCATCCGGTCGATCCCCCGCTCGATCGCCACGCGCGCGTAGAGGGCATCATCAGGAATCTGCACTTCGGGTTCGTGTTGGCCGGGAAAGAGGTTCATTTTGCTTATACACTCTAATCCAATATGAGCACACAAAGCGACCAATCAGTTGTCCGACTTGCGCTTTCTACCGGGATGGTCTATTCGGGCACCGGATTCGGTGCCACCGGGCAGGGGATCACCGCGACGGGCGAGGTGGTTTTCAATACCGCCATGACCGGGTATCAGGAGTCCCTGACCGATCCATCCTATATGGGGCAGATTCTGATTCAGACCCAGCCTTTGATCGGCAACACGGGCGCGAACCCCGGCGATACCGAATCCGCAAGAGTCCAGGTCGCCGGGTTTGCGATCCATGAATACGCCGCCAACTGGTCGAACTACCGTGGGGATCAATCTCTCGATGCCTATCTCCGTGAAGCTGGTATTCTGGGCATCGCCGATCTCGATACCCGAGCCCTGACCCGCTCCCTCCGATCTGGGGGCGTGGTTCAAGGCATCCTGACCGATCGGTCAGACCTCACCGATACACAACTCGTCGAGATGGCCAAGCAGGTCCAATCCATGACCGGCCAGAACCTCGCCAAGGTCGCCGGGTGCGAACAATCCTATCAATGGACCGAGAACCTTGGAGAGTGGGGGACTGGCGAGGATGTCGATGGTGATTCAGCCCAGCCGACGGTCCTGCTGATGGATTTCGGGATCAAATCCAACATCGCCCGGAATCTGGCAACTGGCGGATGCCGGGTGGAGATCATTCCGCAATCGATCACCGCCGATCAAATCAAGGCCCGATTTGCCGATGGAACTGCCCATGGGCTTTTCCTTTCGAATGGCCCGGGCGATCCAAATGCTGTCCGAGAAACGGTTGAAATGCTCAAAGACTTACTGGGCGATCCATGCTGTGCCGAGTTCCCTATATACGGTATCTGCTTAGGGCATCAGCTTTTATCGTTGGCGATGGGGGCAACGACTTATAAGCTCCCCTTTGGACATCGCGGAGCGAATCACCCCGTCCACGATCTTGAAACCGGGCGCATCCAGATCACCTCCCAGAATCACGGATTCGCCGTCGATGAGGACTCGATGCGTCAAGCCGGGGGGATCATTACTCACCTTCATCTTAACGACGGGACGGTCGCCGGGTTCCGCCATGCAGCCCGACCGGTCGCTGCGGTGCAGTTTCATCCCGAATCTTCCCCAGGCCCACACGATTCTGCCGTATTTTTCAGAGATTTCTTGGACCGTATAAAAGCGACACTCGGCGGCATCCCGCACTCCTAACAACTGAATCTGCCATACTTTACCCAAACAGGCTGTCGCCGAAATGGGAAGTCTATGAAGCAGATACTGAAAAACTCTTGATATTCCGCATTTCTCCCCTTGCATGGGATCGTCAATGAGGTATATTCATATCTGTACCGTAGTGATACGGGACCGACCATGGGTGCATGGTCGAAGCTCTCCTTGGGAGAGTGCCGCTGGGCCTTCACGCTGCTCTGTACCGAGACTTGGAATGGATCGTGTGTGTGGCAGCCGGAGCCCAAAGGGGAGAGAGACCCTCGATGCGGTGCCGAGTTTATGTGTTGAAGACTTTTCAGGGTTTCCTGTCGGGTCTTGTATCGTTCGTTCCTTGATGTCACTGAGGCATCAGTATCGAGTTGTGGTTTTACAGTTTTCAAACAAAAAGAGGAGCTTTTCCATGAAAGCGAAGAGTGCACTGAGTCTTGCCTTGGCCGCTGGTTTTGCCGGTACCGCTATGGCATCATCGCCAACGACACTTTCACCTACCAATGGTAATGTGATTGATGCCGCCCATATCTACTTTAACATCGCAACCGGTGAAAAAGTGGTCACCGTGATCAACGATGGTGAAACCATCGGTGCTGGTCTCGCTGACAGCTTCCCACTCTGGTCGTCACTGGTTCCCAACCAGTGTGCCGAGCTTGGCTACACGACTTCGTGGTTCTTCGGGGTTGACAACAACTCTGGCACCACCTCATTGGCCACTGACATCACCAACCTCGACTTCGGCGATATCGCCCTCGACACGGTTGTTGACATGGTTCACATCGACTGGGTTACCGCCCACGATGACACCGACACCGACTCCGATGGTATCGGTGACGGCGTTCCTGGCCTTGGTGGCGAGTGGACCTACTGGGATGCAGACAATGGTCGTGCGCCTGACCGCTCGACCCGTCTCCCATTGATCTCCTTCATGCTCATCGACCTCCCAGGCAATATCTTTGGTGCTGGCGCCCTCACTGGCTACACCGCTGATATCGACCTTGTCGGTACATTCACCACCTCACTGAGCTTCGAAATCGGTGACTCGGACGGCGACCCACAGGGTGCTGCATTTGCACACACCGATGTGGACGGCAACGGACCAATCGCGACCCAAGACCGTAACTTCGACGGTGTTCTCGATTCGGACCTCGACGGCGATGGTCTCTTTGACTGGGCATGGTCAGTCCGCTTTGCTCAGCCAGGTACCCGTGACCTTGACAACGACGGTAACATCGATGGCGACTTGGCCGATTCGATGCGGACCATCGGTATCAGCTTCGGTGCTGGTGAAGGTACCGCCATCGACAATGGCGATGGGACATGGACATGGGACCTTGACACGGCTATGCCAGGTGCCACAGGTCAGGAAGATGCGTTTGCAATCTACGCACCACCAGTGAATGGCGAAATCCTCCACGCTGGATTCTTCTGGTTCGGTGGATTTGAGTGCTCGAGCGCTCCGCTTCCAAACGGTCCAGGATACACTCCAGGTGCTTCGTTCGAGCATGCACTTTATGGTCCAGGTGGCGTTGCAGATGATTGCCAGGCAGACATCAATGGTGATGGCTCGTTGAACTTCTTCGACATCTCTGAGTTCTTGGCACTGTTCGCAGCTCAGGATCCACAGGCTGACTTTGATGGCAACGGCGCATGGAACTTCTTCGATATCTCCGAGTTCCTCGCTGCATTCGCAGCAGGATGCCCATAATCGAAGTACCTGATTTGACAACCTGAGTCTGTTCCTGATTCAGATTGACAATACAAACCCAATGGCACCCGAAGCTCCGGCTTCGGGTGCCTTGTTTTTGGGATACCTGTTTGGGGATACTTTCATTGGTTTAGGCGAAGCCGGGGCTTGGCATCTTCTGGCTCTTTGGTGGAATAGGCTCGGGCCCGCTTTTTATGGAAGAGAGCAAACCGGCAGGCAGATCTTAGACCTTTGCTTTGAGCCAGCCGCCGTGATAGAACCGGAGGGCAAAGATGGATCCGCGGATCACCATTTCGCCACAAAGGGCGATCCAGAGGGCGGTTAGCCCGGGTTCGATCCCGAACCACGCTTCGAACCAGCGTGGATTGGTAATCATTCCCCCACCAAGGAACTCGGGGATCGGAATATCCACTCCTGAAATGATATACGCCAAAGGCAGGCGAAGGGCGTAGGTCGAGAACCAGGTCATGCCCATCACCCATCGGACATCGCCCGCACCGCGCATGGCGGTGCGGAACACGATCCCGATCGCAAATGGGACTTGAATGAGCCCGCAAATGATCAGCAGCGGGGGGACCAACTCGAGATGCGCGGGTTGCTCAGAGAGCATAGCGGTGAGTTGATGAGCGAAGATGATAAATGCGATCCCCATGATTCCCATAATGGTCGCTGCGATGACCGTACATCGAAAGACTACTTTTTTCGCCAGATCCGGTCTTCCCATCCCGAGGTATTGCCCCGCGAGTGAAGCGGCAGCAATTCCCATCCCGAACCCGGGCATAAAACTGAATGCCTCGATGCGAATGCCAATGATGTGGGCACCCAGGAGTCCATCGGAGTTCATCTGGCGGGCGAGGAGTCCGACAAAAGCGATGATAAAGAAGTTCCCGATCCACATACCAAAGGTTTCAATGAAGTTGGGCACGCCGAGCCGTATCAGCCTTCCGACCGTGATGACATGAATCTTCATGCGCTTGAACTTGAGTCGAATCGACCACCTGCCCGAAAAGGCCATCGAAAGAATAATCAAGGTACCCACAAGATCGCCGATCACGGTACCGAGCGCGATGCCCTTGACGCCCCAGTCAAGTCCGAGTGGGCTTGTGAGCCCGAAGAGTGTGACACCTGAAAAGAGCCAGCTGATAACGATATTGACCGCATTGCGTGCAATCATCGCAATCAAAGGCGACATCGAATCTCCCGCCCCCCGCGAACAGGCGATCAACGCAAAGAGGATTGAAGCAGCGGGGGTGCCTAGGGCGATGATTTTCATGTAGTCATCGAAATACACCGAAGCTTCGGGGGTCATGTTGAGCAGTTGGGTAATCGGAAAAGAGAGAAAGTAGACCAGGAGCCCAATCCCCACCCCCGCGATCAGCGAGAGGGTCAAAGCCTGCCCAAGGACGACATTGGCGACACCCAGCCGCCCTTTCCCGACCGATCTTGAGATCAGCGCGGTTGCTCCAACCCCGATGGCCATGATGATGAGCCCGATGAGCCACATGATGTAGCTTGCCCCTCCGATGGCATCGGTGGCGGCTTCGCCGTTGCTCAGCGAGGCGGAGAGTTTGGTGTCCACGAGTCCAACGAGTGAGTTGAGGAATGATTCAAGCACCACAGGCCAAGCGAGCACAAAGATCGCAGCGCCCATCGTGAGCCCCTTGAGTTTGCCCGTTCGAAACCGTCCATCATCGGAGACTTTGGCCTCCTCATCGAGATCAATGCTCGGCTGGGCAAACGAAGGAACCCCAACCATGTCTTCCTGGTCGCAATCAAGGATCGGAAGCTTGATGGCTGTGGGGTCAAAGTCATCGTCGGGTTGGTGGGGTGGTTTGTCCGTCATCTCATCTCTTCATCTGCCCTGCGTCCAAGCACTCTACGCCTCTCCAACTCCGCTGGAGTTGGTTTTATGCTGTACCCAACCCACCCATATCTTCTTGCCCTTTGGTGCCGCACCAGAACCGCGTTTCATGTATGCGGATTTTACAGAAGATACATTATCGGACCTTCTGTGTGGTTTGTGCGGTTACTCAAAATCTTGGTATTCAGGCGAGTGAATCTGTATTGGTTTGGTACTCATTCTGAGATCGAGGGAATCGCCGGGTTTGAGTTGGCCCCCAACAAGCTTGGGTACCCGTGATGCTTTCTCGCCATCGACCTGAACGAATGCTGGGGTGCGCGTGCAGGTGACCTGAAATAAATCGGATACGAAACGCTTCATCTTTGATGAAGTTCGGCGGGCTTTGAGCAATCCGTAGCTGATGCCCGCACCGATTGAGCTGGTGCATGGAATCACGACGGCATCGAGTAGCCCGTCGGTCGGATTTGCATTGGGACATGGATTGAACCCGCCGCCGTAGGCGCGAAGGTTGGCGATGACGAGAATCCCCGCATGTTGAGCAGGGGGATGAGCATCCGATTCGATTACAAACCTCGCTGGTCGAGGTGAGATCACCTCGCGAAGAACGGGTTGCATATATGCTCGATATCCCCCTTTGCGCGACCTGGCCTCTTCAAACCGATGGATCACCGATGCGTCGATCCCTATTGAAACCATGATGAGAAAAGGTAAGCCGTTGCATGTTGGCAGGTCAATGCGGACTGGGTCAATCTCCGCTTCGAGATGCTCGACCACTCGCGATACGGATCTGGACATCCCAAACGCTTTGCAGACCAGATTCGCGGTGCCGGTGCCCAAGTGATACATCGAGGTCTGGGTATCTGCGAGTATATCGAGGAGGTGGTGCACGGTTCCATCGCCTCCAAGGACAACCACCCGGTCTGCATCAGCAATCTGCGATTGAAGTTCGGGGTGATCGGTCTCCACTCCAAGGGTGGATATCCTGTGCCCGCGTTTGGTGAGTTGCGTATCGAGCAAATGGGCTGCTTTGACTGCTTTCCCACGCCCGGACTTTGGATTGACAATCAACGATATCTGCATCTTGGTGATACCTGTATCGGATTATTGCTTGCCGAGACAGCACCTGTTTAGAACTGTTCAACTCCCCCACCTACAATCGGTGATGAGCACCGCTGTTAAATCGAACTCCGATGTTGATGCTGCATATGCTGCTGCCCAGAAAGTCGTCGAGACCCACTATCGGATTGCCGATTTTCTCCATATAGGCGTGACGCTGGCGCAGATTGACCGGTTTGTTCTTGAGACCCTCGAAGACCTGGGGTGCAAATCGTGTTTTCATAGGTACCGCACCGGGGGGTTGCCCCCCTTCCCATCACAGGCGTGTTTGAGCCTCAATGACTGTGTGGTGCATGGCACCGCAGGGTACTACTTGGAACCACTCAAACTCGGCGATGTGCTTTCGATTGATATCGGGGTGAAGTATCGCGGGTGGATGGGTGATGCCGCGTGGACTTATGTGTTTGGCGAGATGTCGCCTCAGGTCAAAAAATTGACGGATTCAGGCAAAGAATCACTCGCCCAAGGCATTGGACAACTCCGCCCGGGCAATACTTGGCTTGACTGGGCCAAGACGGTACAACGAATCGTCGAATCTGACTATGGATTCCATCTGATCCGTGGGCTCGGCGGGCATGGGTATGGGCGCAAACTCCATACGCCCCCTTGGATTTCCAATGTGGTCCCCCACTCGATGCAAGAATGGCCTGATGGAAATCAACTCATCGAGCCCGGTGCATTGGTCGCTGTTGAGCCCATGATCGGCATTGGGACGGGCAAGATCGAACAAGGACACAAAGAGTGGCCGATCTATGTTGCGGATCATTCGCTCTCGGTACATTATGAACACGATGTACTCGTCACCACAGAAGGCCCTCGAATTTTGACCGATGGCCTTCAGGATGTCAAGGATGTAATCACACGATGAACCGAATCACGACTGCATTCGCCGGCGCCAAGGAATCCGGGCACCCTGCCCTGCTCCCATTTGTATGCGCCGGCTCGCCTGAGCTTGATTCGCTGCCCAAACTTTTGTCTGCAATGCAAGCTGCGGGCGCCGCGGTAGTTGAAGTCGGGTTTCCCTATTCTGATCCTGTCGCCGATGGGCCAACGATTGCTGCTGCGATGCACACCGCACTCGAAAAGGGCATCACCCCCACCATGATCTTTGAGCAGGTACACTCGGTGCGCGATGAATTAACGATTGGGCTTGTGGCGATGGTTTCGGTGAGTATTGTGATCGCCATGGGTGGACCAAGCGAGTTCACCAAGTTGGCTGCCGACGCTGGGTTCGATGGGTGTATTTTTCCCGATCTCACATTGGGCGAATCGGAGGCGTATCGCCAGGCCTGCAAGGACAATGGGCTAACGATGACGCTTCTGATCTCCCCCACGACGCCCGAAGACCGGGCGGTTGAGATTGCCAAGGCTTCGACGGGGTTTGCCTATCTGCTTGCCCGTGCGGGGATCACGGGGGAATCGCGCGATGTGCCCGATATCTCGAAGCGGGTCCGAGCGATCCGTAAAAAATGCTCGACCCCGATCGCCTGCGGATTTGGAATATCGACGCCCGAGCATGTGAGCAAGATTGTCGCCCATGCCGACGGAGCGATCGTGGGCAGCGCCCTCGTGCGTCGGCTTATCGAGACGCATCAACGAAATCAAGATTATGTCGTCGAGGCCGAGCTGGCGGTGACGGAATTGGCTACGGGTCTTGTATCCATGGATCAGTTCTGACACGCCTCCAGACTAGGCGTACTATTTGACCGGCTCATGAACCACTCATGAGTCATTCGGCCCCGTAGCTCAGCGGTTAGAGCACGCGACTCATAATCGCTCGGTCCCCGGTTCGAATCCGGGCGGGGCTATTTTTAGGGCACTCTCGTTTAAGGCGAAAAGGGCGAAAGAGCAGCAATGAGTAAGCAAGCAATCAAGATTGGCGTCCGCATCGTCGATCGCCCCAAGTCCATCGAAATGCCACCCGGTCGGCCCTACCAACCGCCCAAGAAACAGCGGTTCAAAGCCATCGCAACCTGCGAGATCAACAACAAGCGGTTCAGCAAGACCGCTGCGAAGGATACCGAAAAAGAAGCCCGTGAAGAAGCCTACAGCAAGCTCGCAACACTGGTCGCCAAACAGGGCGCTGTGCCGGTCAAAGGCTTTGGGCTTGAGCGCTGAGCCCCCACTGCGACCCAATAAATACCTTCATCGGGTATCCATTTGAGATATTGGGCCCACACTTTTGTATTTGATGGGAATATCGCTGATTGATCTCTTGTTGACCTTACACATCAACTTTGGTACAGTCTGAGCACGCTCATGAGCACCCGTTTCCTTGCCATCCTGATTCTCCTGATGCCAACGCTCTCGGGCGTAGGTTTTTTGGGAATGAACCAAGAAGGGCATGTGGGGATGGCATCGGGGTGTTGTGAGATTGTGGAAGTTCTCTCGTGCTGTGGAGAAGTCCGCTACGAAAAAACCTGTCCATCGATGGGCAGCGATTGCCGATGTGCTGCCAGCCCTGCGGATATGCCGATTCCATCTTCACTCCCGCTGCTGCCTTTGACTCTTGGGAGCGTGACCTACAAAATCCCCTTCTCGATCGAGCTTCTCTTCGAAGCTGCTGTCGAGGCTCCGGTTGCTCGCCCGTTCGGTATTGATGTGATCGAGCACCGCTTTACCCATCATCAAGCACAAGCCATCCTGGGGATCTGGCGAATCTAGCTCGGTTCGATAGGAGCAATATGCGCAGAGCGCATTGAAATCTCTTATCCTCCTGTGAACGAAGCACGATTTGACCCCAAAACTCAGGAGCCATCCTATGGCCATGCACAACGCAGTGCGCTTCATCATGGGCGCATCGACTGCTGCCGTGATCCTCTCAGGATGCACCAGCCCATTCGATGCCCCGGCAAATACACGCACAACAACCACCCAACTCACCCTGCCCAGCGAGCAAGTGATACCCGATTCCATCTATAGATTGGCGGAATCCGCGAACAAGATGCAAGTGGAGGCGGCCGTGCTGATCGACTCTTCACCTGAATCGTATGTGCGCTATGCACTGTTCAACAGCCCGGTGGTTGAGCAGGCCTACCAGAAATGGCGGGCAGCTTCCCAGCGACTCCCACAGGTCAAAGCAATGCCTGATCCACGCCTGAACATTGGATTCTTCCTCAACGAAGTCGAAACCCGCGTGGGCCCTCAGCAGGCCAGGATTGGTATCCAGCAGACCTTTCCGTGGATCGGTAAGCTTCGCGATCGCGAAGATGCTGCAGCCAAGGGTGCCCTAGCGGCATGGTATCAATACCAAGAGGCCCAGCTTCGGGTGACTGAGCAGGTGATGATCGCGCTGCACAACCTGGCGTATCTTGATGAAGCGATCCGCATCACCGAAGAAAACTATGCGCTCATCGTGTCATTTGAAGAAGTCGTTCGTGCCCGATATCGGGTCGGTGCAGGCTCACATCCCGAGCTCATTCGTATCCAAGTGGCGATGGGACAGCTTGAAGATCGTGTGCTTGGGCTCAAAGCTCTTCGACCGGCCTATGTTGCTTCGCTCAACGCGGTGCTCGATCGTCATCCAGAAGCCGATGTGCCTGTAGGAATCAAACTCGCAAACGCGGTCGTATCCGATGGTGCCAATCAAATCGCCCAGATGGCCCACGAATGGAACCCGATGCTCCACTCAATCTCGCAACAGATTGAACAGGCACGCATGCAGACCCAAGTCGCCCGCAAGGACGGATATCCGGACTTCACCGTTGGGATTGATTACACCATCACTGATGAAGCCCGCGACACATTGACTCCAGAGAGCGGCGACGATCCGATTATGCTTGGGTTTGGGATCAACCTACCGATCTGGCGAGAGAAATACGACGCAAAAGTCCGCGAGTCGATCGCCCGGCGACTTTCGGTCAGTCGCGAGTTTGACGCCCAGACCAACACGATTTCGGCCCAAGTCTACCAAGTATGGTTCGAGCATACCGATGCTGATCGGCGGGTTCGGCTCTATGAACAATCACTGATCCCCAAAGCCCAAGAGTCACTCGCGGCCTCGCTGGCAGGTTTTCGCACTGGCGATCAGGAGTTTCTTGATCTACTCGATACCGAGCGCACTTTGTTAGAGTTTTCCATTGCAGCCCAGCGAGCACGCGCAGACCGAGGCAAAGCCTTGGCAACCCTCAACCGGCTCGTCGGACGAGCCGTCCCCACCATCATTGCCCCCACTGCTGATTCATCCCCCAACCATACCGATTCTACCCCAAGCGAGGTCAAGCCATGAGTGCACTCAACAAGAAATCAATGCCCATCATCCGTTGGATTTGGCAGCGGATTTCCGCCGGGGTTGCATTGGTGCTGATTGTCGGTGCGTTGATTCTCGGATACAACATAGGCACCCCCGCACCCGAACCTGAGATCACCGATACGGCGCAATCCGAGGGGAATGATGATGCTTCGCCTCAGATGTATACCTGCTCGATGCACCCGGCGGTTCGGCTTCCCGACCCGGACGCGAAATGCCCGATCTGTTTTATGGATTTGATCCCGGTGGAAGAAGATGCTGGCGGCAAAGGCAGCGCAATGCGCATGACACTCTCCGAAGATGCCAAGGTCATGAGTCGGATCGAGACAGCCAAGGTCGGCCGGTTCTTCCCCTCGGCGCAAGTCCGGCTCTATGGTAATTTGGTCTATGACGAGACCTCTGTTGCACGATTGACCGCCTACTTCCCGGGGCGGATTGATCGACTCTTTGTCAACTACATCGGGGTGTCAGTCCAAAAAGGCGACCACCTTGCCGAACTCTATAGTCCAGATTTGCTCGCAGCATTTGAAGAGCTCCGCCAAGCAAAAAAAACATTTGAAAGCACAGCGGGTACGAATGATTTTTTGCATGAAACAACAAAGCAAACGCTGATTGCTTCACGCGAAAAACTTCGTCTCTTTGGTCTTACTCAAGAACAGGTCAGGCAGGTGGAGTTCGGCGAGTTCGATTCGGATCAGCTGACGATCTACGCCCCGATCGGTGGGGTGGTGACTCATTTGGCAGCTCGCGAGGGTGACTACCTCAAGACCGGCGATCCAATTGCCACCGTGTCTGATCTTTCTCGCCTCTGGCTCGATCTCGAAGCCTACGAATCTCAGCTTCCTCTGCTTCGATGGGGAATGCCCGTTACTTTCACGGTCGAAGCACATCCTGGCGAAGTGTTCGATGGACGAATTTCTTTCATCGAACCCATCGTCGATGAGCGCACGCGCACCGCTGCGGTGCGCGTCGCGGTCGACAATGCGGACATGCGTCTCAAACCGGGTATGTTCTCGACTGCGGTCGTCCGAGCCAAAATTGCTGCCGATGGCGTGGTGCTCTCGGACGAACTCGCCGGGCGATGGGTCAGTCCGATGCACCCGACATACATCAGCGACACCCCCGGCGTCTGCCCGGTTTGTGGCATGGACATGGTGCCCGCCGAATCGCTCGGCGTCGTTGGGGATTCATCTCAAGTCGAAATTCCGCTGGTCATTCCACGAACCGCGGTTCTTTTTACTGGTGTTCGCTCGGTGGTCTATGTTTCGGTATCCGATCAAGAACAACCGACCTACGAAGGACGCGTCGTTGAGCTTGGCCCGCGCGCGGGCGAGTTCTACACCGTCCGTTCAGGGCTCAAAGAGGGCGAAGAGGTCGTCGTCAACGGGGCCTTCCGCATCGACAGCGCAATGCAGATATCCGCCAAACCCAGCATGATGATGCCCGAAGGTGGTGGCGGCGGTGGTCACAATCACGGTGGCACACCCAACGCCACACAAATGGGCGAGATGAGCCGAGTCGCTCCAGAGCGTTTTATTGAAGACCTCACTCCCATTTACTCTGCGTATCTCGATGCTCAAGAGCACCTCGCTGACGATGATCTCAGCGGATTTCTCGATGCGGCGACACGGCTTCGAGAAGCATCGGAATCTGTCAGGCCCATCGGGCTGCTGGGTTCTCCGCTGGGCATCTGGCGTCGATCGGCAGCAATCCTCGATGAGCGCACGGACATCACCACCATTGATGCCGCCCGTGTTCGATTTGAGGAACTGACCCTCGCGGTGCTGCATCTCCAGGATCAGTTCGGGCATGCCGGGCAAGAAACCGTATACGCTGCCTATTGCCCGATGGCGTTCGACTTTGAAGGTGCCAAATGGATCCAACGAGGCACCGAGATCAATAACCCATACTTTGGCAGCGAGATGCTCCGGTGTGGTGATATCCAAGAAACCATGCCTCCAATCGGCGGCGGCGCAAACGACGAAATGGATATGGAAGGCATGAACGCTGACGAACATAAGGGGCACACGAATGACTGATTTGAATCATTCGCCAAATCCAACCCCTGTCGCCCGATTGATCCGGTTCTGCCTCGAGCAGAAAATCGTCGTGGTGATCCTCCTCCTCACCATGGTCCTCTGGGGCGTCATGGTTGCACCATTTGATTGGAAAATCGGCGATCTTCCCCGTGATCCTGTTCCTGTCGATGCCATTCCAGACATCGGCGAGAATCAACAGATTGTCTTTACGGAATGGATGGGAAGATCCCCTCAGGATATTGATGACCAGATTTCCTATCCGATGACCGTGGCGCTTCTGGGTATTCCGGGCGTCAAGGATATTCGAAGCTACTCGGTCTTTGGGTTCTCGACCATCTATATTGTTTTTGAGGACGATATTGAGTTCTACTGGTCTCGATCGCGTGTGCTCGAAAAACTCAACTCACTCCCCGCAGGCACGCTTCCGCCCGGCGTCTCCCCCGCCTTGGGTCCAGATGCGACCGCGCTGGGACAAGTCTTCTGGTACACGCTCGAAGGGCGTGACAAGGAGGGCAACCCCACTGGCGGATGGGAACCAGACGAGCTTCGCTCTATCCAGGACTTTACCGTCAAATACCAACTTGCCGGCGTTGAAGGTGTCAGTGAAGTCGCCTCGATTGGTGGATTCATCCGTGAGTACCAGGTCGATGTCAACCCTGATGCCATGCGGGCTGCCGGGATTACACTCAAGCAGATTATTGGTGCGGTCCGAAGTAGCAATCTCGATGTTGGTGCTCGAACACTCGAAGTCAATCGCGCCGAATACATCGTCCGTGGACTAGGCTTCATTGAAAATCCTACAGACCTCGAGCAGACCGCTATTACATCACGCGATGGTATACCGATCTTGATTAGTGACATCGCGAAGGTATCGTATGGTCCGGCCCAGCGTCGAGGTGTCCTGACGAAAGGTGGAGTCGAAGCGGTCGGTGGTGTGGTGGTGGTTCGGTATGGTGAAAATCCGATGGCCACCATTCAACGCATCAAAGATCAAATTGCTCAGACGGCATCAGGGCTTCCATCGAAAATCCTCTCAGATGGAACAGAGAGTCGAGTGACGGTTGTCCCATTCTATGATCGCTCTGGGCTCATTAACGAAACGCTCGAGACACTCAACTCGGCCATCGAGCAACAGGTCTATGTAACAATCATTGTTGTGGTGCTTATGGTTATGCACCTGCGAAGCAGCATTCTGATTGGCGCAATGCTCCCAATCACTGTGCTCGGCACCTTCATCGGAATGAAGACGCTCAAGGTTGACGCGAATATCGTTGCGCTCTCGGGAATTGCGATTGCAATCGGCACGATTGTGGACATGGGCATTGTGCTCAGCGAAAACATTCTTCGAAACCTTGACGAAGCTCATCCAGAAGAGTCAAGGTTGGAGGTGGTCTACCGGGCGGCATCGGAAGTTGGCGGGGCGGTGTTGACCGCGGTGGCAACGACAGTCGTTGGATTCCTGCCCGTGTTTACGATGCAAGCTGCAGAAGGTAAACTTTTTAAACCCTTGGCGTATACCAAGACTTTTGCGCTTATTGCCTCGATCATCATTGCTCTGACTATCTTGCCTGCTGCTGCTCAGATTTTGATGGGATTTCGCATCTCCCGAAGATCACTCCGTGCCCTTGCCTCGATGTTGCTCACACTTGCAGGGCTCGTCATTGCTTTCACGATTCATCCCCTCGGCGGCGTGCTGATCGCATCGTTCGGCGCGTTCTACCTTTGTCAGCCGGCACTGCCAAGGCTCATCGCTCGAGCCTTGCAGTGGTCGGCCAACTTGGTGGTGGTTGTCGTCGTGCTTGTTGTATTGGCCAACTCGTGGGAGCCTCTAGGCCCAGAGCCGGGAACGATGGGCAACGCGCTCTTCATCGCGACGATTGTCGGCGGATTGCTCCTGACCTTCTGGATCATTCGCATCATCTTCCCATTTGTTCTTGGTTGGGCATTGCGGCACAAAATCATCGCGATTTCCCCCGCCGTCTTTGTTGCACTCTTTGGCGCCACTGTCTGGCTCGGGTTCGGCACCGTCTGGGGCTGGCTCCCCGAGAGCATTCGCCACAGCGAGCCAGTTGTTAAGATATCCCATTCCCTTCCCGGGCTTGGCTCTGAGTTCATGCCCTCGCTCGACGAAGGTTCGTTTCTCTATATGCCGACAACCATGCCTCACGCTTCAATCGGTGAAGCGACCGATATCCTCAGGGAACTCGATCGGCGTATCTTGAGTGTCCCCGAGGTCAAATCATCCGTCGGCAAGATCGGGCGCGTCGACAGCCCACTCGATCCTGCACCGATCTCCATGATCGAAACCCTCATCGAATACAAAGATGAGTATATTACCGACGAGGCTGGTCATCGCATTCTCTATAAAGTGGATTCAACGGGCGAATATGGCCGTACGGAAACCGGGGAACTCATCGAAGACCCCGACGGGAAGCCGTACCGGCAATGGCGTGATGAGATTAAATCGTCGCAGGACATCTGGGATGAAATTGCCCGAGTCGCCAAAATGCCCGGGGTCACCGGCGCACCAAAACTCCAGCCCATTGAAACGCGCATCGTCATGCTTCAGTCCGGATTCCGCGCTCCGATGGGCATCAAGGTCTATGGCCCAACACTCGAAACCATCGAATCCTTCGGGCTCGAGTTGGAGCGCATTCTCAAAGAGGTCCCCACTGTTCAGCCCGAAGCTGTCTTCGCCGATCGTGTTGTCGGTAAGCCTTATCTTGAGATTGACATCGATCGCGAGAAAATCGCACGCTATGGCATCCAGATCACTGATGTCCAAGATGTCATCGAAGTCGCCATCGGCGGCAAGCCGCTCACCATGACCGTCGAAGGACGCGAGCGTTATCCGGTCCGTGTCCGGTATTTGCGTGAGCTGCGCGATCAGCCTGAGACACTCGATGATATTCTTGTTCCCGCTCCCGATGGAACCCAAGTGCCGCTGAGCGAACTCTCGACTGTCGTATACCGGCGAGGCCCGCAGATCGTCAAGAGCGAGGACACCTTCCTTGTGTCTTATGTCCTCTTCGACAAACAGCCCGGCGTGGCCGAGGTCACGGTGGTTGAGGACGCAAAAGCATACATTCAGTCTAAAATTGATTCTGGCGATTTGATCGTCCCCGCCGGTGTAAGCTTCGAATTTGCCGGCTCCTACAAGAACCAACTCCGGGCTGCCAAGCGTCTGAGTATTGTCCTTCCGCTTTCGCTGGTGATCATTTTTATGCTTCTTTACTTCCAGTTCAAGAAAGTTGGGGTCACCCTCATGGTCTTCTCAGGCGTGTTTGTTGCTTGGGGAGGGGGATTTATGATGCTCTGGCTCTATGCTCAGCCTTGGTTCCTCAATTTTGATCTCATGGGAACGAATATTCGTGAGCTCTTTCAGATTCGTCAATATAACCTGAGCGTTGCCGTCTGGGTCGGGTTTCTTGCGCTTTTCGGAATCGCAACCGACGACGGCGTCATCATGGCCACACGCATCGAGCAATCCATGAAGGAGGACAAGCCCGATACGATTGAAGCAATCCGAAAATCTGTCATCACCGGCGGGCGTCTGCGCATCAGAGCAGCTGTCATGACCAGCGCCACCACCATCCTCGCCTTGCTCCCCGTGCTGACCAGCACCGGACGAGGCTCAGACATCATGATTCCCATGGCCATCCCCACCTTTGGTGGAATGGCTGTGGCATCAGTCACTTGGTTTGTTGTTCCTATCCTGTACAGCTGGGTTCAGGAATGGAGACTTCGTTTGTCCCGGAGCCCCAGCTCAAAGAATCCCCCCTCTTACAAAGGAGATATTTCATGAACTACCTTTCAACCCTGACCGTGTGTGCATGTTGCACCCTCTTGACTCCCGCCGCCCTTGCTGCAGGCCCTGAACACGGACACGGCCAGCAAGCCCATACCCAGAAGGCGTCTGCCGAACCGATCAATAAAACATGCCCAATCGGGCAAGAACCGGTTGAAGATGATGGCGGACGAACCGTGTACAAAGGCAATACCATCGGCTTCTGCTGCCCTGGGTGCATCGGTAAGTTCAATAACTGGGACGAAGCCAAGAAGGATGAATTTGTTGCCATGGCCATGGCGGGAAATGAGGCAAGCGAGCACGCCAAGAAGATGAAAAAGAAGGGCAAAGTCTCCAAGGTGCCAAACAGCGGCCCATATCTGCTGAGCACCTGTCCGATCTCGGGCGAAAAACTCGGTGGGATGGGCGAACCCATCGTTAAGGTCTACGATGGGCGTGAAGTCAAGTTCTGCTGCCAGATGTGCGTGCCTAGGTTTGAGAAAGACCTCGATGCCTCGTTTGCCAAACTCGATCAGCAGATCATCGAGTCGCAGATGCCATTCTACCCAACGACACAATGCGTCGTTTCTGACCAACCACTCACCGGCGAAGATGGGATGGATGAACCGGTTGATTTCCTCTATAACGGACGCCTGATTCGTCTGTGCTGCAAGATGTGCCGAAGCGATTTTAAGAAGAACCCGCAGCGTTTTATCAAAGAACTCGACAAAGCAGTTATCGCTGAGCAAAGTAAAGATTATCCATTGGAAACTTGTCCGATCTCAGGTGGCAAACTCGGTTCGATGGGTAAGCCTGTCGAGATCGTGTATGCCGGTCGCCTGGTGAAGTTTTGCTGCAAGATGTGCATCCCCAAATTTGAAAAGAATCCAATGGAAACGATCGAAAAAATTGATGCTGCATGGATGGCCAAGCACGACGGTTAACCCAAGGAGACCATAAATGCAACGACTCACGATGATCCAAAGCATCTGCGCGATCGGTGTGCTCATATCTGTGACCAACACGCTGGCCCAAAATGATCATGGCGACCATGATCATAAATCTGCTCCAACCTCATCACAAATCGCCGATGCAGGCCAACCCATCAACACAATGTGCCCAATCACCACCGACGAAGAAGTCGACCCAAATTTTACAACGATCTACAAAGGGCAAACCATCGGACTGTGTTGCAAAAAATGTCGGACACGCTTCGAAAGCGATCCCGAAGCCTACCTCGACCAACTTCCCATGCTCGAGTCTGTATCGCTGACCACATCGCAAAAACCATCAAGTAATGATCCTCATGAGAATAATAATGCTTCAGGAGTGGAGCATTCTCACGGAGACTCCGCTGCAAAATCCGCGGTCAGCCCCGGTCACGATGATGCCGAGGAACATGATCACGCAGTCGATCATGGCCAAGAGGCCGGGTTCAAGTTGCTCCCATTCCTAGGGCGTTTTCATATCCTCATCATCCATTTCCCAATCGCATTGCTTGCCGTCGCCGGGTTCTTTGAATCCGTCGCCATTCTTCGTAAACGATCCACCTTCGACATTGTCGTTCGTTCCATGGTTGCCCTTGGCGCCTTGAGCTCAGTCATTGCCGTTGTGTTAGGATTGATGAATGCGATTGAAGCCGAGTATGCAGGGCAACTCGCCTCAATCTTCTGGTGGCATCGCGCCTTGGGTATTGCGTCAATGATTGTGGCAATCATGACTTGGGTACTCGTTGAGAAACGAGCCAAGATGGGAATGGATGCGGTCTTCATGCCTGCCCGGATATCAATTCTCGTCTCGGCACTGCTCGTTGGTGTTGCAGCACACTTCGGTGGTTCACTGGTTTATGGCTGGACCTATCTCCTCCCATAGATATCATGAAAATCAGGGGCACCCAGACGCAAATGCGGTCAAAAAGAGAGAAATATCAAAGAAATTAAAGGTACCATTGCCGTTAAAATCTGCGATCGGATCTTGGTTTGCGTAGGCAGTTAGGAAAAGGGAAATATCAAAAAAATTGAGTGTGCCGTCTTCATTCACATCCGCCTGGCAATCAACAAGCAGCATGTCGTCATCAGCAATCACTCCATCCCCATTGAGATCAAGGAGATCAAATTCAAACCCAAAGTTGGCGATCGTCACCTGCCCGTCGACAACTCCGTCGGCGTCGCTGACCGTACCATCACGATCGGCGATGGCTTCTGCAATGACCAGTGAATCATCACCATTGCTTAGGTCATCATTGTTGAGATCCCCCGGAATTTCATCGAACCCGGTGTCTGTCCAAACAAAGAGTGCGCTGAAGTCTGGAACAATCGGTGCAGTCCCAAGGAGCGCCCGGACATGCCACAGGGCTGGTTGACGGAAACCGGAAACGGTTGCTTTTTCCCACCCATCGACAAGCACACCCAAAGGCCCCGTTGCCAATGGCGCTCCCCAAATCAGATCATCGAGCGCTTCTTCGATGGAAGTCTGATTAAGCAGGCTTAGGTCGATTGGCTCGGCAGGCTCCCCTGCGAGCATTGCTGCTCCAGTATTAGTGATCGGGTAGACAAAGGTTACAGTTGTTTGGTCGGTGATTTGATTGTGAGCAAACTGAAGCTCGACAACTGGATCAAATAACCCGGCCTGCATTCCCCCAAAGAGCCCACTTTCGCTTTGAAACGCTGTGAAGCGTTCAAAAAACCGTCCATTGAGAATCCAAGTTTCTCCTGGATCGAAGACCGAATCCATATCCCCATCTTGCGAAACAATCATCGGCGTAAAACATCCGCACATGACCAGTGAGAACTCGCCTCCTGTGCGTTCGAACTGTGGGCTGGAGAAGAAATTTGTATCCAGATCATTGCCGTTGCGTACCATCCGATCAGAGATGGTTCCTTCAGGGCTTTGTCCAAATCGTCCAACATTGGCCAGATAGCGATCGCGTGCTTGGCCCATTAACTCGCCTCCGGTATCGTCGTTTCCGTCAATATCAATTTCAAAGAACCCATAGAGTGGGCGATCTCCAAAAACATCCGGGATATAGTTAAATCCATCGATCGCCAGTGGGCCCGGCGGGTTGACCAAGCCGTCGAGCACAATCTGCATTCGAACAAGATCTGCGTCATCATCGACAACGACCATCCCTGCATATGGATTGGTTGTTGGTGTAAAGGACATCCAGCCTTCAAGGCGAATGTGCAATAAGTCAATCGGTTCAAATCCCGGAGGCAATACAGCATCATTGCCGACATCGGTGCGTCGGATAACCGCATCCCCATCTGCGTCAATCCAGACACCGCCGCCATCGCCACGCATCAATCCTGCTTCGACTGAAGAACAGATCCCTATGTAAATCCCTATGTACACCAAAGTAATCGTAAACCGTTTCATCGCTGGGCAATCTCCTGGACAATTTCTTCGATTCCGTAGCGTTCAATTCGGTACCGAAAGCTTGATCGCTGCATTCCAATAAGTCGAGCCGCCTTGGACACATTTCCTTGTGTGTACTCAAGTGCCTGAACCATAAGTTGCTTCTCAACTCCCGCTGCACTGTGAATTCCATGATTAAAATCAAACCGGAGCTCCCCCGCAAAGCTTGGTAACTGTTCAGTGCCGGGTTCGAGCGCAATGCAAGGCTCTTGGAACCCTAGATCATAGGGCTCGATCTTATGACCATCACAGAGCATCGCTGCTCGCTGAATCATGTTGAAGAGCTCCCGTACATTCCCGGGCCAATCATGTGTCCGAATGGCGTGAACTGCTTGGGGACTCAATTCAACAGGAGTTTGTCCATATTCTTTTCGGAGCCGATCAAGGAGGTGCCTTGCGATCAAGACTGCGTCATCCTCTCGTTGGCGCAAGCTTGGGATGCTTACGACAAAGGCATTAATTCGAAACAATAAATCCTCGCGAAAGCTCCCTTCCTTGACTTTTTGGCTCAGGTCTCGATTGGTTGCTGCCAGTACCCGCACACGAATAGTTCGCTCTTTGGATGATCCGACCCGCCGAATTCTGCCTTGCTCAAGTACTGTGAGGAGCTTGCCCTGGAGTTCAAGTGGAAGATCGCCGATTTCATCAAGAAAGATAGTCCCACCGTCTGCCATCTCAAAGAGGCCTTCGCGTGCTTCCTTGGCATCAGTAAATGCTCCTTTTTCATGCCCGAAGAGCTCGCCTTCAATCAGCGTGGCGGGCAAAGCGGTGCAATTGACATGAACAAAGGGTTGATCTGAATCCGAGCCCGATGCGTGGATATGCTGAGCGAGTACTCCTTTGCCTGCCCCGGTTTCACCAACAATCAAAATGGTCGTAATCGCCCCACCACTCTCGCTGCCCAGATCCGCAACACGATTGACTATCGGTATCTGGGCAAGGCGCTCGGCGAACTCAAGCATGCGCCTCCATGATTCGGAGTCCCCAATCGGCCGCTTTTTGTGCTGCCCCGCCCGGTTGAGTCGGCGATAGAGTCTAAGCTGTTTGGATTGTCGGTACTGTTCGATCAGCCTGCGGGTAACCAAGATTAGTTCCTCAAGGCGGACCGGTTTGGAAAGATAGTCGTCTGCCCCGAGCTTCATTGCTCGAACAGCATCATCGACTGTGGCAAAGGCGGTCATCACCAGAATCCCCCCACCGTATCCCGACTCACGCAGTTCATGGATATAGTCGATCCCCGATTCTTCCCCGAGATGCACATCAGTAATCACAAGCTCGTACGAATCCGACTCCATATGCTCACGGGCCTGCTCAACGGATTCGACCGAATCAACTTTGGATCCCTCCTTGATGAGCGCCCGGGCAACCGCAAACCGCAAAGTTTCGTCATCCTCAATAAGTAGAATACTGGCCACCCCGAACCTCGCACGGCCAATACTGGCCATCTGGCGTTATGATTCGCTTGAGGTACCAATGGGCACCGTAAGCACAAATGTTGTTCCCGACTCAGAAACCGGCCCGAGCGTTGTCCGTACACGCACCGTTCCCCCATGCTGCTCAATGATCCGCTTAACCATTGCAAGCCCGATGCCAGTCCCCTCCTTCCTCGTGGTAAAGTATGGCCGAAAAATCGCCATATGCAAATCAGGTTTGATTCCAGGGCCATGATCTCGTACGCAAAGCGTCCAATAACGCTCATCCGAGCCCAATTCGATCTCCACCGTTCCATCCCGAGGCGAAAAATCAATCGCATTGCTCAAAATCGCAGTAAAAGCATGCTCAAGATGATGCGGATCGCCCACACACACCTCCGGCATCTCATCGCTGTGAATGACAAGATCAACCGATCGGGCCTTGGCTGCATCACGATGCGAAATCACCACATTATCCACGAGCTGCCTCGGGTTATATTGAACATGCTCAATGGAAAGTGGAGACGATACTCGGAGCATTCCTTGGAGCCAAACTTCAAATCGGTCCACAGTTTTGAGAATGCGGTCTTGGATATCATGGAGTTCCGAACTTGGACCAAGCTCGTTTTTGGTCGTTTCGGCCAATGCGCGAATCCCCGCCAAAGGTGTCCGGAGGTTGTGTACTGTTCGCTGGGCCATTTCTCCAACCGCTGCCATGCGTTCTTGCTCGATCCGCTCGTTCTGCATCGCCATAATGAGCGAAGACATGGTGTTGAACTCATCGCCAAGTTGACCAAGCTCATCGCCAGTAGCGATCTCAATTCGGTGATCAAAATCGCCACGACCAAACCGCTTGGCCCCTTCACGAAGCAATCCGACCGGTTCGATGATCCATCGCCGAAGTAGAATCGCTGCATACGCAACACTGCTCAAAGCACCGACCACTGAAATGCCAACGATAGTTGAGATCATAAAATCAAGTTTTTCGCCATAGCTTGTCGCCAGTTGAGCATCCTGAAGAATCCGCCCTTCGATCCGTTCAATCAACTCATGGCGTGTTTTAATATGCCCGACAAGCTGGTCGTATGCATCAGGCGATCCGGACTCAACCCACTCTGTGGCAAGACTTATGATCTTTTCAGATCGTAATTGAAGATTTTGTATTGTTGAAACTCCCGATCGCACAAAAGCCGTTGGAATCCCTTTGAGCCTATCAAGCTCGATACCTGCCTTTTTCTCCGCTTCGATAATCCTTGGGCCCATGCGCTTTGGGTCGGGCAAAGTTGCCTGGTCCGATTTTGTATGCGCATACCAAAAGCGTCCAGTGCTCAAATCTTTGGCCCCTTGTTCGCCAAACCTTTTGATATGATGCAAACTTGTCAATACAGGTTGCACTGAACGCAAAGGCCAAGCCAGTTCACGCTCAAGAAAGCGGATGCTCCAAACACTAAGCACCGCATTGACACCCAGTGCAACAACCAGAAGCATCAACACAACTGAAAACTTGAGCTTCAAGGACATAACTATGCGATCAGCGGATTGGTTGGTAATCCCAATCCCAAGTGCTTTCTTCAGCAGGCTCACTCGAGCTTTTCACATGTCCATCAACAAATGCCACATTTGCCTTTCCACTGTGCCGAAGGGATGGAAACCACATTCGATCATTGGCATAGGGGCCTTGGGAACCGAGCGAAGGGGCAACATAGATTGGATTCACGCCCAACGCCTGAGCCCGAGCTCCATCAATGTCCATCAGCAACGGTACATTGGCATAGGATAAAATACGCTCACGAAGTTTGACATTGACAAGGCGAGGACGCCCTCGAAAATCAACCCGCTCTGCCCGGTGAAGTCGAGCATTAAATCCGTATGAAATGCTTGCGCTTGGCCCAACTGCTCCGCTGCTACAAGGGAGGTTGTTACGAAGAAATATTGGCGTGCGAACATCTGGACATCGCATCGGGTCATTTCCCTGGGCATCAGGCAGCTCAATGCGCCGAACCTTCTTGCCCCAGCGCCAGAACTCATCGACCCCGTATTGACTTTCTTGGAATGTTTCGATTCGAAAGGTTGAGCGATCGCCATCATCGCCACGATCCCCATGGAGTTCTTCATCCGCAAATATCTGAAAATCAAACGCAACAGAACGCTGCGACATTTGGCACTGGAATCCCCGGGCCCGGGCCGTCGCCCTGGCCATCGCGGGGAGCAAAATTCCGATCAGTGTGGCGATGATACTTATGGCAATGATCAACTCCACAAGAGTGTATCCACCCCGCCGCCATACCATCAGCATTGATTTGTACACTGGAGCCTTCATGGTGAGGATGATATCGGATCTTGCCGGAAGACAACACGAACTTACTCAAAATTGATCACAAAACTCTTGCTTCTCATGCTTGGCCAGATGAAGCCACCCGCACAGGCCAGAGAAAGCCATTGATTGATCTCATTGGGCTGGACTTGTACCTTTGCCCCGCTTTGTTCCAAATCAACACATGGTTATCAGAATGGCACACAGTTTGCTCAAACATCTTTCGGCCCCGTTCACCTTTGTTCTGACCCCGGGCGGGTGCCGCTTTGCTCTTTTATGTGCCGTGCATATCCCCCCACGGCCTCACTCTGTGCCATCGGCACAAGACCAGCACCCTAAACAGGGTGCTGGTCTTGTGCATATCTCTTATACATCCAAGTCTGCCACCACCATCCCGTGATCAGAGACCTCAAGCCCACTTTGTCGATCAATAAAGCAGTCTGTCAGCCGCCTTTTGGCAGCCTTATTCATCAGCAAATAATCAATTCGCCAACCGCGATCCAATGCCCTCGCCTGTCCACGATTTGACCACCACGAATAAGGGCCATCGATCTGGCCATATTTCTCACGCACAATATCCGCCCACCCCATGTCAATAAGTTCACCCATCCATGCTCGTTCATGAGGCAAAAAACCGGATGACTTTGCATTACTCTTGGCATAATACAAATCTCGCTCATCGTGGGCGATGTTAAAATCGCCTCCGAGCACCGTAGGTATCCGCGATTTTAACATTTTCTCCGACCATTTCCCGAAGCATCCAAGCCACCGATCTTTCTCTGCTTGTCGTTCTTGCCCCGAGGACCCTGAAGGCAAATAAACACTCACCAGACGCACACCTCGCACGCGAGCAACGATGACCCTTCCTTCGGGGTCATCTTCTCCCACGCCCCGCTCTTCTTCTTTGATTTCATCCTTTGCCCATACTGCTGTCCCAGCATACCCTTTCTTCTTGGCAGGATGCCAAAGCACATTCCAACCCGCCGGGGATTGCCATTCCATCGGCAACTGCTCGGGCAATGCACGCACCTCCTGAAGCAGCATCACATCTGCACCGACGCGCTTGATATGCTCGCCATATCCTTTCCGAATTGCTGCCCTCAATCCATTTACATTCCAAGTTACTATTCGCATGTCGCCATACTAGCGACATGAGGCAATGAAAAGCAAACATAAAACATCTCACCTATAACCGAATCTCCCGTCACCAAATCAACATTTGGAATCTCTGGCCAATCAAAAGCTCTGTGTGATCCTACGAAATCAAGTGTGGCTGCAATGACTATCCGTTTGAGCAAAATCAAGCAAGTCGTAGTACCTTTGCTCTTCTGTGCCTTTAGCCGATCGTGGGACAGAGGCGTCAAACAACGATGACGCTAATCGCGGCACTCGATGCAAGCGCAGGCGGCACTTGACCACATCGCGCCCAGCGACGCGATCAACTGCTTCAAAAACTGTGGATACACGCTACGCGAGAATTGAAGATGCTCTAAATCGCGTTCACACCCGATTCCCCTGTCCGAATACGGACGACGGTATCGAGGGTCTGAACGGCGATTTTACCATCTCCGGGTCGTCCAGTGTGGGCGTGCTCTTGGATCACCCCGAGCACTTCTTGGTACTGATCGTCCCGAACAATACATTCAAGCTTGATCATTTCAACTGCTCCAAATCCGACAGCATCTTCGGAATCACGCCCGACGACTCTACCCATCCCGCGTACTTTCAAGACGGTGACGCCGGGGAACTCTGGGTGCTCGTGCATTGCAGTAAGCACCTTGTCGAGACATATCGGCCTGATGAATGCTTTGATTTCTTTCATCGTCATCCTCCTTCCATGGTGTTTACACAACGACTTCTGATTTCTTGCCACCGAACCACGCGTAGAGCGTGGGAAGCACGAACAGGGTGAGGATGGTTGAGGTAATCAGCCCGCCGATGACCACCGTGGCCAGTGGGCGTTGGACTTCAGAGCCCATACCGGTATTGAGTGCCATCGGAACAAACCCAAGGCTGGCCACCAACGCAGTCATCAGCACCGGACGCAATCGGGCAAGGCTTCCCTCGATCACCGCATCGCGGGTGGATTTACCCGAATCGAGCAGCTCATTGATGAAGGTAATCATCACCACACCATTGAGCACCGCCACACCAGAGAGGGCGATAAACCCAACCCCGGCACTGATACTAAAGGGCATCCCACGGAGCCAGAGTCCAAAGACGCCACCAGTCAATGCCAGAGGCACCCCCGTATAGACAATGATCGCATGACGCACATTGCCAAAGGCCGTAAAGAGCATGATGAAAATCAGCGATAACGCAATCGGCACCACGATCATCAAACGCTTGCGCGCCTTGGCAAGGTTCTCGAACTGTCCCCCCCAAGTGATGTAATACCCTTCGGGGAGCTTGACCATCGCATCGAGTTTCTCCTGGGCCTCGGCGACAAATGAACCCATATCACGCCCACGAATGTTGGCCTGCACCACAATCCGACGCTTGGCATTCTCGCGACTGATCTGGTTGGGACCCTCTGCGATTTCAATGTCGGCAATCGCTTCGAGCGGGATGTATCGGATCTCAGATCCCATCTCGCGCATTGTGCCGCCCATATCCTGCTCCGGAGCCGTGCTCTCTGGGAGTGGGATAGGAACTTGGCGAACGAGGTCGACCTTGCCTCGAATCTCTTCGGGCAGACGAACAATAATCGGGAATCGGCGATCACCCTGATAGAGCGTTCCCGCTTCTTCGCCGCCGAAGGCAATCGAAACGACCTCTTGCACATCGCTGACATTGAGCCCGTATCGGGCAATCTTCTCACGATCAATATCAATCGTGAGCACCGAGAGTCCGGAAACCTGCTCGACCTTCACATCCGAAGCCCCTTGAATCCCGGTGAGCACCTCGGCAATCTCGTTGCCCGATTTGAGCAGTAGATCGAGATCATCACCGAAGATTTTAACCGCCAGGTCACTTCGCACGCCACTGATAAGCTCATTGAACCGGAGCTCAATGGGCTGTGAAATCTCAAAATTCTGCCCGGGAATCGTTTCGAGGAACGCTTCGATCTCGCTGGCAAGCTCCTCTTGGGTCTTGGCTCGCGTCCACTTTTCGCGTGGATAGAGCATCAAGTAAGTATCGCTGACATTGGGCCCCATCGGGTCTGTTGCAACCTCAGCGGTTCCTGTTCGAGCAAAAATACTCTGGATTTCGTCGGGGAACTCTTCGACGAGTGCCTTTTCCAAATCCTTTTGCATCTCAATACTGGTGGTGATCCCAATACTTGGAATGCGTGCTGGTTGAACCGCCAAAGCGCCTTCACCAAGCTGAGGAACAAACTCGCTGCCGAGTCCAGAAGCGATCAGCCCCGACACCGCAAGCACCGCAGAGGCCACCCCGATCGTCAACCAACGCATACGCATCGCCACAAACAAGGCAGGTCTATATGTGTTCTTGATCCAACGGATAACAAAACTCTCCTTCTCGGAGAACTTCCCGCGCAGGAAAACCGCACACGCAGCAGGAACAAAGGTAAAAGTCAGGATCAATGCTCCAGTTAGTGCCATGAGCACCACAAGCGACATCGGTTTGAACATCTTCCCCTCGACCCCGGTGAGTGTCAGGATCGGGAGGTACACAATCATGATGATCAAAATACCAAAGAGTGTGGGTTTGGCGACCTGCTTGCCTGCTGCGGAGATCACATTGATCCGTTCCTCGTTCGTCAGTTTCCTGCCCTTTTTCTCCTGCTCTTCAGAAGCCCTTCGAACAATATTCTCGACGAACACCACCGCGCCATCGACAATAATTCCAAAGTCTACCGCCCCCAGACTCAGCAGATTCGCGCTGACCTTATTCTCAACCATGCCCGTGACGGCAAAGAGCATCGAAAGTGGGATCGCACACGCAACAATGACCGCTGCGCGAAGATTCCCAAGAAGCAAAAGCAAAATCACCACCACAAGAATCGCCCCCTCAACAAGGTTCTTCTCGATGGTGTGAAGGGTTGCATCAACCAGATAGGTCCGGTTGTAGAGCGTCTTGACCACAATATTCTCGGGGAGTGTCTTTCCGATCTCCTCCATCCGATCGTGAACACCTTCGGAAACGGTTCGGCTATTGGCGCCCAAGAGCATCATGGCGGTCCCAATGACCACCTCTTCCCCATCGTGTGTGCCGGCCCCGGTGCGAAGCTCTTTCCCGATGACAATCTCGGCGACATCACGAATATACACCGGCACACCATCAACGCTCTTGACCTTGATATTCTCGATATCCTCAATGCTGCCGATAAGTCCGGTCGCACGAACGAGATATGCCTCCCCGGCGTGTTCGATATATCCGCCGCCTGCATTGGCATTATTCTCGGCAATCGCCAACATCATATCGCGCAGCGTAAGCCCATAGGCCATGAGTTTGGCGGTATCAGGATTAATATGAAACTGCTGTTCATATCCACCGATGCTGTTGACCTCGGTGACACCAGGCACAGTCCGCAGTTGCGGACGGATGATCCAGTCCTGCACCGTTCGTAGATCTTGCTGGGTATATTCAGAACCATCGGGACGCGGGCCAACCGCTTCAACCGACCACATATAAATCTCGCCGAGCCCTGTCGAAATCGGGCCCATCTGAGGCTCGGCCAGTCCATCAGGCAACGACTCGCGTGCTTCAGTCAGTCGTTCGCCAACAAGCTGACGCGCCCAGAAAATATCCGTTCCATCTTCAAAGATCACCGTAACCTGTGAAAGCCCATACCGAGAGATCGAACGAATCTGTTCGACCTTGGGTAGCCCACCCATCGACCATTCGATCGGGAAAGTGATCTGCTGTTCGATCTCGACAGGTGAGAGCGCCGAAACATTCGTGTTGATCTGAACCTGCACATTGGTGATGTCAGGGACAGCATCAATCGGAAGACGCGTAAAATTGTAAATTCCAATACCTGCAAGGGCAATCGTCGCCAAGAGTACGACCGCACTCTGGCGGATCGAAAACTCAATAATTTTTTCGAGCATCTCGTCCTCCTTTAGTGATCGTGTCCTGCCGAACTCTTACCGAGCTCTGCCTTCATCAAAAAACTATTGGCCACAACGATTGGCGTGCCGATCGCAACTTCATCGCCGAGCAATTCGACGCTTACATCATTCCTTCGTCCTAAGGTCACCTTGACAGGCTCAATGCCATCGGCATCCTGAACAAAAACAACCGTACTGCCTTCAAATGTTTGAATGGCATCAATGGGAACAATCCGTTTGGCATGTGACTTGTCCGTTTCAACTTGCACAGTCACAAATACACCTGGCTTCCATAAGCCATCGGAATTCTCAAGAATCACACGCGCTGCAACCGTCCTTGACGCTTCCGAAACGATAGCACTGATGTAATCTACCACACCCCAAGCTGTACGATCACCAATATGCACTGTCACCTGCTGCCCTTCCTCGATCATCCCAGCATACTGTGAGTAGATCGAGATATTAAGCCACACCGTGCTCAAGTCGGCAATCGTATAAACCGGTATATCAGGGCCGACCTTTTCGCCTGGAGTAATATGCTTGGCAACAATTCGTCCGCCAACCGGCGCGGTCAGCTCATACCGCGCCACATCGGTGTCAGGCTCGTTCGCCACCCGTTCGACCTGCTCTTGCGTAAGCCCAAGCAGATGCAATCGACGCTCGGCATTATCCACACCCGAAGCAGCGATCATTGCGGATTGCTGAGCCTCTTGCAGCTTAATTCGAAATGAAAAGTCAATGTCCTCAAAAGCAGCCATATACTCCGCTTGTGCACTGTTAAACATCTCTTGAGCAGCCAAAAGATCCGATTGTGTGGAAAGTCCTTTGCTGTTGAGCTCTTTTTCTCGTGCATAATTAGCCGCTCCTGCTTTCATCTGGGCATACGCCGAGAGTAACCGACCTTTATTCACACCGATCCGAAGGCCCTCTGCCTTTTCACGGAGTTCATCAGGTGATGGATCCTCACGGAGTACATCAAGAAGCTTGGCCGTATTCTCACTGATTGTTGTTTGACGAGTAAGCTCAGCATCGGCGATCATTTTCGCCTGAATCATCTGAAGATAAGTGATCTTTGCTTCGCCAAGTTCTGGGCTTTCAAGGATCGCGAGCAAATCACCCGCTTCAACGGTATGCCCGAGGTATCCTTTCACAGTAGTAACAATCCCAGGAACACGAGGCGTCACATGAAGCACCGTGTCCTGATTCAAACCCACCTCGGCGGGGAGCATGATATGGGTTGCGATTTCCCCGCCACCAAGCGGCTCGATCACCACACCAGCGCGTCTGAGTTGTTCATCGGTGAGTTTGACGACTTCTTCGCCATGTTCATCACCGCCTTCATCACCGTGGGCGCCATGCCCGCCACCGGCTTCTTCGTGCCCGTGCCCATCATCCTCTTGATGTTGGGCGTTTCCAGCATCACCGCCGTTGCCGCCGCAACCATTCATCACAACCAGTGATGGAGCAAGAATTGCGAGTAAAAGGAATCTTTGAATATCCATTATTCGTTCACCTCCGCTTGGGGCTGATCCTCATCGCGAGGACTCCGCCAAGGAGCGTTTGTTTGTGAAAGTTCGTTAAGCAACGCCGCTGCAGCATGTAACTGTTGCAATGTGTTGACATAAGCAATCCGAGATTCAACCACGACCTGTTGAGCATCAAGCAAACGCAGATAATCCGCCTTGCCACTCTGATACGCCTGGCGAATCAAGTCCAGCGTTCGCTCGGCCTTGGGTAGAAGCTGATTCTGATACCGTCCCGCTGTCGCACGCGCCGATTGATAAATTGCCCACGCATCGGATACCTCGGCGAGCAACTCGAGCTGCACGCTGCGCAGCTCCGACGAAGCCGACAAACGCTCGGCCAACACAGCCTGAATCTCGCCCTGATTACGATCAAAGAGGGGAATCTCGAGCGCAAGACCAAAATCAAGGGTCGATTCGTGATCAACATCCGAATACCGAGGCCCAACTGAAACAACAAGATTCGGCACCGCCTGAGACTTGGCAAGCTCATGCGACCGCCTCGCCCGCTCGACCGCAATACGGGCAAGCGACATTCGACTGTTGGCCTCGAGCGTTGCAGCCTGTAATGCTTCAAGATCAGGCAACTCAGGCAAATGATCAACAGCCGAAACCAGAGGCAGACCGATCTCCCTTTCAATTCCAATCGCCGAGGCGAGCGCCCGTCGTGCGGCACTGGCTTCGAGCCGGGCAGCGTCAAGCTCGATTTGGGCTTGCTCATAGACAACCTCAGCGCGGAGTTGGTCAGGCCTTGTTGCCGAGCCGGCCTCAACCCGCGAGCTGGCCGCTTCGAGAAGCTGAGACGCCAAATCGGCAAGTTCTTTGCGTTTGATGAGCCGTTGCTGGGCTGACACCCCGGCAAAGTATGCTTGAGTCACCCGTGATGCGACAGCAAACTCCTCAGCGACAAACGCTGCCTGAGCGGCAAGCCGATCAGATTTGGCCACATCACGGGCTTTTTCGAGCTTGCCCCCAAGCACAATCTCTTGTTCAACGACATACACCGTCTCGCCGCCGCTGCCTGCATCCGAGCCAAGTGCCTCCCCGCCGAAGATCAATGACGGATTGGGATACAATCCCGCCTGAAGCACACGCCCCGAAGCCGCGTCGATCCGATACCCCGCCGATCGCAACCGTGGGCTATGCTCAATCGCAAGGCGAATCGCATCCTCGACACTCAGTGCATTGAGCGTATCGAGTCCGAATGTCGGAAGCGAATGAGGCTCGTTTGGTAGACCAGCAAGATGCCGTTCATGCTCGATATATCGCCCCTGAATCGAGCGATACACCGGGTCTTCCCATCGCTTCTCCAATGGACCAGCACACCCGGAAACCAAAGCGATACTGATACCGGAAAAAAAACAAAGTTTCATATTCATTTCTAAATCCTTGAGGAATCTGAAAACCACAACAACCATCGCACAGCGCGATCGCAACCGTTCGAGATCAACTCAAAGATTTACAAGTTCAAAATAGTCGAACGAACCCGCATCAACTGCTCAGCAAGCAGCAATGCGTCCAGATCATTCGAAGGAACCACCGCCAAACCGGCCTGCGTGGTTGGGATCATCCATAAAATCGCGATCGACGGGCCGGTAGGAACAATCCCCAAAGCATGCCCATGTTCAATATCACGAACCCGAATAATCGTATATTCGGCACTCAAAAGCTCATCGACACACGGAACGTCCGAGCAATTGTTCAAAACAGCATCTGGCGAGTTCGCATTGGGGGCATCGCAGACACTTCCACCAATGGTCTCAGACACATACTCACCAATGAGTTCAATATGCGAAGACCCATTGGCCTTGTGGCAGATCACCACCTGCCCTTGACTCAGTCCAACGACAAGCAACTGGGCAATAATCAGCGCCCAAGCAAGTGCAGAATGGATTCGTGTCTTGTTCATTGGTGGTTTATAGTTTAGCCGGGCCTTGTCGAGAAACCAAACACTTCTGTACACCTCTCTATTCATTCATCGGCTCGATTGGCGTAGGAATCACCACATTTACTCCCACATCAACACACTTATCGGCCTGCCGACCCCGCTTGAACACAGAACCCCCTTCTACTCATCACCCAATTTTGCCTTCATCCTCTCACAATGAACTTCTGCGCCAAGTCTCCTATCCTTCCTCCATGACCAACGATTCCACCAGTGCCCACGCCACCGTCCTCGCGGGTATCCCCCAAACGAACCTCTCGCTCCTCCATAGAATTCGCTTCGCTGTTGGCGATCCGGCTGCCTACATCCAACTCCCCACCGGACAATGTATCCTCATCCTCCGCGATATTGAGATCGCCCGCGCCAAGAAATCTGCCCGCGCCGACAAGTTTTATTGCCCCGCCGACTTCACTCCTGCAGAAGGGCTTTCGGGCGATCGCGAAATCGCCACCGCCCAAGCCCTTGCCGAATGCCTGGTACAAAACAACATCACCTGCGTCACTTCTAACCGAACCTTGCCGCTGATCTACGCCCACATGATCGAGCAAGCCGGGATCAGACTCGCCTGCGATCTCGATATGGGGGTGATGGAACGCCGAGCCAAGGACGAAACCGAACTCGCCCATCTCCGCAACGCTCAAGCCATCACCGAGGAAGTCATGCGATACGCCTGCGAACTCATATTCAACACCGATGCCAACAAAAAAGGCCAACTCATTCACGAAGGCACCCCCCTCACCTCTGAACACATGACCTCACTCATCGACATCGCCTTCCTCAAGCACGGCGCCACCACTCCACATGGTTCAATCGTTGCTGGCGGCCCCATCGGCGCTGATTGCCACCACCCAGGGATAGGCATCCTTCACACGCAAGAACCCATCATCATCGACCTCTTCCCTCGCATCCGCGCCACCGGCTACCACGGCGATTGCACCCGCACCATCTGCCATGGCGACATCCCCGACCAACTCGCCCAAATGCACAAAACCGTCTTCGAAGCCAAAACTGAAGCCCAAAGCGCCACCAAACCCCATGCCACCGGTGAAGATGTTCACAAGGCGACAATCAAAGTCATCCAAAACTACGGCTATGCCGTTGGCATCGCCAAAAATACCGATCCAGACACCCACACCACCATGCCCCATGGCACAGGGCACGGCATCGGACTCGAAGTCCACGAACCACCACTGCTCGATTTCAAAGGCCCACCACTCGTCGTCGGCGATGTCATCACCATCGAACCCGGACTCTACTGCAAAACCATCGGAGGCCTCCGCATCGAAGACATGATCGCCATCACCGAATCGGGCTATGAAAATTTCAACACCCTACCGACAGGATTACACTGGTAGCCTCTCCAGTGGCCCGGGTCGCCAAACCGCGCCACCGGGAAAGTGCTTACTTCGCTTTCCCCTGTGCCGCCACCGCCGCCATTGCTTTTTCAACCGCAGCCGCATCTCCAAGGTACCGCTTCGAGGTCGGATTCATATCCACATCGAGTTCATACACCAAAGGCATCCCTGTCGGGATATTCACCCCGACAATATCCTCGTCAGATATCCCATCGAGATGCTTCACCAGCCCTCGCAACGAGTTCCCATGCGCCGCAATCATCACTCGTTTGCCTGCCTTGATCTCTGGCACAATCGCCGATTCCCAGTACGGTACCACCCGCTCGACCGTATCCTTGAGACACTCTGCCCCCGGCACATCAAGCCCAGCATACCGTCGATCATGGCAAGGATGCCGCTCATCATCCCGTGACAACTCCGGCGGAGGCGTATCATAACTCCGACGCCACACCAAAACCTGATCCTCACCATGCTTGGCTGCTGTCTCCGCCTTGTTGAGTCCCTGTAACGCGCCATAGTGCCGCTCGTTGAGCTTCCAAGACCGGATCACCGGAATCCACATCAGATCCATCTCCTCCATCACATACCACAGCGTCCGAATCGCCCGTTTGAGCACCGAGGTGTACGCCACATCGAAATCGAACCCTTCATCACGAAGCAACTGTCCCGCTGCTTGGGCCTCTTGATGCCCCTTGGGCGAAAGCGGAACATCCTTCCACCCGGTAAACCGGTTCTCTTGGTTCCAAGTGCTCTCCCCATGACGGATCAATACAAGTGTGTACACAATCGGCTCCTCATCCTGTTGCAGTGAAGTGTTTGCTGTCGCATTCTAGTCCGCCTGAATCTCCCCGATTGCAGAATCAAACACAGGAACCAGTGAACTCACCCCCACCTCACAGGCAAAGGTCACATCATCTTCGAATCCAAGCTCAATCAATCGCTTGGCATGAAAACTTGACTCGATCGCATACCGTAAATCACCGAATCGTTCAACCGCTCCCTCCATCGCGTGAAACATCATCGCAGCACTATCCGATGCCTGGTATCCGAGTCGATCCACAATCAAACCTGCTCCAAGACAATCCTCAAACGACACCCCCCCATCCGTGCCCGAACACACCAATACTGCATCGCGTCCATCACGCCGAATCCAATCACACAATGCATTGGCATTCGTGATCGCCCCCACAAGCACCTCATCACCATCCGTCGCCAGGTGTAACGCGCGTGTCCCGTTGGTTGTCGTGAGCACACAATCCAACCCGCCAACCACACAAGGAGAGTAATCAAGCGGGCTATTGCCCAGCGAAAACCCATCAGGTTTAACTCCGCCTCGTTCGCCGCAGAGCAACGCCCCCTCCCGATCATGGGCCATCATCCTCGCCCCATCAACACTCCCCACCGGCACCACACACCGCGCACCATTCCCCAACGCCTCGACAATCGTCGTCGTCGCGCGCAGTACATCAATCACCACCGCGATCTTTCCGCAGAGTTGATCGTCGACAAGATGGTCCGGCAAAGCAACTGCGTCGATTTTGGACATCACGAATCGTATGCGCCAAACCACCCCAGAAGCACATCCATAGGCATTACCTCAGGTTTGATCCGATCAAACAATGCCATCTTTGCTCGGTCAATCTCCAAAGGCGTCAACTCAAGAAGATCAATCGCATCGAGCACACGCACAACCTGCCCAAGCACCTCGAACCCCGCAGGATCACGCTCGATGGCATACGCAAAAACCGACTCGATCTCCTGCCCGTTGGTTTGCATCCAAAGCCATCCAATCGCTTGCTGGACCTGCCCGTCATTGCTTCGTGTTACCGAATCCTTCGACTCACGCTCACCAAGCAACCCAACATATGCATCAGTCAGTCGTTGCACACTCGACCGCGACAAGCGATCAATCGTGATTCCAAAGCTTGCCGATCCAGATTCATCGAATCGCAACACACCATCACGCACACCATCTCGATTTACCCGCACAGCCGGGTCACGCGGATTAAGTCCCAGCTCACCAAGCACCTGTCGACTTGCCAAGACTGGTTCATCAGACCGAAGCTCCACGCCTCCCTCATCGGCAAACGAACGCGCCAGATTCGCCAACGAATCATCAAGCCCAGCAGAAGCTGCGGGCAACGTCAGATCATACGGATACAACAAATCACTCGTCCCCGAGAGCACCCCTCGGAACAACTCCAACGATACGCCACCGGGGAAGATACCGATGTCCAATCCTGCTCCATCACCTGCCCCGGTATTATTGAGCAGTACCACATCACCTGCACCAAGCGTTACATCGTTGTTGAACACCAACTCCCCATCAAGCGTGATCGAACCTGAAGCGATCAGTTCGGTTCCTTCATCCACAAGCCCGGCCGCCTCCCGATCTGCTTCATTGCCCGTATAATCAACTTCGCCCCCCGCTCGATCGAGCAAACGAATCACACCTCCGCCTCGCCCCTGCGAGATCACCCGAAGATCGCCAAGCACATTGAGATCCCCGATCTCGATAAGCGTCGAACCATGCCCCTTGGCATTGAGCGAAAGCGACCCAAACGAAAGCATCTTCTGGCCTTGCCCCATCACGATCGACTCGCGGGCCAACACCTGAAAGTGATACCCAAGATCAACCGAATCCGAACGCATCAACTCATTGCCAGCCATCGCGCCCGTCCCGAACATAAACGCACTTGCCCGTGATGGATCACTCAGATCACCACCAAACACAATACTCCCAAACGCCCCACCCGGAGGCCCAACAGAAAGTACCGGACCGACTCCGATCCCCGCCCGGAACTTGAACGGCGTCCGTGCCTCCCCATTGCCCACCCACGCTTGGCCATCATACACAAATGACACATCGCTTCCTCCATCAACGGATGAATACAAATTCTCCGCAAACAGCGCACTGCCAAATCCCACATCAAAGGCCGTCGAATCCCCCATTACCGCAACGGGTGCATAGAAATTCATCTCCTGATTCACCGCCACATCGCTGTAAACCTCAACGCGACCCGCCGAAACATCAAGCACACCAAGACGCGAGCCAAGCCCGACCGAATCACCAAAACGCACCACTCCACTGCCCGCGTCAATCACCAGATCACGCGCGTACCCTTCCACCGAATCGACCGTTCCGGCGAAATCCAACACACCTGATTCATCCGTAAGCGCCATCGACACATCATCGGTCAACACCAGATCGCCATCGACGAGGATTCCATCGCCGCTGGCGCTCAAGTCTGCCCCAAGCTCGATCCATGAATCCCCCTGAGCAACCAGTGCAATATCACCAGCCGAAATCGAAGAATCAATTGCCGCATGACCCGCACTCACCGCGATCGTGGTGCTCGCAGCATCAATCGTCCCCGTATTCCACGCTGCCAGCGAGAACACATCACCCGCTGCGAGATCCAGACCTTCATATCCCGGATCACTCAACTGATCCGTATTGGCCAAATCAGTCGGGCGCTCGAGTTGCACAAACACATGCCCAAGGTGTTCCCCAATCAACACCTGTTCACCCGCAGCCATAATCACCGTTCCACCAGGCGCCGAAATCGTCCCATGATTGGCAACTCGCCCGCCGATCAGCGCAATCAAATCCCCTTGTAACAACCCACGATTCTCCACAACACCACGCGCATCGGTAAAACGATACACGCCGTTCATAAAGTCATTGGTCGAGATGTTCCCCGCTGCCGCATAGAGCGCCCCGACATTGACCACCGCACCTTGCCCGAAGATCACCCCCGACGGATTCACGAGGAAAATCTGCCCATTACCGATCAGCGATCCCATAATCTCAGTGGGCACGCCCGAGTTGATCAGATTAAGCACCCGCGAAGTTTCGCTGGGCATGATGAACTCAACCGTTTCACCTGCTGCGATCTGAAACGAGAGCCACTGAATCACTGTGATTTCCCCAGTAATCACCCGCGTCCAATCGCCGTAGTCAATGTCGGCTTCCCCCTCGACCACATCGCCCCCTTCAGGCACCGCCAAGGCAGTTCCTGTGATCGTCCCGGCTGTTGCGATCAACGCCATCATCATCCGCCATGTCTTCTTCTTTTCTTGCGTTGTCTGATTGTTCATCACTGATCTCCTAATACACAAACTGCGCCGAGAAATGAAGCCGGGTATCACCGACATCCGTTGTCTGGGCTGTCCCTTGACCGATGTTTGTTAGCGCCATCCCATAATCAAGCCGAAGCGTCAGGTTCGATCGCAGCTGCGCCTCAATACCAACCCCTGCACCCACCAATAACTCCGATTGCTCAAAAAACGGCGCGTCGTTCACACTCAACTGGGCGACATCGACAAACCCCTTAAAAATCACATCCCAATCCGCCCGACCATAAGGCCTTGTCCGCGCCGTACGGAACGACTGACCAAATACCGTCATCGTCTCCGAACTCACCGGCATCGAACGCCCAAGATGGAACCGATACTCAACCGATGCCAAAAGCGCATCATCTCCCACCGCTGCCGATTCTGGATATCCGCGAACCGTATAAAATCCACCCGCCACAAACTCGTAGTTGGGCACCAACCGGCTCTCAAAGCTGTATTGCCCGCGCAGATTGATCGCGACCTCATGAGCAAGCGTCATCTCGTCAGGCCCTTTGTCGCCTCGGAATCCGACGGGGTTGAAGATTGGTTCAAGATAAAACGAATGCGTCAGTTGCCCGCGCAGAATCGTAAAATCATCGTCGGCTCCAAACCGACCGAGCCGTTGAACCTCTTCCTTGCTTGATCCAATCACCGATCCCCAGTTCGATTCGAGAATCAACTCACCATATGCCGAATGGATCGGCGTATTTTTGGCATACCGCACCCCAATATAAGGCAAGAAAAAATCATCCTCACCTTCGATCAAAAATAACCGATTCTCCACTTGAATCCGTTCAACCTTCGCACCCAAAATCATATCAACAAACTTCGGGCCATCTTGCCAGAGATTAAGCGCCAACTCCGAACCAATCGCATACCCCTCGCCTTTGAAGTTTTCAAATCCCAACCCCACATCCGTCGCGGTGTACTCATTCCACCGTCCATACAACTTCAATCGAGACCGAGGCCCAACATCAAACGCATACGACGCCAAGATTGCATGGGTCGCATCAAACTCGGTCGTAATGTAGTCAAGCGAAAGCACATCATCACGCCCGGCCAGTTGCCGATTGATAAACCCAAACCGTTGCTGCCACTGCCCGGTACTCTCTGTGCCGGTGTTGCTCGTCTGGGCATACACACTCCAAGGCCTAGATTCCGTAATCAAATAATCAACAATCACCTCGCCGGGCTGATCCGTAGGCCCAATCGCCGCATCCACCCGCCGACCCGGATGCCGATTGAGCCGGTGAATCTCATCATCAACCTTCTTGCGCGTCAACAACCCCCCAGGCTTGAGGGTCAACCGATCCCGAAGTCGCTGATGTTCCTTGCGATTCACATTCGATTCTGAATGTTCCGCATCCATCTTGTCAGCCTTTTCAGCAAGCCGATCCCCATGGGCCACCGTTCGCACCTGCCCAACAACCGCACGCCACACCAAAATCGTCAGCGTCGTATCGCCATCATCACGCAAATCTTCTCGCGTCGTGCGATACGCAATCTCCGAAGCATCCGGCGTCACCAAATGACCAATCAACCCATACTCCGCTTCAAGATAATCCCGGATTGCCTGATTGATCACCGCCAAGGCACTGCCATAGATTACCTCAACACCATGGGCTCCAAGATCACTAAGGCGAACCGCCACCACATCGGCACCCTCGATCGGCATAACCCATCCATCTTCAGCCGGACTCAGCAATACCACAAGATCATCAAGCACACCAAGATCAGGCAAGTCCGGATGCGCAAAGGGATATGCATAGACCAGATCACTCACTCGGTATCCAATCCCATCGCGTTCGATCTCAACTTGGGCATATTGAACCACTGGCGCTACCGGCTCGGCGTCCATCTGCTGAGCATGCGCACTCAAACCCACTGCGAGCACCAAAGCACACACCACACATCGCATCTTCATCTCACACACATACCTGTCCAAAGATCGCCTGTCCAAAGATCGCTTCATTGATCTCGTCCCCGACCTGAGTGTACCACAAATATCCCCCTCTGCACCTGCGGGGTCCGAGAACCAAGCTGCTTTTCTTCTCAATCTGCTGTAGTCGCACTCAAACAACCTCAAATTGCCCATATTTTGCGCTCCCTCAAGAGTTGAGATCACCACCTTCAAAACTGGGCCGATCCATCCTTTCATGACTACTCTCCGCTTGATCACCGTCATCGCTGCCATCCCCATGCTCATGACCGGGTGCACCCACCAAAGCCAGCTGGTCCTCGAACCAACAACCGCCCCACTCGAAATCACTGCGCCCATCCAATCCAACACATCATCGCAAATACTCTTCGAGCTCTCGGTATCTTCTCAGGCTTGGCACGCAACCAACCAAGCAACACCCATCGGCCCACAACTCGCTGTGGGCGACTGGCTGGCTTGGCAATGTGCCCTTGCGGGGAGATACTGGGACATGCCACTCAAAAACGCCCCGGCTTATGCCGAAGCGCTTGATATTCTACAAATCGACTGAATTTCAGTTCCCCGATCGCACCACCATATCCCGATACGCCATCAGATCCTGCAGATCGATCACCCCATCACGATTCACATCCGCGCGAAGATCGCCAGCATTGTAGTCGTTGACAAACGCATCATAATCACTCGATCCCATGCTTCCGTCCCTATCTGAATCGTACCGATTGATGAAACGATCAATCTCACGCTGTTCAAGGAACGCATTGATCGCATTTTGCTGCTCTTCGATATTGAGCACTCCATCGCCATCAGCATCGAACTCGGCGATCGCCTCCTCCCTGACACCTTCCCACCGCGCACGCTGCTCATCATGCTGGACCTGTCTTTCTTCTTGCGAAAGCTCACCGTCGCCGTTGGCGTCATACTGCTCGAGTTGATCCGCACGCCGAGCATCCTGCTGCTCTTGGATATAAGCATCCATTGCCACCTGCTCAGTTTCATCGAGCACCCCATCGCCGTCGGCATCAAACCGGCGCATCAACGCCTGCCCACGATCCGAATCTTCGAACCGCGCCTGCCGAGCTGCCAACCGTTCTTCCCGTGAAAGCTCACCATCTCCATCGAGATCAAACCGGGCAAGCATCTCCGCCCGCCGGGCCTTACGCATCGCCTGGCGTTCTTCATCTGAAAGGAATCCGTCACCATCAAGATCAAACTGCAACATCCGGTCCGCGAAGTTACCTCGCTCAAACCCACTCTCGGCCCCTTCTTGCCAAATCTCAGGAATACGCCGCCGCACCGCTTTGGCTTCAATCGGCACGAATAAATCAGGCTCAACACGATGCTCTTGAGCCATCCCATACCGCGCCTCCAAAACTTCATCCGTCGGAATAGCCCCCCCCGCGAAAGAAGAAAAGGTACATCACGCCAAGAGCCGACGCACTCACAATCAGCACGCCACCGACGATCAGCCTTGTCTGCATAGCAAAACCTCCAAGAGTTGCAAGCGCAACGCACGAGATTACCCAGTATGGCACAAATCCAATAAAAAATAACGCACTGACCAATTGTATTGGCCAGCGCGTCGTTCGCTGCAAAAAAATGGCGAGGGGGAGACTTGAACTCCCGACCTGAGGGTTATGAATCCTCCGCTCTAGCCAGCTGAGCTACCTCGCCGATAGGCACCCGACTTGGGCATCAATCATAGCCAAGAAATACTCAATATCGAGCACTTCGCCCGTCCAATCACCACGCACTTCGGCCATCATTCGGCCGCAGAACGCTCGTTGGGTTCCACCTTCTCCGCAGTCGGCGTCGAAGTTGTATGGGCCGAACTCAACATATCCGGATTCTTTGGCGGCTTGACAGCGTCGAACTTTGCCCCCCCAGAAGGTGGCTGAGTATCACGATCTTCAACATTCATCTCTTCAGTCACATCCTTGAGCCCCTTCTTGAACTCGACAATCCCCTGTCCAAGACTCCGCCCAACTTCGGGCAACCGACGCCCAAAAAGAAGAAGGAGAATCACCCCAATAACGATCGTCTCGGTCGTACCCAACGGGCCAATGAGCGCAAGTGTGTATTCCATACCCTGATTCAATGGTACAACCTCCCCAGAGTCAACGAAAAACCATAGACCTTATCTCATTTGAGCACGATCTTGGGCCACTTCGATTACATTATGAAGCAACACCGAAACCGTCATCGGTCCAACCCCGCCAGGAACAGGACTGATCCACCCCGCAACCTCGGCCACACCCTCAAAATCGACATCACCAACCGTCCGAAGAGTTCCATCCTCACCCTTGACCCGATTAACCCCCACATCAACCACCAACGCCCCTTCCCGCACCATATCACCCGTAATCAGCCCCGCCACACCCGCCGCCGGAATCAGCACATCCGCCGACAAGCACAATTCCTTAAGCCCGGAAGTGTACTTATTGCAACTCACCACCGTCGCTTCCCGTTGCATCAAAAGCACCGCGATTGGCCTCCCAACCACCGCCGATGCCCCCACCACCACGCACACCTTGCCCTTGAGATCTATCACCGTCGAATCAATCATCTTCAGCGTCGCCAAAGCCGTACACGGTGCCCGCATCGACCGCCCATAGACCACATTGCCGATATTGGCCGGATTCACACCTTCGACATCCTTCACCGGGTCGATCAGTTCCTGAATCCGATACGCATCAACCCCTTCGGGTAAGGGCATATGCACCATCACCGCATGAACCGCATCGTCGTCGTTGAGCTCCCGCACTTTCGCCTCAATCGCGGCCTGATCCGATCCAACAGTGAGCGTATGGAGTTGGTAATCAATGCCGAGGGTCTGGCAGGTTCGCGCCTGGTTCTGAGCGTACACACGCGCCCCATTATCCCCAGATTCCACCAAAATCGCATCAAGTTTGGGAGCAAAACCACCATCCCGAAGAACCGATGCCCGATCGGCCACCTGCTCTCGAAAAGCATGCGCCAAAGCCTTTCCATCAATGATCTGTGCCGTCATTACGAGATGATAGCGCACAACTCCGATATCATTCCCACAATGTCCGACAAAGACCGCATCCTCGAACTCCGCGCACTCCTCGATCGGGCCAATACGGCTTACTACACCCACGCTGCCCCCTTCATCTCCGATACAGAGTTCGATGCCCTCCTCGCCGAACTCGCCGAGCTCGAAGCCAAGCACCCAGACCTTGCCGACCCCAACTCCCCCACCGTCCGCGTCGGTGGCTCACCCATCGCAGGCTTCACCACCCTCCCCCACAGCATCCCCATGCTCTCAATCGACAATACCTACAGCGAACAGGAAATCCGGGCATGGATCACCAAAACCCAAACTGCCCTTGGCTCATCTTCAGAATCTGATCTCTTCACCTCCAACCCACCCGTCTTCATCTGCGAACCTAAAATCGATGGCGTCGCTCTCTCCATCCGATACGAAAAAGGCATCTTCACCCGCGCCCTCACCCGAGGCGACGGCACCCAAGGCGACGATGTATCCCACGCCATCCGAACCATCAAATCACTCACCCTCAAACTCCCCGCCGATGCCGTCCCCGAAACCCTCGAAATTCGAGGCGAGGTCTACATCCCTCTCCCTGAGTTCAAACGCATCAACCAAGAACGAGAAAAAGCAGGCGACGACCTCTTCATGAACCCACGCAATGCCTGCGCCGGGACCATCAAACTGCTCGACCCCAAAGTCGCTGCTGCCCGAAACCTCGGCTTCATCGCTCATGGCATGGGCGAACTCTCCGACCTAACCTACGCCGACACTTTCTCCACTTTCTGTCAAAAAATCGAAACCCTCGGCATCCCCACCACCAAATATCGATCCACCGCCACCAACGCCGATGAAATCATCGAAGCCATCCACCACCTCGACACACTCCGCCACGACCTCGACTACGCAACCGATGGCGCCGTCATCCGCGTCGATTCCTTCGCCCAACAGACCGCTCTTGGCAACACATCCAAATCTCCTCGCTGGATCATCGCCTACAAATTCCCCGCCGAACGAAAAACCACCAAACTCATCGCAGTCGATCACCAAGTCGGCAAGACCGGTAAAATCACCCCAAGAGCCACCTTCGAGCCGATCCTCCTCGCTGGCACCGAAGTCCAGCATGCCACCCTCCACAACTATGGCATGATCCGCCAGCGCGATCTGCATCTTGGTGATACCGTCGAAGTCGAAAAAGCAGGCGAAATCATCCCGCAGGTTGTGGGTGTCATCCTCGACCAACGCCCCGACGATGCACAGCAAGTCCTCCCCCCAGACCACTGCCCCAACTGCGAAGCCCCCCTTGAAATCGAACCACCCGAAGCCATCGAAGCCCCAACCCTTGAAACCACTCGTCGATGTATGAACCCCGAGTGCCCCGCCCAGATTCGTGAGAAACTCGTCTGGTTTGTGGGCCGACGCCAGATGGACATCGACACCCTTGGCGAATCCACCATCGACCTCATCCGGGCATCGGATATCCCCTTGAACCACTTTGCCGACATCTACACCCTCAAGGATCATCGCGAGCGACTCCTCGAACTCGATCGCATGGGTGAGAAGAAGGTGGAGAATCTCCTCGCCTCGATCGAAGCCTCCAAATCCAGAGGGCTCTCCAAACTCCTCGCCGGTATGGGCATCCGCCATGTCGGTGCCTCGACTGCCAAATCCCTCGCCAAAGTTTTTCGAGACTACGACGAACTCTTTGCTGCCGAGCTCTGGCAACTTATGCCGATGGGGATCAATCGCATGATTAAGAAGGATCGAAAATTCTATCTCGGCACCGATGAAAAACTCGACACCGAATACGAAACCGGGCTCGGCGCCGACACCGCCCCGCTCTTTTATACCTATCTCCACTCGCCACCTGCCATCGAAACCTTCACCCATTTTAAAGAACTCGGACTCGATCTCACTTCTCACGATTTCATTGACCCCGACAAGCAACTCGACAATCCCTTCGCGGGCAAAACCATCGTCCTCACCGGCTCACTCGAACACTTCACCCGCCCAGAACTTACCGATATCCTCGAAGCCCTCGGTGCCAAATGCTCGGGTTCAGTCTCCAAGAACACCGATATCCTCATCGCAGGCGAAAAAGCAGGCTCAAAGCTCGCCAAGGCCCAATCGCTGGGCATTGAAATCTGGGACGAGTCCAAAGCCCGCCAAATCCTTGATTCCATCAACGAATCCGGGTAAATATAGCCGATGGAGAGGGCAATGAAGAACCTTGAACTCAAAGCCGAGCTCCGCGATCCAAACCTCGCCCGCCTGATCTGCAAGAAGATCGGCGCCTCCCAAGTTGTCAAACTCCGTCAGACGGATACCTATTACAATGTCGCGCGAGGCCGGCTCAAGAAACGGACTTCGATCGCTGTAGACCGAGCGGTTGGCTCGCCCGAACCCATCGAATACATCTTCTACGAACGCAAGAATCGCACCGATGCCAAAGTCTCCGACTATCACCTCTACACCCACGCCCAGGTCCAAGAACGCTTCGGCCAAGCCCCACTGCCCGAATGGCTCACCGTCGAGAAGAACCGCGAGTTGTATCTCTACAACTCTGTCCGCATCCACATCGACGATGTGATTGATCTGGGATGGTACTTCGAGTTTGAGATTCTGATCGACGACAACACCGACATGGACAAAGCCAACCAACAAGCAGCCGAGCTCAAAGCAACCTTCCTCCCCGCCTTAGGCGAACCGATCGCCACCTCCTACTCCGACCTGCTCGCCCAACACCAAGGGCTCATCGAAGACCAACAAACCTCATAGTCCCGGTGCAAGGTGCAGTAGTGCCCACTTCCCCCACTCTGCGCCTTTGCGTACATCTTCCTTTTATAAAAAAACGCCCGGAAACCCCGGATGCCATAGACACATATCAAACCTGCTGCTCTGGAAACTAAGTGGCCCCACCATCAAACACAATCCGCTCGATCTTTCGATGCGGGTCAGGCTCAGGCACGGCTGACAAGAGCGACTGTGTATACCGGTGCTGAGGATTGTCGATAATCTCATCACGAGACCCTTCCTCAACAATCTTGCCTTTATACATCACCGCGATCCGCTCACACACATGCTGAATCACAGCCATATCGTGCGAGATAAACAAGTAGCTCAGCTGGAACTCTTCCTGCAAATCCATCAACAGGTTAATCACCTGCGCCTGGATCGACACATCGAGTGCACTGGTTGGCTCATCGCAAACAATAAACTTCGGCTCAAGCGCCAAAGCCCGGGCGATCCCGATCCGCTGGCGTTGACCACCCGAGAACTCGTGCGGATACCGATCCGCAGCCGCCTTGGGCATCCCGCACCGCACCAGAATATTCTCCACCCGTTCGCGGAGCTCGGCTTTGGACGAAACCATCCCGTGAATAATCAAAGGCTCGCCCACAATCGCTGCGATCCGCATCCGCGGGTTGAGCGATCCCGCCGGGTCTTGGAATACGATCTGCATATCCCGACGCAGCCTCTGAAGCTCCTGTCCCGATGCTGCGAACACATCATGCCCATCAAAGAGCACCCGCCCGCCCGAGTGAGGCTGAAGCCGAAGGATTGTTCGACCAATCGTCGTCTTCCCACACCCCGACTCACCAACAAGCCCAAGCGTCTCGCCGGGCTTGATATGAAACGACACCCCATCGACCGCTTTGAAATGGCTCGTGACGCGCTGGAGCAGCCCGCTGCGAATCGGAAAATAGGTCTTGAGATCATCAACCACCAACAAAGGCTTCTCGGGCGTTGAATCGGGGGCAGTCTGCGCAGTATCATTGATATCACTCATGCAACCATCTTAGCCGATCCATCCTCTTCCGAAAGCCTTCCCCGAGATGAATCGCCTACTTTGAGACGCAAAAGAGTTGACGCACGATCATTCTCGGGTATCCTTACCCTCGTGAGGCCTGCCTCACCCGAAAAAATGCTTCCGTAAGGCAGCAGTCGGGCATATAGCTCAGTTGGTAGAGCACGGCATTGAAAATGCCGGTGTCCGTGGTTCAAGTCCGCGTATGCCCATTCAACACAAAACCAAAACTGATCTTAAAGCCTCAGGTCAAACCCGAGGCTTTTTCATGTGCCACTTGCTCATGCTCCACCAGTGCCCCACAAATTTCCCATAAAGACACCCCACGCCAAAGCGAAGGGGGACCTTGAGTGCACAAAGCAAAGCACCCGACTTATGGGCAGCCGGCAGCGAATGCCGCGAGGAAGGCGGAAATATCAAAGTGGCTCAGCACACCATCGCCATTAAAGTCGGCTTGCATATCGCCCGCAACGAAGAACACCAAGAACTCCGAGATATCAAAAAAATTGGCGATTCCATCACAGTTGATGTCTCCAGGGCAGCAATGAGACCCAGAGCCAGGCCCGTAGAGCACATGCTCAAACGAGGCCACAGGGGTATAGGAAATACCTTCACAGGCAAACCCACCAAACCAAAAGAAACCGGCGTAGAGAATTGGGCCGCCCACGCCACCGAGCGGTGGCGCGTAGATGGCGAAGGCGTCCTCCTGGCCCGTCGCACCTGGCGGCACCATATCAAGCTCCCAGGCCCAAGTGCCGTCGCCATCGTCTATCGCTTCCCCTTCGCCCACACCAAAACTGATCCCAATGGGTTGCATTGAATCGGCAAAGTCACCATCAATGATTCCGTCGCCATCAAGATCACGCGTACCAGGCTGAGCAAAACGCACAGACCACGCCCAATCAAACAACCCGTCCTGATCGAGATCCGTATCGGGGAAACCGTCGAAATTATTGTCCTCGTTCCATTGCCCCGGGTTATAGAATGCGGCGCCCTGCGAATCACCATCGGTATCCCCGATCTCAAAGGTCATCGAGTCTGAGAATAATCCGGCGAGATCAATGCTCGCAGAATATCCAGAGAGGGCTTCGGGGCCCAAAATATTCCCCGGAAGATCGACAATCATAAAAGAAATCAAAGGCAGACGAATAAGGTTGTCGTCGCGACCATTATCCGCATCCCAATAAGTCCATTCACCTGCAAGCCCAACAACCCCATCCCCAACTCCATCGGAGTCGCTGTCCGTATCCGCATGACCAGTCACCCAGTTAATGTGAACCATATCAACGACCGTATCGACAGCAATATCGCCAAAGTCAAGCACCGTAATATCAGTCGCGAGCGAAGTGGTATTCGCGTTGTTGTCAACACCGTAAAACCACTCCGTGGTATACCCAAACTCTGCACACGGATTCGACACCAACGACGACCAAACCGGATAACTATCAGCAAGGCCACGCCCAATGGTTTCACCCCCACCGACCGCGGTGGCAACTCGCTCGCCCGTCGCAATATTAAAATAAATATGCGCGACATCAACCACCCGCCCATTTGTCGGCGATAAAGTCACTGGTGACCCAGATGCCCCCAAAACGCTGCCTGCACAAAGGCAAACCAAACAAGCAGTACTTTCTATATTTTTCATTTTTTGACCCCCAATCAACCCCTAGCTCACGC
>JALSHH010000054.1 GCA_026982335.1 Phycisphaerales bacterium
CATTCATCCATCAGAGGCCTGCTCCGCTACGCTCCGCAGCCCTCTGATGGGACAAAGGAACGCCACTGCCCTAACATAGGGAGTGGTACAGAATATGGGGGCAGGTCAAGCAATAGACAGGTAGTGTGTCCAAAATAGAAAATATACGCTTCCGCCTGAGTTCCAAAATGAGTTCCAGATCGATGTCTCAAGAATGGCAAAGAACGGCAAAAACTGGCAAAGACTCGGAATGAAAAAATGGCTTCTTGATTCAGAAACGCCGATTTATATCTAAAACCAGTGATTGCAAAACACCATACGGCGAATCCCCCCCTCTCCGTTGAACCGCGTTCTTGTTGAAAGAACGCGGTTTTTTTGCGGGAATTTGGGGGGGAGTTTCAAAAGAGTTTCAAATCAGGCGTTTTTCGCGCCTCGAAGGAAGTTTCAAAATGTTCTTCGCCAAGTGTGTGGATTCAGAAAGAAAGCTGGACAAAGTTTCCGTATTGACAACAGGGTTCTTTTCTGGCTGTGTTCCTTTGTCCCATCAGAGGGCTGCGGAGCGGAGCAGGCCTCTGGTGGGTGATTGACCACCCGGGTGATCCGTGTCTCGGGTGCTGGCGGACGATACCCCAGCGACGAATGAGGCCTCACCGTGTTGTAGTGAATCCGCCAACGATTGATCAAGATCTTGGCTTCACGCAGCGTGTAGAAGATCTCGCCGTTGAGCAACTCGTCTCGGAGTTTGCCGTTGAAGCTCTCGATGTACCCGTTCTCCCATGGACTCCCGGGCTCGATGTACAGCGTGGACACGCCCACTTTGCTCAACCAGTTCCGCACCACATTGGCGGTGAACTCAGATCCATTATCCGAGCGAATATATTTCGGTACGCCCCGCGTGGCCATCAGCCAGGCCAATCGCTCAAGCACATCATCGCTGCGGAGATTCCTCGCCACATCAATCGCAAGACACTCCCTCGTGTGCTCATCGATCACCGTGAGCATCCGAAAGCTCCGACCGTCATGTGTCCTGGCATGGACAAAGTCGTAACTCCAGACATGGTCCTTGTGCTCGGCTCGCAGCCGGACGCACGATCCACCACCGAGCACCAATCGACATCTTTTACGCTGCTTTTTCGGCACCTTGATCCCTTCCTTCTTCCAGATTCGCTCGACCCGTTTGTGATTGACGCGCCTGCCTTCAAGCCGGAGCATCGCGGCGATCCGGCGGTAGCTGTATCTGCCGTACATGCACGCGAGCTCGATGATCCGCTGTGTTAATGTCAACTCGTCATCTCTTATGCAAGGCAAATACCGCTGCGATGCTCGTGGTTGTTTCAAGAGTTTGCACGCCCGCCGCTCGGAGACTTTGAAGCAGTCAAGGATCACCTCGGCCGCTTCACGCTTCCGGTGTGGGTTCAAAAGTGTGCTGCGCAGCGCGAAGACGCGGTCCCGAAGCGACTTCCTGCAGCATCGCTTTGTCGAGGCTGAGATCTGCCACCAACTTCTTGAGCCGGGCGTTTTCTTTTTCGAGATCCTTGAGCTTGCAGGCCACTTCGGGGACGCTCATCCCTTGGCCGAGATGGACTTCTGCTTCTCTGAGTTTGTTGATGATCTATTCTGCCGAATGTCGTTTTCTGGCCATGATTGCCTGCCTTCCAAATATGCCTATTCTACGAGAATACTCGCATAAAGAATGGACTAGGTTTTGGGGGGCAGGTCAAGATTGCCCGGTGCGTGGATGACTTCGAGGAGGAGGATGTGTGTGGTTTTCAAGGTTGATTTCCTTTGTGTGTGGCATGCTTTGTATCGGCACATAGGTTTCCAGGCGGTAGTTTGTGCCCGAGCGGACACAGATGTGAGGGATATTTGGGTTGGAGATTGGCATGTAACATTGAAAGCTGCCGTTTTATTCCCATCGAACCGGGTCAATGGAGGAAAGAATCTTCTCAAAATACTCTGCAATAGAACTGAACATCGACGGGTTGTCTCTGGGGGCAGGAAACTTTTCACGGGAAGCAGAGTCCATGCAGATGCACACACAGATGACCGATCCGGTTTGTGGCATGTCCATTGATGGGCAATCGGCAGTCGAATCGTTTGAATATGACTCAGCGACTTATCATTTTTGTAGCCAGAAATGCGCCGACAAGTTTCGGGTCGATCCCGAGCATTACCTCACATCAGTTGAAGATGGATCAAAGGCCGATGTGTCGAAAAAAGATGTGCCTAAAGATGCGATCTATACCTGTCCGATGCATCCAGAGGTTCGACAGGTTGGTCCGGGTTCGTGTCCCAAGTGTGGGATGAATCTTGAGCCAGTGGATGTCAGTGTTGAGCAAGATGATGCCGAGCTGCGTGATATGACCCGTCGATTTGTGATCTCGGCGATTTTTACGATTCCGGTGGTGATCGTTGCGATGGGCAATCTGCTTCCTGGTCAACCGATCGACAAGATTATGGGGCATGCGGCGGCGCGGTGGAGTGAGCTGATTTTGGCGACGCCTGTGATTGTGTATTGCGCCTGGCCTTTTTTTGTGCGGGCGGTGGAATCGGTCAAGCATAAAAGCCCCAACATGTTCACACTTGTCGGGATGGGTGTGGGCGTGGCGTATCTCTTTAGTGTGGTTGCGACTTTGACTCCGGGGATTTTTCCCGAGGCTTTTCGCAATGAAACCGGTTTTGTCGCGGTGTATTTCGAGGCGGCAGCGTTCATTACCATGCTTGTGTTGTTGGGACAAGTTCTCGAACTTCGCGCACGATCTCAAACGGGCTCGGCGATTCGCGAGCTCCTCGAACTCGCTCCGCCGACGGCAATGCGCATCGGCGACGATGGCACCGATACCGAAGTGGCAGTTGAAGAACTTAAAAAAGGAGATCGTGTGCGCGTTCGTCCGGGGGACAAAATTCCGATCGATGGCATCGTGACCGACGGGCGATCAACCGTTGACGAATCCATGATTACCGGGGAACCCATTCCTGTCACCAAAGAACAAGGTGATCAAGTGACCGGAGGCACCGTCAATATGACGGGGTCGTTTGAGATGGCGGTTGAACATGTTGGATCGGACACCATGCTTGCGCAGATTGTACAGATGGTTGCTGACGCCCAGCGTTCGCGGGCGCCGATTCAGAAACTTGTTGATGCGGTTGCTTCGTGGTTTGTCCCTGCGGTGATTGTGATCGCGATTGTGTCGTTTATTGTGTGGTCACTTGTCGGTCCGTCGCCGGCGATGGCGTATGCGTTGATCGCGGCGATTTCGGTGTTGATTATCGCCTGTCCGTGTGCGCTTGGTTTGGCGACTCCGATGTCGATCATGGTCGCTGCGGGTAAGGGGGCGCAGAACGGTGTGTTGATCAAGGATGCCGAGGCACTCGAAACATTCGAAAAGATCACCACGATTGTTGTTGATAAGACTGGCACACTCACGGCGGGGAAACCCAAGCTTGTCAATGTACGGACGATTGATGGTGTTGATGAACGCCGGATGCTCTCGATGGTCGCTGCTGCTGAGCGATTGAGTGAGCATCCATTGGCCAGTGCGATTGTCAGCGGTGCCAACGAGCGAGGTATTGATCCGATGGAGGTGAAAAACTTCGAATCGGTCACGGGCAAGGGCATCAAAGCAACGGTCGATGGGGTTGAAATAGGGATCGGTTCGCCCAAGATGATGGTTGCGATGGAACTTGATCCATCGCCCTTGCAAGCTGCTGCTGATGAAGCGAGAAAACAAGGGAAGACGGCGATGCTTGTGGCAGTGGGTGGGCATCTTGCTGGGATGATTGCGGTCGCTGATCCGATTAAGGAATCGACTCCGGGTGCGATCGAGGCGATGCACAAACTTGGGTTGCGTGTGGTGATGTTAACGGGGGATAATGAAACCACTGCCCGGGCCATCGCTGCGACACTCAATATTGATGATGTCAAGGCCGATGTTCTTCCTCAGCAAAAGGCGGAAGTTGTCAAGGAGTTTCAGTCCAAGGGTGATCGTGTCGCTATGGCTGGCGATGGGGTTAACGATGCGCCTGCATTGGCCCAAGCGAACATTGGTATTGCGATGGGTACCGGTTCGGGTGTTGCGATTGAGAGTGCAGGCATGACCCTTATAGGTGGCGATTTGCGAGGCTTAGTTCGCGCCCGTAAACTCAGTATCTCCACGATGCGTAATATTCGGCAGAACCTATTCTTCGCCTTTGTGTATAATGCGGCGGGTGTGCCGATTGCGGCCGGGGTGTTGTATCCACTCTTTGGTAAGGCTGCTTTGCTCAGTCCGCTGATCGCTGCGGTTGCGATGAGCCTGAGCTCGTTTTCGGTGATTGTCAATGCGCTTCGGCTTCGCCGGGTGAAGCTTTGAGTCTTCCTATAAAGGAATCCCATGGATAATGCGGTTACACTCATCCAGGCCTATCTTCGACTCAATGGTTACTTCACCGTTACCGAGTTCCCCATCGTTGAAGCAATCAAACACGGCGGGCATCGCACCGTGACCGATATTGATGTGCTTGCGTTTCGATTTCCCAGCGCCGGTCGGCTCATTACCCAAAAGGGCAAAGGCGCTCAGAAGGACCGCCTGATTGGAAGGATTGATTCGGCTTTGGGGATTTTGGACGATGGGGCCGACATGATCATCGGCGAGGTTAAAGAAGGGCGCGCCCAGATCAATCACAGTGCACGCGACCCGGCGGTGCTTCGCGCTGCGTTGACGCGATTTGGGTGCTGTCACGGCGATGAGGATAGAGATGGGCATGGAGATGGGGTGGATGCGTTGGTCGAGTCTCTGATTCGCAAAGGACAGGGCACGACTGAGGACGGGCACCGCGTCCGCATCGTAGCCTTTGGATCGGTTCTTCCCGAAACCGACCCGGGATACCACACGATCAGCTTGGGGCAGGTGATTGCGTATGCCAAGGCGTATTTGAACGACCATTGGGAAGTGTTCCGGGTTGCCGAGCTCAAAGACCCGGCGTTGGGGTTCTTGGCCACGATGATTAAATCGGAAGCCGAGTCTACAGTTGCCCCATGAAACCCAGAAAAATAACTTATATCGTCCATCGTTGGATCGGGCTCGTCATCTCGCTTCAGCTCTTGGCCTGGAGTGTTGGGGGGCTGATCTTTAGCGTATTGGATATCAATGAGGTGCGAGGGCACAATGATGCGGTGAGACAAGGCTTTGTCCCCATCGATCAAGAAACGATCCACGCGCTTCCTGTTGCTGTTCAAGATGCACTTGGTCTTTATACGCCCGGCGAGATTGCCAGTGTCAATCTCGTCGATCGTGGGCTTGGTGCGTTCTGGGAGGTGCGCAATCGTGAGTCGGAGTTGTTGGTTCGGTTATATCCATTGGGTGAAGAATCAGGGATGATTACTCCGGAGCAAGCGCAGTTTATTGCCATGAATGATTTCATACCCGAAGCGGAAGTACAGCGCGTGGAACTTATTGAAGACAATCCGCCGGGCGAATATCGGGGAGGGGCGTTGCCGGTGTATCGTGTTGATCTTGCGCATCCGAAGAATCCACATATCTATGTTGATGCGATGACTGGGCGGATCAATGCTCGACGAAACGATGCTTGGCGTACATTCGATTTTTTTTGGATGTTACACATCATGGACTACAAGGAGCGAAGCGATTTTAACCACCCGCTGCTCATCATCGCCAGTATATTTGCAGTCGCAGCATCGGGAACTGGAATCGCACTTTGGGGATGGCGATTGATTCCCAAGTTCTTCTCGAACCGCAAGCGCACGAAGAGCATTCAGAACACTACCGCACCGTGATGGGCACCACACATTGTTTTTGGACATCAATCAGCCCCATGTCTGTCAGTTTGAGCCTAGGGATCACAGGCAAAGGCAAGAAACTCAAAGGCATAAAGGGATCTTCGATTAGGCATCCGATGGTTTGGACACTTTTGAGTAGGGCATCTTGTTGGTCGATGATTTTTTGAGCAGGCGCATCTGAAATCAGCCCGGCGATGGGTAAGGGCAAGAGACACAAAACCTGTCCATTTTTGACCACACACTGCCCACCGTGCGCCTTTTCAAGTGCGCGAGCGGCGATGAGCATGTCCTCATCGTTGGTGCCGATTACCGCAAGGTTGTGTGCATCGTGTCCGACGGTGCTTGCCAGTGCGCCATTGGCGAATCCAAATCCGGTGACGAATCCAAGCCCGATTTGGTCAGAGATGCCATGTCGAGCGATGACTGCCATTTTGAGCAGATCACGCGATGGATCGGTAACGAGGCATCCATTTTTGATTGTCGGCTCGATGTGTATCTCGCCGGTGATGAGCTGATGGGGGGTGGCCTGGATCGCACGGATGAGTTTGGTATCAGGCTCGGCTTTGATTTCAAATGATGCGATCGACAAGCTTTGGGGCAGTGTCACCGAATCTCGGCAGGGCGCATCGTTCGGATCCGACGCATGTTCGAGCATGCGCTCAACGATTGTGCCGTTTTGGGCAACGAGTTGACCTTGCCAGTATATAGTCCTCGGGCGGATATCGGTCAGGTCATCAAAGACCATCAGATCGGCCTGGCGTCCGGGGGCGATCGCGCCCAGATCGGGCAACCGATAGTGCTCAGCAACATGCAGCGAGCCCATCGCTAAGGCTGTTGCGGGATCGAGTCCCAGTGCAATGGCTTTGCGCACCACATGGTCGATGTGTCCCTGGCGATGCAGATCGCCGGGATGGCGATCATCGGTACACAGGCAGAATCGGGTTGCGTTTTGAGGGGTGATCGCAGGGATCAAGGCTTCGAGATTTCTCGCTGCACTTCCCTCACGGAGAAAGACCCGAAGCCCGAGTTTGATTTTTTCAAGTGCTTCGTCGCTCGTCGTGGATTCGTGATCGGAACTGATTCCCGATGATGCATATGCGCACAGATTCGATCCTGTGAGTCCGGGGCAGTGCCCATCGACGATGGCTCGGTCGAGTCCGAGTTGGACTTTGGCGAGGATATCGGGATCGCCCATGAACACTCCTGGGAAGTTCATCATTTCGGCTAGGGCGATGACTCGTGGGTCATCGAAGAGTGGTGCGAGGTCATCCGCTTCGAGTTTGGCCCCACTGGTTTCGAAGCGCGATGAGGGCACGCACGATGAAGCAGCGAACATGATGTTCATTGGGAGGCCGGCGCTGGCGTCCATCAGGAATCTGATCCCTGCGATTCCAAGCACATTGGCGATCTCGTGTGGGTCGAAAACCACGCCGGTGGTGCCGTGAGGTGTTGCCATGCGGACAAACTCCCTAGGGATCATCATGGTGGACTCGACATGCATATGGGCATCAATGAGACCTGGAGCAAGGTATTGTCCTTGGAGGTCGATGGTTTTAGAGGCTTGGATCGGGTTTGAACTCAAGGCAGCGATCCGCCCGCCAAAGACTGAAACGGAAACCGTTTCGATGGTTCTGGTGAACACATTGACCACCTGCCCATTGATAAAGGCCAAGTCGGCCTGTCGATCACCGCGAGCGACCGCCATTAGTTCCGGGTTTGTTCGTGAAACCAATGGTGGGGTCATCTGAGGCTCCTCATGATAGAGAGATCCTATCGGCGCTCGAGGCTCACGCCCAGTACGCAATATGGCCGATATGAGCGATGATTCGGGCGATTGGGTTGAATCGCCGGGTTGTTCTGGAGTGTGCTTATGCTTTCTCGTTTGACCAGTTCCCCCTCTTCGCAGCTCGAATGCATCTCTGCCCAAGAACGCCTGAGCATTTTGATCAAGAATCTTGCTCGGATTGATCTGCCGGGTATGTCTCCTGAGCGTCTTGCGCATTGGCAAGCATGTACCAATGCGTCTCACGAGGCTGAGGATGTCCGCCGAGCGCACACTGAGCTGCTCGCCCCTCTGCTTGCTCGGCTCAGTGGACGGAACATGCCACCGATCATTCTTGAAGGGGTCGATTCGCCTTGGATGCTCAAATCGCTCGTCGATGCACCTCCGCCCAAGGGTTCCTTGGGTTTTCGTCAGCGTGTACTCGTTATGCAGGCCGATTGGAACGAGTTTTTCGATGGATTGGCGCGTTTGGATTTGGGCGATGGACTTGGCGATTCACGATTCGTCTGGTTCGTCGGCGAGGATGCGCCTGATCGGCTTGTCGAATGGGTCGATGCTCGGATCGACGATGCGCCGCCTGCGATGGCAGTGCAGTGCCCATCGCTGGGTAAAAAAGCGTCGCCGGATGCTCCCGAGCTTATTCGCGAGATCGATGCGCGGTGGACACGCAATGCTCAAGTACTCAAAGCCAAGGTTGCCAGGCGAGGGGTACGGGATCAATCGTGGTGGGCCAAGCGATTTGATTGCATCAACGACCCTGACGCTTGCGGTGAACCGATCCGGGTGCTGATTCCTGTTTCCCGGTATACGACCTACCTCAAGCACGCTGCAGAGGACCTTGCAGCATCATTTTCGGCCCGAGGGTGCCAGTGTCAGGTGCTGATGGAAACCGATGATTCTTCGATCATGTCCGAAAGCAGCACCCTGCGGGCGATCGACAAGTTTGATCCCGATTTGATTGTGTCGATCAATTACACGCGCAGCTCGCTGGGCAGCAATATTCCCAAGGACATCCCGCATGTGTGCTGGATCCAAGATGCGATGTCTCACCTTTTTGACGCCAAGGTCGGCAAGGCTTTGGGCAAATTGGATTTTGTTGTTGGGATGGTGAGTGATGAGTTGATTGAGCGACATGGTTATCCAAAGGCGCAGACCCAGTGGATGCCAATGGTTGCATCCCGGTCGAAGTTCTGGTCCAAGTCAATCACTGATGGGTTTGATTCCGAGATTGCATGGGTGACACACCAAAGCGAGCATCCCGATGTATTTCGCGATCGGATGGTCGAGGAAATGGCAACCAATGCGCCTGATGCTGCCTGCAAGTTTGCGCAAGTGCTCAGAGAAGTTGAATCAATGGTGACGACAAATTCTCGTGCGCTGGTGTTTAACAGATTCCGTGAACTTGTCGATGATGCTTTTTTTCCTACAGGCGTTCCCGATGGTGCTTTTGAATTACGATCGAGCTTGCTCCAAGGTATGGTTATTCCTTATGCGGAGCGTGTTTTTCGTCATCAAACTGCTTTGTGGGCAGCGAATATTGCAATACGCCGAGGATGGCGATTTAAGCTCTACGGCAATGGGTGGGAAAGGCACCCTCAACTCAGTATGTTTGCTGCAGATCAACTCGAGCACGGTCCGGCATTGTGCAGATGCTATCGTGATTCGGTGGTTCATCTTCATGCCTCAATTAATCAGGTTACCCATCAACGCGTGAGCGAGTGCCTGCTCTCAGGTGGGCTTCCATTGTGCCGGATTGTGCGAGATGCATTTGGAATTATTCAGGCCAAGTTTCTTGATCGATGTTATCGGGAAAACATTGGATCATTGGTCGACGATCCAACCGTTGCGGAGAGCTCGAGTTCGGAGCAATGGCGTGTTGAGATCAAATCGTGCGATGAACTTCAGGAGTTGGTGAATGATTTCCATCGACTCAATTTGTATGATGAAGCAGCGTTCGATTCGGGATGGATGATGTGGAATACAAAAGAGTTCGCCAGAGCTCGAGAGTTACTGGCCAGTCCAAGTAAACGAAGAAATGCGGAAATGATTCGTTTGATCAAGGATTTCTTTTTTACCAGTGAGGCACAACTTGAATCTCTTGTCGAACAGGCGATCAAAGATCGGATGTGGCGCCAAGATCGTATTGAATCGGTAAGACTCAATCTGTCCAGCGAACTTACATTCGATGGGTTTGCCAAAGGTGTGCTTAATTTGGTGAAGCGAAGGCTTGGTTGAGTTTAATGATTGACACTTGAGAAATTCAAGGTTCTTGCAAGGCAGCACGCACGATCTCAGATGGTGGGGTATTTTGGGTTGGGTAGAGTCGATGCAATCGCACTCCCATGGATTCGATTGTTTCTTTTTTGGACCAGATGGTGTCCTCATAAATCCAGCTTGAGATTACCAGATCGGTTGCGCCCAACTTCGGGATCATGCCGGAAGGGTAGATTGGGTATCCGATGAGCCCAGTACCGGCTTTGGATGGATCATCATCGACGATGCCAATAATTTGAGCGGGTGAGTCATTGATCGTTTTGCTGATATCTTTGGTGTGTTGTCCAGAGCAGAAAATCAATACTTTTTTGCCTGCCAATGACTCGAGCATGGTTTTCATCCGCTGGGCAGCATCAGGAGGGGTTGAGCCATCGAGTTCTGCAGCTTTGGCGCTATACGATGGGCGAAGGTGGTTGGGCCAAGGGCGATCAGGGCGCGAGGTTGTCCGGTCAATTAGGGCAACAAGCTTGTCGATGTGTGTGGGGATGCTGTGGTTTTTGAGTGCAAGCAGGTGAGCGTTGCGGGCAATGGCAGGCATATCCATTTTCATAAGAGAAATGATGGCACCACATAACCTTGAAGCGATTAATTGGGTCGGAGTATTCCATTGCGTGTCAACGCTCATTCCAGTGTGCCCGTTGATTACGGCATCGCTGGCACCCGAACGCACCTTGGTGACCACCGGAATACACCCTAGTGAGAGTGCTTCGAGCATTGCGACGCTTTGCCCTTCGTATCGCGAGGGCAATATCCAGAGATCTGCCCATCGCAGATGCTCAGGAATTTCTTCAGGAGGTACTGTTCCGATGTATTCGACATGATCATTGGAAGCGATTGCCTGGAGTAGTTTTTCTTTCTCAGGTCCATCACCCACAATTCGGAATTCAAAGTCAATGCCTCGATCACGCAGTGCATCGGCAAGGTGGGGGAGCACACTGACGCGTTTTTGTTGTTCGTGGAGACGCCCTGTATAGACAAGTCTCAATGCTCGTCGTTCCATTGGTAGACGAGCCGGGCAATGGGGGGGGACTTCGACGCAGTATGGGATATGAAAAATATCTCGGATTCTTCCGGGTATGGCGCGTTCGGCGATTGAGTAGAGCTCGCTACTGACGGGGACAATCGCATGAATCATCGGCTCGTAGCGTTTGGCAACGGCGATATCGTATTCGTTGTCTGAATGAATCCATGAAGCAACGCGGACAAGGTTGGGGTGGTTTTGGGCAATGGTTGCGATGGCACCGTAGCAATCGCCGTGGAGATTAGGGGAGATTATCACTGGTTTTCCAGTGATTGCGTACATTTCTTGAATTGCATGGAGGTAGACGGCGACAAGGGGGTCAAGGCATCCACGCAGATGGTGGATTGATGGGGCGTTGCGCACAGTAGCCGCAATGTAGGGTTGAAGAAATTGAGGAGGTGATTCGCCGGGCGGTGTATGGACAATGAGGCCTGCGGGAATGGATCGTTCTCGCAGGCCTTTGATTGCGCGCAAAGCCCATGTGGTGACGCCGCTGACACATAGATGATCTGGTAGAATGATGAGCATGAAAGAGCACTTCTACTGGGATATTCTCAACTTTTGGATGATTGTACCGCTGGGGATCGATCATGCAAGGCGATTGCATACCAGAAACAGGTCATTTTTATTGTAAGATTCTATGTCTACACGCTTGAACAAAAGTTTTTCATCGAGATGCACGGTGTTGATCGTTGCGCCTGGGATGCGGGCCTATCACTTTGACGGGGTTGCCCAGGCGCTCGCTGAAAGTGGGTTGTCCGCATGTTCCGAGACGATGCAGATTGGGCAAACTATTCATTTGACCCCCATGATGCTGCAGCAGGCAAGCGTGATTGTCCATGCTGATGGTGTGGGAATCAATGCGGTTATGGTTCATGGCAAACCGATCGAACCATCTCAACCAATTGTCCTTCAAATGGATGGTGTGCTCGAGTATGCCAACACTTTTCTTAATGCACATGCCGGGGAACGATTTCTTCAGCCTTCCCATGCCAATTTGGTTTTGGCATCTGGTCAGCACGACCGGGACATTCTGCGGGCACTGGGCAACCGTGCTGTTGCAACGGGGCTTCCGAGACTTGACGGATTTGTCGATCGTGTGCGTCGGCAAGCAATGCGATCATGCCATGGCATACTTGTTGCCAGTGCCAATCAGCCGGCTTTTACCCCGGGGGCTCGATCCCGATTGATGGCATCGTTCAGAAGGGTCAAGGCTTACGCGACGAAACAGAATTTGTCGATTCGTTGGCGAATTGAGTCAGAAATGGCCTGTGAGTTGGGTATTGAAAACGATGAAACGGATCTTGACGAGTTGTTGGCGAAGGTACGGTGTGTTTTGACCAGCGCATCGACATTGGCGATTGAATCCATGATGGCCAACAAACCCACTGCAATCCTTCATCCTCATCCGTGGGATTTATGGATTCCATGCGCATGGCGGTATGATGGGGACGCTTTGGATGGGATCGAAGAGGATCAAGCAGCTATGAATGCATTGCAGGGGAAGGACCATCGGGCCAATGTTGTAGCTTCCAATTCGATCGCCAAGATATGCGCCCAAACAATCCCGATGACGACCAAGTCAATACCCGAGCTCTTTGATGCGTTGATGACCCCTTGCGCTGAGCTTATGGCTCTTCAAGAGCGCATCGTTGAACACTACACTTGTACGGATTCTGCAAGACGGGTGGCCAGGGTCATTGGGCGGGTTGTGTCGTCGAATACAGGTTGTCGAAAATCAAGTAAGATTTCTGCACACGCAATAGAGCCCAATAGTCGAATCATTGAAACCTTCGATGCGATCCGCAAAGCCCAATCATCGCGTGTTACGATCATTGCAAGTCGAGCACCTTCACTCGAGCTTGCCACACTCGTTGAACATCGGTTCGCAGAAATTGAAAGGTTCATTGTGCTTGGTGAACCAGATGGTGCTTCTTTTTTAGGTGTTGGGGCATTGAGTTTTTCGCAAATTCAAGAGCTCGGCATTTTGGACCAGTCTTTGCTGATTGTGCCTCAAGGTGATTGTGCCTTGGTGGTTGCTTTGCAAACTTTGGGTGTGTCAGTATTTCATTCGTGTGTCTATAGCGATTGTGAGTTGATGCTGCATATTGATGAAGTGATGAAAAATATCCGAGAAGCAAGCTTGCGAGGGGAGGTGCGCACTACGCTCAAAGAGACATTTATTGAAGGGGCTGAGCAGTATTCGTCTGCTCAAATTCTTCGTGGCAATCGGCCCGCGATGATTGTACTTCAGGGTGAGGAGATTGATTTTGATCTTTATCAGAGGTCACATGGTTGGCGAGATCAGGGAACGATTGTCCGTTCGCTTGGGTGGAGTGATGCGGAGCTTTCTTCGCCGGAGTATTTTGGATCGTTGGTGAGAAGTTTTGGCGATCAATCCTATGCGATTTATGGGGGCGGACTTCATACCCGCCGACTTCTTAGATATTCTGGACTCATACATAGGCCTTGCATGATCCTTGATGATCAAGTTTCTCGTGGCGATGGCAAGATGCTTGATGGTATTCCAGTGGTTCACCCACAAGATATTCGGACAAACGAGGTTAATTTTCTGGTTCTCTCTTCATTTGTTCATGAGGAATCGTTGTGGAAAAGAGCAGCTTGTTTTCGTCAGATGGGTATGGGCGTCTATCGGCTTTATGGATCCTCTGGGAAGATCGAGTCATCGCTCGGCAAACCAAGGTCCGGTGTATGAAGTTCGGTAGGTTTTGAGTTTTCGGTTTTGGTGTGCAACTTTCTCTTTTTTTGACTATGATTTCGCCTATGAGAACTCAAACCGATTCTGTCGATTCCAAACTTGCAGCGAGTTTTGCCCATCGCATGCGAAATCCGGGATCACCTGCTCTTCCCCTTCTTCAGGCCCTCCGCAATCAAGTGCTTGAGCGCACTGCTGCCATGTTTCGTGCTCAAGGGATTACTGATATCGCACTTTTTGGTGCCGGTGGTCATACGCGTCCGATCGTTCGTCAGCCTTGGACACGCTATGGCGTTTCAGTTCGTGTAATTTTCGATGATCATCCGACTCGGCCGGCAATGGGAGGCATTCCGATTGCCAAGCCTTGTCGAGAGGATCTTCCCGATGTGGTAGGGGCCATTGTCATCAGTTCTCAATGCTACGAGCACAAGCTTTTTGGCCGAGCCAGCAAAATTTTTGCTGAGTTTGATCTTCCCATTGTCAAGCTTTATACCACCGACGACGCGCCTTATCAGGCGGATCGTACGCTTGAGCGTTTGGCTTCTCTTCCGGATCTTACCTTAGACGAGGCGCGTTGGCTTGTTGAAAATCGAGGGGAACGACATGATGCGCTTCTTCCGATGCTTCCTCCTGCGCGCACTGAGCTTCATATCAGACGATATGAATTGGCTGCGGATTTGATTGATCGCATCGACGCATCCATTGTTGCTGATCTTGCTTGTGGAACGGGTTATGGTTCGACAGTTCTCGCGCATGATCATGACATAACCTATTTGGGTGTGGATATTGATCTGCCAACGATTCGATATGCTCAAAAGCGCTATGGATCACCAACACACCAATTCCACTGCGCCTCGGCGATCGAACTTCCGATTGGTGATAGTGAGGTTGATCTGATTGCCAGCTTCGAAACGATTGAACACATTGAGGAGACCGAAAAACTCTGTGCTCAGTATGCCAGGATACTCAAACCTGACGGGCTTCTCGTGGTGAGTACTCCTCACAAACTTGGGCCGACTCCGCATCATGTTTACGATTGGGACCTTGAAGAGTTTATCAATGCCCTTGAGCCGAATTTTAAAATCATTGAGCTTATCGGTCAGCTTCCTGTTGACGAAGTTTTCGACCCCAGCCTCCCCCCCGGTATGTGGTACCTCGACCCAACCCAATCCGGCAATCAACCTAATATTCAACCCACAGTCCGTCGTCCCGACTTCCTCATCGCCATCGCGAAACACTCATGAGCACGAAGCCGGTGCTTGTGCCCAATGGGCGATCTCAGGGTCTGTATCAACAAGCGCATACCGATCGTCATACCAGCACGATCGCGGACGCCCCGCGAGCCTCGCAGTGATCAAATCCTCATCCGCCGATCGCATCATCTGCACATCGTGCTCAACTGATACCACCTTCTTCATCCGCCGAGACGCCTGAAACTGCTCGATCACAGGCTCGCAGTCCCCATACTTCGCCTGCGTTTCAAGATCAAATATCTTCGCATAACTCGGAGGCAACCACATCGTCCGCAACGCGTGCCTCGCTGCCACCCGCTCCCATGCGGTGTCAAGGTGAATCTGATCCCACACATCAGGTGCACGCTGGCATTCTTCAACCCACGCATCAAGCACCCGCTGAGCGTTCTCGGTCCGGTTGAAGTAGGTTGTTCCACTGGCAAACTGCCACCCGCCAGCCTTTGACACTGCAAAGTCCATCTCCGCTCCGCCCAAGAGCAGCGGGGGCGAACGCAGCACCGCGTCCGCATCGACCCAAAGCACCGGACGCGTATATTTCTCCGAACAATCCTTCACAAACTGTGCCTTCATCGCGCAGTTGCGTTCCCAGCTCCCGCGTGATGCAACCCCCTCGATGAAGTGCTCAATCCCAAGCTCAACACACGAACGCCTGAGGTTTTTCACCTCTTCTTCATAAGGCGTATCAAGTGTAAAATACGAAATCACCAACGGCACCGAGGCCGCGCTGCATTGGGCAATCTCAGGCTCAAGCCCACCATACCAGAGCATCGGCCCGGGATAATCTGCGCATGACCCAATCATCCCATGTTCAATATACAACGCCTTGGCATCGTCATACCAATGCCGCTGCGCATCATGGACGAACAGCACCCCGCCGGGCGCAAGCAATGATCGCGCATGCGCCATGCACGCCGAGCGGGCTACTCCATCGACGATAATCACATCAAACACTTCGCCGTCAACTGCATGGATGTAGTCATCGAGATGCGTCGGATCCTCTTCCGCAATCGTCGCATTCGCCCCCGGCTCTCCATCGGCGGGGCAGCAGATCAACCGAACATGCTCACGCTTTCCGACTTTGCCCACAACAGTCTTGTGCCAACCGGCATGATGCTCTATGCTCGTCAGGTGCGCATCAGGCGGCAAAAACTCCGCCAACCAAAGCGTTGATCCCCCCGAACCCCACTCAAGCACCCGCCCCCCCGGCTTGATGTGCCTCAAAATACACTCACGATGATCTCGCCCTGTTATACATCTCATACGCCAATCATCGTACCCTCAACCCTGTTTTCTCTCAAATCTCAACAAAAAATCACCTGAACGCCGATTCCAAGCTTCAACCACACGGAATACATAATCATGAACACCCTTCTCGCCGACACCCCGCAGTCAGATTTTCATTCGTGGAGATACCTCCGAAACACCGCCCGAAGGCTCGAACACCTCGCGACGCTCGGGCTTGAGTTCAATGGAAAAACCATTCTCGAACTCGGCGCAGGCATCGGCGATCTCTCCACATTTTTCCTCGATCGCGGAGCAATCGTCCACGCAACCGAAGGCCGACCCGAGAACTATGCCTTCCTCAAAGACCGCTTCGAGGACGAACCAAACATCACCACCCAACTCATCGACCTCGATCCTCCACCAGCAGACTTCGAGAAAACCTTCGACATCGTCATGTCCTATGGCCTGCTCTACCACCTCTCCGATCCAGCTGCCGGATTAGATTTCATGAACCAATCCGCCCGAGACCTTCTCCTTCTCGAATCAATCTGCCTCCCCGGCGATGAACTCAGCATCAATCCGTACGAAGAGATTCAGACACAAGCCGGTGCTGCCTATTCAGGAATGGGGTGTCGCCCAACCCGAAAGTGGGTTTTTAAACAACTCAAAGAACGATTCAACTATGTCTATCTCCCCACGACCCAACCATCACATATTGAGTTCCCAACCGATTGGACTCGAAAATCCCATCCTGCAGCCACCCGCTCAGTCTTCATCGCTTCAAGAACCTCGCTCAACAATCCGTTGCTCACCCAAGATCTCCTCACGATTCAGACGCCAGTCTGACACCGTTTTATCCTTTTGTAGACAGTTGCACCCACCATATGTGATTGCGACGAAACTGATCCCGCTCAGATCGGGTAGAATATCAAGAACGATTGGTTATTGATTTGATCCTTCATCCCTAGGCCCGGAGCGAATTATGATTTCCTTCAAAGCAACCTGCCCCCTCCTCGCCTCTGCCGGCGTGCTCGCAATCGCATGTGCAGGGGCTGTCCTTATTGCTTCGCCGACCGAGCCAGCTTCACCGGGCCCCTACGCCCGTGTCACCCAATTTACCAAAGGTGTCGTCACCCTTGAAATGTGCGAACGCTCCTTCAAACCAATCACAGACTCAGGCCCACGCATTCACCTCATCGCGGCTATTCACATCGCCGACCAATCCTTTTACCAAGCCATGCAGGCCCGGCTTGATTCCTATGACATCGTCCTCTTTGAAGGCGTCAAACCCGCTGGGCTCGATCCCATCGATCCCCTGCTCGATGACCAAGCCAAAGCAAACGCCACCGCTGATCGGCTTGATTTGTTGATCGACATCGTTGCTCGGTATTACGATCATGTGGGCAAGCTTCCCGAATCATTTGACGATCTTCTTGCCAGCGATGATCCACGCATCACAGCCATTGTCGAGTCCATCAGCACTGATGGATGGGGGCAACCGATCAAACTCGATCAAATCACCACTGCCCTCACCGATGCGCCAACCCGCTCCATCCGCTTGATTTCCACAGGCGCTGATTTTATCCCTGGTGGCGAAGAGTTCAAGGCCGACATCAAACGCGTCTGGAACCCATCACCCAAAGGCGCAAAGGAATCCTCCCTCCAAGGAATCCAGTCCCAACTCGCCCGGGCCTTGCGCGTCTCCTTTCAGCTCGATGAGATGGAGATGACCAATCCAAGATGGATCAACGCCGACATTGACATCAACGAACTCCAGGCCCAGCTCGACGAAATGGGCGAGGACAACGCAATGATCCTCAAGCTCATCGAAGGCGAATCTTTCCAAGCCAAGCTCATTGGATTCGTGCTCAAGTTTATTGAACGCTCCCCGACCATGTCTTCAATGATGAAGCTGGTGATGATGGACATGCTCGTACTGGCCGAAACCACCGAGATGCTTTCTCAGTTTGAAGCCATCGAACAAGTCATCCTTCATGGACGAAATGATATCGTCATCGAATACCTCAAAGAAGCACTTGCTTCGAACCCTGACGCCAAGGATATCGCCATCTTTTATGGTGCTGCCCACATGCCCGGGATCGAAGAAGTGATCCTCAACGAGCTTGGCTACACCTTTGACTCCAATACTTGGACCCCCGCGATGCGCGTTAATATCAAAGACACTGGGCTGGGGGACGGGCAGATTGAAATGATGCGCGGAATGATCAAAAACTCACTCAAAGAACAAGCAGGCCAATGAGCGTCTACCGAATTATCCCAATGAAACGGAGCAAGTATCTCAATCCGCCGATCTGGCCTTGTGTCTTGTTCCTGATGATGATGGTGATGAGTCAATGGGAGGGCATGCAGACATCTTCCATGGATCGAGCCATCTCGTTGGGCATCTTTGCGATGGGATCGCTTGGCGTGCTCTGGTGGGGAGGGCGATCACTAAGGCGGGGACTGAAAGCCGAAGCCCTGTTTCGAGCTGGGCACATCCTTTGTCCATACTGCATCTACATCCTCGACAAGCATGCCTGGCCCCAACGGTGTCCGGAATGTGGCACCCGTCATACACGCGAAGATGTTTACAATTATTGGAATCCTCATGTCAATGTGAACAAGGCATTTGGTCATGATCCCGATCAGTTCTGATTTCGATTGGCTCATTCATGTCTCAGCGCCACGATAGGATCAAGATTCGCTGCGCGCATCGCCGGGTACATTCCAAAGATCATCCCCACCCCGATACTAATCACCACGCTGAGGAGCACACTCCAGAGCGTCACGATCGTAGGCATGTCGGCGAACATCGTAATTAACCAGGGAATCAGCACGCCGATCCCGATCCCAATAAATCCGCCTGTGACCGAGAGTACTATGGTTTCGATGAGAAACTGCCCGATGATTTGCTTTCGGCGTGCACCGATCGCCCGACGGATGCCGATCTCGCGGGTTCGCTCGGTTACTGAGGCGAGCATGATGTTCATGATTCCGATCCCACCGATGAGCAGGGAGATTCCTGCGATCGATCCAAGCACAATATTGAAAGTCCGCTGAGTTGCCTCGGCCTGCCTCAACAGGGCCAAAGGCACGCTGATTTTGTAGTCCTTCTTGGGACGGAAGGTCATGAGCATGCGTTCGATCCCCGCAGCGGTCGCCTCGACATGTTCGATTGAATCGACTTGGACGATCAATTGATGCAGTTCGACCTTTTCGCGTGAGCGCGAACCCTGGCCGCGTATTGTGGTGATATCCCCGAATCGCTCGATTGCGACATTGAGTGGAATATACGCATCAATTTTTTCGTCAGGTGTTTGCATGGACCCCGAATCGGTGCTTTCGGATTTGATGATCCCAACCACCTCGAAGTATCCTTGGTTGATCTTTACCTTTGTTCCGATGGGGTCCTGCCCGGCAAGAAGCTTGCGCGCCCCGTGCTCGGTGAGCACCACGATATTGGCATTGGTCTCCATATCTCGCGGCACCATCACCCGCCCGGCGATCCGTTCGCGATCGACAAGCTCGAACCAATTGGGTGTGGTGCCCACCAGCCGAAGCTCAAGGGCGCGTCCACCAACTCGTCCAGTCCCTCGGATCAGCTTGGCAGGCACCGCTCGCTCGACATGTTTGAAACTTTGCGTGATCCGATCAAGATCATCATACAACAGCCCATAGATATTGAGACGAATCCGCATCGACCCCGACCCCGATCCTTGGGCAGGTTTTTGTGAGGTGATGATGATATTTTGGCTTCCCAATCGTCGAATCTGATCGAGCGCCTCCTTGCTCGCACCTTCGCCTACTGCAAGCATTGCGATCACCGCACCGACTCCAAAGACCATTCCCATCATCGTCAAAATAGACCGCATCTTGTGGAGCATCAGCGTCTTGATGCCAAGACGAACATTGCGAATGAATCGGGTGTTCAGCATGGTGCATCATTCTTCAAAGAGGCAATCCCCGACGGGCAGGTATGGTTCTCAATAATCGAGGCGATCTTTCCATCGCGCATCGTCAGCTGGAACTGCGCATAGGCTGCGATCTCAGGCTCGTGCGTTACCATGATAATCGTTCGACCCTGATTGTGGAGTTCGGTGAGCAATCCCATAATCGCATCACCCGTCGCCGTATCAAGATTGCCCGTCGGTTCATCGGCCAACAAAACCGAAGGCTCATTGCTCAGTGCTCGTGCGATGGCCACTCGTTGTTGCTGACCGCCCGAGAGTTCTGTAGGGCGATGTTTGAGTCGATCACCAAGCCCTACGCGATTTGCGATTGTCCGCGCCCGATCGGCTGCAATGTGTGCATCAATCCCTTGATAAAACAACGGCAGCTCGATGTTTTCTTGCACCGTCAACTGGGGGATCAAATTAAAACTCTGGAACACGAAACCCAGATGTTTGAGCCGAAGGTCGGAGAGTTCATCATCGCTCATGCTCGAAATACGCTGCCCTTCGAGGGCATACGACCCGCTCGTTGGGCGATCGAGACATCCCAGCAAATTGAGCATGGTGCTTTTGCCCGATCCACTGGCACCCGAGATTGCCCAGAAGCTCCCGCGTTTGATTTCCAGATCAATCCCCGCCAAGGCGTGGACATCCTGATCGCCCATGCGATAGGTCTTCCAGACTTCGTGGAGTTCGATCACCTGATCGTTCTTGGCCATGTTTCCTTTGACCTCAATCAAGGGCGACTCCCATTTGGTCGACGCTGACCCGAAGGCGGAGTGGTAGGTTTTGTGTTTTGGGCAGCACCGTCGACCGATTGGTTTTTCTTGCGCCGTTGCTCATTACCATCGAGTGGTGGGGTCAAAAGTACCTTTTCTCCTTCTTCAAGCCCAGAAAGAATGTGCACCACCGCATTGTTGTCCATCCCGATCTCGACTGCCCGCGGGAGGGCCTGCCCGTTTTCGATGACATATACCACCGATTCACTTGAGCGCCCCACAACAGCCTGGATTGGGACCGAGAGGGCATCGTCATATTGGGCAATCAGGATTGTTGCTTTGCCGCTCATTCCTGTTCGCAGTTCTTGGTGAATCCCATCAACCATAATTTGTGTGTCGTACACCTTGAGATCAGGGTTCATGAATACCGAGGTCGCATCGGGGAGCGGTGCGATTTTCGCCACCCGTCCCGAATACTGTTTTCCGGGAAGTGCATCGATTGCAATTTGTACCTCCTGTCCGAGTTCTACTTTTCCAAGGGCTGATTCCTGAATTCGGATCACCAGCATCATGGAATCGGCTGTTGGCAGGTGAATTAGCTCTTGGCGCTCCCATACTTCTTGTCCTTCTTTCAAAGGTTCGGTGTCACCGCGCCAGCTGAACTCGGCGCTCGTTGCGTATACCACCATTCCATCAGCGGGCGCGAGTATTTTTGTTTTGGCGATCTGATCTTCGATTTTGCGTAATCGATTCCGTTGGCGATTCTGCTCAGCTTTGAGTGCGCGAAGTCGGGCCTGGGCTTGTACGAGACTGCTTGCAGATTCACGGGTAACACGCTTGAGGGCCAGTTCTTTTTGTTTAATATTCGAGTCAAGTTCAGCGAGTTTTCGCATATGGGTGTATTGCGTAAGTAACTCAAGATTCTCCTTGGCCAATGCGACTTGAAGCTCGGCTCGCTTAAGGGCAAGCTCGTCAGCACGATACTGTGTTTCTGAAAGATATTTTTCGGCGTAGAGTTTTTTTGACCATCCAAAATTGTCGGTTGCACGCCGAAAGTCTTCTTGGGCCAATGTGACATCTGCCTGCGCCTGCATTAACTCCTTGGGCCAGTCGCCCTCAAGATACTTGGTTTTGTCTTCGATTGCAAACTGGTTTTCAAGCTCGGCCTTGGCGATATTGCTTTGCGATTGAATTTTAGTGACTTCGAGATTCTCTTGGGCCGAGATAAAATTTGCATCTGTATTTTCAACTTGAATTTGCTGATCCACAAGCCGATCTTGAAGTTCGCTTGAGTCAAGCTCAACCAACAGCTCGCCTTTTTTAACCACAGCACCCTCGTCGATGACATAAATCACTGAAGTTCGCCCTTCAACCTCGCTTTTGACAATGAACTGGTCTCTGGATTTGATCGTTCCTGACTCTGTAAGACTGATCGTTAATGGGCCACGCTCTACGGTAAAGACCGCCTCTGTATCGAGTTTGTTCGATCCTCGAGTGTTTGTTGCAGAGACCGCAGCGATCGTGCTCCCGATGATGATCAGAATCACCATCAGCACAATCAGATTTTTCGTTGCTCGCTTCATTACAAAATCCTCAGGGCATCATTGCTCAGTTCATGACATGGTTGCTTGTTTCGCTGTGACTATTTGGTTCCAACATATCCAATGATGCTTTGGGTTGGGGAATTTCATAAGTGCTGGGATCAAACTCGACCCAAAGTCCATCGCTGGTAACATCAAGGACACCAAGATCACGCTGGAGTTCGAGTTCGCCGATCCGATAGTTGACCACTGCGCTGGTAAGAGCATCTTGCGCAGCATTGAGGGCGTTTTGTGCCTCGAGTAAATCACGAATTTCGGCTCGCCCGGCTTGGAGAAACAAATCCGTTGAGTCTACCCGGCGCTGGGCAACACGAACGGCCTCGGCCTGGATACGGATCGATTCACGCGCTTCGAGTAAATTTCGGAGTACATTGCGCACATCAAGCTTGACGGAGTCCTCAACATCCTGAAGACTACGCACCGTTTGTTCGTAGTCGATCAAAGCACTGCGATAACTGTTACGCTCGGCAGTACGCTCAAAGGGGAGATCAATCCCAAGCAGAAGCGAGTAAAAACCACGATCAGTCCGCAGTTGAGCGTTATTGCTGCCCGTGGTGCTCAGTGACCGGCGCTCGCCGATCGATGCCGAGCCCAAAAGCGTGATATCAGCGCGAAGATTGTCAGCAGCGATGACCACCCCACGCTGGGCATCAATGATTTGTCCAACTGCGACACGAAGGTCAAGCCGATTCATCAATGCGATGAGAATTGCATCTGATTCATCGAGCTCCATTGGCCCAGCATCGTTCTGGGAGGGTGCATCAAGAACCACCGGTGCATCAGCAGGTGGAACAACCAACTCGAGGTCGATCTCCCGAGGTGCTAAATATCGTGTGTACCGATCTGAGTTCAGAAGCCGATCAAATTCCGATGGATCAAGCTCAATTTGCGCATCGGTGGCAAGCCCAAGCGATATCTTGAACCGATCGAGCGATCGCTCATATGCCTGAGCTGCGCTGATCCATGAATTGCGGGCGCGGAGTTCATCTTGGACCGATTGGTCCACCTGAATTTCAGGAAGCCGACCTGCGTCGGCCAGTCGACGGGCTCTTCGGGTTGATGAGATCACCCGCTCATAGTTGGCTTGGGCGTTGCCTACTCGATCGAGTTGTTGGAGCACAGAGAGGTAGTCACTGGCAATTCCGACGGCAAAAATTCGTTTGAAACGCTCGAAAGTATAAATTGCATATACCACATCACGTTGGGCTTGTGTTAAAGGTTCCGCGACAACAAATCGGCTTGAACCACGCAGGAGAGGGATTGACAAACTTGTATCGAGCGATATTCCTGTCGAGCCATCTTGTGATCCACTGAGAAGCTTGGCAAGGTCAATTGCCAAGAGTCCGAGGAATTGCGATCCATCTTTGAATCGGCGGGATACGGAGACTGAATCCTGATTGAGGATGCCTGTCGTTTCGGTGCTGACACCCAAGTTGGAGCTTACGGTTGTATCGAGTACACCAGCCCAGATTGAACGGAAGGTATTGCGCTCAAGATCAAGCCGAAGTGCTGTTTGGTAGACAGTTTCCTTTTGTGATTGGTAAAGTCGGCTGTTGCTCGCAGCGATTATGAGTGCATCATTCAATGAGATTTTCGGTACTTGTCCATGATCAAGTTTGGTTGCTGCATGACCGTCGACTCGACGATCGACAAAGTACCGGGCATCGGGCCATTGTTCGATGAGTACATCATCACCGGACCCAGCACTGGCAGGGACCCGCATTGGAAGGTGTTGATCGAGCAAAAGCCGACGCCGAAGGGTATCGCTGGCGGGCTCAATTGTGAACTCCTCTTCCGTTCGCCCCATCGCCGCCTGCCAAGATTCATCAAGAATCTTCTCCGCTACATCATCGGCCTCGATGCGATACGATTCAGGCGATCGGCACCCGCTGAGGGCCAAGAAGACACAGGAGAAGGCACACGAGATAACCATCCCTCGTTCGATCATGTGATGAACACCCATATGCGCCATAAAGTCAGCTTCCTGCATGTGAAGAGACACACCAAACCTGAGCTTGGGCTGCACACCCAAGTTCTTGCCAAACAAGCCTCTTGAGTCAAGCACCTGTTTCTTGGACAGTATCCTACATCCCAAATCCACCTGGGTTGCAAGCCTTCAAAGAATCAGTCTGCTTTCGCACGCATTGTCTCGAGCACCGCAATCAGTTCGTCGGCCAGTTCGCCGGCAATCATCCCGCCGCGGCCGCCATGCGATTCAATCCATCGCTCACCAGCGATTGCATGGGCCTGCACTCCGATCGCGCAGCTCATAAAAAGATCACCGCCTTGGGCAATTAATCCTCCGATCACCCCGCTCAGCACATCGCCGGTGCCTCCGACGCCCATCGCCGAGCACCCCCGGTTGCACACCCATACACGCCGACCGTCTGAGACGACGGTTCTTGATCCTTTAAGTACGACGAGGCACCCAAGCCTTTGGGCGATGCCGACGCAGACTTCGAGTCGTTGAGTTTCATTTCCCGCCGGGTCGCCTGCAATGGACAGGTTGTCCATTAATCGCTTGGCTTCGCCGGGATGAGGCGTAAGCACCAGATTCGCCCGTACATCGCGCCCAAAGTCGGGCATTGCTGCCAGTGCATTGAGTCCATCGGCATCAACCACGACCGGTGTCTCTTCCTGTCCAACAAGACGAACCACAATTTGCCCAACCTCGTGTCCCGTGCCCATGCCCGGGCCGATGACGATCGCATCGCTTGTGCGCACCAGCTCGTCGATGATTGCTGCAGCACTCGAGGGGATCATCGCTCGGTGATCATTGACCTCGATCCCGAATCCGGTGGCAAATGGCACCAGTGTCAGTACCGCGTTGATGATTGGCATCGGTGTTACGATTTTGACAAGCCCGCACCCCGATCGGATCGCGCCCATTGCGGTCAAGGCCGGCGCGCCGAGCATCGTGGCGGCGAAATCTTCATTGTGGTGCCTTCCTGCCGACCCACCGATGATTCCGACGGTGCCAAAGGTGCCCTTATGCCCTTCATCGGGTCGCCGGGAGAGTGTTTCGAGTGTTTCGATCCGTTGTGCATCCATACCTGATTGTTGCATACCCAAGTGGTGCTGATGATAAATTGACCCCAAGGAACGATCCTTTTCGCATTCTCCGGAGGTTCGGGGGGAGGCAAGGAGCATGTATTGAACTGTTCAAGACAATCCACCGTTCAACTTCCCACTGGCAACCCTATCATTGTTTCATGATCGACACCCACGCCCACCTGACCTTTCCCGATTACGCCGGTCGGATTGACGAAGTGCTCGAACAGGCTGCTTCGGTTGGCGTCACCGGGATCATCACCATCGCCACAACCACTGTTGATGCCCATGACGCCCTGCGTGTCGCGTGCGCATACGACCATGTCTGGTGCACAGCGGGGGTGCATCCTTTATACAGCGACCAAGACCCTCACGATTGGAACGCCATCCGTGCAATTGCCAAGCATCCAAAGTGTGTTGCTTGGGGCGAGCTCGGGCTCGACAACAAGCATGCAAAGCCCGTTCGCTCTATTCAAGATTCCGTCTTGGCGACCCATCTTGCCTTTATCGAATCGTGCAAAGCCGACGGCATCGACCTTCCGATCATCATTCATTGCCGAGAGGCCTTTGATGATATTCTCCCCGTCCTCCGCGCAACGACCCTCGATCCATCCCGGTTCGTCTTCCATTGTTTCACCGGCAACCCCGACCAAGCCCGTGCCGTGCTTGATTTCGGCGCAATGATCTCTTTTACAGGGGTTGTCACTTACAAAAACGCCAAAGAGGTCGCCGAGTCGGCTCAGCTCGTCCCCGCCGATCGCATCATGGTTGAGACCGATTCGCCTTTCCTTTCGCCCGATCCCAAACGAGGCACCCGTCCCTGTGTCCCCGCCTATGCCCGGTACACTGCCGAGTTCATCGCCACCATTCGGAGCACTCCCTTCGAACGGTTCCACGAGCAAATTGACACCAATACCCAGGCATTTTTTGGCATCAGAGCCCCTCAACCTGCCGATGAAATTTTGATGAATCCTTGCACATGCTAACACTTGCCATCTTCCAATCCGCATCGGCTGTTGTTCAAGCCAATCTTGGCGGATGGTTCCACGATCTTTCGCCTTTTCTCGTCAAATTCACCCCGACTTTTGGCATTCGGTACTACGGGCTTTCCTATGCCCTAGGTTTTACCTTCGCTTATCTTCTGCTCCGATTTCTTGCCCGTCGAAATGCCACGCTCATTCCCTACGAACGGATCGGCGACGCGATGATGTACCTCATCGTCGGCGCCATCATCGGCGGACGGCTCTTCTATGTTATTGGGTATGAACCTTCGCTCCTGATCGACTTTTCAAGTTCTGCGCCGTGGTGGGGGGTCTTGGCCATCAACAACGGGGGCATGGCCTCGCATGGAGGCATCATTGGATGTGCGGTTGCAGCTTGGCGTATTTCGCGCGGGTTCAAGGACCAAATGGGCAAGATCGTCGGGCGATGTTCACCTTTGCATGTCTTTGATATGGCCGTCCTGATCGCACCGATGGGCTTGTTCTTTGGGAGGATGGCCAATTTCATCAATGGCGAACTCTTGGGCGCCATTGTTGCCAATCCCGGTGAAAAAGCACCCTGGTGGGCGGTTCGCTATCCGCAAGAAATCACGACCCTCGATCCGAACCAACTTGCCCAGACCCCCGAGCAGTTCGACCAGATCATCGAGCTCTCAATGAAGCACATGCTCCCCAATGAATCATACTGGGAGTCAGGCTACGCCCGCGTCCTCAATCTCATCCAGCACGGCGACGATACCCTCAAAGCCCAGCTCGAACCCTTGATCGCAGCAAGATACCCCACCCAACTCTTGCAGGCCTTGCTCGATGGGCTTTTGGTCATGGCGGTCGTTTGGATCATTGCCATGAAACCCCGCAAGCCAGGTTTGATCGCCGGTGCTTTTGGCATCACCTACGCCTTGGGCCGAATCCCCATGGATTTGATCCGCCTCCCCGACGCCGGCGTTTCCCAGTTTGGTCCACTGACCCGAGGCCAAACCTACTCTGCGATGACACTGATCGTGGGGATTGTGTTGGTGGTTCATGCGATGCGATCGTCTGCTCCCAAACTCGGCGGGTGGATGAAGAGCAGCAAAGCGAGAGAGCAGCAAAGCAGCAAATAGGAAAAGCCGGGGTATTCGGGTGGGTATTCAAGTTAAGTATGTTTTCTCTGCGCCTTTTTACCGCCTTTAGGTCCTCTGCGCACATCTTGCTTTTCTCTCTTCTCCTGCCCGAGTCTCGCAATCCCAACCGTCCCGCCAAATCCAAGCACGATCAATCCAAGCGAGCCAGCGATCTGCATTCCGTTGGGTTGAAACGCTTTCTGCGCCCAGTCTTTCGCATTGTCGGGTGATTGCATCTGGGCTAAGTTTTCTTCGGTGACGAGTTCGCCTTTGATCACATCACCGATGACAGGCAACATCCCATCACGAAACGGATACAACCCTGCCGGAGCTGCGAGAATCAATCCCAACAGCACCCCGAGCGTGACGCGCTCATACCGGTGGAGTACCCACTTGAGCACATTGCTTACAATCGCCACGCCCAAAATCACGCCGATGCCGACGGGGATGATGATGTTCATCTGGTCGATGACGCCGGAGATATCAGCATCTTTGAGCGCCGAGATCGTGTCTTTGATTGCCCCGATGATTGGTTCGTAGAGCCCGAGCAAGAGCAGAAGGAACGCCCCCGAGACTCCGGGCAGGATCATCGCGCTTGCAGCAGCAGCTCCGCCGACGATGAACCCGACGGTGCCCGACATCCCGATGCGCTGCCCTCCCATTTCTTGAAGAGCGACGAGCGCGCCCATCATCAGCACGCCGATGACGATGCCGATGATTGAGTCTTTTTTGATGGGCTTGGCCATGTGCCAGAGGATCGGGACACCTCCGAGGGTGAGCCCGATGAAGATGCTGAACATCTCCCACCGATGGTTGACCAGTGCCCAGTGGATCAAGTTCGCTAGTCCGCCGATGGCTCCGATGGCGCCGAGGATGACCATCCCCAGCACGAGGATTGTTTTCCGGGAGAATCGCAGTCGGGTGGCATCAGAGATTGCGTCAATGAAGAGGGTGTAGATGCCACAAGCGACGAGCATGGTACCTCCGGAGATTCCTGGGACGAGATTGGCGAGTCCCATGAAGACGCCTCCGAGTCCGCATCGAATCAGAGGCACCCTGGTTTTTTCTTGTGTCTGTGTCATGCCAATCCATTCATCTTGGGTTGCGTGTCCATTTTTCGTCAGCCGGGGGGGACAATATCCGGTATCATCGACAGAGCGCCGTGCCGATGTCCATTTGGTTCGGCATATTCTGGGAGATTATCCATGAACCATCTATTCGTAAAGCCCCGCTTACGGACCATTGCCGCCATGTTTTGGGTTATGTTTTTAGCTATGTTTTTAGGCGGGGGGTGTCGATCCGTCCAGAACGCGGCCTATGCCCCAGATTCGACTTCACCATCGCATTCGTCGGTGGTGACTCGGGCATCGGTACCGTCTTCAGAATCTCCGTCCGTGCTGTCATCGCGTTGGCCGATTCGTTGGGGCAACAACCCCGACAAACCCGGTACGATCATCGAACTTGACCCGGCCGATCCTTTGCGTCCGGTTCATCTCTCGCGGTTTCACCAGTTCCGTTCGACTGATGTTGAGTACGGCGATGCCAATCAACTTGCTGCTGATATGGGGATTACGACAGGATTCAAGTTCAAAGCCGAAGGACCGGGTTCGTTTCTGTTTATTCCCAATCCCAAGAGTGAATCCACACCCGATCCCATCAAAGACTCAGGCAAGCAAAGAAAGTCGGATATTCCTGATTTGGCGTTCAAGTTTGTTTCAGCAACCAAAATAGAAACGGAAGAGATGATTCCCGAGGTTACGGCAACGGATGATTCTGATGCTTCGGGAAAAACCAAGATCATTGTGACCCGTAAGGGTATCAATGGGATGCCCATTGCGAAGATACCACCCGACGAGGATCATGTCGAACTTCAGCGTACCTGGTTTACTTATCGCGATCCAAAGCTTCGGATTCAAGGGGATGATCCGCTCGGGACCATCATTCTTTTACCTGGAATGTTCGGCACACCTGATCCGATTGTCGATGCCCTTGAAAATTATTGGCACCATCAGGGCTACGCTGTTTTGCGTATGCGCTCGCATCCATCACGATTCACCGAGAGCGTCGTTTTTACGGGTTCTCCTGAACAGGCAATTCATGTTGCAGGCACGGTGGCGGATATGAATGATGAACGCGTTGCCGAGGGCGCTTATGCCACCAAGGCGGCTCTTGATTATCTGTATACCAAGCGTCCCCATCTCGTTGATAAGCCCACAGTACTCGTGGGTATGTCCGGTGGAGCGATGATACTCCCGACCGTTTATGCGTATGCGCCGGATCGTTATGACGCAGCGGTACTTATTGCAGGGGGGGCAGACTTTCTCACGATTGCGATCAAGTCCAACTACAAATCATGGATCGACGCGATCACTTTTGATTTCGATCCCGATTCGAGCAAAATGGGGAGTATCAGTGATGAACAACTCACAGCATTTTCACAGAAATATCTTCAGCATTCCAAGCTCGATGCCTACCACACTGCGACTGAGATGACCGATATTCCGGTGTTGATGCTTCATGCGAGCTTTGATCAGGCGGTTCCTTCATCGACTGGCGAGCTGCTCCATCATCAACTTGGACGCCCAGAGCGCTGGGTCTATCCTTTGAGTCATGAGCTGATTTTCGCAGGGTTGCCGACGCAGGTGGTGCGGATTGACCAGTGGCTGAGGAAAGAGCTGGAAACGCGAGAATAGTGGGACGATTTTCGCATGCTCGGCATGCTCATTCTTCCATTGGACATTGTTTCAGCCGATAGATTTCCAAAAGGGTTCCGCCCGCTACAAGTTCTTCGTGATCAATCCGAATCACCGCAACTTCTCCGGTGTGTAGCGATGATGCCTGGGCTGTGGGGCCCTCGGTGAGTAGCGTACGGAGCCGGCCAACGGTGGGCATATGACTGATGATGGCGATGGCTTCTTGGTGGTGTTGATCTTCAAGCACCGCGAGCATCTCGGTCAATCCCCGATCTGCTCCGAGCCGATCGTCGGTTTCGATGCCGATCGAGAGTGCATCGGTTATGGTTTGGGCGGTTTGCTGGGCCCGCACAAACGGCGAAGTAATGATCTGTGTGGGCATCGGCCGACATCCCGCCAAATACACCCCGATTGCTCGGGCTTGTTGGTGTCCGAGCTCGGTGAGGATTCGATCCTGATCGCATCCTGTTTTCGATTGAAGTTCCGCATCGCCATGGCGAACAATATAGACCAACATCCATTACCCTCCAGAGATCACCAACCCGAGCGTATGACCGCTCCATGCGGCAAAGATTCCAATTAAAACGCTGATCAGCACATAGGCCATTGCCGTGCCGACGCGTCCGTTATTCATGAGGTCGAGCGTTTCCCATCCAAATGCAGAAAAGGTGGTAAATCCGCCGAGCACGCCAACGACCAGCACCACTCGAAGTAACTCGGTACCTTCTTCAGGTTTTCCAAGCATCCCCCATGCAAACCCAATGAGCGCGCAGCCGATGAGATTCACCAGTAAGGTGGCTGCCGGGTACATCGAAAGCCAGTGGGGGGTGTCGGCCTGAGGGGGGGTCAATCGACCAATCAAAATCCCGGTCGAGTACCGAAGTACTGACCCGATCCCCCCCCCAAGAAAGACCAACAGAAGTTTCATCGCCAAAGTGTACCCCAAACAGGGGAAGATATGGGGTTGATTTTAAAGACAACCAAAGGAGGGGCAATTTCCCCTCTTATGAAATGCAGAGAGACAAGATCTGCTGGGGAACAGCTACCATTATTTGTGCACCTTCGGGTCTGTTTTTGATGGTCTTCCCGGAATGGGGATGTCATTGGCAACCCCATGCCGATACGCCGTCACCGCTCCAAGCACAATAAACACCATCGACGCCACACTTCGCAAACCTTCAAAGCCATATTTGGCATTGTGATAGAGCCAATCCTGTGTGGTATAGCCGGGGGTGCTGGCGAAGTTGTAGTTGATGACCGAAACCGGAAACGCCACACTCACCACAACAAACACCGTCAAGGCCGAAGCTGCGATGCCAAGCCCGACCGATCCATTCCCCGCTGCTTTGCGAGCACCCATCCCAATCACCGCCCCGCAGACCCACACCGCCGGGATCAGCCGAGGGTGGAAGCCAGGCCAGATCGAATGCACCGCCCACACGGCTCCGAGCCAAAGAGCGATACACCCAATCGCAACGAGCATACCCGACCCAATCCCCCGCCAAGTCTTGGCCGATTCATCCTCAACATGCTCGATCTCAACACGAGCAATCGGTTCAGCATCCAACTTGTACCGCTCAATCATCTCCGCCTTGATCGTTTCTTCGTTGCCCGTCACCTCACCAAGTTCGATCACTTCTTTTGTCGATTCATACGCCCCGAGTTGACCAAGATACCCCTCCACCGATGCTTGGGCCCGTTCATCAAAGTCCATTCCAAGCGTGCCGTAGATGCTTCGCATCGTCCCGATCGCATCGTTCCTCAAATCCTGATACCGCACCCGCACGAACCGACCCGAACCAATCGCCTCCGCTTCTTGACAGCATTTCGTTTCGGTTTGCGCATACTCCTCGACGATCCGATCCCGCAAAGTCTGCACATCAGGCCCATCTTCGAGCAGGTGCCCCGCCAACGATTCGTGCAGCCGAACATTCGAATCAATCACCGCCCCCGGCTCACGCACCAGATGCACAAACTTCACACGCCCGTTGAACAGCCGATCCAACTCCGCAATCCGCGCCGTATGGCTCGGCGTCTTGAGCAAGACCACTCGATCCCGATTCTGCTTCCCCCGCGTGATCTTCCACACAAACATCGCCATCAGCGACCGCCAACGATTCATCTCCTTGTCGCTCAATCCTTCAAGCCCATGCCACCGCTTCCAGTCATCCCATCGGCTCGGCCAAATAAACCGACCCGGGATCGAAGAGCATCCACCCCAGGAACACAGCGCAAAGTCATCCTCCCCCGGCCAGTTGGGCCCGAACCCCACCGCATCCTGCGGCCTCGTCTGCCCCAGAAATGGCACCAACACAAATCGAATCATCGCCCACCCAAACACAAACCCTTGCCCCGCCAAACACTGCGACCACCTGGGCGTGACGAACCGGCCATCACAACTCATCAGATTCTGCAAATGCGTCGTCCCCGTTCGGTAATACCCAACAATCACCACTGCCCCGGGTTCATGCTCGATCTGGTTTTCTTGGTGGGATGGGCTTCCAGCCCGTCTCTTCTTCTTATTCCTCACCCACCAAAGCAAACTCAGCACCACCCGCTCATGCACAGTCGCAATCGTCCCCACAAAGCTGGTTATGAGGATAAACCCCAGCCTCAACCAATACCGCGGCCGAACCCCCCCCGACCGAACAATCATCCGAACCCACACATCAACCGGCGCCAACGCCAACACATGCCCCACCGGCCAAGCGATGCCCCGTCTCCTCCGCGATGATCGATCATTGATGCTCATAAACAGTGCCTACACAATACGCCCTCCGATCGAGCAATGGAAAAGCAGCAAAATGAGAGATCAGCAAAGCAGCAAATAAGAGGAGGAGGGTGCCCTGCTCACGCGCAGCTTGAGCAGGTTGGAGGGTTTCAAGATCATGCTTAAGGCTTCGCCGTAAGCATGGCGCCCAGATTGTTGTAGTATCTGGGTTATTGAGCTCTCATGCCATTCACGCTTTCCAGTTTGATTTCTTCATACTGGTATTTTCGATCAACCGTTGAAATAAACATGGCGTCGAATCGCCACTTTCCACCTTCACTTAATGAGCCTGTCGTGGCGTGTGCACTTGATATTTTTACTCCGTCTTGATCGTAAGCCCCAAATTCAATTGTGAGCACCCGAAGCGCATGTCCGGACTCATTCGTTGCAAGCCCAGAGATGCCAATGATGGGGTATAGCAAGGATGATTGTCGGTAGGTCTTTTCAATATCAATCCGAATACCTTTTACTACGGTAGATTCTGGAGTTTTGATATTGAGGGCTGATTGCGTAGAACATCCAGTAATGGCTGTAAATATCGAGGCCAACAAAATGACGAATACAAGTCGAGAAGGAAAGAAGTTGTGCATGCGTGGCCTGCTTTCTTGTCGCTGAGATTTTGATCTTCCAGTTTCGAAATGATTATACCACATTTCGCTCCAACGGGCGAAGATGGATTTTCACCATTCCTCCTTCCTCTCCCCCCGTCGAGCCCTCCGCCATCTTCGCGTTCAAAAACATCTTCTCTGCGCCCTTCGCGCTCTCTGCCCCTCTGCGTACCTCTTTTCTGCTCTTCCTCTTGCCTATTGCCCACTGCCCATTGCCCTTCCCCCTTTCCCCCGCATATCCTTGCCCAATGACACACCCACTCCTCACCAAACTCAACCTCACCAACCACCCCCGCATCGTCACCGACATCACAGGCGATGAAACCCCAGAGAAGGACAACATCGTTCTCTCGTACAACCCCGCCACCGGCAAGCCCATCGCAGGCATCCGCCTCGATTCCAAAGAAGACTACGAAGCCGTCACCGCCAAATCGGTCGAAGCATTCAAAGCCTTCCGCAAACTCCCCGCGCCCAAGCGAGGCGAGATGGTTCGCCAGATCGGCAACGCCTATCGAGAAGTCCTTGAAGAACTCGGCTCATTGGTTTCACTCGAAATGGGCAAAATCAAGGCTGAGGGCATCGGGGAGGTGCAGGAAACCATCGACATCGCAGACTTCGCCGTCGGACAATCCCGCCAACTCTGCGGCATCACCATGCCATCCGAACGCCCAGAACATGCGATGAAAGAACAATGGCTCCCGCTTGGCCCAGTCGGGATCATTACCGCGTTCAACTTTCCCAATGCCGTGTGGGGGTGGAACGCGATGCTTGCGGCGATTGGTGGCGATTCTTGCGTCTGGAAACCTTCGCTTCTGGCACCACTGACCGCGATTGCGACCAATGACATCGCTCAGCGTGTGGCATCGGAGATGGGGTACGACAACCTCTTCCAACTTGTCATCGGCACCGACGACATTGTTGGCGAATCCATGATCCGTGATCGGCGATACCCACTGATCTCGGCGACGGGTTCGTGTCGAATGGGTCGTCATGTTGGCTCGGTGGTTGCTGGTCGATTGGGCAAATCGCTCCTCGAACTTGGCGGCAACAACGCGGTCATCATTGAGCCCGATGCGAATCTTGATCTTGCGCTCAAGTCTACCGTGTTTGGTTCTGTGGGCACTGCTGGGCAACGATGCACCTCGACGCGCCGATTGATCCTCCACGAATCCATCGCGGACGATTTCTGCAGCAAGTTAGTCAAAGCCTACGAAACCGTCCGCATCGGTGATCCACTTGACGAAACCACGCTTATGGGCCCGCTGATCAACGAGCAGGCGGTTGCAGGCTATGAGCACGCGGTGAAAACGGCGTGCGAGCAAGGTGCGACCCTGCTCACTGGCGGCTCGCGCGTCACGAATCTTGATGGTGATCTATCCACCGGGCACTTTGTTATGCCTACGATCATCCGGGCGCCCAAGGACAACAACCTCCCCATGGCACTCGAAGAAACCTTCGCCCCGATCCTGTATGTCTTTACCTATAAGACACTCGATCAAGCGATTGAGATGCAGAACAGTGTTGTTCAAGGGCTTTCATCGGCGATCTTCGCTGGCTCATCGAACGCGGCCCAAAGATTCCTCGACCCATGCGGAACGGGTTCGGATTGTGGGCTTGCCTATGTCAATCTTGGCACCTCGGGCGCAGAAATCGGTGGGGCATTCGGAGGCGAAAAAGACACCGGAGGTGGACGAGAATCCGGCTCCGACGCATGGAAGGCGTACATGCGACGCCAGACATGCACCATCGGGTTTGGAGAAACACTTGAACTTGCACAGGGGATCCGCTTTGAGTGAGCGACAGAGCCAATCAAAAATGACCAATACCTTGGTCGATCCCCTCGCCAGCGCAGCGATCGCGCAGGTTGAATCGGGTATGAAGGTCGGGCTCGGTGCCGGTCGAACCGCATCACGGGGGATTGAACTCCTCGCCCAGCGTGTCATTGCTGAAGGACTCGACATTGAATGTGTCGCAGCTTCTGAACGAGCCGAAGACCTCGCCCGCGAAAAGGGGCTCAAAATCATCGACTTCGCCATGATCGAAGAACTCGACATCCTCATCGACGGCGCCGATGCAGTCGATCGTCAGATGCGGGTGATGAAAGGTTCACGCGGCGCGATGACCCGCGAGCGCATCCTCTGTTGGGCATCCAAGCTGAACATCTTTATGGTCGACGCCAACAAAGTTGCTCCAATCCAGATCGGCACCGACACCCCGCTTCCGATTGCCATTATGGCTTTCGGACTCGTCTCGACCCGCAAAGCACTCCGCCACATCGGAATCAACGGCGTCATCCGCCAAGACATGAACGGCCAACTCTTCATCACCGACAACGGCAACCTCGTGCTCGACGCCACGCTCAACGGCTCAGAAAACCTTGCCCAACTCACCAAAGAACTCAACGACATCCCCGGCGTGATCGACCACGGGCTTTTCATCGACGAAGCCGACATCATCCTCATCGAAAATGAAGCCGGCGAAATTGAACGCCTCAACCGTACCGCCCGCTAATCACTTCCTTCCCTGGTGGCACAGGCATCCCCTCTGTGTTCTTCATCTTTCATCTCGCATTCAACGAGCCGCAACGGTGAGGGAGCGTTTTTTCCTATTCTGGGTGCCCTGTCGGATCCGTCTTCGGATACTTCAGGCGAATACCCTAATCTCCCGAAGGAGCATCGGAATGCTCCATCGGGCCACCCGCCCTCTATTTTCCTCGGGAGAACGGGCTTCCAGCCCGTTTCTTTCTGAATCACAACACAAGAAAACGGGCTGGAAGCCCGTTCTACCAAAGAGCCACCAGGCACAGCTTAGAAACTATCTCAAAACGGTCAATCGTTGAAGTCTTCTGTACCAGATCAGGATACAAGCGAGTTTGATCGAAGCGAGGTCGTTCGATGACTTCTTCGCATAACGCACCAAAATACCACGCCATT
>JALSHH010000055.1 GCA_026982335.1 Phycisphaerales bacterium
CATTCATCCATCAGAGGCCTGCTCCGCTACGCTCCGCAACCCTCTGATGGGACAAAGGAACGCCACTGCCCTAACATAGGGAGTGGTACAGAATATGGGGGCAGGTCAGTCTTGTACTGCGTCGCGTAGCTTGTTTTGCATCGCAAGTGCGTCGCGAATTAATGCTACTTCTACAGCCAACGAAGGGTGATTGTCCACCATGATTTCAATCTGGCGTACTCGTTTGGTAGATAGATCGCCTTCAAGGAAACGGACAAGTTCAACTTCACTCAAATGTTTAGTCATAATTATCCTCTTCTTGCTCAAGGCGTAGGAAAACGGTGCGTGTATGCTTGGCGACACGAACTTTGGCCTGGTAGACGCTTTCGATACTCAGATTAAGAAACTCGCCCACTTGTTTGGGGGGCCATTCGTTGATCACAAGGAGTTGGAATGCTTGGAATGTTTTTGGCTCAACTGCCAAAGTGGCTTCGTCAAGGCACTGGCGAAGCATCGCTCGATTCCACTCGATTTCCCACCATTGTTCCGTTTCTTTGGTGTACATTTCGTGTTCAAATGTTTCATACAAATCTGGGCGGATTGCTCGGATTCGATCAATGAGTCTTCGCCGTGTGATTGTTCGCAAATATGCTCGAAAAGTACCATGGCTTTTTTGATAATCAAATTTAGGTAACACACGGGTCAATTCCATAAGCAAATCTTGTGTGAAATCTTCAGCGTCGGCCTCGTTGAAACCGTGTAGGCGTGCGTAACCAAAAATCACCCGCCAATAGCGAGCAACCAACGCCTTCCGATCGTCTTGGCTCCCTCCATCACGAATTCTGCCAAGCAAAGTTGTTGTCCCCGATTCGATCATGGGTCCCTCCCTTATGAAATAGTTCGAGCCCATTCTGTGTTTCTGACACGAATCGATCAAGTTATGGCAAGTTTGCGGGCAATTACTCTTATTTGCGTGGCGTGATTTGCCCGTTTACCTCCAAATTTGGAGGCTGTGTTCTGGGCCCCAAAAACTTGGTCCAAGTGGTTTGGTTCTCCAAAACAGAACCAAACCAAGGTATTTGGGCTGAAAATGAAGATAAAAAAAGGGAAAGGCAAAAACAACACAAACCCTTGAATTGCAAGGGTTTGCTCAAAGCACGCGCGGAAGGATTCGAACCCTCAACCTCCTGATCCGTAGTCAGGTGCTCTATCCAGTTGAGCTACGCACGCGTCGGCTGATCACTCAGCGGCCTATTAGGGTAAGCGGGGTCGCCCCAAATAGCAAGTTCGTCAGGCATGAGAGGTTGATTTCTTGGATTGATGGGCAACAATATCCTCCCAAGAAGGGGGTGCTCCCCAGACTGACTTTTACAGGAACAAGACCCTATGGCCCATTCGAACTCGGCAAAAAAACGCATCCGCCAAAACATCACCAACAGAGCTCGCAATCGTTGGCGCATCAAGAATATGCGCGCAGCCATCAAAGGGTTCGAGGATGCCCTTGCAGAAGGGTCAAATGAGCAGGCTACCCAAGCATTTCGCAATGCTGCAGCTCTGGTTGACAAAACCGCTCAAGTGGGGGTTATCCACAGCAACCAAGCAGCAAGACGCAAGAGTCGCATGAATGCTCGGCTCAAAGCCAAAGTGCAAGGCTGATCAAACGCCTGTGCACCGGTGTGCTATGCACAGGACTTTGAATAAGAGGACCATTTCGGCTCGACCACTTCAGGTCGAGCTTTTTTGTTTCAATGCCTATCTTTCCACCCAAGGGACGGGTGGCAGAGGGGACCATGAATCAACGACAGAAAAATCAACCCACGGTGTTGCCGACCCAGACCCGATCCGGGACTGGGCTTATGAACAGCGGGTACTTTGAACTCTCCTCACGCCCATTGCACATTCTGGTCTTCCTCCTCCCCATCATCGCCTTCTATGAAATTGGATCGATGGGGCTCTTGGGATCAGGCGAAGTGGCCAAGCTTGAAGCTCAAGATATGCTCGTGCGCTTCTTCGATCTCTTCGGTACCCTCGGGCTGCACCTGCCTGCCTTTGCATTAATTGTCATTCTCTTACTCCAGCATATCCTCAGCAAAGATACATGGCGGATCGTGCCCATCATTCCCTTTGCGATGATTGTCGAATCGGCATTTTTGACTTGGCCTTTGATTATTCTTGTCATCATCCTCAATCCTCAGGCATCGGGTATGATGATCCAAATGGACTCAGGCTTGGCCTCGCACACCTTCTGGGAAGGGCTCTACCTCTCATTCGGTGCCGGGCTCTACGAGGAAATGCTCTTTCGATTGGTGCTTATCACCATCCTGCACTTCCTGATTACTGATGTGTTGAGTTTCAAAGATCGAACCGGGAAGATTGTAGCCGTCCTCCTCTCGGCCTTTGCCTTTGCATGGCTCCACGACGGGGTCTATGTACCAAGCTCAGGGCTCAACTTTCGTCTCGCCGCCTTCTACACCATCGCGGGGGTATATTTCGGGATTTTATTCCTCATGCGTGGGCTAGGATTGGCGGTGGGGGCCCATCTCATGTATGATTTGTTGGTCTTTGTCGTGATGCCCGGAATTCAAGACCAGTCCTGATTATGAAATTAGATCAGCATTAATCCCCATTGGGCTTCATGATCCAGATTTCGTGAACAAATAGGGATGCATGATTTGTTTTCGTCTGGTATAGTGGGTACATCGACTCCTGCCCTTCCATGTCATGGAGATACCCGATGCCAGACCTTGATTTTGCACTCGACGGCCTCTACGCCTGTGGTTGGTGGCCAAAGGACGGTGATCAATGCCTGCAACATACCGACGGTCGGTGGTATCCAGGTGAGTCCATGATTCTTGATTCTTTTGCCGAGTTGTTTGCTGTTCCTGATATTAGGAAATCGCCATCTTCCATCGCAGTCGAAGTCGTCTGGCGATCACCAAGGCGAGGGCGACAATCGGTACTCGGACGATCACGGGAGGAAGCCTTGATTCTTGCTTTTACCAGCCTCTACCTAGAAATTCATGCGTTCCCTGTACACTTGTGACCAAATCTGTATCAGTTCCAATCTTTTGCACGAAATCATACCTAGCCGGGATCATCTCTGCTTGACGATTCACTTCGCAGGCGTACTATTGCCCCTGACAACCGTCCTTGGCCCCATCGTCTAGCCAGGTCCAGGACACCAGGTTTTCATCCTGGTAACGCGGGTTCAAATCCCGCTGGGGTCATTGGCCGGAGATTCTCTCTCAGAATCTCCGGTTTTTTCATGCCAACTTTGTCCATATCCACACTTTCTTTCCTATTTCACTTTCCTATTTCAATCCCAGCTCATCAACCACTGTTTGGATGACATCGAAGTCAAAACCACGCCGGGCGAGCCGACCCGTGATTCGCCGAATCCGAACCTCAGGCTCGTGCCGATCCGAAATCGATCGCGCAGCCGACTGCGCCAATTTGCGTGCATCAGCCACCACATCACGCTCTTCGAGCGCTTCGTCAAGCACCATGCTGATGATGCCTTCCTCGATTCCTTTCTCCCGGAGCTTGCCTTCAAGCAGCCGACGACCCGCCGGATTTCGGATCAACTGATTTCGTACCACCATTCGGGCATAGTTCTCATCATCGAGCACCTGCAGTTCGGTCAGCTTCTCGATCGTCCACGCGATCGCTTCGGGTTCGTATCCATACTCCTTGAGTTTGCGCCTGAGTTCCTTGCCCGATTTGGCCCGCTTGGTCAGGATGCGAATCCCTGCCCGGTAGGCATTGCCTCGGGCGAGTTCATCGGCGAGCGACGCAGCCAAGTCTCGTGTCCAGGCGGTGCCGACTTCGAGTTTGAGATCAGCTTTGGTGTTGAGCAGAATCCGTCCAAGCCGACGTCGATCGACAAACAGCGTCACCCGTGCCGGATCATCTTTGCACGGATGGAGCGAGGTGATCGAAACCGACCCATCAAGGGCGAGCGGTTCGATGTCCTTCTTTGTGTCCTTGCGAGGATACCGAGGATATCGGGTGGGTCGGCTCATGCCAAAGATTCTAACAGCTCCATCAACTCAGATACGGCATGCCCGTCATTGATCTGCTCGGCGGCCTGAATTCCCGCCTCAATCACTTCTTTGGCCTCATCAGACCGGCCGAGCTGATCGAGTGTTTGTCCCTTGAAGTAGTACGCGTAGCAGTAAGTCGGGTCGAGTTCGATGACCTTGGTATAGCAGGTAAGGGCCTGATTAAGTTTGCCCGCTTTGGCGAGTTCTTGCCCGAGCCCATAATGCACAAAGGGATCATCAGGGGCGAGTGCGAGCAGTTTTTCAAGTTGGCCAATTGTGGGCATCAGATATGCTCTACAAAGAAGTGGGGTAAGTTGAGAATATCAGGCAAGTGCGTAAAAACGGGAGGCCTATATCCAGGCATGTCCTCGATTGCATCGCTCATTTTGAATAATCGAACACGCCTCGACCTGATTTGTTGCCAAGCCGACCTGCAACCACCAATTGCTTGAGCAGCGGGCACGCCCGATATCGATCGTTATTGAGCCCGTCGGCCATCACATCCATGATATGGACACAGGTGTCAAGCCCGATGAAATCGGCCAGACGCAGCGGGCCCATCGGATGCGCCATGCCCAGTTTCATGATCTCATCAATATGCTCGGGCTCGGCGACGCCTTCCATCCACGCATAGAACGCCTCGTTAATCATCGGCATCAAAATCCGGTTCGACACAAAACCCGCCCGGTCATTGGCAGGCACCGCGATTTTGCCCATCGCTTCGGATAGTGCAATCGTACGCTTGGTGGTCTCTTCGCTCGTTGCCAATCCATTGATGACCTCAACGAGTTTCATCACCGGCACCGGGTTGAAAAAGTGCATCCCGATAAATCGATCCGCAGCATCGCCCACACTTGTCGCCAACTCGGTGATCGAGATCGACGAGGTGTTCGAGGCGAGAATCTGCTTGTCCGTAAATCGCTCGGCCAATCCGGCGAAAATCTGTTTCTTGATCTCCAGATCCTCAACCACCGCTTCGATCACGATGTCGGCATCATTGAGGTAGTTCAGATCGGTGACATAGGTCAGCTTGTCCTTGGCACTCTTGAGTTCATCATCACTCATCCGTCCCTTTTCGACGGCGCGGGCAAGGAGTTTGTCGTGGAGTCCTTCGCACCGGATTAGCGCATCGGAATCGAGGTCATAGACGATGGTCTCGAATCCGTTGACGGCCGAAATTTGGGCGATCCCGCCGCCCATTTGTCCGCTGCCGATGATCGCGACTGTGTTGATTCCGTGCATCGTCTTTCTCCTTTGAACATGGTGTCAAATGTGATTTAAACCGGGTCAAAATCATAGACATGAGCCCCGATGTTGTCGCCTGGATCGAATCAAACCAACCGGGCAAATCCATGAATCCACGCATAGAATCTCGCCTGTCCGATGATCCGTTGATTTCACAAGGATTCACCCATGGCCCATCAACTCGGCGAAGCGACCAGTGCCTTTGAGAAACTCGATCGGTGTGCCGATCTTGACCACCGACCCCGTGTGCTCCTCGGAAAGATGGGGCTCGATGGACATGACCGAGGCGTCAAGGTCATCGCGCGCGCTTTGCGAGACAGCGGCGTCCATGTCATCTATTCCGGGCTCTGGCAGACCCCGGCCTCGCTGGCGATCTCCGCCCGCGACGAGGATGCCGATGTCATCGCAGCCTCGATGATGTCCAACTCTCACCTTGTGCTCGGCAAGCGACTCGTCGACTCGATGAACGAAGTCGGACGACCCGACATCCCCGTCCTCATGGGTGGCATCTTGCCCCAAAACGATATTGCCAAGCTGATCGACATGGGCATCCGTGAATGTTTTCCTACGGGCACTGGGCTTATCGACATTGTCAATGCAGTCAAATCAACGGTTCATCCTCAGAGCCAACTCATTGCTTCGGGCCATGCCAGCGCCCAGCTTTCGCGTGATATCTCCCTGATGCACAATGGAAAAGAGATGCGCCTCGATGCAATCAGGAGGCGGCCAAAGCGCGTCATCGGTTTCACCGGCTCGCCGGGCGCGGGCAAAAGCACCCTTGTTGCCCAGCTTGCTCGCGAACACTTCGTCCACGCTCAGAAAGATCCGTCCGTGGGACGATGCGCCGTCCTCGCGTTTGATCCCAAGAGCCCGATCACCAACGGTGCATTGCTTGGCGATCGGCTCCGCGTTGATTTCAACAATATTGGCGAGCATATCTATTACCACTCCCTCGCAATCCGAGGCGAGGACTACCACGGGCTCAACGAAATCATCGAGCTCATCGGGGGCGCCTGCCAAGGCAACGATCGCTACGACACCCTCTATGTCGAAACCGTCGGCGCCGGGCAGAACGAAACCATGATCCGCGAGTTTGTCGATACCACCGCGGTTGTCCTGACCCCGGGCATGGGTGATGCGGTTCAGATGGACAAAGCCGGGATTCTTGAAATTGCCGACATCTTTGTGTGCAACAAGGCCGACTATCCCGGGGAGGATGATCTCGTCCGCGATCTCCGCGATATTGCAGGCAAGACCCCGATCATCGAAACCATCGCCACCCATGCCAAAGGCATCCCCGAACTCTTCGATACCCTGATGCAATCATGAACACAGACGATCTCATCATGCCTTTGGTCATCGAAGCTGCCAATTTGCTCCGCGAAAAACAGCACACATTGGCAACGGTCGAGAGCTGCACCGGTGGGATGGTTGGTGCCGCCCTGACCACTTTGCCAGGCATCTCGGATGTCTACTTCGGCGGGTATATCACCTATTCAAACATGGCCAAGCAGGTGGCGGTGAGAGTCAAGCCACGGACACTCGCCCAGCACGGTGCGGTGAGTGCACAGGTTGCGGTCGAAATGGCCAAAGGCGGTCGTCGCAAACTTCTGACGACCCACGCCCTCTCCATCACCGGCATCGCAGGGCCTGACGGCGGCTCACCTAGTAAACCGATCGGGACGGTCTGGATATGCGTCCTGAGTCATTTTGAAGAAGTCGATTGCCGACGGTTCATCTTCCCCGGTGATCGTGTCAGCGTCCGCGATCAGGCAGCGTGCGCAGCCCTGACCATGCTGATTCAGAATATCCGTGCGATCGAATCCCAACCACTCGACCATCAACACAAACAGATTCACGAGCAAACTCAGGTATAGACTCTCCCATGCACTGCACAGTCAATGGCCAACCACGCGAGCTCCCCGATGAAATCACTGTCGAAGGGCTCATCGAAATCCTTGGGCTTGCCTCAGCAATCTGCGCCGCCGAGGTGGATCAAAAAATCGTTCCCAAACGGGAACGATCTGAAACAGTGCTCAAAGAAGGTCAATCCATTGAAATTGTCACCCTTGTCGGTGGCGGGTGAGTCGCTCGTCGTCCATCATCCCTCAGTTGTTTGGTCAGGCGACTCGTCGCTCGATCCAGATTCGGACGCTTCCTTGGCCTTGTCTTCATCGAGCCAGATCAGCCCGTATCGAGCAGCCAAGGCCTTGAAGGAGAATGGGTCTTCAAAATCGGCAGCCGCTTCGGCCAGCTCGCGTTGGCCTGTGGTTGCAATCACCCTGTTCGAGAGGGTTCTGAACTGCTCGACACTGACCGGGCGAGGTGCAATCACACGCGAAATTGCAACCGAACGCGACTCAGGTAATGCAACCACCACTGCGATCGGATTATCAGCCACTTCTTCTGGGGTTGCCAAGGGGTCGAGTGTTCGGGCAGCTTCGAGCACTGCAGACCGAAACGATTCAACATTGAGGCTTGGATCAATAAAACTGGTCAATCGTCCGCGATCAATCGAATCTCGCCGAACAAGAATGTTCCGTTTCATATCGGGCGTACGGATCAACTCGGGATTCGGCGCCAACGAAGTTGCCAACTCAATCACCGGGGCAAGGCTGCCATTTGACTTAATCGCAGTTTTGAACTCTTCGATCCGAGCATTGAGGATTTTGAATCCCTCAATCGATTTGTAATCGGCGAGTACCCGTTCGCGGGTGACATCTTCAATCGACTCGGCAGGACCCTGCATGCGGGCATTGAGCACCACCGCGTAGTACCGATTGCCGAGCTGATCCTCCGCAGCCGGGTCCACGATTGGCAATCCAACCTGCACATCAAGCCCAAGGGTGTTGGGCTCTTCGAGCTCAAAAAACTGAGGCAGGGTGTAAGTGGGGAGCTGGCGCGACCCGACCCGGTAGGTTGAGTTGCCATATCCGGGTAGGGATGCGATGTCATTTTGTGTAAGCCAGCGATCGCCGACGATGGTGATTGCGGGTGTTGGGATCGACACTGAGAATCGTTCATTGATTCGTTCAACAACGATTCGGGCAACCTCTTCGAGTTTGGGTCTGCGCGATTCCCAGTCATCGGGGAGGGTGAGGATGCCGTTGGTTTTGGGCAGGCCTTTGGTTGCGGTGATGATTTGGGCGCGGATGATGCGGTCGGCGTCGATCATCATGTCAGTGGCGATGCGGTCACGGTACTGGCGTTCGAGATTAAATTTTTCAACCGGGAACTCATCGGGGTATTGGTCTCGGTTCTGGCTCCAGAGTTTGTGAAGCTCGACCCGATCAACCTTGACCGCATTCATAAATACATTTTTATCGAGTGTCAACCATCCAAGTTGAATCCGTGTGGGCTGGATGTATCCGATGCGATACTCATTTTCCGTGGGCGATTGGGCGCGGTAGATATCGAAGAACGCCTGGAGCTGTTCATCGGCAGGCTCGGCAACGGCAGCAGCGGCCAAGCTCGAATCAAGTAAGGCGGCATTGATCGCAACCGCATCGAGTGTCTCATGGGCGGCATGGATTGCATTGACATCACTGAACGAAGGCATGGTTTGGATTGCGGAGAGCAAGCGATAGATGCCTCTCGCTTGGGCAAGAATGCGGTACACATCATCGAGTGTACTCCGGGCCATTCCCGCCGAGCGTGATGCGTTGGTGTGCATGGTGTTGCTGATCTGATTGGCCAACTCGGCAAGTCTTTGCTCGGCCTGCTCATCGCTGGTGATGAGCCCTTGTTGGGCTTCGGAGATCACAATTACCCGTGCTTCCATCTGAGCAAGTTCATCGATCCACGAAACTCCGTCACCCGCTTCGCCAACAAGTTCTGCCATTTCGGCGTGTCTGACAAGCAAAAGCCAATGCAAAGCCATGCTCGATTCATTTGCCGGGTCGAGCCCGATTCCACCCACGGTACGGGGCCCAAGCGCACGAGGATGGACGCGTTTGAGTAGGCTGATTGCGACATTGGCCCGTTGGGTATCAGCACGGGTGAAGTTTGAACCATCAGCAAGCTTGGCGATCTTGGTCTTCATTGGCGAAGGGGCAAGACGAGTAAGGACAGGTTCGAGCAAGAACACGATCATCAACAGTGAACCGCCGATGACGAGGATCGGGAGTTGGTATTTTCGGATGAACCTGAGCATGTGGGCTCCGTATGTGGGGAGAGAGTCTTGGGCCGGAAAATGAAAAAACGAATCCGCAGGGGGCATCCCGAGGATTCGCTTGGCTCATCCTCGGCGCGGCGCCCAGCGGATGCCACGCGAGGTCAAATTGGGTTTAGCGATAGAATTCAATGATGAGGTTCGTGTTCACATCGAATGGAATCTGGTCCGCAGTAGGCAACGACGAAATGGTAGCGTTAAGTTCCGACGGATTGAACGATATCCAGCCAGGAACTTCATGCCCGCCCATCGATTCCATATTCTCACGAGCCAATTTCTGGATGCGTGGTTTCAGTGAGATCACATCACCCACTTGAACACGATACGACGGAATATCGATCTTCTTGCCATTGACAAGGATGTGTCCATGATTGACCATCTGGCGTGATGCCCAGATCGTGCGGACGACACCCATTCGGCGAACAACATTATCCAGACGAAGCTCGAGGAGCTGCATCAGGATGTCGCCCGAGTTGCCCGGACGACGCTTGGCTTCGTCAATCGTTCGGCGGAACTGCTTTTCGAGGATGTTGTAGTGATACCGGAGTTTTTGTTTTTCTTGGAGGCGGATGCCGTAGTCTCGCAGGCGACGCCCACGATGCCCGTGCATACCCGGTGCATTGAGCATCCGCTTGGAGGTGTGCTTGGGGATATCCGCGATGGGCACCCCAACGCGGCGAGAAAGACGAACCTTGGGTCCAGTATATGTTGCCATAGTGGCGATTCCTTTTCATCCGTCCGCAGAGCGAGCGACTGCCCTTCTGCGGTGCTACTTCTTTTTGTAGCGACCATGCCGGGTGGCCCAGACTTGGGTCCGACGAGTGTGGCCCGGGCACAATGCCAGGGGAGAGCGGATTCAAGCCCAGCAAGGGCGATTTGTCAACCCGATTCTGAATCAGTTTGGGGGATGGGTGTCTGAAATAACGGCATGGCATCTGAGGAGAATTATGCCCGATTTTGATGAAATACATGGTATTGTCAAAGCATATGGTTGAATGTCAACTATTTTTTAAGCAGTCGCTTGAAATGGGGTATACTGTGAAAATTGAATGGTGTCAGCGCGTATTGGGTTAGTGTGCACAATGGCGTATTCCCAAGATATTGGGCAGGGCCATCCAGAAACAACAACTGATTGGGATCGGGCGAGCGCTGCGATTGATGGTGGGGTTGCAGTGTCTGATGCAGTTTTTCCCGCTCCTGATCCTGTCAGGAATATGGCAGCCGAGCATAGGAAAATTTGGGAAGCATTGAGTACATCGAGTTGGGACAATAACTCGTACTATACAGCCAGCGTTGTGCTTGAATACGAAAACCCAAGCGAGATATCAGGGCAGATGTCTGACGAGACAGAGTATTCAATATTTATCAATAGTTTCGACCATGTCTCGTTTGCAGAGTCTCTAGAGTTGACAGAAGGCACTGGAGATTTTGATTTCATATTGGAACATATGATATCAGTTGCTTTTGTCAATGGCTTGGTTTCAACTGTTCATGGCGATGTGCTTGTGGAAGGATTATATATAGACTGGTACGAAGGGGAAGACCGGCCGGCGATTTGGCTTCCGTTGGTAAGACCTGATAGTTTGATTTTTGCATCGAGTTCTGGGCCTGGTCAGTGTACTGGGTGTCAGTATCGCGAGCCGCTTGAAGAATGCTTTGATGATGCAATGACAGCGAGGGATCGGTGCCTTCGGAATACTTGGGTAATAGGCGGGGCAGGTACGATCGCAGGTTTTTTTGGAGGGGTATGGCCGGGGATAATTATCGCAAGCGGTACCGTCACAGCGGCTGGCTTTTGCCACTCTGATTACTATGAGGATGTTGAGGAATGTCTCGCGGATCATACAGCAAACTGGTTTCTGCAAGGTAGACGGTATCATTGGGATTTAAACTGAGTTGTTTGCCTGCTTGTACAAGTTGGTTAAAATTGCATGGTGGCCTTTGGTCATCATGTTTCTTTTTCTTTTCTGGTATCAAGTCAGAAAAAGCAATGCTGCAGATGGTTTTTCAATTGCGAATGAAGTCAAATTCTCTTCATACATTATTTCTGCGGGAGTGGTGTTGGCGATTACTGTCGCTGGGGCCGTTTTGTTTTCGTTCATAGTGAGAAAGTTATTGTGTTCGTTGGGGTCTTTGCGACAAGGTAGATATTTGCGCCGTGTGGAGCCGCTGTATATGACTGGGGAAGAGGTTGTGCTAGATGGGCGGGGGACGGTTGGTGATCTTGCAGCTCTCGTGATCGTGTCTTTGTTGGCAATCTGGGCTAATCGATACTTTGAATATATGTATGCAGAAGAGGTCGCGATGTATTATTTTGGGTCCCCATATACACCACTGGTCATGTTCTATGCGTGCGTTCGTGGTGTTTCAGTGTGGTGTGTGCGTAGTCTATATATCCGTCCGGATCTTGTCGTAGCGAAGTCTTTGCTGTTTCGCGAGCCTAAACAACTCGGGACAATTCAGTTTGTTTCAGACGGAATACGAATTGGGAGGCAGTCTGAACTAGTGATGCTCAAATTTGACAATGGTCGAACAAATTGTGTCGTGTTTCCGCCTGAGGGTATTCGCCAAATGCGGTCCTTATTCAAGATGGAGTAAGAAGAGATAGGCAAGAAAAAATAGAGCGGGTGCCCCGCTTCATTCCGAAGGGTGAAGCGGGAACGAGTACCGTCGGTACCGCCAAGATCTGCTTTGCCTTCTTTTTGGTCGGGTCAAAGCAGGTCACTGTGCTCCAAGACCACTCCTTGACGGTCGCGGTTCGTTGAAGATGAAATTCTCACTCCGCCAGCGGATCGGGGCGGTAGAGCTTCACGCCCAACGCCCAGTTTTTCTCCGTAAAGTTTCCGCCCAGCGAGAACTGTTCGTCGCGGTCAGGACGGGCAGCCGACAGGGCCATGGTGGTCTTGGCGTCGAGGTTGTCGATGAGTGAGACCAGCACCGCTTCAGGGGAAGAGGGCATCTTCGCTGAGCCGTATTCGGGTTTTTCGTGGTGCGAGATGATGATATGCTGAAGGATCGTTAACGCACCCGTTGGCAGGCGCGTCCCCGTCTGGGCCATCATCTGCTGGGCCTTGTCGTGGAGCATGATCGCCCCTTCAACGAGATGTCCGATCAACTCGCCTCGATCGGAGTATCCAAATCCGCGATCAAAGAACAGCTCGCGGGTCTTGCCCAGATCATGCAGGAAAAGCCCCAACATCACGATGTCACGATTGATCTTGGGATACAAAGGCGTGATGACATCACACAACTGCATGAGTGTCAGGGTGTGTTCGAGGAGACCGCCGAGGTACGCATGATGGAGCCGAACCGCAGCCGGTGCGGTGCGGAATCCGTCCATCAAATGCTCATCAGCGAGGTAAGTCTTGGCCAGTGCTTGCATTGCAGGATGCTCGAGTGTGTCAAGTAACGCGACGATCTGCTCGAACATCTCCTTTGGATCGCGTGATGACGAGGGAAGAATGTATCGGAGTTCGTCGGGGGTGGGTTCATGTGGATCAATCCGGTGGATGATGATCTGGAGTTCGCCTTGATAGGCTTGTGTCTCGCCTTCGACCCAGACGAACCCGTCGGTGGGGAGGCGGCGGAAGGTCGCTTCGTCGATTGACCACATCCGACCCGCTGCCGATCCTGACGAATCGCCCAGCAGGCATCGGAGGTAGGGTTTGCCCTTCTGGGTGGTCCCGAGCTGGGCATTGGCGATGGAGTAAATCCCATCGAGGCGTTCGGCGGGTTTCATCTCGGCAAGGGTGCGTCTGGCGGTGTGTGTGCTCATAGAGTGAGCATAGTTCTGCTGGGATTGATTCTCCATCTTCCCCAGCACCGATCTCCGATGGGGTACACTTGTGGCTCAGATTTGGGATTCAGATTTCACAGCATAAAGGCAGAAAAGTGCATGATACAGGCACCGGGCAAACACAAACGCACAACTCGGTTGATCGCGGCACTCGCCGGATCGTGCCTGGCGATGGTTGCGCACGCCAAGGCCGTTGATTCGACCGAATTCGCCTTGTCCATATCTCAGCCAGATGCTGCCGGTCACACATTCGATCAGATCAACTTCCCTGTCGAAGCCGTCCCCGGGCAAATCAAACTCCAAGCCCGTGCCGGGTGGCTCTGGAGAGAAGGACAGACCCACCGCATCGTGCTCGATCGTGATGTCGATGTGGTGCTCGGCGATCATCGTTTCTTGGCAGTTTCGGCGAATCTCTGGCTGCGCAAAATTGCATCCGACCCAGAGCGCCAGGGCACTCGATACCAGGTGTATGCGATCTTTGAAGACCTACGATCGGCTGACGGCACGATTACCATGAAGGCTCAGCAACTGCCCGTGCGCGGAGTGATCGAGATCGCCGATTCCATCGTGATGAAACTTGATGCCCGGTTCGATGAGCCTCCGATTGCCAAAACCAGGGTTGGCAGGTTTTTTGAAGAGACTAATGTCCTTTATGCCCAGCGTGTGCTTGGCGCGCCGAGTCCTGTTGCCGAGTCTGAAGCAATACGCCCGTGGGCACCTGATTGGGTGCCGCCCAAACCTGAAGTGTCTGATGAGCAGAAAACTGCATCGTTCGCTGATGCGCGAGGTGATCCCCGAGGCCCGATTTTTCATCCTACAGGTGTGTTCTCCGTATCCATTGGCGGGCGAATCGTCATCGATGGGGCATCATCTGGAGGCGGATCAGTTATCACCGCCGACGGGGGGGTGGTGGTTCAGTACCAGGACGCTGCCAATCAGCAATGGATCGATTTCAAAGCCCAGCGCATGGTGATCTATACAACAGGGGATGAGCCCATCACCGGGGTGGGGCGTCTGGGCGTGGGGCAGATCGAGGGGATTTATCTTGAAGGTGGGGTCTTCGCTGGCGATGACCAATGGTCGATTCGTACGCCTCGGATGTATCTTGATGTCAAAAACAACAAGGCATTGATGCTCGATGCGGTATTTTGGACAACGGATCAGAAAACGGGGATGCCTTTGTATGTCCGGGCCCAGAGCATCCGTCAGAGAGCCCAGCGTGAGTTCGCTGCCGAGAAGGCCAAGATATCCAATACGGCCTTCTTTGAACCCGACCTGACGATCGGTGTTTCCGATATCAAGGTGACACTTCACGAGGATGAAGGGCAGGACGCTCGAGATACACGCCCCCATGTTACGGTGGAAGGGAAAAATGTCACCCTCAATGTGGGCAATGTCCCGGTGCTCTGGCTTCCCGGGTTCAAAGGCGACCCGAGTTCGTTTCCACTCAAACAGTTCACCATCGAAGACACCAACCGATCGGGTACCGCGATCAAAACCAGGTGGAACGCGCTTTCGCTTTTGAATCTCACCGCGCCACCCGGGCTTACAATTGATCTTCAGCTTGACTATTACGCGGATCGGGGATTTGGCGTAGGTGTGATGAGTGATTGGATGACCCGTGAACATCGCGGCGGGTTGTTCTCATATCTACTCTTTGATGACAATGGCACCGACATCACCCCCTCCGGACGGCGCATCGGACGCGACGGGCAAACCCGAGGCATCTTTGCGCTCCACGATATCTGGGAGTTCACCAACGCGTGGACACTCGTCACCGAGTTGAGCTATGTCTCCGACGAGGCATTCGTTGGTGCCCTGTTCGATCAACGCGGGCGCACCACTGAGGACTTCCGCAATCGACTTCAAATCGAACGACTCAGTGATGACACCTATTTTGCACTCGAGTTGAGTACCACCGCCAATGATTTCATCGTCCCCGAGCACCTGCTCCAATCACCGGGGTATCAGGTCAACAAAATCCCTGAAGCCCGGTTCGTCTCGCTGGGCAAAGACCTCCTGCCCGACTTTGAGCCCGGGTTGCTGACCTATGCGTTCGAGGCCCGCGCCGGGATGCTTCGTTTGGCATTCTCGGAAGTTGCAGCGAGCGGCTACGGCTTTGATACCAACTCATTGGCCGACGATGCTTTTGGTACCGCCGCCAATACTTCGCTCAGTGATGTATTTCGCGCAATGGGGCTCGACGAATCGATGGTCGCTCGTGTGGACATGCGCCACGAACTGAGCGCAAGGCTCGATTGGGGACCCATCCGAGTCATCCCCTTTGTTGTTGGACGGGCGACTGCCTACGACAGCTCGTTCGATGCCTTTTCCCCAGGGCAGCATGACGAGGTGCGATTCTGGGGGAGCGGCGGGGTGACGCTTTCGACCACGATCTCCAAAATCAACAACAACGCTCAGAGCCAATTCTTCGATATTCATCGGCTGCGCCACATTATTGAACCATCAATCACACTTTGGGGGAGTGACTCGAACTTCGATGCCAACGATGTGCCGATCTTCGATGATGATGTCGAAGGGCTGATCACGGGTACCTCGATGCGCGCTGCGATTGATCAAACATGGCAGACCAAACGAGGGGGGATCGGCCGTTGGCGCGATGTCGATGTGCTCAAGCTTCGCACAGAATATGTCACCACGAGCGATCGGGCGGGCAAGAGCCGTATTCCAGAATACTTCTCATCACGCCCGGAACTTTCAAATCCCGGCGACTATTTCGGCGCCAGCGCCATTTGGCAGCCGACCGAAGTGCTTGCCTTCGCTGGTGAGATCATTTATGACCTTGACCTCGACGAGACGGCGCGAGCGAGCATCGGAGCGATTATTGAACATCGTCCGTGGTTTACAACCTCAGTGGAGTATCGAGAGATTCAGGCACTGGATGCGACTTTTGCCTCTTTGCGCGCACGATATCGTTTGACGGATAAATACGCACTCAATACCGGGCTCAACTACAACTTTGACCTCAACGATTTTCAAGTCTTCAATGCGCAAATATTGCGGCGGTTCCAGATCGGAACATTGGGCACGATTATCCGCTATGACAACATCAAAGGAGAGACCAGTTTCGGATTCATCTTCCGTCCGGCGGGTTCGAGGGGCGATTTGCCAATTGATTCTTCATGGGGCGGATAAAACCGCGGCGTTTGTGCAAGCCTATTACTTGGTTTAGCTGGTCTTGAACATGCTCATTTGCGATTTGGTTGCGACTTCGCACGCAACAGGATGATTCACATCCACGCGGTACTGCCCGCTAAAGCACCCGGTGCAATAGTGCTCGGGGCTTTGGTTCATGACCGAGAGCATGCCCTCTTGGCTCAGGAAGTGCAGGGAGTCCACACCGAGGAAATCTGCGATTTCCTCGGTGCTTCGGTTGTGGGCGACGAGCTGATCCCGGTCGGCAAAGTCCACGCCAAAATAGCACGGGTGCTTGATCGGCGGGCAAGAAATCCGCAGGTGGATTTCTTTGGCGCCTGCTTCGCGAAGCTGGATCATTTTGAGACGGGTGGTCGTCCCGCGGACGATTGAATCATCGACGATGATGAGCCTTTGGTCGCGGACGACTTCGGAGATTACATTGAGTTTGAGTCGAACCGCAGCGGCCCGTTCTTCTTGTGTGGGTTTGATGAAGGTTCGTCCAACATACCGATTGGGTACGATCCCTTCGCGGTAGGGAATCCCAGATTCAATTGCGTACCCATTGGCGGCGCTGCGTCCAGAGTCAGGCATGGGCATCACGAAGTCAGCTTCGACGAATGCTTCTTGGGCGAGTTGAGCACCAAATTGCTCCCGCGAAATTTGGACATTCTGTCCAAAGACATTCGAAGCCGGGTTGGCGAAATAGACATGTTCAAATACACACTGGGCCAGTGGTTCTGATGGTGCAGCGAACTGACGAGACGAGACGCCGGCATTTGAGATCGTCACAATTTCGCCGGGTTCGATTTCGCGGATAAACTTCGCGCCAATGACATCAAACGCGACCGTCTCCGAGGCAACGACCGCCTTGCCCGAGGGGAGTTCACCAAGGACCAAAGGCCTCCATCCCCAAGGATCGCGTGCTGCTTCGATTCGATCGGGAAAGAGCATGACCAACGAAAAAGCACCCAGCAAGTTGCGCAGCGTCGCTGCAACGGGGTCAGGTGAATCACGCTGCTCGGGTGAAGCGAACAGGTGAACGATGATTTCGGTATCGGAGGTGGTATGGAACAATCGTCCGACGCGCGAGAGTTCTTTGCGCCATGCTTGCCCGTTGACGAGATTGCCGTTGTGTGCGATGGCGACGGGCCCATCGAAGGTGGTCTCGACCAAAGGCTGGGCGTTGCAGAGCTTCGATCCCCCCGCGGTTGAATACCGATTGTGTCCGATCACGCCTCGGTTGGAATCCGGAGCGCTTTTGTAATTGTAATGTGCCTCAAGTTTGGTGATGGATTGGCGTGGAAAGACATCAATGACCAGCCCTTGTCCGGTGTGGGATTCGATGATTTGCCCATCGGTGACAGCGATTCCGGCAGCCTCCTGCCCGCGATGCTGCTGGGCGTAGAGCCCAAGATAAGTCTTGCGGACTGCATCGGGATCATCCCAGATGCCGAACACCCCGCACTTTTCTTTGGGTTGATCGCTGGGGAAAATGGGGGTGGCCTGATGATTTGGGCACGCGCGCGTCCCCGGTGTTGGCTGATTCGATGAGACGGGTAGAGAAAAACTCGTCGGCATGAACAGGCTCCGATCACGAGATTGCGTGGATCAGTGGCAGAAGAGAAAGAGTCTAGGGCCGATGAGAAAACTTCGACGAACTAAAGCGGATCAATATTTTCGACCTGAGGACAAAGCCCCTCGCCGGCTGCCCGGCCGAGAAAACTTCTGATCGCATCGCGCCCGATTTCACCCATATCAAGGGTCAAGCCCGAGACATACATCGCCAAGTATCGATCAACCAATTTCGGATCATCCCATTCAGTCCGATCGCCCTTGTTGAGTTGAAGATACATCCGCGATGCTTCGCCCATTTTCACACAGCACTGGACGGATGCGTTGAGCACATTGGCCAATGCTTGGCAGGTACCCTGCCCATACTGGTCGTCCAGATCGCGCCGAATGACATTGAGCCCTAAAGGCAAGGGTTTGCCCGTTTGCCCATGCCACCATTTGCCCAGATCCCCAATCTCACGCAATCCCATCTCCGCATAAGTCAATTGGGCTTCATGGATGAGCAAACCCGCATCAACCCATCCGTCAGCAACGGCATCGGGGATATCGGAAAAGAGCATCTCTTGGTGTTCAAATGCGCCGATCGCCATGCGGAGTCCCATGTAGGCCGAGGTGTTGATCCCGGGGATGCCGATGGTAGGGTTTAAGTTCTTGAGATCATCAAGAGTCTGGAATGGAGAGTTCACAGCGACGACGATGCGTGGGCCATAGTTCTCGCCGAAGGACCCACCTGAAGTCGTCATGGCGTATCGGTCGGCGATCATCGGATAGGTCGCGCACGAGATCGCGGTGATGTCGTAGGCTGAATCATCCCCAATCACCAACTTGTTGAGTTCCTCGACATCCCGGGCGAGGAGATTGAACCGAAACCGCCCGGTTTCAACTTGAGGCTTGCCCAGATCGCCAGTGATTGGAGTGCCGTCAGGATGCCGAACGCCGACGAGCGGCCACCACATCACCAGATCGTCCGAATCGGGTGAATGGGCGAGGTTGAGGGTGATGGTGTCGGTCGTGGGCATAGGGAGAGGGTAGGTGTTGTTTTTCTTGGGTGGCACAGACTTGAGGTTTTCTAATATCGTTTGATGGTTGGGTCAATTTTGAGTGACCACCAGTTAATCCCCCCTGCGACCGATCGGGCACCAGTGAGTCCTTGCTCTTGGAGATACACGGCCACATCGAGCGATCGACGGCCGGTCCGACACAGCACTGCAATGATGGTGTCTTCATCGACCTCGAGCTCGTTAATCCGGGAAGCGAGCTCACCCATCGGGATATGCACGGCCCCGTCGATCGATGAAATTTCAAGTTCGTGGGCTTCGCGGATGTCGATCAGGAGGAAATCCGTATCTCCAGAATCTTCGTGCAGTGAGGCGGTGTCGGGGACGGAGATTTCAAGTGTGGGCTGGAATGCCCAGCCGGGTGGATTGACATCATTCATCGGTTGGCTCCATGGTTTGGGAAGAAGTAGGGTGTCCCGATGACCATGTATTTGCAGTCTCGGTGCGCTTCCAAGGTTGTGGCGAGATCAGAGGCGCGGTAAGTTTGCCGGTGAAGGTCAAATACCCAATTGCGTAGGGGGTGCCGAGGAATGATCGTCCATACTCGTTGATGGCAATAAGGATATCTTCGATCCAAGTGGTCGTTTGGGGTTTGAGGGCATCGGCCGGGGTGGGATACCGCCCATAGACCCGAGGCGAGACAGTGCGTTTGATCGGCGCGAATACCCGAAGCATCGGCGAATGCACGACACCATCCATCGGGGCGAGGTACTGTGTGGGCGTCCAAGCGCTCTTGGGCTTGGGCGTGGTTGCCAGCAGGTGCTGGGCTGGCCGATCGAGGGCGGCAGGGGGCGATGGGATTGATCGGAAGGTGGGGGAGATGTATGAGCCTCCGAGGGTCGGTCGACTATTGAGCGGCTGGGTGCATCCGGCGAGCAAAACCAAGATCATCGGCATGAGCATGAGGAGGATGCGTAAGTAGTTCATAGAGTCATCATACACACGCCGATTCGGGAGCACCGCCCGTCAAATGGCTATGCTTGGGGTGCAAATGGCCAAGAAGAACAAGCACAGCAAGAAATCCAAGCAGGGTCCGCCGAGTTTCAACAATCGGCGGGCGCTCTATGACTACTTCGTTGTTGATACAATGGAAGTCGGGATCGTACTCGAAGGTTCGGAGGTCAAAGCCATTCGTGAGGGGAGTTGCTCACTCAAAGAGGGGTATATTAGTGTCGACCTTGAGCCTCCTAGGTTGACGCTCCATCAGGTCGATATTGGTGTCTATCAGCCTGCGGGTCAGTTGAACCATATTCCCAAGCGAGATCGTGTTCTGCTGGCCAAGAAAAAAGAGATATTGAAACTGGCGCGCGAAGTTGATCAAAAGGGTGTGACACTGGTGCCTTTGGAAATGTATTTTTCACACGGGCTTGTCAAGATCAAACTCGCAATTGCCAAAGGCAAAGCTCAGCACGATAAGCGCAAAGCAATCGCCGATCGTGAAAATCAGCGTGATCTTCAGCGGGCGATGTCGAAGTATTCGAGTTGAATGAACCACGCAGGCCCGGCTGGGCGAGCCGGGCCACCGAAAGAATCAGATGCCGACCGCTTTGGAGTTCTTCGCCATGGCGAGCATGAGTTTGGCGCGTTCTTTTTCGCGTGTGATGCGTTCGACAGCTTCGAGTTTGTTGGGGGCATCATCAGGTACAACGCGGGCCTCGGCTTCGGCCAAAGCGGCACGGGCATCCGTTTCGATGATTTCTTCCGCAGCGACGGCAAACTCGGCGAGGATCACCAGTTCGTTGTTGCCCATTTCGAGGAACCCGCCTTCGACGAGGTACTCGCGTGATCCTGCCCCGGCATCACTTGGGAAATCGAGGCGGAGCTTGCCTAGACCCAGACGGGAGACCAGCGAGGCGCTGCCATGCTGGAAACCGATCAAGCCGTCCCACGCGGGGACAGAGGCATAGGTAACCTGTTCGTTGAGCAACTCGGCACTGGGGGTGACGAGACGGCATGTGATGGTGGTGTCAGCCAACGCACAATCCTTCCAATAACGCGCCTCGATGAGCCGGTCGCATCCATCTGCGAGTCGGCTCAGGCGGGTGCAATGATAGCCCGGAGAGCGGCAACGGGCAGTAGGCAATGGACAATGGGGGAGAGGAGAGGGGATTTATTCTTGTTCGGCAAGTCCACGCTCGATCCGATGGAGGGCATCGCGGATTTCGATCAAGAGTTGGGTACTCTGGACATCGATGATGGGGGTAGCAGCGGGGAATTGAGCAACCGCGGGGGTTGGCAATGCACCCAAGGCTGCCCGATCGCGTTGTTCGAGGACAGCTTTGCGGAAGTCCTTGGTATCGACGATCCCGATGATATTGACCAATGAGCCTCCGGTCGGGGAGGATTGTCCTGCGGTTTCGACCTTGAACCCGTGGAGCCCGAAGTGGCGCATGATCGGGCCTTGGAAGAGCTGGAGGTCGGTAATTTTCTCGAGCGGGATCGTGGATTCGGTCTTGTTGAAGATGCCCTTCTTGATGTCGAGTGTCCGCTCGGTGAGGACACAACTCATGTTTTCGAGGTATTTGTCGATGAACAGACGGGCGATGATGACATAGAGGATCGCCAGCGGGATCGTGACGACCAAGAGAACCAAGATCAGCACTGGCTGCCAAATCCAGTAGGATTTGACTTTGGGATCGAACTCGGCTTGGCGGAGGATGGTTGGTTCAGTCATCGAACCAGTGTATCACCCTTTGGATGCCTGTGGGTATAGGCTTGGGTATGAATCGACGGGGAATCTGGACTATTTCTGGCTTGGCGATATTTTGCGTGGGGATCGCGGTGCTTCGGCTTATGGTCGGGAGCAATGGTTTCGGATTCTCGGACAACCAAACGATCATGGACCTTCGGTTTAACCGGGTTGCGGTGGGGGGGATTGTTGGGGCATCGCTGGGGTTGGGGGGGGCGTTGTTGCAATCGCTGTTGCGGAATCCGTTGGCGGCTCCGGGATTGATGGGGCTCAGCGCCGGGGCCGGGTTCGCGGTCACCTTGACGACCTTGATCGCAGGCACAGCCATCAGTGCTTCGGCTGCGGCCTTCCCCGCGCTTGGGGGGGCGATTGGGGTGCTGATTCTGGTGTGGATATTGAGCCAACGCCGGGGATTGATCGATCCAGTGATGATGATCCTGATCGGCGTGATTGTCTCTGTGATTCTGGGCGCAGCGACGATGCTCCTCGCGTCGATGATGCCTGATCGTGGGTTTTCGATCTCGCGGTGGATGATGGGGATGCTGCGTGAGGACATTGAGCTTCGGGATATCTGGATTGCAGGGGGGATATTGGTTTTGATTGTTGGGTGGAGTTTCATCGCAGCGCGATCATTCGATGCGATGGCACTCTCCGAAGACGAAGCCCGATCCGTCGGCGTGCGGATTGGGATGATCCGATTCGGTCAGCTTGTCGGGGCGGGTGCGCTGACCGCGATCAGTATTGTGCTCGCGGGGCCGATCGGGTTTGTAGGGTTGGTGTGTCCGCATATCGTGCGGGTGCTCGCGGGGCCTGTGCATCGTTCATTGGTGATCGGCTCGGCGTTGTGTGGCTTTGCGTTGGTCGTCGGGGCCGATACCTTTGTGCGATTGGTGACGACCGATGCCGGTCGGATTCCGATTGGGGTCGTGACTTCGTTGATTGGTGGGCCTGTGTTTTTGGTGTTGCTGCTTCGGCAGAGGCGATCGGCGTAATCCGAGTGTTCGGACTTTGGTGGCCCGGCTCGCCGAGCCCGGGTTTCCTCAATGTATAAAACAGTCTCGAAGAACCCGGTTCGGCGAACCGGGTGGAGTAGGCTCAATGCCCATTCCCTCTCTTAGGCATTGAAATACCGGGCATCGGGATGATGGGTGATGATGGCGCAGGTGGATTGTTCTGGGTCGATCTGGTGGTTTTCAGTGAGATCACATCCGATGCGTGATGGATCGAGGAGTCGCCAGAGAATTTCGTGGTCGGCCATGTTGGGGCAGGCGGGGTAGCCGAAGGAATAGCGGGAACCGCGGTAGGATTGTTTGAAGAGTTCAGGAATGTTGGGCGAATCTTCATGTCCAAATCCGAGTTCTGTTCGGATGCGTTTGTGCCAGAACTCGGCAAGTGCTTCTGCGGTTTCGACACCGATGCCGTGCCAGTAGAGATAGTCTTGGTATTGGTTGGATTCGAAGAGTGCATTGGTGTGTTTGGTGATTTGTGGGCCCATGGTCACGCACATCATCGCGATGACATCACGCGATCCTATTGCATCGCACTCGGCCTGGTCTTTGTAGTAGTCCGAGATGCACAAGAACTTGTTAGCACTCTGACGGGGAAAGTTGAAGCGTTCGATTTCCTGATCGTGATCGTCGGGGTCGTAGATGATAAGTTCGTTGCCCGCCGAGGTGCAGGGGAAGTAGCCATAGACGACTTTGGGTTGGAGGATGGGTTCAGCGAGGCAGCGATCACAGAGTTCTTTGAACTTGGGATGGGCGACTTCGTCGAGGAGTTGTTCATACTCGGCTTTGGACTTTGCCCCTCGCTTGAGTTGCCATTGGATTGAGAACAGGGCGGTGGGATTGATGTAGGCGAAGAGGTCGCGGAGGTTGTGTTGTTCGTGGATGGTACTGCCCCAGAAAGGCGGGGTTGGAACGGGGTTCGATCGGTCAATCTCAGATCGCGCCTTGGTGGCTGTGGTGGTTGGTGATGCGATTTCACCGGCTTCAAACCGAGCGACAGTTTTCTTTCGGGTTGTTTGCCGATCATCAGCAGCGATCTGCAATGGTGCGATCTGACCGGTGACAATCGCGTTCATCGTATCGAGTCCATCGAAGGCGTCTTTGGCATAGAGTAAATCGCCCTTGTAGACCGAGCGGAGATGTTCCTCGGCGTAGGTTCGTGTGAGGGCTGCGCCGCCGAGGATCACGGGGACATCAATGCCCTTGTCGTTGAGTTCGCGGAGGTTGTCCTCCATGACATTGACGGACTTGACCAAGAGTCCTGACAACCCAATCGCGTCGGCTTGGGTTTGGTTGAAGGATTCAAGAATGTTGTCGATGGGTTGTTTGATGCCTAGGTTGTGGACGGTGAAGCCGTTGTTGGTGAGGAGGATATCGACGAGGTTTTTGCCGATGTCGTGGACATCGCCCTTGACGGTGGCGAGGACGATCGAGCCTTTTGATTGCGTATCGGCGGAATCCATGAAGGGTTCGAGCAACGCGACCGACTTTTTCATGACCTCCGCACTTTGGAGTACGAAGGGGAGCTGCATTTGTCCTGAGCCGAAGAGTTCGCCGACGGTTTTCATGCCGTCGAGGAGGTGGTCGTTGATGATCTCCAAAGGCGAGTATTTGGTTCGGGCTTCTTCGAGGGATTGTTCGAGAAACTCGTGTTGTCCGTCGATGATGTGCCTGCGGAGCCGGTCGTTGAGATCAAGGTCAAGGAATGAGGTGGTGTCCTTTTCTTCGGTTGCGTCTGCGAAAAGATCAATGAAGATGTCAAGCGGATCATATTCAGGGTCGGTGACTCCATCGGGGAGTCCGGTGCCGCCGATGGATGGATCGCGTCGGTCGTAGATCAGATTCAAAGCAGCGTTCAGCTGATCTTCAGGAATCCGATTCAGAGGGGTGATCTTCGAGGCATGCACAATCGCGCTCGTCATCCCCGCTTGGACAAGTTCATGGAGGAACACCGCGTTGAGGATGGTACGGGCGATGGGTTTGAGTCCGAAGGAGACATTGGAGAGGCCGCAGGTGAGCTGAACGGTGGGGTAGGCTTCGACGATCCGTTTGGTGCCTTCGATCAGAGCGTGGGCGCTGCGCCGGTCGGAATCGAGTCCGGTTGAGATGGGCAGTACGAGGGGGTCGATGAAGAGGTCTGATTCGGCCAATCCATGCAATGTGGTTGCCCGTTCAATGGCACGTTTGGCAATGGTAAACTTGCGATCAGGGGTACGGGCCATGGCTTCTTCGGGGTCTTCGTCGATGGTGCCCATGACGAGGGCGGCGCCGTAGTCCTTGGCAAGGGCGCAGAGTTGGTCGAAGCGGTCTTCGCCTTCTTCAAAGTTCGCCGAGTTGATGATGCACTTGCCGCCGGCAGCTTTAAGCCCCGCTTCGATGGTTTCAGGGGATGTCGAATCGAGCATCAGTGGTGCATCGGCTTGCTGGACAAGACGCGAGATGACTTGACGCATATCGCTCGGCCCATCGCGCCCGGCGACATCGACATTGACATCGAGGATATGCGATCCGTCCTTGACCTGGTTCTTGGCCAGCGAACAGATGCCCTCGAATTCTTGGGCTTCGAGCAGGCGCTTGAAGGCGCGTGAGCCTGATGAGTTGCACCGCTCGCCGACGATCAGGAATGAAGCGTCTTGACGATATTCAACCGCCGAATAAAGCGACGAGCATGCCGGGGTGATGGTGGGGGCTCGACGCTTGCCCAGAGGCGTATTCTCGACGAGTTTGGCGAGATACGCGATGTGCTCGGGCGATGTTCCGCAGCATCCGCCGACGGCGTTGACGAGTCCTTCACGCAGGAAGATCTCCATCGCGTCGTGGAACCCTCGGGAGGTCAATGGGTAGATCGTCTTGCCCTTGACCATGGTGGGGAGCCCGGCGTTGGGCATCACAGTGATGAACCGATCCCATCTAGACGCGAGTGTGCGCACGGTGGCGACCATTTCGACGGGGCCTGTCGCACAGTTGAGTCCCAACGAAGCAATCGGTAGCGGACGCAGCGATTCGATCGCCGCTTCGATCGAGGTCCCGATGAGCATGGTGCCGGTCTGCTCAATGGTGATCGAGACGAAGACGGGGATGGTGTCAGGATCAAGATTGAGCTGGGTTGCTGCCTGCCGAACACCAGCGATGGCGGCTTTGACTTGCAGGATGTCCTGGCAGGTTTCGAGGAGGATGGTATCGACGCGGCCTCGGATGAGTCCGCGCGATGCGTCGGCGTAAGAATCACGCATCGCATCGAAGGTGATCTGTCCCAGTGTGATAAGTTTGGTGCCCGGGCCCAGTGACCCGGCGACGAAACGAGGTTTATCGTTGGTCGAGAAGGCGTCGGCCGCTTTGCGTGCGATGGTGGCAGCGGCGAAAGAAAGCTCCTCGGCACGATCGGCCAGACCAAACTCGCCGAGGATGTGGGTCGCTGCGCCAAAGGTGTTGGTCGTAACGATATCTGCACCGGCTTTGAAGTAGTTGGAATGGATTTCTTCGATGATGTCCGGGCGTGAGAGGCACAGGACATCCGGACAGTTCTCGCATCCCATGTAGTCGGTTTCGATGTTGAGGTTGTAGCTTTGGGTTTGCGTGCCCATCGCACCGTCCCAGATCAGGACAGCGTTGTTGAGTGTGTCGACGAATGATGGGGGGGGGGGGGGGGAGGCCATGCGTGGACTATATCCGATTATGTGAATAAAAGAATGAGTCTGCCAAGAATAAGAAAAAAACCGGGTCAATCGGACCCGGTTTGGAGTTTTGGATATAAAAGGCCGTTTATGGGCAACCTTCGCCAAATGCGGTCAAGAATGCGGAGACATCGAAGAAGTTGAACTGGCCATCATCATTGAAGTCTGCGACGGGGTCTTGGTTTCCAAAGGCGGCGAGGAAATCGGAAACATCGAAGAAGTTGAGTTGGCCGTCACCATTGATGTCGGCGGGGCATTCAATCGGTGGAAGGGCAGAGATCAGCAGGGTGCCTTGGTACCGCTGAACATTGTTGGTCGAGGTGACTGGGGAGACGATGATCAGGTATTCGCCTGGGTTTTCTGCTTCGTAGGTCAGGGTTTCGCCCGTTCCTGCACCATTATCATCTGCGACGGCAACGGGGTTGAAGAGGTCGGCAACCGAGTACATTTCGAGCTTGAGGTCATGCATCGTGTTGTAGTTGGTGAGGGTGCCTGTGTTGCATGATGTTGTTTGTGGGCCTTGGTTATACTGCCCGGCATTGGGTCCAATCACAAAGAGAATTTGTGCCCGCTCGGTAACGGTGACAGTGAAGAAATCCATATCGTTGTTGTCGTCAATACTTGCTTCAGAAACAGCAGCGAGTCCAGTGTCGGCATAAGTGCCCAAGTCGGTCGCGTCTGCGAGTGAGTCATTTGGTTCGAGTGGATCGCCGTAATGACGCTGGCCGCCAAGGATTTCATCAAGCTGAGGACCATCGTACGAAGTCGAAACGAAAGGCTCCATCAATTTGGTTGCATTGGCCGGGCAAACATGAGCCATACCAAGCCCATGTCCGAGCTCATGAGCAAAGACATTCCGAAGACGGATCGAGTTATTTCCGGTATTGTTGTAGAAACTATCATAGGCATCAATGGCCATATCACCGTTGTTGGGGAAGAAGTTGTATGCAAGGACACCATTGTTTCCATCGAATGGGTAGTTGAAGGCGAAAATGCGTACATCGCCGCGGACACCAACGACTCCCAATGATGAACTCATGTTTCGTCCGTCATCATTTTCTTCCCAGACATAATTGATTCCGGTAAGCTCTGACCAACGATCAAATACTGAGTGGAAGAGCGCCTGCCAAGTGGCAGTGTTGCCGTATTTGTCATCAAGCCACTCGAAGAGGGTCGAGCTGCCCGAGCCGAGCCCTGAGTTCGGGATGAAGGAGCCATCAGGAGCAAACGAGTAAGTGATGTTGGTTGGATCACCTTGGGTGAGTCCCGGCCCGTCAATAGCGGTGCGTGACCACCGGTTGCCAAGTTGGAACCGCGAATTGTCTCCCTTATCCGCAACATACTGATAATCAAGCATTTCGTTGATTGCCCAGGCAAATTCAGGGCTTGTTCCCGGAGCAAAGCACATATAGGGTACTTCAGTACCTTCGTCGATCAAGGTGGCAATGTTGTTGAGGACAAAGAGGTGTTGATCGGTTAGTACATTGCGGGCTTCATCGCTCAAGAGCATATCGAGGAACTCGATTGCGGTTATGCCGGCAGGAATGTCTGTCCGAGGAGTACGCTCATGGTTACGGGTCAGATCTGGGAGAATCAACGCATCCGACCCAATTCCTCCTTGGGCAGCAATAAGCATTTGTTGGTCGGGATGCAGGGAGTTAATCATCGAACGGGCGATGTCCTGCATATCGAGCTCGGTGTGGCTGGCGATGGCGTCTGGAAAGGTGTTGACCTGGGAGCCGAGGGCGGCTCCTGAGATCATCGTGAGGGCGGTACAAGCGGTGATAAGAGTTGTTCTTCGGTTCATTGCGTTCCCTTTTCGCTGCTCGCCAGAGGGATGGGACGAGCAGGTGTGATTCAAGGCGTGTGCACACGCCCGAGTGATTCAAATCATGCACCCCAGATACCTACTTATTTTGTATCCGGGTGCAACATCAGTGTGGACTCCCAGCACCGCTGCACCTGGTCTCAGGACAAACCGAGGGCCTTCTTAGACACTCAACCCCGAAATCAGAGCGAACCCTGCTGCGTACGATGATGAAAACCTGTAGAAGAAATCCACAGGCACCAAATACACCAAAACATCCCTAGTGTACCGGCCTACGACGACATTCCTTACGCAATGAATACGCCGTGGATCCATTGGTACCCGATTCCGCCCAAATTATCGAGCAGAAAACCAAAAAAAACACCCAAGAATCAAGGATCCTTGGGAAATGGGACCTCAAAAACACCCAAGAATCAAGGATCCTTGGGAAATGGGACCTCAATTGAGGGTGTACGGAAGAGACGATCCATATCGGACCAAGCACTCCGCAAACAGACTTACTTCTTCTTGCCCTGGAAGTAGTTGCCTGCGAACTTCTTCTGGAATTTCTCGACCCGTCCCGCCGCATCGACAAAGGCCGATTTGCCGGTAAAGAATGGGTGTGATCCCGACCAGACATCGACTTTCATCTCAGGAACGGTTGCACCAACGGTCATGACAACTTCGCCGTTGTAGTAGACTTTGCACGAGGGATAGTAGGTTGGGTGTGTATCGCTTTTCATGGCTCAATCCTTGGTGTGTGCCTCCGGTTTCCATCCGGAGGGCCCCAATGCTAGGCAGGGGAGGGGAGGAGGTCAATTGATGCCTTGGGATGGGTTGGGGATGGGGACTCATGAGCTCTTCATTCCGATCCGAAGGCCCCACTGGATTCGCTCTTTGGAGTCCAGTCAAGATATGTCTTGAGGTAAAAGGCCTTCACGGTGTCGATGAGGATGAGTAGGGGCACTGAAAAGTTGGGGCAATAAGGCGCATGAGATACCACCTGCCAAACTCGGACATGAAGAATCCCGCGAGCGAATCGCAAGCGAGCGAGAAGTGACGATTGAGGACACTTACAAAATTTTCAAAGAATAGGCCTGTTCAGAGCAATGATTCCGGGTTTTGCAGCGATTCGACAATCTCCGCCAGTGCCAACGCGGCGGTTGCGCCATCGATGACTCGGTGATCGCACGCCAGGGACAACGGCATGATCTTGCCGACCATTGCTTGTCCATCGCGGACGAGCACGCCATCGTAGGCTTTGCCGACTGCAAGGATCGCTACTTCAGGCGTGTTAATGACCGGCGTGGCGAATTTGCCCGCATGTGAGCCGACATTCGAGATCGTAAAGGTCGAACCCATCAACTGATCGCGGGGGATCGAACGATCACGGGCGCTGGCAGCGATTCCGGCGATGGCTTGGGCCATCTCAACAATGTTCATCCGATCCGCATCACGGATCACCGGCACCATCAAACCATTTTCCGTATCCGTCGCAATACCGAGATTCACCGCGCTGTATTGCACGATCTGCTCATTGGCTTGATCGACAATCGCATTCATCGCGCCGAAGTGACCCGCGAGGGCCTTGGATACCGCACGGCACACGAAAGGTAAGAAACTCATCTTTACGCCGGTTTGGGTGGTTACTTCCTTGCGGAGCGCGTCGATGCCCGTCACATCCGCTTCGTCCATCACGGTGAAGTGGACGGCGGTGTTGACCGACTCACGCAACCGATTGGCGATCGTTCGACGAATTCCCTTGAACGGGATATGCCCCTGGGCTTGTCCCGGCTGGACGATGCTCTGCTGAGCAGGGCTTGGGATTGGACGATACGCACTTGGCCCTTGGTAGCCCGGTGCATAAGGCAGGCCTTGTTGCTGAGGCATCGGTTGGGGATATCCATAGCCCGGTGGTGGTGGCGGTGGGGCGTAGCCATAGGGATAGGCTGGCGGATACGGATACACCGGTGGCGGCGGGGCGTAGCTGTAGGGGGGGTGCTGTGGGGACACTGGTGGCTGTTGGATATATTGCGCCGGTTGAGGGTGCTGTGGCGAATAATTCTGGGCCACCGGCGTCGTCGGCAAATTCAACGGGCGGTGCGTCTCGGTTGGTTGCGCAGCAGATGTCGATGTTGTTGGGGTTGGCGATGTTGCGGGTGTCCGTCGAGATGGTGCGGTACCATCGGCCGCGTTGCGTACATCTTTAGCCGTCACGCGCCCGCCGATTCCGGTGCCGACGATTGAGTTGATATCTACGCCCGCATCGCGTGCTTGGCGACGAACGGCAGGCGAGGCAAGTGCTTTGCCATCGGAGCTGCTCATCCCTGCAACATGATCGGACATCTGTCCAACGACCGAGCCTTGATCTTCAGGCTTGTCGTCGGATTTTGCAGCAGGCTTGGGAGCAGCCGGTGCTGCTGATTTGTTATCAGGGCTGCCCTCGTAGGTGACAAACGGAGCGCCGACCTTGATGATGTCGCCATCGTTACCATGGAGTGTTTTGATGGTGCCCGCGCGAGGTGATGGGACTTCGACGAGTGCTTTGTCGGTCTCCATCTCGGCGATCACTTCAAGCTCGCCAACGGTATCGCCTTCCTTGACCGTCCACTTGATAAGCTCAGCTTCTTCAAGCCCTTCGCCAAGGTCGGGGAGGATAAAAATGTTGGGATCAGATGAAACTTTACCTGCCATATGTAAATTCCTCTTCAACGAGCCGCGACCGTAAGGGAGCGGTCTTCTCTTCGTATCTTACATCCGCATTCTCCGCTCCCTCACGGTTGCGGCTCGTATCTCTTCTTCGATAAAACTCAGTACGCCAAACACTCCGTCATACCCTTCAAAATCCTCGGCGATTCCGGAAGGTACTCATTCTCCAACTTGTAGTACGGCATGATCGTATCAAACCCCGCCACCCGTTGAACTGGAGCTTCGAGATGCAGGAAGCACTCTTCCATCACCCTCGCTGCGATCTCGGCGCCGAACCCACCTGTCAATGGGGCTTCGTGAACAAGCACGCACCGCCCAGTCTTGCAGACCGACTCGGCGACTGTGTCCATATCGAACGGATAGATCGAACGCAGATCAATCAGTTCAACCGATACATCTTCGGGGAGATTGTCAATCGCTTCGAGGCATTGGAACACCGGAGCGCCCCAGGTGACGACGGTCAAGTCCTCACCCTCAGAGACGACCTTCGCTTCGCCGATCGGAATCTCGTACATTTCTTCGGGAACTTCTTCTTTGAAGGTGCGGTACACGCGCTTAGGCTCAAAGAAGATCACCGGGTCAGGGTCATTGATCGCTGCGAGGAGCAACCCTTTGGCATCGTAAGGTGTACACGGCATGACCACCTTCACGCCCGGCGAATGGGCATAGATGACCTCGGGCGAATCGGAGTGGAGCTCCGGGGCGTGGATGCCTCCGCCGACGGGCACCCGCACCGTCATCGGCACCGTCACCGCACTGCGGGTGCGGTTGCGCATCCGGGCAGCATGGTTGACGAGTTGGTCATACGCTGGTCCAAGGAATCCCTCGAACTGAATCTCGGGAACTGCTTTCATCCCCGCGATGGCGAGTCCGATGGCGGTGCCCATGATCCCTGATTCATCGAGCGGCGTATCGACCACACGATCTTTGCCATGTTTGGCTGCAAGTCCATCGGTTGCGCGGAAGACTCCGCCGTTGGTTCCGATGTCTTCTCCGAGGAGGATCACATCAGGGTCGGCTGCGAGTGCTTGATCGAGGGCTTGGGTAATCGCGCCGACGAGTGTTTGTTTTGCCATATCAATATCTCCTCATGCGTGGGGCACGCATGTGCGAGTGGTTATGCGTTCTGTGTCTGTGCGTTGAGCCCGATTTGCGACGGATTTCGTCCGATCGAAGTCGTCCGCATCGTGTCGCGCTGAATTTTCAAATCCTCAGGAAGTTCGGCGTACATGTCGTTGAAGAACTCTTCCTTCGTTGGCATTGGGATCGAAATTGCTGCGTCAACGACTTCTTTGACAATCGTCTTGGCCCGGGCTTCGAGCTCTTCCTGTTTCTTGTCGTCCCACACGCCGACCGATTCCATGTATTTGCGTGTACGAATGAGCGGGTCTTTTTCGAGCCACGCATCGACCTCGGCCTGGTCGCGATACCTTCTCGCATCGTCAGCGGTGGTGTGATCGCCGAGTCGATAAGTAAGCCCTTCGATAAACGAAGGCCCACCGCCCTGAATCGCCCGCTTGCGGGCATCGCTCGTGGCTTTATACACCGCAAAGATATCGTTGCCATCGACCTGAATCGTTGGCATGTCGTACGCGATCGCCTTCTGCGCCACCGTGGCTGAGTTCATCTGCCGCTCGCGGGGGGTGGAGATCGCCCATTGATTGTTCTGACAATAAAAAATCGTCGGCACCTGCATCACCGAGGCAAAGTTCATCGCGTTGTGGAAATCACCCTCCGAGGTCGAGCCATCGCCGAAGTAGGTGATGACCGCGCGGTTTTTCTCTTTGCGTTGCTTCATCGACCACGCGATGCCCGTCGCATGGAGCATGTGCGTCCCGATCGGCACCGACAAAGGCGTGATGTTCACCCCATCAGGAATCTTCGATCCCCGCTCATCGCCCATCCAATAGACCAGAATGTAGTGCATCGGCAATCCGTGCATGAACAAGGCCGCGTTCTCACGATACGAAGGCACCAACCAGTCGTTGCCCTGGACCATTGCCAAAGCCGACCCCACGGCGTTGGCTTCTTGCCCTTTGTTCTGGGGATAGGTGCCCATGCGTCCAGATCGCTGGAGTTTGAAGGCGATTTCATCTAACTCCCGACAAATCCGCATCTGCTCGTAGAGATGGACGACCTGTTCATCGGTCAGTGTGTCCTTGGCGAGTTTTTTATCGAGTTTGCCATTCTCATCAAGAATCTGCAAGTGCTCGATCTTGGCTTCAAATACGGTATGGTGAGGCATGGTGTCTCCTACGACCCGGTCTATAAACTGCCCAGTGCGGGCAACGATGGCGCGTCCGTCGTTCCAAAGGCGGCGGGGCGAACAGTTGCCAACTCACCGGGGTCGTGAAGTATAGGGAGCAAATGCCAAAAAATCATGGTGAAGTCGTAGCCGCCGTGTAGGCCAAAATTGAGCGAAAGTGCTCACCAATCGCGACCCCAAATGCCATCGCGGGTGTAGTGGTAAGAGGCCATATGGCGTTGGAGATTGATGTAATCCTCAGGATTGCCGGGGTATGTATCTGGTACTTGAATTTCGAGAAGTACCGCGGGCACTGCATCTGCATTTGAACGCAGCGCGACCGAGAGGTCTGTCGCCGCGATCATATGTTTACTGGGATATCCTGGAGTCGTATATACATTGAGCTCTTCACCCACCAAAAAATCATCATGGAATGGTGACTCTTCAACAAGAAATGCTTTGCTCGACGGAAATGCGACATCGGAAATTTTGGCGACCCGATTCATTGTTCGAGCATGAGGGACGGCATCTTCGCGAAGTGCGGCTGATGCAAAGTAAAACGCACGGGAGATTGATCGGTCAAGCATGAAGATAATTTGGCTGATCGGGCGGTCAAGTTCCTCTGATGCCCAAAGCGCGAATCGTTCACTTACGGTGTCGTTTGGGCACAGAAGTGCATCATTGAGGTAGCTATACCCAAACTCATCAATCATCGGATAGGCCCAATAGGCTGCAGATGTCTCAAGGTAGCCCTCAGGAACTTGAATCCCCCCCGGGGTGATGTATGAACCTGAGAGTTTGTCATACTCGTAAATAAAAGGGACATATCCTCGGTATTCATCCGCATAGATACTAATCCGTGTGGATAACTGGTGCATTTCGACCATACACGCAGTTTCACGGGCAGAGCTTCGTACGCTGGCAAGGGCAGGAAGAAGAAGCCCGATTAAAATCGAAATGATCCCAATTGATAAGAGAAGTTCAGGGAGAGTAAATCCGCAGCGCATTGCAGGGTGATGATATTGATGAAAAATTTGCTGATTCATGGACGATCTCCTCTTGACATGATAAGGGGGGGGGGTATTCGCAATGTCGGTACGCATAAACTTTGATTCGTGCGTGTTCAATCTGTGAAGGATCAAAAAGAAAGTTGGAGAGAATGATGAGCACGAAAGGGACAATGTGGTTTTTGAGTCTTGTTCTTATGGCAGTGCTGGCACCAGTTGTTTTAGGGTTTTGCTATATTCTTGATGATCGTACAGGATACCCTGGATGGGCGGTGGAAGATCCACCTTGTACCGCATTCCTTGCTAATGGTTGCCAGAACTATTCCCAATGCCCTCCGGGAACAGAATGCAAATTGGTTCCAGATGGATACATGACGCTTTGCACCCCGGGGACAAAAGTAGTAAACCGATATGAGTTTACAGGCGGGAGTCCTGTTTCGACTCACAATACTTGTTGCCAAGGGGGCACTCAACTTCCCCCAAGCGCGGTGACAACGACTTGCGTGGTACCTGCGGACACCTTTGGAGGTGCTCGGTGTATGTGGGCTATAAATTAGTATATGTCAACTTGGAGAGATAAACGAGGTGTATCATGCGTTGGACATGGAGTATTCTTGCCGCTTGTGTGTTTAGTATAACGCTTCATGCGAGCGATGTGGTTGTTTTGGAGGATATCCAGATCAGCATTGCGGATTCATATACTGGGACTGCCTTTTTCGTCGTTGACTCTCGCGAAGAGAGTTCGGCGTGGAAGAAAGTAGATTTTTCGATCGGGATGGATTACTTATCTATGAATGTCTATCAGATTCTCCCCGGATTGGGAGAGAGTGTGATGGAGGCGAGGTATGGTGATTTTCGAGAATCTTGGTTGATCCACCCGTCTCGCTTTCAGGCGACTCGTAGCAAACGATTTGCCAATACGCTGACCGATGCAGGTGAAGTTGACCTGAGCCCGATGCCCATCCTTCGAATGCTACTGAATCGGATGGATCAATTAGAGATCAAAGAGATGGATATCGAGAAAACCTCAGAGGGTACAAATGGATTGGTTACCCTTCAGATTTCAGATGCAACTGGGATGTCACCGGGATACAGTGAGATCGATGTCGTTGATGGACGAATTGTGGAGTACCGAGCAAACAAAATAAAGGACAAGTTTATGGTCATCGTCGAATATGGCGAGTGGGTTCAACTTCCCTGCGGCGAACATGTTCCTACTCTAAATGTGAGCAAGGTCAGACCGACGGACTCCGATGGCAATATGATCATCCAGACTGTTCAAATTAAAGACATCGCGGAGAATGAAGCATCATATAGACCCGAAAAGCCCCAGATTACTCCTGACCTGACCATCATAGACCACATCGATGGTGTCACCAAAATAGACGGCGAAGTGATCGCGCCAATTCAGTATGGTGATCAATCGGCGAGTTCGCAGGCCACCTCATCCGCTGATTCCGGCAGAAAAGCCAGCGAACTCTTCGTCTGGCTCGGCGTTGGCTTTGTCGTGCTTGCAGGTATCATACTCGGCATCAGAACCAAGGCTGCACGCGGATGATTGGTCGAGTTTTTCGCAATCTATTGCTCTGGGGAATTGGGATGATCTGGGCCCTCGCGGGTGTGTCAAAGTTGCTCGGCCCATTCTTGAGTTCAGACGCAAATCCGCAACCGACTTGGGCTTCATCTTTTCCCAATGGCTTGACGGTTTCTATAGCAATACTCGAATGCGTCATCGCCCTGCTCATCTTCGCAAGATTCCGTTGGACTCCTCTCATCGCTGGCTCTGTGTTGCTTTCTGCCTTTCTGGTCGCTCTCTGGATTTGGCCGATGGATTACCAACAGCCTTGCGGCTGCTTCGGGAAAATCGAAATCTTCCATACGATTGATCCAGTCTCAAAGATCATTGTGTTCGGGGGCCTCAACACACTGACCTGCCCCCATATTCTGTACCACTCCCTATGTTAGGGCAGTGGCGTTCCTTTGTCCCATCAGAGGGCTGCGGAGCGTAGCGGAGCAGGCCTCTGATGGATGAATGACGACTCGGGTGATTCG
>JALSHH010000056.1 GCA_026982335.1 Phycisphaerales bacterium
GGGCCAGCGCGCCCGAGCCCAATCGGTCAATGATGGTTCGGTTGACGACCAAGTTGACGAAATTGTTGTACCAGATGGATTCGTTTTGGCTGACGGTCGGGGCTTGGTTGTCCCAAAGGATGCAGTTGTCGATGGTGACACTGCCTCCGGTAGCCATGATTGCGCCACCGCCGCCTCCCGTGAGTGTGGCGTTTTGGGTGAATGTCGATCCCTGAATAAAGAGTTGTCCGATATTGTCAGCAGTGACCGTTCCGGCGGTGTTGTTGGCGGTGTTTCCTGAAAACAGGGAGTTTTCGATGGTCAGTTTGCTTGCCGGGCTGTTGGCATAGAACCGAACAGCACTGGCGGTGCTGTTGGTGCTGTTGGCGTAAAATCGTGAGGTGGTGATCCGGTGATTGCCAGAAAAGAGGTAGGCAACCCCGCCGGTTTGTCGCGAGGTGTTGCCCCGAAACTCGCACTGGTCAAAGACGCTGGTGGCGGAGTTGAGTGTGAGGCCGACCCGAGCCGCCCCGCCCATACCGAAGGTGGCGGTGTTGTCGCGGAAGAGGGTGTTGTCGATCAGGTAGGTTTCGGTGCCATTGAGTGAGAGCCCCCCGCCGCCGGAGTCGGCGGTGTTTCGTTCGATGTCGGTGTTGGAGATGATGGTGTCGATTTCGGTGTGGATTCCGCCGCCGGACAAGGCGGTGTTGTCGCGGATGAAGGAGTCGGTGATTTGGACAAATGCGTCTGTGGTGCCGGCGAGGAAGATTCCGCCGCCGTAGGTGTCGGCGTTGTTATTCTCGACGATGAGGTTGGCCAGTTGAGGCGAGGAGTCCACGGCGTAGATGCCCGCCCCCCGTTTTCTGGCCGCGCCGCCCCCGTCAGCAACACCCGAAGCGATAATGAACCCGTCGAGTATGGTGTTGGAACCGGCGTTGGCGAAGGTGACGACATGGTAAGAGAAGACGCCAGAACTCAGTTCGCCATCGAGGAAGGTTGGCGGGTCCAGCGGGTCGCCGCGTTGAGGCAGCGAGTTTTCATTGCCGACGAATCCGCCATAGACGGCGACGCCATCGGGGATGGTGAAGGTGGCGTCGCGCCCGGCGGGCGTTTCGGGTGTGTATTTGCCCTCGGCGACCCAAATCTGATCGCCGGGTGCCGCTGCGGCGAGTGCGTCGGTGAGCGAGTCGAATGCTCGGCTCCAAGTTGAGCCGTCGCCGTTGGGATTGGCGTCGATGTCGACACGGAGGACATCGGCACAGGCGATGGTGGTCAAGGACAGCGATAGGGTGAATACAGCGCGCATGAACATTTTCTTTTTCCTCTCAAAAGCACTTTCTCCTGATCGAACGATACTCGGAGTCGACTCAATAACATGCGGTAAAAACCAACAAATACCGGGCGGCTGGCCCGATAAGTGCTGGCGACTTCGATTTCACTGTCCGGAATACTGGTGTTTATGGACAGCCGGCGCTGAAGATGTTGAGGAAGTCGGAGATGTCGAAGAAGTTGTATACACCATCGCCGTTGATATCGGCAGCAGGTTCGTTGGCGCTGAAGATGGTCAGGAAAGTAGAGATATCGAAGAAGTTGAGTTGGCCAAATGGTTCAGCGAGGTCGGCCTGGTTGCATCCGACTTGGACATCTTCGCATGAGCGTTCAACGAGCAGTACCTGATCGACCCCGGCCTCGACGACCGAGCCTTCAAAGAGGTCTGAGACGACAAAGCGCACGCGGACCTGGTTTGATGGGTTGGGGAAGATGGTGTCAATATCAAATGCGTATTGGTTCCATCCGCCGCCTTGGGATTCTGGCCCTAGGGTGTCGATGGTGGTCCACGAGGAGCCGTTGTTGTTGGAGAGTTCGACACTCATCGAGTCATCGATGACACCGATGTTATTTGAGTACCACAGGGCGTAGATGAGTGTGGTGTTGCCGCTCGAGGCGTCCATCGCTGGGGAGGTGAGGATGGTGGTGCCGCCATCGACATCAGAGTTGCCTTCGACATTGTCGGTGAGGTAGCACCTGCCCGATCCATCGAAGTCGGATGCCGGATCACCTCGTCCACCGCCACCTGCGGGGATGCCTCGTTCCCAGGCACCGTCGGAGACAGATCCTGAAACGGTCCATCCGGTGTTGGACTCGAAGTTATCCGCGAAGATTTGGGTGGTCGATGAGATGACATTGGCCGCAAAGGCGTTGGCAGGTGCATCGGCGGGGAAGGTGGCGGTGAATCCGTCGGTGGTCGAAGCGGTGAAGTAGTAGCGGACATCAGAATCGCAGGTGATGATGGGCAATGTGACCGAGTAGGTGTTATTGCCGTTGCTGGTCATGGGCATCGGGGTGAACCCTGATCCAGTATCGAGCATGAGGCTGACTGTATCAACGACCGCTCCATCGCGGGTGAAGGTCTGGGCGGAGAGTATCTGTCCTCCAGCGGGGTCGATTTCGGTGATGGGGCTGCCAATTGTTGAGATTGCCATTGGGCGGTGCTGGGCATCGATGCGAACGATGAAGAGTCCGCGTTCGATATCAGAGATCAGGACATTGCCCGATGGGAAGAAGGGGTAATTCGACCAGGCACCATTGAACTCGGGCGCGTCTGAACCCGGAAAGGTGTCAAAGAAGGCGATTTCGACAGGATTGACCGGATCCAGGGCGTCGAAAACCCGGAGCCCTGAGCGGTAGTTAGCCTGGTAGACCAAGCCATCGCGAGTATAGAGGTTATGGTCGATTGCTGCCAAGCCAGTGGTGTAGGTGCCGACCAAGAATGGATTGGCAGGATCTTCGACATTGATGACTCGTGTGGTGGTGACCGAAACGGTTTCACCTTCGTCGAGTTCATCATTGAGGTAGAGGTATTTTCGATCATCCGAAAGCCAGACCTGATGCGCATACCCGGCGTTTGGGTAGAAGAGGGTGGCGAGGGTTTGTGTGTTATTGGGGTCCGTGACATCAACGATGCGGAGTCCGGTCTGGGAATATCCAAGCGAGAATCCGCTGGCAACAAAGGCGATTTCTCTTCCATCGAGTGCGCCGCCTTGCCAGGTGACTACTTGCGCGTCATGGACATACATCTCTGTCCATCCACCATCGAGCGATGGGAGTTCAGGGTTGGAGAGGTCGATATGAATGAGTCCGCCATTGCCGATATTGGTGCCCACAACCCACATGGTGCCCGCATCTTCGTTGACGACGATGTTGTGTGAGGTGGAATAGCCTCCGGAAGTCCAGTTGCGTACGAGGGTGACATTGCCGTTGTCGATATCGGAGAGGTCCATAATCTGGATGCCCGAGCCACCTTCGGAGACGCCATAGGCGTAGTTGCCCAGCACTTTGACATCATGCCACAGGCTGATTGGCCCGGGGATGGTGTCGATGACGACGGGGCTTGTCGGGTTGGTGATCTCGACGAATCCGTATCCGCCTTCGAGCCCCATGATTGCGTATTCGCGTCCTGAGGGGGAGACATATCCCCAGCAGTCGTTTCCTGCGAGGGTCGATGGGAGTCCGGGGAAGTTGTTGAGTGGGATTTGTGCCAAAAGGGTGATGTTTGAGGATGCGTAGATACCTCCGCGTTGGGTTGACATGCCTTGGGTCCAGATATCGCCATAGACGGGTGGGAGGTTGTCGAGGATTTTACGGATATCATCATCGTGGGCATTGGTGCTGGTGCCTGCGAGGGCGATCAGCGTGCCCATGAGTGCAGCATGACGAAAATCAAAGCGCGAAGTATGATCGTGACCCATCGGGTGTATTCCTTTCGGTGAAGTTGTGCCGAGGAGGGATTCCAGCACAAAGCGGGTCATCGGGATACAACGAAAACGCACCAACCCCGCCTGCTTGAGTAAGCACTGTATTATTCGTCAAGTTTCACCAATCGGTTGCCCAAAGTCTGATTTGAGTGGTATGAAATCGGGTTTTGTATACAATCTGGGTCATGAACCCCCCATACACCTACTTTGTTTGGGCCGTAATTGGTATCTTTGGTGTCCATTCGATCGCTGCCGAACCGCCCTTGGCTTCTTTTTCTTCTGCCTCTTTTTCTGCTTCTTTCGATGACGATCAGATCCAAGCCGAGCGCCCGGTGTATCCGACGATCCTGCTTATTGAAGAGGATCAGCACCCGAGTGTGAAGGTGAGCTGGGTTGTCGGTGGCAAAGAACAAGGGTTCACCGGGACCATGCCCTTTACTGCTCCCATCGGAGGCGAGCCGATCGGAAAAAACATCAAGTGCTATGTGACCATGGGAGGCACCCGTATCGAAACCGGGGCAGGACATCCCAAAGGGGCGGTGATTCGGCTTGGGGTGACCAAGATTGACAATGCTCGGGCATTTTTCGCCCAGATTGATCCCCATACTTCAATCGAGTTTGTTGTCACGGGGATCAAGTTCAATCAGCCCGTCAAATACCATCAGGGTACTGGGATGATGCATCTCAAATATGCTTTGGGTGATCTGGCCGCCTGCGAGCTCCCGGCCACTGCACGGAATCAATACTTGCTCTCGGACCCCGATGACACTCTTGGCGGACGGGTGATCGCAGGCGAAAATGCCACTCCGGGCGCACTCGATGGGCAGGAAAACCACGGCGAGCTCGTCGTCGAAATCGACGAACATGATCCGACGATGGTCTCGATGCGTCTGCGTGTGCCCTTTGGGATGCTCCGTCACCTCCAAGATCCGTGGAAGAGTGATCTGCCAGGTACCTTTTTCGAGCCAATCCATATGCACGCTGAAGCCGAGTTGATTCCCATTGATGCCAAGCCTTTGGATCGTGATCCGGTCGAACCGGAGATCAATCCGGAATCTAAAGATCAGTCGGGCAATCGGAATAGAGAAGCCCAGAATCCGGCGGGCTGATCTTTATGTGCGGTTGTGATACACTCGCATCATGAAGATACTGAACGATTTCGATCAGCGTGCCCTCGATGCCGCGTATGCACAAGCCTGCAAATCTCGTGATGAAGGTGGGATTCCGATCGGATCGGCGCTGATGAATCGGATTGGGGAGATCGTGGCCGTTGGTCATAACGAACGGGTGCAATCGGGTGATCCCACCGCCCATGCTGAAACGGTGTGCATACGCAACGCTGGGCGCAGGCGAGATTGGCACACGCTGACGCTTGCTTCAACTTTGTCACCCTGCGCGATGTGTACAGGCACCGCGATCCTTCATCGGATTCCGCGGGTGGTGATTGGCGAGCATCATACTTTTTTGGGGCGTGAGGATTGGCTTGCAAGCGAATCGGTCGAGGTGGTGCTGGCCGATGACGCGAGGTGCATTGAACTGATGGAACGGTTTATTGCCCAGCGTCCTGATTTGTGGGACGAAGATATCGGTGCGCCTCCGGCGAGGTGATGGTTTTTTAGATTGTTCCATACATTCGATCGCCCGCATCGCCGAGCCCGGGCATGATGTATCCTTTTTCGTTGAGTCTTTCATCAAGGGCAGCAGCGTAGAGGGTGACTTGGGGATGGTCTTCCTTGAGTCGGGCAATACCTTCGGGGGCAGCAACGAGGCAGATCATGCGAATGTCATTGGCGCCTGCTTGTCTGAGCATGGTCAGGGCAGCCGAGGCGCTGCCTCCTGTAGCGAGCATGGGATCGACGAGGATGACAGGGCCGGTATCGAGATCGGTGGGGAGCTTATTGAGATAGGCGTGGGGTTCGAGGGTTTGTTCGTCACGGGCGAGCCCAAGGTGTCCGATGCGTGCTTCGGGCATGATTTCGAGGATGCCATCGATCATGCCGAGTCCTGCGCGGAGCACGGGGACGATGGTGATGGTGCCTGCGAGGACGGCGCATCGGGCGGTCGCTTGCGTTGGTGTTTTGATCTCGATGGTCTGGGTAGGCAGCGAGCGGGTCACTTCATAGACCATCAGCCCGGCGATTTGGGAGAGGGCTGCGCGGAAGGTGCGGTGCCCGGTGTTCTTGTTGCGGATGGTTGCCATTTTGTGGGCAATTAATGGGTGATCGAAGATGACGATGCTGTGTTCGAGATTCGCGGTGGTGTGCTGGGCCATGCCAGAGTGTATCCGAATGCGCTCGCGTGCATGCCCGAGGCGCATGAAAAAACCCCGCTCAACGGCGAGCGGGGTTTTGGAGGATCGAAACAAACATTCACAACAAACACTCATGCGAATGCCGAGTGCTTCATCGCCGGATTATGGGCATCCAGCGCTGAACTGAGCGAGAAACTCTGAGATATCGAAGAAGTTGAGTTCGCCATCTCCGGTGAAATCAGCAATCATATCGCCATTGTTGAAGGCGGTGAGGAAGGCGGAGATATCGAAGAAGTTGAGCTCGCCATCGCCGGTGATATCTGGTGCACAGACATTGGATGATGGAACAGTGACGGTCGCGGTGACCGAAATGTTTGGGTCTCTCCACATGCCCAAGGTGACATCACCCTCGACCGGTGGCGCATCGGAGACGAATGAGAAGTTGTAGGTGGTGCCCCAACGAATCGCATTGGCATTGACATTTGAAGCGAATGCATCGGTTTCCCATTTAATTTCGTTGCCGCTTTCAACCGGCACCCAATCGGTGCCTTCAATGTTCGCGTCTACGGAATCGTGGTAGTCAATGTCATTGAAGTAGAAGTCGCTGGCGGTACCCGAGTGAGGCACAGTAAATGAGCCGACGGACATGTGCGAGTTCTGGTTATGAACCGCATAGTCGTATCGCCAAGTACCGTCACCAAGATCAGTTGCCTTGGAAGCGACTTCAAGTTTTCCTTCATTGGGCACAGCAATTGGTACGACGGTGACGCTTGGGTCTGGCGTGTTGACACCAAGCCCGTGCTCTTGCCATGCGATAAGTGCAGATTTTTCGCGTTGTGTGCCGCCGGTTGTGGAAGCACTGCCACTTGAGAGGACATTGAGTCGTTTGTAACTCACATTGTTGTAGCTTGTTGGCGTGACGCCGTCATCTTGGAAGAAGCCGAACTCGTCTTTGATGACATACTGTCCTTCGACGAAATAGAGGGCACCTTCTGATTGCATATCGGATCGTTGGACTTGGATTCGTTTGTAGATGGCGTTGCCGCTTTGGTTGATCGAGGTGTATGGGTAGACAAACTCTCCGTTCCACGCGTTGACCTCTGAGCGCGGGCCAAGGTCGCCCTGTGAACCATTGAGACCAGCGCCGTATGGGTCTGAACACCCGGGGCCCAATTCGTTGAAAGTGCCGCCACCTTGGCACCCGAACCCACAAACATTGCCCTGGAGCGATGCGAAGGAATGTTTCACAAACGAGACACCGAGTTGTTCCATTCGGCCGTCAAGCAGGCGGAAGATTGACACTTGGATGACGGGGTGATTGGGTTGTCCGTCATACCAGTCGAGGTTGACATCGCCGGCATTACAGGCGGTGGTACCAACGGAATAGGCGCTGATGCCACCAATTGTGCCGTAGAAGTTGACATCGGTAAGTGAGCCACAGATGACATCAGGTGCTGCAGCAGCGACACTACAACTTGCAGCCAGTGCTGCGATTGTTGAGATACGAAACATCTTGTTTTATCCTCCAGAAAGTGGGTATTTGGGTTACACACACAGCGTAACCGGAGATTGGGTCAAATTACAATCAATTCTTGATCAATTTGAGAAGAAAACCGCCGAACAAAGCCCGGCAAGAAGGTGTGGCAGGGATTCGCCTTCCCAATTTTGATCGTTGCGGACTTGTTGGTCTTCCCTTGCCATAGGATTCGGGCCAGATTATGAGTATGCAAAGTACCGAGCCCGTTGTTGAAATCAAATCGCTGCGTTATCGGTATCCGCGGAGCGAACGCTGGGCTGTTGTGATCGAAGCATTGGAGATCAAATCGGCTGAGCAGATCGTGTTGACCGGGCAATCCGGATGTGGTAAGAGCACGCTCTTGCATCTGATTGCCGGATTGATGAATCCTACCTCAGGCACGATCAAAGTCCAAGGCACCAATGTTCATGCACTGCGTGGATCAAAACGTGATCGGTTCCGTGGTCGGCACATTGGGATGGTCTTTCAAACCTTTCAGCTTCTCCATGGATTTACCGTAGTCGAGAATGTTTATGCTTCGCTGATGTTCTCCGAGCTCCCACGCAGGGCACATCGCGAACGAGCAATGGCATTGCTCGAAACCCTCGGGATCAATAGACCTGATGCGCGGATTCAGGATTTGAGTGTCGGCCAGCAGCAGCGCGTGGCGGTGGCGCGTGCGGTGGCGTGTGCGCCCAGCGTGGTGCTTGCTGACGAACCGACCGCGGCGCTTGATCCGGAGTTTGCAATCGCTGCGATGGATTTGCTTCAAGATGCCTGCCGATCCATCGGGGCAGCGCTGATTTGCGTCACCCACGCCCCGTCGTTGATTGAACGCTTTGATCGCCATCATCGCCTTGAGGACTTGGTTCTGGATCGGAGTGCAGTCTAAATGGCGCTCAGTGATTGGAATATTGTGACCTGTTCGATGCGAAGCCGATGGTTTTCGACTGTATTGACCATCTTGACGGTGGCGATCGCGTCGGGGTTGATGACACTTTTGATTTCGATGCGCAGCGCGGGCGAAGACTCCTTCCGCCGAGGTACGGGCAATGTGCAGATCCTGATCTCCAAAGAGCCAGGCCCGCTTGCCAGCGTGCTCAACTCGATGTTCTATGCCGATGCGCCGGGCAACCCGATTCTGTATACCCAGTACGAAGAGCTCATCTTGGCGTATCCCTTTGCTTGGACCATCCCGACGCAACTTGGTGATTCGTACCGGGGCTCACCGGTGATGGGTACGACGGAGGCATTCTTTGAATCATTCGAGCCTGCGATGGGGCAGCGGTGGTCACTGGCATCGGGCAGCTACTTCGCCTCGCCTTTCGAGGTGGTGGTTGGATCGGCAGCAGCCAAGGTTCATGGACTCAAGATTGGCGATTCGATTACACTCGAACATGGTGCGCCACGAGCCATGGGCGGGCATGATCATGGCGAGTTTGCCTTTACGGTCGTCGGGGTGCTTGATCCAACAGCCACTGCCCACGATCGTGCGCTTTTTACCAGCTTGGAATCCTCATGGATCCTCCATGCCCACGATCGACGCGAATCCCGGCTTGGGCATGGGATCACCACAACCATTGATGACCTTACCGATGCCGATCGTCAAATTACAGGCATCTATGCTTCGATTGGTTCGCGCAAAGCTGCGCTGGTGCAGGTCTTGGGCATGCTTCGGAGCGATCCCAATTGGACCGTCGCCAGTCCATCGAGCACGGTGGGCAATTTATTTACGGTCGTGTCCAATATCGACCAGGTGCTCTTGGCGATGGCCATTGCGGTGATGTGTTCGTCGGGGATCTCGATTTTGGTCGCGCTGTATAACTCGATGGAACAACGGCGGCGCCAAATTGCGGTGCTGCGGGTTCTCGGGGCGTCGAAAATGCGGGTGTTCAACTTGGTGCTCACCGAGAGCGCGATCATCGGTACGCTCGGCGGGTTCGCTGGGCTTGGGCTTGCGGTCACCGCGGGCAAGGTGGTTTCGGGGATTCTTCATGCCCGTGTTGGGATTGTGGTCGAGCCGACTTTGCCGATGGATGGATATTTGATGATTGTGTTGGCGACGATTGCACTCTCATGCCTCGCCGGGGTGATCCCTGCGTTGATTGCGTATCGAACCGAGGTGGTTCGGTCGTTGCGTCCGATTGGATAAGAAAAAAGGAAGGCGTCTTTTTGCGTTGGTTTTGGTTGTTCATCTTGGGGTTGGTGATGCTTACGGCAGGGCTTTATACCAAGCGTGTGCGCACAAATGATGTGGCCGTGGTTGCAGATGCCGCCCATGAAACAGTTCCGGTGCGTCCACGCCGGAGTGTGCGTCCTGCCAAAGCATCTTCCGCTGGGCCGATTGATCAGCCAGATTCAGAACCAACAGAACCCGAGCCAGTGGAGCAGATTGTTCAACGCGAAGAGGGTGAAGACTCCAAGGCGGTTGAGGCTGTTGTCGAAGCAGAACCGATTCAGAGGGAATCAATTCAGAGAGAATCGATCGAAGTAGAATCAGTTGCCGCCGAGATGATCGAAGAAGCGATGGAGGCTTTGGGAGAAATCGAGGAGGTCGAGGAAGTTATTGAATCGATCCCCGAGCCTGAGCCAGCTGTTGAACCAGTTATTGAACGAGTTGAAAAAGCGGTTGAAAAAGCGGTTGAAAAAGCGGTTGAAAAAGCGGTTGAAGAAGCGGTTGAAGAAGCGGTTGAAGAAGTGGTCCAGGATTCGATGACCGAAGCGCAACCGATCCCCGAAGCCATTCCTCTTGAATCTGCAGAGCCGGCCGTTGTTCAAACTGAGCCTGAGCCTGAATCGAGCTATGAGCGTTTGAGCGATGGCACACTCAAGATCAACGCGACGGGGACAATCATCACCGGGTCGGGCACACAAGACGACCCGTTTGTGCTTGACTGGATAACCATGCGTTCAGTCGAGCGCGGATACAATCCGCGAGCAGGCAAAGAGGTACTTCCTGATTGGCTCGATGTGATTGATGAGCGGTTTGTGCGGATTACAGGGAATACTTTGGTGCCCGTGATTGCCACGACGACGCGTGAGGTGTTGGTGATGCAGAACCCGTGGGATGGGTGTTGTATCGGGATTCCACCTTCGCCCTATGATGCCATTGAGGTGATGCTGAATCACGATGTGGATTTTGGCAACAGTGCGGTTGGGTACGGTACGGTTGAAGGGCTTTTTCTCCTTGACCCTTATGTGGTTGATGGGTGGGTGCTGGGGTTATATCTGATCGAAGATGCTACTTATCATCCTGGTGAAGGCGTGCCGTTTCCAGACTTCTAAAAATTCCGATAACTTCGTGTATGATCAAGGTCAGACGCATGTAAAACCCCACAGCCAGAAGACTGTGGGGAGTGTGGGGGGGTGTGAGTTGGTCTGAGATTTGATCAGTGACCGACCAGGGGGCCTATAGATTCAGGTTCAGGTTCTGGTTTGGGCTTACAGCTGAGCAGCAGCCCGGCGCCCACGATCGCCGAGATTGCCGAGGCAGCCAAAATGGCGAGTTTGGCATGTTCGAGATCAGTTGGCGAGTTGGCAAAGGCGAGGTTGGCAATAAAGATGGCCATGGTGAACCCAATTCCGCCCAGGGTGGCCGCGCCGACAATATGCCGCCATGAGACGCCTATTGGCAACGAGGCAATTCCAAGCTTGACAGCAATAAGGCACATGACACCGATGCCCAGAGGTTTGCCAACGAAGAGTCCAAGGATGATTCCCATTGATAGGGAATTTCCCAAGTTTTCAAGTACGCCGCCATGAATGGGGATGCCTGCGTTGGCCAAAGCAAAGATTGGGATAATGAAGAAGGCGACCCAAGGGTGAAGGACATACTCGATTCGATGCAATGGGGGGAGCACCTGGCGCGAGTTCTTCATGATGGCATTGACTGCTGCCCTGCGTTCGGATGATTGGGTGACATCAGCGTCCGGGTTGTCTTCGGCTTTTTCGAAGATATCAAGTGCCTTGCGGGTCGAGGAGATAAAGTTGACGGCATTGACTCGAGCATGGGCGGGAATGGTCATTGCGAGGAGTACGCCTGCGATGGTTGCATGGACACCTGACTCATAGACGAAATACCACAAGGGTAATCCAAGCACAAGATAAAGGGTGATCCATCGGACGCGCAGGATATTCATGAATATCAAGAAAGCAATGACAATGCCGGCATATCCGAGATATGCGAGTTGGATTTGTTCGGTATAAAACACTGCGATGACGATCAAGGCACCAAGATCGTCGACGATTGCCAAACTTGTGAGGAAGACAAGTAACGAGCGGGGGACGCGTGAGCCAAGCATCGCCAAGATACCAACGGCAAAGGCGATATCGGTGGCCATCGGGATACCCCACCCATGAATGGTTGGTTTGCCGAAGTTCAAGGCGGCAAAGAGTAATGCCGGGCCGAGCATGCCTCCAATGGCGCCGAAGATTGGTAATGCAGCTCGTTTGGGTGATGCCAGTTCACCAACGAGGATTTCGCGTTTGATCTCAAGTCCTACGACGAGGAAGAAGATCGCCATGAGTAGGTCGTTGATCCAAGCAACGGTCGAGTGCCCTTGCCACCAGTGCGGCTCTTCGGGTAAGGGTGACCAGGCGTATTTGTCGATTTTTTTGTCTTTTTTGTCGCCGTAGCCTTTGTCGCCAAGGGATTGGGCAGCATCGTCAACGAGGGCATCTGCATCAGGTGTGTGCTGGGTTTCATCAGGGTGCTTGGTACCAAGGTCATGACTTGCATCGGGGGTATCATGATCCCCGGCCGGAGCATGATGGGGGTTATGGGCTACCGTGATTCGGGTCTCAGTCTCGTTAAAAATTTCGTTGTAGGTATCTGCGTACTTCGAGTTGGCCCAGATCATGGCGATCGCGGTCATCAACAGCAAGACGATCCCGCCTGAGCTTGAAAGTTGAGCGAATCGTGTAAATGGGCGCGCCAAGCGTTCGCCGGGTTCGGGGCTCAGGTTGTGCGATGCGGTTGGGATGTGATGGTCGTCGGACATGGATATGAATCCTTGTGGGTTGAGTGGACACCGCTATCTTTGTGCCCCTGTTTAGGGGGTTCGATAACCTAAGGGTCTGTCTCTATATCGTGTCAAAGGTATCAGGATGTTGAGTGGGGATCGCCTAAGACATTCTTTTTGGGACAATGATTGAGAATTAGGCGCAGATTTGCTTTGTGAGTCAGTTATTTTGGAGGCACTCTGGTGGCGCTCGATGTTTGTTCAGTGTTGAAACGGGTATAACTCGGGTAAATTGAGGATCTGTGTGAGCTCGTCGAGTGCATCGGTGAGCGAGCGGGCAAGTTTGGCATCGAGGAGGTCATCGGCGCAGAGTTTGTCGGGGTAGTGTTTTTCAATCCAAGCGGTGAGCGATTGGTAGATCGCATCGGTGAGCATTACTCCTTGGTGGAGGGCGTTGCGTTCTTGGTCGGTCATCACGATGCGCAGGCGCAGGCAGGCGGGGCCGCCGCCGTTGCGCATGGACTCGCGGACATCGAGGTGGTGAACCGCGTTGATCGGGTTTGAAGCGTCGTTGACCATGCGCTCGACGAAACGGGCAACGCGTGGATTCTCTTTGGATTCGAGCGGTGCAATCAGGGCCATGGTGCCATCGGGCAGGGTGATGATCTGGGAGTTAAAGATGTAGCTTGTTACTGCGTCTTCGAGGGAGAAATCGGTGTTGTTCGCCTCGATGATGGTCAACGGGCGACCCAAAGGTCCTGCGATATCGGTCATCATGGATCGTGAAGTCGCAAAGGCCTGCTCGTGATAGAAGAAGACTGCTTCGTTTCCTGTGGCGATGACATCATTGTGGAAGACCCCGGCGTCGATTGCATCGGGGTGCTGACGAGTATAGACGGTTCGGGCTGGGTCGAGCTGGTGGAGTCTGGCGATGGCCTGGCATGCAGCGAGGGTCTGGCGCGAGGGGTACTTGCGTGCTCCGCTGGCGGGGTCTTCGCGGTCGAACCCGTAGACGAACATTTCAACGCCCGGTTCACCATGACGGGCAGCGAACCGGATGTGGTTGGCAGCCCCTTCGTCGGCGTAGCGCATCTGATCGGGCAGGGGATCATGAACTACAAAGTGGGCATCGTCTTTGAAGATCATGCGGAGCATGCGGGTCGTGGTGGGGTGTTCGAGTGAGCGATGGTAGTTCGAGATCAGGTTGGCGGGGGTGAGGTGGATTTTGGCATCGGCGGTGTCGGCACTGGGTGAAACGGTGGCGGCGTTGGCCGCCCACATGCTCGAGGCGCTCCAAATTGCTGCGAGCAAGGTCGGGTCTGCATCATGGGCGGATTGGAGGAGTTGTTCGTCTGAGCCTGAGAACCCGATCCGGCGCAGGGCATTGAGGTCTGGGCGGTGCTGAGGGGGAAAGACGCCCTGGGCAAGCCCAAAGTCCATCAGGGTTTTCATTTTGGCAAGTCCTTGCAAGGCAGCGGTTTTGGGCAATGAGGTGCCTCCCGCATTGGTGGCCGAGGCGACATTACCTGGGGAGAGCCCGGCGTAGTTATGGGTTGGGCCGATGAGGCCGTCAAAATTGATTTCGTGGGCGATGGTCATGGGGGAAGGGTAGGTCAGGTTTGCGAGCGGTGTGTTTGGGGGGTGTGGGGAAAGATATGGCCCGTTGATCTGTGTTTATGTGGAGATTTTGACTGAAAACTTGACAATTGGGCTTTTGCCGCGTTCCCTCAAAGCCCGACTCCTTTTATATAGGTGGGGGAAACTCCAACCAGCCAAGTTCCAGCACCCCACACCCCCAAGAGAATCGAACATATGGCCAAGAAAACCACCAAGAAAACCACCAAGAAAACCACCAAGAAGGTTGCGGGCAAGTCGTTCGGATCGAATTACAAAAAAGGCGATGCCATCGGTAAGTCTTTGGTGATCGTGGAATCCCCCGCCAAGGCCAAGACCATCAATAAGCATTTGGGGAGTGACTACATCGTGCTTGCCTCGGTTGGTCATGTGCGGGATCTGCCGAGCAAAAATCCCAAGGGGGTCAAAGACCCGGTGCCTGGGGTGAAGATAGACAACCATTTCAAACCCAGTTATGAAATCCTCAAAGGTAAAGAACAAGTCATCAAGGATTTGAAGAATGCTGCCAAGGATGCTGTCGGCAGTGGGGGCACTGTTTGGTTTGCAACCGACCTTGATCGTGAGGGTGAAGCAATCGCTTGGCACCTTGCGCAGGAACTCAAGATTGATTCGAAAGATGCCAAGCGGGTGATTTTTACCGCGATTACGAAGAAAGAGATTGACAGGGCATTCCATAATCCCCAGCCGATTGACGAAGAGCGGGTCAACGCCCAGCAGGCTCGGCGGATTCTCGATCGCATCGTGGGGTATCAGGTGTCGCCTTTGTTGTGGAAGAAGGTTGCGCGTGGACTATCCGCCGGGCGGGTGCAGTCGGTGGCGGTGCGGCTGATTGTTGAGCGAGAACGGGCGATTCGGGCGTTTATTCCCGATGAATACTGGTCGATCCAAGGGTACTTTGCCCTCGAGAGCGCCAAGGCAGGGGAGCTTGGGGCACAGTGGCGTGCGTACCTCAGTGAGCGTGATGACAAAGGTAAAGGGAGAACGATCAAATCGCAGAATGCTTGGTTGGCGCGGAACAATACAGTGCGGGCCGAGCTTGTTGAGTTCGATGGGCACAAATTTGCCCCTCGGATTGTCAGCGCTGAGATTGTGCCTGAGCCTGAGGTACTCAACGAGGATTCGGTTTCGGAACGACTGCAAGCGGTAGCGCAGGCGTTTGGTGATTCCAAGAGTTATGATCTGGGCGCGACGGTTGCGACGGTTGCGGCGTCGTGTGGATTGAGTGAGATCAAATCTGAAGTTGTTGAAGACGAGCATGGGCGTGGGCCTGCCAGATGGGTCCGCACAATCAGCGGCGTTGTTGGTTCGGATGCGAGCTATACGATCGAAGCAATCGAAACCAGGCGTACTAAATCGCGCGCGCCCGGGCCGTTTATTACCTCAACGATGCAGCAATCGGCGTCATCGCGGATTGGATTTGGCGCTCAGCGGACGATGCGGGCAGCCCAAGGTCTTTATGAGGGGGTGAATATCCCTGGCGAGGGCCCGGTGGGATTGATTACTTATATGCGTACTGATTCGACGCATATTGATGGTGACGCACTTGATGCGGTACGCCGCCATATTGGTTCAACTTATGGGGACCAATACCTTCCAGAGAAGCCTAATTTCTTCACATCCACCAATAAGGGAGCGCAAGAAGCTCACGAGGCGATTCGTCCAACGGATGTTTCGCGCCATCCTGATCAGATTGCCAAGTCGCTCAAGCCTGATCAATATAAACTTTATAAACTTATTTGGGAGCGCTTTGTTGCCTGCCAGATGGCGCCTGCTCAGTGGGACGCGACGGCGGTGATGATCCGGGGAGGCGAGGCGAACAAAGCACTCTTCCGGGCGACCGGGCGGACGCTGGTTTTTGATGGGCACTACCGGGTTTCCGGGGTGCCAACTTCGGGTGATGAACTTAATTTGCCCAAGCTCGAAGAGCAGCAGGCGATGTATCCGTTTGATTTTCAGGTGAATCAGAAATTCACTTTGCCTCCGGGTCGGTTTTCTGAAGCGAGTTTGATTAAGACGCTTGAATCCGAGGGAATTGGTCGTCCTTCAACTTATGCGAGCATTATTCAGACAATTCAGGATCGCAAGTATGTTGAGCAGATTCAACGGGCGTTTTATGCGACGGATCTGGGTGAGGTGGTGACGGATAAGCTTATTGAGGGATTCCCGAGACTGATGGATTTGGGATATACGCGTTATCTTGAAGAGGAACTCGATAAGATCGAGGAGGAGCATCTTGATTGGATCGAGATGCTCGAGGGGTTTTATGGACGATTTTCGAAGAGTCTCGAGCGGGCACACGAGGAGATGACACATGCCAAGGCGGAGATTAGGCCTGCGCCTGAGGAGTATCGGTGTGAGAAATGTGATTCGTCGTTGGTGTACCGGTTTGGTAAGAACGGCCGGTTCTTGAGTTGTTCGACTTATCCTGACTGCAACTATGCGTGTCCGTGTGATCGTGAGGGCAAGCCTCAGATGGCGGAGTTTGTGGATGTGAAGTGTCCTAAGACCGGGCGTCCGATGATTCGCAAGACGGGTCGGTTTGGTCCATTCTTGACGATGCCGCTCGAAGAGGGCGAAACGAATGATGATGGGTTGATTTTGAATATCGACAAAAATGGGTTTGTGAATGCTCCGAGCGTACCACCTTTGGAGACTGAGTTGCCGTGCCCGACTTGTGAGAGCCCGTTGAATTTGCGTAATGGTGCGCGTGGACCTTGGCTTGGGTGTAGCCGATTCCCAAAGTGTCGCGGGCGGGGCAAGTGGGCGGGGCTTGACGAGCAGGTGAAGGCGGATCTTGAAGCCAGGCTCGCCGAGCATGAGCAGGCGCATCCGGTGATGGTGATTACCCGGATGGATGGAACGGTGTTAACCGATGCCAAAGGTAAGCCTTTACCTGAAGCGCCCAAGGTGGACGAGCTGGTGCTTCTTGAGGATCCGCGGGCGATTGCATCCTAGTTTTGCGTCCTAATTCTCTTGAGTTGATGGATATCATGCAGGTGCGATGATCGGTCTTCCAAAGATATTTTTACGAAAGGCAGGCAATTGGGTGCATGATCATCCAGATGGGTGGCTCAATGTGCTCGGTGCGATCATCGGTGTGGTCACGGCGATGGGTGCGGTGCTGTTTGCCAAGGGGCTGATGCGCACGGAACATTGGACTGAGGGTCTTCAGGGCGATTGGCCGTTGTGGGCGCTTCCGGTGATTCCGATGGTTGGCGCGTTGTTCACAGGGTTGTTGGTGTATCGTTTTGCGCGTGAGGCCGGCGGGCATGGGGTGCCTCAGGTTTTGGATGCGATTGTGCGCAATGGTGGGAAGATTCCGGCGCGAATAGGATTGGTTAAAGTGGCTGCGAGTATTTGCACGGTGGGCACAGGTGGTTCGGCGGGTGCGGAGGGGCCGATTGTGCAGATCGGGGCGGTGACGGGGTCGGTGGTTGCGCGCAAGATCGGTGTGCCGCGTCGTCATGTTGGAACACTCGTCGGGTGCGGGGCAGCAGCGGGGATATCGAGTATTTTTAATGCGCCGATTGCCGGGGTGTTTTTTGCACTCGAGATTTTGTTGAGGGATTTTTCACTCAAGACATTTACGCCCATTGTGATTGCGTCTGTTTTTGCCACGGCGATGACGCAGGTGCTTTTAGACGATAACAACGCAATCTTTGCGACCGAGTTACCGAACTATGTTTTTAGTGTGCTTGAACTTCCAAGTTATATAGTGCTTGGGTTGTTGTGTGCGTTCGGGGCGTGGTCGTTTACGATGGTGCTCGAGCGGGGTGAGGATGTATTTGACAAGATGACGCTTCACCCGGTGCTCAAGCCGGTGTTTGGGGCGTTGATACTCGGGGTGCTGGGGATCTTTGGGATGTGGGCGTTTGCCAAGATGCCTGGCAATGAAATCCTCGGGGAAGCGCATTCGAGTGTGCCTGGATTCTTTGGTAATGGATACGCGGTTATCCGCCAGCTGCTCGATCCGGTGAGTTACGAGATGGGGCAGGTTGCGTGGGGCGCGATGGGGGTGCTTGGGATTTTGGTTGTTGCGAAAATCTTTGCGACGACTTTCACCCTCGCATCAGGTGGAAGTGGTGGCATTTTTGCTCCCGGATTGTTTACTGGCGCTGCGATTGGTGGAATCTTTGGGATTCTGCTCGCCAAGTTCGGGTTGATTGCTGAGGGTTCATCGCCCGCGTCGTATGCACTCGTCGGGATGGCGGCGGTGATTGCGGGGACGACCTTTGCGCCGATGACAGCGATTCTGATTTTGTTCGAGATTACCCGTGAGCCTCATGTGCTTGCGCCGATTATGCTCGCCGCGATTGTGAGCACCGCGGTGACGCGGAAGTTGATGCCCGATTCAATCTATACCGCCAAACTGCGTCGGGCGGGCGTGCGCATCGGCACAAGCCGGGATATGTCGGTGCTTCGCCATGTGCCGGTATCAAGTGTGCAATACGCCGCCCTGCCGCCCGAGCCAGTATATGCGTCTGATCCATTGAGCAAACTCATCACGCTCCATGCGCACCACAATGTGCCTGATTTTCCGGTGGTCGATGCCGATGGGCAATACATCGGCATGGTGACGGGGAGCGATATGCGAACGGCATTGATCGACCGCGAAGCGATCCCGTTGCTGTTGGTCGCGGAGTTGATGCGGAGTGATTTCCCGGTCATTAAGCCCGACGAGCATCTCGATACCGTGATGGAAAAGTTTGCGAGAAACGAGATTTCAAGTCTGGTCTTGGTCGATGGATTCACCGGCACCAAGCCTTTGGCGCTGGTGACACGGGCAAAGGTGATGGCACGGTACAATGCGGTACTTGATGAGAGGTGATGGGGCCTTGAGGGCGTGAAACTTCCGGGTTTATTTTCCGTATAATCAGGCATGAACTTAATATATACTGTTGTTGCTTCTGTGTTTATCTTTGCGTCGTTTCCTGTGCTCGCGGTCGAGCCGGACTACGCCGAGATTGTGTCCAAGCAGATCACACCGGCGATCGAGGCCGAGTTGATCCCGGGGGCGGTCATCGGGATATATCACGATGGAAAAACGCACTTCTATCCCATCGGCACACTCAACTACGATCTGGATCAAGCACCAACTGCCGACACACTCTATGAGATCGGGTCGATCTCAAAGGTCATCACCGGCACACTCTTCGCCGATGCGATCCGGCGCGGCGAAGTCTCGCGCGAGACGCCGGTGAATGATCTCTTGCCCGATGGTGTCAAGGCGAAGTCCAAGGCTGGGCAAGAGATTGAGTTGTGGCACCTCACGACGCACACCTCGGGGTGGATGTCGGCGCCGATCAATCTCTACCCGGCTGATGGCGAGAATCCGTTCGGCGGATACACGCAAGAGATGATGTTTGACGCGGTGAAGATCATGCCTTTGATCACGACGCCGGGGACGAAGATGGCCTATTCCAACTTCGCAGTCGGGGTGTTGGGGACCGTGATCACCAACAATGCTGATTCGGTGAACAAGGGTGATTATGAAGCGTTGGTCAAGGAGCGGATCATCGAGCCGATGGGGATTGAAGATTTTGCGATCGAACTCGATGCAGATCAGAAGGCGATGCTCGCGCCGGCAACCGCTGGCGGACGCGAGACCAAGGCATGGGGAAAGACCGGGGCAATGGACCCGGCGGGGATGTGGGTGACCAACGCGCCGGGGCTCCTCAAGTTTGCGATGGCGAATCTTGTCGATGGAGATGATGAGATTCATGAATCATTGGCCATGTCGCGTGAGCCGATGTTCATGGAGGAGACGATGGGGAAGATTTGTTTCGGATGGTTTATTGCTGGTGATGGTTCGACCTACTGGCACAACGGCATGACCGGCGGATATTCATCGTACATGGCGGTGAATCGCGATTTGGATTTGGCCGTCGTGCTGCTTGCCAATGGGGCCGCCCTCGAAACAACGACCATCGGCACGAAGATCGTCCAAGCCATCGCTGGGCTGAATCCTGATCCGATCGTGATTGAAGTTGGCGAAAAGTTCGACAAAGCCTACACCGACCAACTCGTAGGCGTCTACAAATCAGCCGTGGGCTTCGACATGACCATCAGTGCTGTCCGAGGCCGACTCTTCGCCCAGATCACCGGGCAGCAGGCGCTCGAAGTGGTTGCGGTCTCCAAAGACCGTTTCCGATACAAGCAGGTCGATGCGGAGATCGGGTTTGATGTGCCCGAAGAGGGCCAAGCGAGCCGGGTGACGCTGTTTCAGAATGGGATGGAGATCAAGTGCGAGCGCAAGGAGTGAGGGAGACACATGACTCAAAAATGAGTCACACATTTTAGTTTTAATAAACCCTCCAAATCCGGTTGAATCCAGTTGCAGTGGGGGGGGGTTGTACGGTATACTGGGCCGAGGTTTGTCTCCTTTCTCCTTAAAACAAAATTTTTTTGAAAGGGTCTTTCGTGAAACCATACATTGTTGCAGCATCTTTGCTGGCAGCAACATCTTCATTTGTTCTCGGACAAATGGAGGTTGTGGCAAAATATGCAGACACGGATGAAAACGGGACTGTTGATAGGAATGAGTTTGTGTACCAAGCGAACTTGCATTTAGATGCCATTATTCGCATGAACTCGGACGGGTACATAATAGGTAATTCTGCATCAATTCGCACGGACATGATCGCATATGTGAAATCGATGTTTGGCGATTTTGACGGCGATGGTGTGGTTTCGTGGGAAGACATGGTGGCGCAAATAGCCAATCCGGGGCCTGTCTCTACAATAGCCCCCAAGATATTGCAGGGCGACATGAATCAAGATGGTGTGGTTGATGGCGAGGATGTTGGACTGCTCTTTGAGGCTGCTGGCGATTTTGCTCCTGATGAAGCCTTCATTTTTGGTTTGTGGGCTCAAATTATTGTCGAGGCAAGCGATGCGGGGTACCAACTGTCGTTGGTAGAAATGGTGTTTGGGCAGAATACGATGGGTGGCGGAGGGCATCGGGGTCCGAACGATCATAACCAGACTATCACATCTACTTGGCCACCTCCGCCCGGGTTTCCCGTTGACTGGGATTGGCCAGCAGATCATTTGGGAATACTGAGTTCGACTTGGGATTGGACTTTGGGGGTTCCTTCTTCAGATTTGCCGGCGAATCATCACAGTGTTATTTCATCAACTTGGGGCGAATCATCTGAAGACTATTGGCCCCCAAACCATGATGTTGCGAGGAGCTCAACTTGGAATGACGACGGGTACCATCAATCAATGACAAGTGCTACATGGCCTTCATCGCACTTAAGAAATTTAAGCATTGAAGGTACAGAGACTGACGACCATGTTGAGATCGTATCGTGGCAAAATGCGGACCATGATGAAACCACAAGCGAGAACGCGGGGTGGCCAGCGAATCATCTCTTGCACCTTAGTCGGACTTGGAACACCAATCACGACAGGGTGACAAGTTCGGCTTGGCCATCGAATCATATGATGATAATTTCGGAATCATGGAGTCCTGGTCGGGATTGGCCAGCGAATCACTATGAGGTGGTGTCTTTGGCCGAGTCTCAGCCGGGTGACCATGACTGGAGACTATCACTGGTGACCATGCCAGGCAATCCGTTTCGCTTACCGCCTGAGTTGTTTGGGCTGTGGGCATCAGGCTCCGACTATATTTCCTTGTTGGACTTGAACTGATGAAATCCGTTTTTTGTCTTTGTTTGGTCTTGCTGACTGTCTGCCAAATGATCTCGTGTGGTTCCAGCAGCGAAAGCAGCGTTATTTTTCGCCAGCACGAGTTAGAGCAGTTGTGGCGTGGTGGGCAGGACAGTGGTTATATTGATTCCACTTTGAGTGAGCCAGAGAAAGTTTTGAATGAAATTTTCAAACGCTTGCCGCCTATCTGTAAAGTGTATCCAACCGAAGGGTATTACTATTTCAAAGCAAGGCTGCTGGATGGATTTGTGTCTGGCAATTTTCGAATAGTTGTTGATTCCGACTCTGGGGATCTGTCGCTGAGCTTTGCCTATTTTAATATTCATGACCCTAGGAATTTCAAGAGTCTCATGCTGCTTAATGGTACCGATGTTCGCATTGTGCCATTACCGAACGGCGGGCATAGCGTGGCTATCGGTGATGAGGTTAGAGAGTTCCACGATGCCGGGATGGTATATCGCAATGCTGTTGGTCAAGTTGAGTTGTATGACAATGAGGATTTGGTGACAGGAGTCATGGATGAATCCGGAGTGTGGTTTTCTTTGGTATTTAATAAAAAGACAAACTATTTTTATTATTTGCGAAACTCATCGACTTTTCTGGTAGACCGGTGGGTTGTCTTGGAAAGCATTGGGAAATATCAGGTGGTTTTGGGTATAGCCTCTGGGTTTGTTTTCTTGCGGGATACAACGAGTTTTCGCGAGCTACTGGTTGGTGTCCGCAGGCTTGATATCCAAAGAAACACATTCTACGACGGTCCATTCGACCAAGTTCCCCCGGATTTGGATATTGCCAATATGCTTCGCGCGGCATACCCATATGTAAGTGCCGGCTTAGGTATTGATAAATACGGCGGTTTTGTTGAAAGGGAGAACATGCGAGTAGCGATTTCCCCCTACCAAGTATACTCGAAGATTGATGACTTGATCAATTTGTGTAAAACAGCAATAGATAATTGTGACAAGTTTGAGTGTATACAAAAATTGCTGTGTTATGAAACCAAAAGAGACTATCATACCGCGCGAGAGAATGATGGCGGCGTATCAATGCGGAAATGGCCGGCAAATCATTATGCTACAGTGAGCTATTCTTGGCAAGAGTAGTTTGCTGTTGTGATTTCACTCTCCCAGCGTCTTTTTCCGCCTGAGGATATGGTGATAGTGCTGGGCGAAGCGGTGGGATTCGTCGCGGACTTGTTGGAGCAGGCGCAGGCCCGGGTTGTTTCGCCCGAGTTTGATTGGGTCGGTTGAACCCTGTACATAGATCAACTCTTCCTTCTTCGCCAGCGACACCACCATCGGAGGCTGAATGTCGAGCTGCTCGAAGGCATCCATTGCGCTGTGGAGTTGGCCAAGCCCGCCGTCGATGAGGATGACATCGGGGTAGAGTTCGTGCCCTTTGCCCGCATCGCGGTATCGGCGGGAGATGACTTCGCGCATGGATGCGTAATCGTCGTTGGCCCGGCCTTGTCCGCCACCAGACGAGTCGTTGGTGAAGGATTTGATGCGGAATCTTCGGTATTCTTGTTTGAAGGGTCGCCCGTCAATGAAGCAGACCTTCGAGGCGACGGTTTCGTTGCCTTGGAGGTGGGCGATGTCGAAGCCTTCGACGCACCGGATGGGTTTGTCCATGTCGAGGGCGCGTTGAAGGGATGTGCAGCCTTTGAGCGGGTCGATGTATCCGATCTCGGATTCTGGCTGCCAGTGATCGGATGGCGATGCGCGTTCTTCGAGTTTTTGGATCGCCGAGATTTGATCGCGGAGCGTGGCGGCAAGTTCAAAGTCGAGTGCCTTTGATGCTGTTTGCATTTCGGATTCGAGTTCACGAAGCATCGTCGATTGTTTGGATTTGAAGAACCGGAGCAGGCGATGGATATCGGCGCGGTAGACTTCTTTCGAGATCGATTCATTGCACGGCGCGGTGCACTTACCGATCGCAGCGAGCAAGCACGGGCGGAAGAATCGGTTGCTCTTATCGCCCTCGATGATGTCGAGTGAACAGGTCCGGAACTTGAACACCGCTTGGAGCGCATCGACGGCTGTGTGCAACGCGCCCGCCGAGGTGAATGGGCCCAAGATACTCGCATTCGAGAAGCGAGGGTCTTTCGACCCGTCGGCTTTGATCCCGGTGGGGTTGCGCGTCACGAACACGCGCGGGTAGTCCTCGCGCATGGTGACGACGAGGTATGGAAATGTGCGATCATCCTTCTGGGCTGCGTTATGGCGAGGATGGATGTCTTTGATGAGCCGATTCTCAGCGAGCAACGCTTCCCACGTGGTTTCGGTGGTGAAGGTGTCAAATGAATGTACTTCATCGAGCAGCTTGTTCTTGCGAGGACCAAGATCAGTCGAAGGCAAGAAGTACGACGCCACCCGATCGCAGAGCTTGCTGGCCTTGCCGACATAGATGACGATGCCTTTGTGATCTTTCATCAGATACACCCCCGGCAGCGCGTGGAGCGAGCGGGCCTGGGTGTGCAAACGAGTCAAGCGTGCTTCACGCGACTCGGTCCCCCAAGGCGGCGGATCGCTCGCGGGGGCATGCCCTTGGTCGTCGAGAAAAGATGTATCAGGATCGTCGGTCACAGAGGATTGTATGACGAAGACTCTCCCCCGGTGGCACAGGCGGGATGCCTGTGCCATCTAGAGCAAACAAAAACACACCCAGTCGATCGACTGGGTGCATTGGTTTGTGTTTCAACGAGTGATTGACTCGTACAATTTATTCGTACAAATAGTCCGGCCCACGCCATTGCTGCCACTTCTTCAAGCGGAAACGCCAGAAGTTCTCTTCGAAGTTCTTCTGGGCTTCGGGTGACCATTCTTGGAACGCGGGGAGCATCCGGGCTTCTGATGCCACCTTGCGGAGGAGGTCTTCAGCTTCTTGGACGGTCAGAGGCTCAGCTTCACCACTTCGGATTGCAGCATGGAGCAAGTCCTGATACATCGCGTTGAGGTGGGCGTAGTCTTCGAGGGTGGTCTCGGAGAGGGGCTGTTCGTTGAGACGCATCGCTTCGGCACGCAAGATGGTGTCTACAGCTCTGGCTTGGTGACGCTGGCCGGTGGTTCGCTCAACACGGCAACCAGACGAAAGGGCGAGCACGGCAACACCGGCGACGAGGATCAGGGTTTTGGCTGTACGATTCATACTCACTCCATCGGTTCTCGGACGGCTCGGCATAAACAATATACGAGCAAATCTGTGGATTGTTCATCGACCAGAATCCGCCCTTACGATAGCGCCAATAGGTACATCATCTCCATCCCAATCCCGATTGCTTTGTCATTGAAATCAAATGTAGGGGTGTACAATTCCGGATAGGGCTTGGAATCGGACTCATTGAGCCCAATAAGATAAAAACGCGCAGGCATTGCGGGGCTGTAATATGAGAAATCTTCGCCGCCCATTGATGTCTCGGCGACAAGCTTGGGTTTGGTTGTAAGTGCTGGCTGTTGATGTGTTTGCGTCATTTGGCAGGCCTCGGCGGGGTCGTTGTTTGTGACGGGATATCCATCATTCCAGGTGATCTGGGCACGGCATCCCATCGTTTTGGCGGTGGATTTGACGAGCTCGAAGAATCGAGCTTTGGTGGTTGCCCGGGTGTCCATATTGAGTGTGCGAGCCGTGCCTTTGAGGTTTGCCGATTCGGGATGATGTTGTAAGGCCGTTCCGGCGTAGATGTCGACGAAGGCAAGGGCGAGTTGGGTCAGTTCGTATTGGATCAGTTTCGAGGTGCATTCCGTGGTAAAGAGGATTTGCGGGTGGGCGTGGAGGACTCGGCGGATGGCAACGACCGTTTGGAGATGCTCGTTGATCAGTGAAACAATACTGTTTGAAGTGGCGATGGGCATGGCCCAAGTACATGCGGCGGCTTACGGGCAGATCAGGCCGCTTGGCGTTGGGTCTGGTTCTTGATGAACTCTCGGGCAGCGTGTTCGACCGTATTGAACTTGAATGCAGATTTGTCGGAGCATTCTTGGTTTTGCTTCCGAATGGTATTGAATTTGGTCTGGTTGGCAAAGAATGCGTCGGCGACATCGGGATCGAAGTGGGTGCCATGCAAGCTTCGGATCAGCTTGGCTGCTTCTTCATGTGACATGGCATCTTTATAAACCCGCTTGCTTGTCACGGCGTCGTAGAAGTCGGCGAGGGCCACGATTCGGGCAGAGAGAGGGATGTCTTGGCCTTTGATTCCAAATGGGTACCCTGTGCCGTCCCATTTTTCATGATGCCCCAGTGCGATTTCGATGCCCATGTCGATGAACTCGTCTGATCCGAGTTGTGCTCTGATTGCCAGCAAGGTGTCGGCCCCGATCAGGGCATGTTTTTCCATCTCGGTGCGCTCTTCGGGGGTGAGGGATCCGGGCTTGAGCAGGATTGAATCGGCGATGCCGACCTTGCCGATATCGTGAAGCGACGAGGCGAGCACGATCCGGTCGACCCATCGGGGGTTGATTTCGGGATGCTTCTCCGAAAGGGCATTTGCGATGACCCGTGCGTAAGACCCGATGCGTTCGAGGTGCGCCCCGGTATCGGTATCACGATAGTCAGCGAGTTTGGCAAGCCCAAAGATCAACGCGTTTCGTTTGGCGAGCCCGGCTTTGACTTGCCGAGCGACTTCTTTGTTAAGGTTGTCGTTGGTCTGCTCGAGTGCATCGCGGTAGCGTTTGGAAGCCAAGAACAGAATCAGCCCGGTGAGGGTGAAGACACTAAAAGCAATGGAGATGCGAAAAACAAAGAGTCGATCGGCAGCGATCTGGGAAAGCGTGAACTCCGTGTGAATCCACGCGTCGACCAGGAACTCGCCTGCAACGAGCACCGCTGCCTGAAAGATCAGGATGCCCAGAAAGAGTGCCCGTCGATTTTGCGGGCGAAAGGGAAGCTCAATTTTTGGAGCCGGTTTTTTCACACACCCAGCATCGGTTCAACACATCGGCCGCTTGTTGATGGCAAGTGGATTTGAGATTCCAATGTTTTTGTGGTGCAGGATGCGACGGTCACGACAGAAATATGGGGTCAATCAGGGGCTTATCAGCACTCGCTCACACGCATTGATTGCCTCTCGGACCTTACCCGAAGCTCCGACATAGTCCGGTAGCTGGTCGATATCGAGCAGGGCATCGCCATATTGAGCGCGCAGTGTTGGGTCGACAGGTGTGTTGCCTGTGGTCGATTGGTAGAGCAGGTCTTCAACTGCTGGCGAGGCGAGAAAGGCAGCAAGCTCTTTGGCCAGTTCCTGATTGGACGATCCTTTGACAATGGCGATAGTATTGGGAATCAGTGCCGGGCCTGCGCTTGGCCAAGTGGGATGGTCTTCGATTGTTTCATAGACCAGTTCGACTTTCCATCCATTGCGTTGTCCGCTCCAGACATCATCGGTGTCGGTGAGTCCGATATCTATTTCACCCATGGCAATGGCCTGTACGACGCGGGCGTTGCCGTCGTAGAGGCGAATGTTGTTGTGTTCCATCGCTTCGAGCCACTCGGTGAATGGTTCGATTCCCCAAGTGTCGGCGAGGATCGCCATATGGATCCGTGTGGTGCCGAACTGCGGTCGGGCCATCCCGACGATACCCTTGTACTTGGGATCGGTCAGTGCAGCGAGTGTGGTGGGGGGGGTGTCCACGCGATCTGTTGCATAGACGATCACCCGCGCCCGCATTGCGTTACCGATCCATGACCAGTCCGGGCTATGAAGTGTTTCGGGCCAATCATCTCCGACCATGCCTTGCATCGCGCCCGGTTCGAGGGCGCCTGCCTGACTGAGCAAGATGGTGCCCATCGGCTCCGATGACCACCAGACATCGGCGATCGGGTGTTCCATTTCGGCCATGACGCGGGTGATGAGCCCGGTGGTTTTGGTCGCTTCGGTGTCGCCGAGCACATGGACTTCGATCCCGGTTTGCTCGGTGAAGGCATCAATGACCATTTCGGCGAAGGCGTCATCGACGCTGGTATATAAGGTGAGTGTGGGTTGCTCAGATGATGAATCTGAGCGGGCGCACCCGGCGAGTATCAGTGTGCACATCGTCAGGGTGCCCAAGGAGGAGAGAAGGTGGGTATTCATTGCTTAGTTGTCTTTCGTGTTTGATGAACTCTTCGCGTCCTTGCCTTGCTCGGCGGGTGCGATTTTCTCGCTGCGGGCTTTTTTGGCAGCTTGGTCGAGTCGACCAAAGTATTGTTGGACCGCTGATTCGTGTTTTCGGGGCACGCGTTTGGTCTCGATGGCTTCTGCAGCCTGGGTCGATGCGCTGGCGACGGCGTTGGAGAAGGTGGCGGTGGACTCACCTTTGATCTGCGTGCCTTGCACCATGGTTGAAGCAATGATCGGGCCTTCGTTGGTGGTCTGGACATCGGCCCGTTCTTTTTTGAGCATGAAGTCGGCGGCCTGGGCATCTGGGCCAGCGTCCATGCCTTTGCCGGGCCCGCCTGAGCCTTTGCCGAATCCTTGCGAGTCGCCTTGGCTGAACCTGCCGATGCCTCCGGGTTTTGAATTTTCGCCGAACCCTTGTCCCTGTCCGTTGCTGTTGCATTGGCCGAGTTTGGCGAGTTGGGCGTTGCACTGGCTCATTGCCAATTCGAGCGATTGCATTTCCTGCTGCATGTTTTCCATATCCGAGAGCTGTCCGGACATGGACTCGAGCCCTTGGGACATTTCCTGGGGATTGGATTGCTGCATTCCTGTTGCCATCTGCCCCATTGCCTGGGCCATCGAATTGGCAGCGTCCGAGGCTCGTTGTTGGGCTTTGGCTGCCTGGCTCAGTTGCGACGCTTGTTCTTCCGACGCGCCCGCTTCTTGGAGTGCTTTTTTGAGTGCGTCAGGGTCGGCAGCGAGCTGCTTGGCTTGTTGTTCCGAAAGGCCGGCTGCTTTGAGTTGCTCTTCGAGGTCTTGGCGATTTTGCGCCATTTTCTCGAGTTGTTCCTTCATTGCTTCGAGCCCTTGAGCCGCCTGTTTCTTCTGTTCTTCGCTCATTTCCCCGTTTTCGATTGCCTCGGCCATCTCTTCGAGTTTTTTCTTGGCTTCGCTGAAGTCTCCCCGTGCCATTGCGCGGGCCATCTCAGTCGCAGGGCCCTGCTCGGGGGTGTTGAGTTGGCGGGTCATGTCTTTGATGGCATCGAAGGTTGCGCCGTCTTCGTTGTTGCGTTTTTCGTCGAGTTTGTCGGAGAGGTGGGTGAGTTTTTTGATCGCGGCGCGGGCGATTTCTTCAGGATCAACGAACTGGGTTTCTTCAGGCGTGAGTTCGTCAGCCGTTTCGTCGCCTTGGGTTTCGAGATTGATCCCGGTTTTGGTTTTGATTTTTTCCATGAGCTTGGCAGTTTCATCGACGGTTGCCTGGACCTCTTCGATCTGTGCTTGGTGGGCTTGCTGTTGTTCCTTTTTGGCCAGCAATCCCGTCACATCGGTCGCGGGCACCCACCAGAGGGCGATGATTGCCAGCGCAGCAGCAAAGGGCATGGGCCAATGTTTAGGGGTTTCGATCGGGAGTGCGTCTTTGATGACCACCCGCCTGGCGCGATCCGACGCATCGGTGACGATGGCTTTGGACCATGAGTCTTGGTGCTCATCAACACACAAGGCTGTCGAGATGGATTCGCGTAAGCCTGCCCGGTCATCGATCTCGCGGGCGATTTGATTTTCGGTTGGTTTGCGCATCATTGTCCAGATCAAGGCGCCGAGCACGCTGACGGCCGCGCCGATGAGGAATGTGAGATTCCACGGAATCTCGACGGTGGGGACGAGTTTTTGGGTCAGCCGAGCGAAGAAGAGGATACACAGGACGATGAACGAGCTCATCGCGAGTGTGCGCAGCAAATCTGTGAGAAAGAGTCGTTGTGCTGCCCGGGCGAGGACTTGCTTGATGTCGTTCATGGGCGATCTCCGTGTGTGCAACCGACTGCTTTCATTCGATCTCTCTGAGATTTGAAGCGACGCGTGGGCTTCAAATCTGTAGAATCATGGTATCTACCGAACATGATACCAGCAGATCGGGTGATCGGTTGCTTGAATTGGGGTTGTGACACAGTGCATACACATGGGCCAAATCGAGATTTTGATCGAAAAACAGGCTTTTTTGATCGTATGGTGATCGGTTTTTTTGATGGGCAGTATGTCGATCGTCAGGCATGCGACTTGGCATTTGTGCGGATGCACCAGCGAGATCCTATTGGAGATCGGCTCCACTTGCTCTTTGCGTGCTTTGGGCTCATTGCCATGTTCGGGCCCGTGACACTGACCGAGATCGCCTTTGCGCCCTTGGCGGTGTTCTTTGTCGTGCGGGTGTTCAACACTTTTCCAATTTGGATTCACGGGTTCGGTCAGCCTGTGGTGCTCGCAGCGATTGCCCTGGCGGGATGGATGATGCTGACGCTCAACTGGTCAGGTGATCCGGCGCATGGATGGGGTGAGATCGCTGAGCTGCGCTGGTTCGTGCTCGTAGGATTGGTTTTCCCGGTGATCGAAAAACGCATGGTACTCATCGCTGCGATGGGTATCGGGATTGCCTTGGCCCAGCTTGCGCAGATTCTTGATGCGTTCGATGGGTTCGGGATCGAACCTTTGGCCAATTTGGTGCAAAATCATCCCGGACGCATTGCTGGGTGGTGGCACCCGGTGGTGGGGGGGTCGATTTTGGTCGGAGCGTTGGGGCTTCACCTGCCCGCGATGCTCTTTGGCACAGGACGGACCCGGTTCTTGGGCATCGTTGGATCATCATCAGCCATCGTGGGTGTCATGGCCACGGGCACCCGCGGGGCATGGATTGCTTCGGTGCTCTTGGTCGTCATCAGTGTGCTCATTGGCGTAATCATCAAGCAACTCCACTGGCAGCGGATGCTGATCTTGACGATTGCGTTGGTCGTGCTGGCCATGGTTGCCGCGATGTTTATAGGTGATGGGCTCCGTGATCGGCTTGATGAAACCCGCACTGAACTGACCGAGATTATGGATGGGGAGTATGACTCGTATACTGGGCTGCGCGTCAAGATGGGGCAAATCGCGTTTGAAGCCGGGGCGGGGCATCCGTTCGTTGGGGTGGGAGCTGGTGGGTACCAATCATGGGCGAATCGGCATGACCCGGATTCGGGGGTACACGCCCATGCGCACAACAGCCTGCTTCAAATCTGGAGCACCTTGGGCATCGTTGGTGTCGTGCTTTGGGCGATCGTGCTCATTGCGGTGCTCGTGGCGGGGTGGAGGCTTTGGATTCGGGATCAGGGTTCGGAAGGGTTTTATGGGCTTGGGCCCACATGTGCGATTCTGGGGTTGATCCTTGCGTCGCTGACCGATTCGGTTCAACTCAATACCCAGACGGCAGCCTTGCTTGGCGCCTTGGCTGCTTTATGTCCGAGCTATCGTCCGCGACTGGCTCCAGAAGCTTCAAGATCGCATGACAATCGTCCGATCGGTGAATACACTGGTATGCCCGAGTCGGTTGGATCATCGGTTGTGGGTGACAATTAGCAGGTGCGATGGCTGAGCGGTTGAAGGCGCTCGACTTGAAATCGAGTGACTCCGAAAGGGGTCCGTGGGTTCGAATCCCTCTCGCACCGTTTTTACAGGCGTTCCGTGATGACCAACGGGACGCTTTTTTATACCCGTCATCGTATCGAGCACTATGATTGTGTATGGATGAATCTGAGCCCATCGAACTGAATCTCTCGCAGACAAACCAGCTTCAAGGCTCGTTAGCCAATGGGATCACGATCGAGAAGATTCGTGAGATGGTTGAGTTGTTCTATTCGCGTACGCAGCACGATGATTTACTCGGGCCGATCTTTGATCAGCGGGTCGAAGATTGGGAAGCGCATTACGAAAAGATGACTCGATTTTGGTCGTCGGCTGCAATCAACGCAGGGACTTATTCCGGACGCCCCATTGAGGCTCATAGGTTTGGCGGGCTAACCAAAGCCCACTTCGACCGGTGGGTCGAAATGTTTATTGCGACGGCCAACGATGTGTTCGACGAATCCGATGCAGCGATCTTCGCCAACCTAGGCAAGAAGATGGCCTCGAGCATAGCCATGCGCATCGGCGTTGGGCGATTGAACTATTCATGATTTGATGGGTCAGTGATCGTCAGAAAAAAGTATTTCTTTGGTTGCGGAACTGCCATCAGGATCGCATCGACTCGAGCTCATCCCATCGGGCATACAACCTTGCCGACTCGGCCTGCGCCTGGTCAAGGGCTTGGCAAGCTTTGGTCATTTTCTCGTGATCGGCGAGTACCTTTGGGTCGGACAATGCTGCCTGGGCAGCCTCGATCTGTTCGTCGGCTTCCATGATCTTCTCTTCGATTGTATCCAGCTCGCGCTGATTTTTATACGAGAGTTTTTTGGGCTTGCTCGTGTCGCGCACCTTTGCAGCCTTTTCCTGCGGGGCCTTGGGTATGTTGGTTAGTGTCTTTTCGTCGGCCTTTTGGTTGAGCATCCGGATCGCCTGATCCAAACTTGGGCAGGTCTGCTGGTGCCCGGTGCCATCGAGCACGACGATTCGCGTGGCAAGTTTTTCGAGCATCATCCGATCATGCGTTACCAAGATCACCGCGCCTGGGAAATCGACGAGCGATTCTTCGAGCAGTTCGAGTGTGGGAATATCGAGATCATTGGTCGGTTCATCGAGCACCAAGACATCGGCTGGTTCGAGCATGATTCGTGCGATGTGGACGCGGGCGAGTTCGCCGCCGCTGAGCGAACCGACTGGTTGGGCGAGTTGGTCGTCGCGGAACAAAAATCGCCTTGCCCAGGATTTGATATGCATGATTTGTCCATGAAACTCCACCCGATCGCTTACCGGGCACAGCGCTTCGCTCAAAGGTGTTGTGGGCACGAAGTCTTCGCGATGCTGAGAGAACACGACGATCCTGGGCATCGGGTCGCTGTATCGGATTTCGCCTTGATCGGGTGCAAGTTCGCCGGTGAGAATTTTGATGAGTGTGGTTTTGCCGCTGCCGTTGGCGCCCAAGAGTCCGACACAATCGCCGACGCCGAGCACCAGATCGAGATTGGTGAAGAGTGTGTTGTCGTCGAAGGCTTTGGAGATTCCCGTCGCGGCGATGAGTTTCTTTGTTTGTCGATCGGTCGAAGCGAACTCGACCTTCGCGCCCGTGTTGGTTGCGGCTTCGTTTCGGGCTTTGAGTTCGCCGAGTTTGGCGCGTCGGTCGGCGCTGGCGTCGATTTGTTTTTTCTGTTTGGTTTGTCGTCCTTGTGCTCCCCGGCCCAGCCAGACACCATCGCGCCGAACCTCATTGGCGAGCGATTGGGTCGCTTTGGCTTGCCCTTCGATAAACTCGGCGCGTCTACGGAGGAACTCGGTGTAGTTGCCATCGACGCTGAGCATCGAGTCGGGGTAGGCATCGGAGAGCTCGATGATCCGCGTAGCGACTTTGTCGAGGAATCGTCGATCGTGGGTGACGAAGACTGACGCGTAGGCGAGTTGGCCGCCGATGCGTGCAGTGAGGAAGTCTTCGAGCCAAGCGATGCCCGCGAGATCAAGGTGATTGGTTGGTTCGTCGAGGAGCACCAGGTCGGGTTCGTTGCTGCACGATGAGAGAGCGCAGGCACTCGATAATCGCTTGCGCCATCCGCCTGAGAGCGTCGACGCTTGCATCGTCCATTGTTCTTTCTCAAACCCAACTCGGCTCAGTGCGATTTTGGCGATGGTCTGTGGGTCGAGGTGATTGGCTGCGTGCTCTGGCGTTTTGGCAAGTACGGCGTCGAAGACGGTGGTGCCTCGGTCGAATCGATCGACCTGCGGGATGTAGACGGAGTTGACCGCACTGGGAGCCACGATCTGTCCGGTATCGGGTTGGTCTTGCCCGGCGAGTATTTTGAGGAGCGTTGATTTGCCCACCCCGTTGGGACCGATAACCCCAATCCGATCGCCTTGGTCAACGCGGAGCGATATGTTGGCGAAGAGTGTGCGCACGCTGTGGGTCTTTGAGATGTTTCGTGCGTGGAGGAGCATGCAATCCGATTCAGACGAGCTTGGGTTTGTCAGTTCAATTGTAGGGCATATTTTGAGGAAAACGCGATTGCCTAGATACATTCGGGGCGGTTCTGGTTCGTAGACTGTCGGATTGTCTGCGAGTTTTTACGGGGTGTTATCAGACCTTTAGTTTGATCATGTGCGCCTGTGTTAAAATGATCGGTTTGAGATAACTCGGTTTGAGTGATTTGAGCACATGATTAAGCCGAAAGTGGACGCTATGGAACAGACTCCCCCCCAAGACGAAGCCGTGGCAACACTTTCTTCCCCGAGTGGGACCGAAGACGGGCATTTTCCTGATGAACTTGATGATTCGGTGACGCGCTATGTTGTTGTTGAAATTAATCATAATCTCTATGGCATGTCTACGGACTCAACAGTGGAGCTGATGAGTGGGACGATGGCACAGATTACTCGTGTTCCTCATAGTCCGGATTATATTTCGGGAGTGATTAATCATCGAGGGACGATCATTCCAGTGATCGATATGCGATCACTCTTTGGGTTTCATCCGCGTGAAGCCCAAGGAGATCAGTTTGCACAGATATTCAAAGGGTTTAAAGACGAATATGCCCATTGGCTCAACACACTCCAGGATGTGATTTATTCTGGCACAGATTTTTCTGAATCAACAGACCCAACGCAGTGCAATTTTTGGAAATGGTACCGAGCAGTGGTTGAAGGCTCATCGCCTTTGAGTAAGCTTGCCGAGAAGGACCCGGTTCTCAAGTCATTTATTGATCGTTTCGAGTCTCCACATCGCAAGGTGTATGCAGTTGCTGGGAAAGCGCTCAAGCTTCGTGATGAAGGTGCTCAAGAGAAAGCAATCGAACGCATCAAGTCTGTCCGGACAACCGAACTTGGCGAGATATATGGGCTGTTTGATCAGATTCTTCATACCATATCGACCAAGCTCGAATCCATGCTGGTGATTACTGAGATTGGCTCACGAAAAGCGGCAATCGCGGTCGATGGCGTGTCGTTTGTGGTGGATTGTGAAAACGATACGATCGAGTCGCTCCCTGACACTGCGGAGAACACGGAGTTTCTCTCTGGACTGGTGCATCAAGATGATGGGTCATATATTCTTATTGCCGATCTCGAGCATGTTTACAACATTGCTTGCCCAGAAGAATAGATTGCCGTAAGGAACCGGTTTGTTTTTGTCGATGTATTTACCTGTCATTTTTCGGATCGGCGGGTTTTTTCCAGGCATTGTCCGGGTCTTTGTGTAGTACTCCGGCGCTTTGTTTGACGCATCGCTTGCAGGCAATTACCGAACCATCAACCGGGCTCTGCCAGTGGAGTCCATCACGGCCAATTTCGAGACAAAGTTTGCAGACTTCCCTTGGTTTTGGTATGTATCCAGAGTTGAGATAGACCAACTCTAAAAATGCGATCGAAAGACATTGGCTGCAGATCAGTGCCCCGCGATGGCCTTCGACCATTTGGCGATCTTTGTTCCAGGTCATTGTGCAAAAGTCGCACCGGAATACGATTTGTCCATCAGGAAGTGTTTCATTCATCAGGAGTCATCCTTGGCCTCGCGAGATGAGTCCATCAATTGGTGTCGGGCGAGTTGCTCATAGATCGCACATGACTCGATGAGTTCATCGTGTGTGCCTTGCCCAACGATTTTTCCCTCATTGATCACCACGATGCGATCGGCACCCAGTACCGTTGAGAGGCGGTGGGCAACGATGAGGCTTGTGCGATTTTTGCAGAAGGTATCGAGGACTTCCCCGATGAGTTTTTCGGAATGGGCGTCGATCATCGAAGTTGCTTCGTCGAGGATCAGGATTGCCGGGTTTCGTAGAATTGCGCGAGCGATGGCCAATCGTTGGCGTTGTCCGCCTGACATGGTGAGTCCCTGCTCGCCGACTTGGGTGTCGAGTCCGTCTTCGAGTTCGTCGATGAATTCCATCGCGCGGGCATCGCGAGCCGCCTGCTCGATTTCTTTGCGTGAGGCGTGACGCGATCCATAGGCGATATTCTGGGCGATGGTGCCTTTGAAGAGCACGACCTCTTGGGTGACGACTCCGATTTGCTTGCGAAGCGATCGGACGCGCACGCGCGAGATGTCGGTACCGTCGATGAGCATGCGTCCTTCGTCTGGATCGAACAGACGCGGGATCAGAGATAAGAGTGTGGTTTTGCCGCATCCGTTTGGGCCCACGAATGCAACGGTTTCGCCGTGGTTGATTTTGAGTGAGATATCCGAAATTGCCGGGGCGGTTGCGCCGGGGTAGATGACTGAAACGCGATCGAAGACAATGGTGTCGTGATGTCTTGCGAGTTTGGGCAATCGAGTTTCGTGTCCGGGTTCTGGATCGGCGCCGAGCAACCGATCGAGCCGATCGGCAGCAGCTCCGGACTGCTGAATATCGTTGACCAATCCGGACAGGGGTTTGATGCTTGCGCCAGCGAGTGCCAAGGCGACAAGCACTTGGATGAACTCGGCCTTGTCGAGCGTTCCATCGAGAATAAGCTTGGCCGCCACGATTGTCAGGCTGCCCAACGCAAACATGGTGACGAGCTCGGCGGCGGGTCCAGCGATGGCGCGGGCGGTGCGGACTTTGAGCTGTTGGCGCAGGACTTCTTTGTTGATCCGCCCGAACCGGCCTGCTTCGTAGCGTTCGGTGGTGTGGACCTTGACGACGCGCAAGCCTTGGAGCGCCTCGGTCGAGGCGCGGTACAGATCGGCCCGGCTCGAAAGGGCCTTCCCGGATGCTCTTCGGATGCGTTTGCCGAGCTTGCGGATGACCGTTGCCAGGATCGGCATGACCAAGAGCGCCACCGCGGCGAGTTGCCAGTTGATGACGAAGGCCGCAACGAGGGCGATAAACCCCTTGGTGACATGGGCGACGGCTTTGGAGAGCATCGCAACGAATCCGGCCGAGAGGGCCTCGGTGTCGTTGACAATCCGTGAGATCGCATCGGTAGGCCCTTCGGCCACGATCGTTTTGAGCGGCAACTCGAGCACTTGCCCGAAGGCCTTGCGCCGAATCCGCGCGACGGTCGTATGCACCACCGTCAACGCAAAATATTGGTGCATGAAGTTGGCCAGTGCGCCGATGACCGTCAGCCCCGCGAGTGTCACCATGATGAGCACAATGCTGTGGTAGGGGTCGGTTGGGAGCGATTCGATCAATGAAGGGGTGAGGATTGTGGCGTATCGTTCGTTTTCATCGATCTTTATCTGGGCGATGGTTTGTAAGCCGCCGCTGTCTGGTTCGAGCAAGATGCCTAGGGTCGGCCCAATCGCTGCAATCCCCGCGCCCACCCCGCCAGCGGAGATGATCGCGCAGAGCATCCCGAGTATCAGGTACCCGCGCATCCGCATCGTTTGTTTGGCAAATTTCCAAAAAGCGTCCATAGGCACCAATTATACGGGCCAAGTCGGCTTATATCTCCACCCGATCGCGGGTGAGCCGAATATGCTCGGGGGTGTGGAGTTTGCCGGTGTTCATTCCCGGGCATCCATCGGCTTCTTCTTGCCATGCTTGTTTGTCGACGAGATTACTTTTCCAGAAGGGCCAGGTTCGGCATTGCTCAGGGCGCGATCCATATACCTGACATCCGGTTTTCCCATCTTTGCCGCGAGCCAGAAACACGCAGTCATACCCAAACCCGTCGACCACGATCTCTTTGAGCGATTTTCCAACAAGCGTATCGCGGGTGTATTGGGTATAAAACTCCGCCTTGGTGATTTCTAAATCTCTGGCCATTGCTGCTGCTTCGTCATCGGTAAAGAGCACGAATCCGGTGGGGCCGGTGCAGCAGTGGCCGCACTGGGTACAGGTGAAGCGTAATCCGACTTCGCCCGAATCGGTCTTGCCGGTTGGATCGGGTTTGTCGAACCATTCTTTTTTGCTCTTGGCATTTTTGCTCATGATTCGATTGCCCTCTGGATCACCACCAGCGTCTGGTCGTCATCTCGTTCGAGCTTGTGGGTGAAGGCATACAGTGCCTTGTGCACCGCATCAATCGCGCACTGGGGCATCCCTGTGCAGGCATGAAGGGATTCCATCAGTCGTTCGGGACCGAACATCTCGAGCTCGCCATTATTCGAAAGATGGCGGGGAGCACGGGCTTCCGTGATACCATCGGTATAGAGGACCAGCGTGTCACCCGGTTCCATGATGCACGAGTCCGATGGAAACTCGCTGTTCACCTGGATACCCAACGGGATCGTCGCAGCGCTTTCGAGCAGTACGATACTGCCATCCTTGCGCCGGATCATCGGCGGGTTGTGCCCGCACCGTGTCCATTGCACGGTGCCGGTCTTGGGATCAATTACACAGAAGAATGCGGTGGCGAACTCGCCGTTGAGGTTGGCATCGACGAGCTTGCGATTGCAGAACCGAGCAACTTTGGCAATGTCATCGAGCGCCGACCCGGGATCATCGAGGGTATCGCCATAGCAATGGAGAATCGCGCGAAGCATCGCCATCACGGTCGCAGCCCCGGCCCCGTGCCCGGAGACATCGGCGATCACGATTCCGAGTCGATGGTCTTCGCCTTGGAAATAATCAAAGTAATCTCCGCCGGCGACATTGCTCGGCAAGTAGCTCGTTGCGAGGATGAATCCGTCGAGTGTGGGCGATCGTTCGGGTAGAAGCTGGCGCTGAATCTTGGCGATCTGTTCGAATTGTTTCATCAACAGTTCGTTGAGGGCTTCTGCCTGCTTACGAAACACTAAGTTCCGCGTCGCGGTGCCCATCATGTTCATATCGAGTAACCCCGCGACGAAGGTGTCCAAATCTTCCCAGTCGGCTTGTTCGTGGAAACTCAGCGACCAGTTGAGAGGTTCGCCATCGTCAAACGCGGGCATGGCCGTCACCGAGCGCAGCTTGTGTGCATAGTCACCGAGCGCGTTGGACAAAGGTTCATCTTTCGTCAGATCGAGTCCTGTCACCACCGCAGGTTCGCCCGAGGCGACGATCTCACCGATTAATCCACCTTCGTAGGTCGGCAGTTGCTCCCAGTCCCGCCACGGATTCCCCGTTGGGCTTGGCTGATTCGATTGGCTCTGGGGGTTTGTGATCGCGCGGGTAATCTTATATTTCCCGGGGGGCAGATCGCGGATCGACACACTCACAAACGCATCGCGCGGAAACCGTTGACCAACCCAAGGCCCAAAGGCCTTGAGCATCTCGGTGGGATCTTTGACAGCACTCACCTCGCGCAAAACTTGTGTCAACGCGGCGATCTTGGGATTGGTGGAGAGATCCACAAACCGATGGCTCGATGATCCTGAAACAGCACTCATCGACACCTCGCCTCGGTTGTTTCACATAATCGCTGTGCCTGTGCCAGTTGTGTATCGATTTCTTTGTGCGCATGCTCCTGGTCATCGCGGGGTAACAACGGGATATTGATCTTCACATTCCACGCGGCCGATCGGGCAGCTGCCTGTCCAAGCACCACAGCGACCCCCAAGTCAGATTTGAGCTGGGTGTTGGTTGTCGAGACCAACTCTTTGCAGAGTTCAAGCATTTCGATCGACAACGCGAGCATTGCTCTGGGTGGTTCGATCGCCCCGACCACCGCTGCTTCCCACCCGGCGATGCGATCAGGATGATCCTGATCGAGTTTCCAAAGCGCATTGAGCACACCATAGCCCGCAGCGTCGTCATCGCCAAGCTGGAGGAACCGGGCGCGGATCGCATTGAGCTTCTCCTGCACATCGACATTGAAGGTTTGGTGCTCAGCGAGTGATTTCTTATTGATTGAATAGCTCACCACCATCCCCGCCGTCGCGGCTGCGGTCGCGCCGGTGATGGCGGCGGCGGCCCCGCCTCCGGGTGTTGGCACCTTGGCGTTGAGCGCGTCGAGGAATCCGGCGATGGTTTGGGAGGCGATCAAGGATGGCGATGATTTGTTGGTCATGTATTCAATCGTAGGGCCAGTGCCACCGTGGTGGGGATGAGTTCGTTGGGTCGTTTGGTCACCCAATCGAGCAACTCGGCAAGGGGAATCCATCGGCAATCGACATATTCCCAGCTACAGTCGAGCACGGGCATCGCGGGGAGGGTGATTTGTATGGCAATATCGACCGATCCGACCGCATCATCATGCACCAAGGCGATCGGGGCTGCTGGGCATGCACCGATTTCGATTCCGACTTCTTCAATGATCTCGCGTTTGAGTTCGTTGACAATCGCATCGAACTCAAGGTGATCGGTGCCATCAGCAGGCACATCGACCCCGCCAGAGGGGCCCAGTTCCCATCGGTTGCCATACTGATGCGTGCTCGGCGAGCGTTGCCCGAGTACATATCGAGGCTCGCCCTGCTCGTCGGGGGCCGTGATGATGGCGGTTGTTGCAAGTAGATAGATTCCAACATCAACGGTATCGCGCACCGCGTGGTTTTTATATTCTTCAATCGATGCCCGGATCACGCCGGTCGCGGGGTCGTACGAATCAAACGCGAGCATTTGGCCATTGAAGTAGCGCGGGTTCTGTGCGCACAAATCTTGCCATGTCGATTCGATCGCATCGGCTTGCTCATGGTTCTTGGGCGTGCGATCAACCTTGATCGTGAGTGATGTCGAGATGGGTTCGGTTCGGATCATGGTTGATTTCATCAGTGGCACAGGCGTCCCGCCTGTGATGACTTTTGATGCCGCTCGTGCAAGAAGAACACAGGCGGGACGCCTGTGCCACCGGGGAGTCAGTTCAAGAACCCGCCGATTTGTCCGCCGATGTCGCCGAGCCCGAGTTCTTCGGCTTCGCGCGAGATCAGTTCTTGGACTTGTTTTTGTGCTTTTTCGGTGGCGTCGTTGATCGCATCCTTTATAAGAGCCGTCGCCAGATCGCGGGTTTTTTCATCGACGGCCATCCCTGCGAGCAACGCTGGGTCGAGGGTGAGATCGAGGAGTTTCATCTTGCCATTGACGATCGCTCGGCACGCGCCCCCGCCGGCTTGGCCATCAACGCGCATCGCCTCGATTTTGGCTTTGGTCCGCTCGCCCGCCTCGGCGAGCTGTTCCTTGTTTTTCATCAACGACCCGAGGGCCTGCATGGTTTTGAGTTTGTCGAACATAATGGAGTCTCTTATTTGTTCTTTGGATGCACCCATTTGATCTCGCCTTCGAAGACATCGAGGACGGATTTGACCAATGGGTCAGCCTCGACCTCTTCGGGTGTCGGTGCTCGCATCTGGTTTACCGTTGGTGGGGTGGGTTGTGTTTGTTCTGGAGGCGTTTCGCGTGGTGGCGCAGGCTCGGATTTGACGACCTGGATCTTGCGTCGATGACTCGATGCAGCAGCCTCGCTGGGCTGATCTTGCTTGATCGGTTTGACGGGTCGCATGGGCAGCGTTGGTCGAGGCTTGGAAACCTCGGCGGGTTTCTCGATCGACGATGACGCTGCCCTCATGTTTTTTTTACAGCGTGCCCTCCGCTGAGCACAAACGCAGCCACATCGGCGATCTTCTCCGTCATCGCCAATCGAACCATGCACGCATCGAGCAGTGCCCGGGGCGCAGGCGAGGATTTGATCGCCCGCTGGACGGATTCACACAGCGCGATCATGTGGACGACACCCGCAGCGTCAAACCGCCGGGCTCGCTCATACTCGGTTTTCCTCGCCTCATCGGACAGATCAACGAGATCCGTGTCTTGGCCGCATGAGCCGAGGACCATCAGGTCGCGGAAGCGTTCGAGCAGTGAACCGAGCAACTGTTCGCCCGAGATGCCTTTGTTCATCAGCGTGCCGGTGGATTGCAGCACAACCTTGGGATCACCATCCGCGATCGCATCAATCAAGGTGCTGAGCAAATCTCGATCGGGCAAGCCGAGCAGTTCTTCAAGGAGCGTTGTCGTGAGTTTTTTCTCACCCGAAGCCAGCAGCCGATCGAGCAGCGAGAGCGCATCACGCATCGACCCATTGCCTAATCGCGCCAGCGTAAAGACCAGCTCGTCGTCGGCTTTGAACCCCTCGGATTTGACCAACGATTTCAAATGCTCGGCGATCGACGCGACGGGGATATTGCGGAAATCGAACCGCTGACAGCGCGATTGGATCGTCGCGGGCACCTTGTGCGATTCGGTGGTGCACAGAATAAACTTCACATGCTCAGGCGGCTCCTCCATCGTCTTGAGCAACGCATTGAAGGCCTGCATCGAGAGCATGTGTACCTCGTCGATGATGTAGACCTTGTACCGCCCGCGCATCGGGCGATAGGCCGAGTTGGCGATGAGCTCGCGGGTATGATCGACGCCTGTGTTCGAGGCGGCGTCGATCTCGATGACATCGGTATCTTGCCCAGCGAAGATGGCAGCAGCGATGTCGTCTTTGTACTCGGGGTTATTGAGTTCATTGGCGAAGATGCGGGCCATCGAGGTCTTGCCCACGCCTCGGGTGCCGGTAAAGAGGTAGGCGTGATGCACCCGGTCCGAGTCAATCGCGGCTTTGAGTGTTTTGGCGATGGGCGATTGCCCAACGACTTCATCGAATGTACGGGAGCGGTGTTTGCGAGCGAGTGCGGTGTAGGCCATGGGCAAGTCTAGGAGCGAAAATGGCTGCTATTTGGTTGAAACGAGCGACATTGATGCTTCTGGAGCGAGCATTTTGTGGATCATCTCGCCAAGCACTTTTCCAAGCGGCGGTGGCACCGCGTTGCCTATTTGTAGATTCTTGGAAGTCTTCGACCCGTGATACTCATACCAGTCCGGGAAACCCTGAAGCCGAGCCCCCTCGCGGGTGCTCAGGGCGCGGCTTTGATATGGATGAACACAGCGTGAAGACGATGGGGTGCCAAAGTTTCGCGTGATGGTCGGGGAGGGCTGGTCCGGGACGAGTCGGGCGTAGGTGTTGGCGAAGTAGCTCTTTGGCCTCAATCTTTCGGGTAAATCATGCACGCTCCCGCCCGGCGGGATTGTTTTGAGTATTTCCTGCATCCGCGCCCCATAGTTGGCACAGTTATGCTCTGTCAGTGCTGATGATCCAGTCCTCATGAGTTCTTGAAACTCGTTTTGAGGCTCGCACAAATATTCATCCGCTTGTCCACATACCGTCAACGGCGGCAGATCGCTGATCGCGTCCATGAGTGTTCGACAGGGTGGGAGATCACCAAATAACCCGTTCGATTTCTCGGCGTATTGTGGTGTGGGCCACTCGATGAGGTCATCCGATCGAACGCCGACGATGATTGTCCGTTTGCGATATTGGGCGAGCCCGAAGTCCACCGCGTTGAGGATACGGGTGTCAGTGACAAAGCCGCGGCGGGTGAGCTGCTCGATGAGTTCGTGATAGACCCGCCCTTGGTACATCGTCTTGAACCCCGAGACATTCTCGAAGATAATCGCTTGGGGGTTTGCTTCATCGACGCACCGGAGGAACTGGTAAAACAGGCTGTTTCTTGGGTCGTCGAGGTCTTTTTTGCCGACGGTGCTGAATCCTTGGCAGGGCGGGCCGCCACAGACGAGTTGGATGTTGTCGGTGAGCCCAAGGTCTTCGATTTGAGCGGCGAAATCAATCTTGGCGATATCGCCGACGCACATGTGTGTGTCTGGATGATTGGCTTGGTAGGTGTTTGCGAAATCTTTTTCGAGTTCATTGGCGAGGACGATATTGATGCCCGCCTGGTGTAAACCAAGCGAAAGCCCGCCGGCACCTGCGAAGAGATCAATGGAGTTCATTGGGATAGTTTAAATGAAGGTGAGGTGTTCAATAAATGCTTCCGATTTGTATTTCGCCCAATTTTCTGGTAGATTGTGACATGCTTATCAGCGAGTGATATGAACCACGGTCGAAGGATTAAAAATGAGCACATCTAAACCATGCCGATACTGTGGGAACGAAGTCGCACCAAATGCAAAGCGATGTCCCAATTGTGACGGTAAGAATCCGTTTCCTGTTTCTCCAGTTGCTAATTTTTTCGGCCTCATCATTGTTGTTCTCATTGTGGGGTCTTGTTGTTGGCCTGGTTGGTTGATATCGGGCAGTAGCAATTCGTCGGGAGCTACAAAGCGTTCGAAGAGCACACAATCTCGAATAGTCTCTGTCGGGCAAGAAGGGATATTGTCTTCTGGAGGGGATGCTGTTTTGCTTGGGGTCTCTAAAGAGTCTTACAGCCGGTTGGTCAGCTTGTCTGTGGCAAATGATACCGTAGGAATAATGGATATGATTTTGACTGGTAAGGTGTTTAGCGTCAAGGGTGGGACACGATGTCGAGTTATCCAAATATCCTCAGTTCTCACGAATACCAGAGAAGTAAGAATACTCGAAGGCGATAATTATGGTTTGAGTGGATTCACTGCCGGAGAGTTTGTGAAGCAAATCCCATAATCCAGAGATAATCAGAATCCCATACTTCCCACCCCCCCCTTGTCGATGCCCAGGACACCAACGGCACCGGATATCGGCTGCTTATGGCTGCTGCGGTCAAGCCCTGACCAGATTCACAGGACACCCGTGCATCGGGCCCGGGCATCGACAAGAGGGGGTCGGGAGAGGAGGGTATCCTAGGGCACGCCCGTCGGCTCGCCAAGGGGGCCTAAAGTCTCTTTCGGGGGGCGATTCATGGCCGAATTGCCGATCCGAACCCGAATTCCACCACCTTCATCCATGTTCTGAGGGCTCTTGGCCGATATCCTCTAAGCTGCCACACAAGGCGACCCGTCGCTTGAGAGATCCAGACCATTCACGACCAGCTCGGAGTGCCCATCCACTATGGCCGACCAGATATTTGATAAAGAGATCGCTTCGACGAGCTGTGCCAAGGCGCCGCTCAATCCACGATGGATTTTTAAACTGACGATCATCACCACCATCGTGTTCCTCGTTGGGGTGTGGGGATTCTGGGATGCGTCGAGCGTGTATCCCAAGCGGGGCGAGCGCTATGCCAGCTGGGCCAAGTGGCAATATCTTGATCAGGCCAAGAAAGCCGATGCGGAAGACTTTGGGATTTTTATTCGTGAATCTTCGGTGACCACCCCCGTTGAGGAGCTCGAACGGCTTCAAGACCCTGAAACCAAGAACCGGAATGTCCAAGATGCAGCCAACACTTCGAGCACCCGAACTCTGCGGGCTTCGATGTTGGTTGCTCGGCTTAACTGGCTCGAAGCACTTAAGGTGGTGGGGCATCTTGATGAAGCGTATACGGTGATCGAATCGCCTCAACGCGAGCTCAATGAGTTGGCTGCCCATTGGATGAGTGCAACGAAGCCCAAACCATTGCATGCTTTTGATTTGGCGGTGCAGTGGATGATTATGGTGATTTGCTGGGCGATTGCGCTGTATATGCTGATTCATATGCTTCGGGTTCGCAGCAAGAGGTACGCTTGGGACGCTGATTCAATGACTTTGACACTTCCAGGTGGGGCTTCGATCACGCCTGAGGATCTTAAAGAGGTCGATAAACGCAAGTGGGACAAGTTTATCGTATTCCTCAAGATCAAGCCATCGCACGATACGCTTGGAGGCAAAGAGATCGCAGTCGATACTTATCAGCATTCGTGCGTCGAGGATTGGATTCTGGCGATGGAAGAAAAAGCGTTTGGTTCCCAAGAAGATGGGGATGATGCCAATACCGATGCGGATACAGGCACCGACTCCGAAGAAACCCACGCCACCGAATCCTGAGGCTTGTCCATGACTTGGCCTATCTGGGAAGTTTGGGTGATTGCGTCGGTTGCGTTGTTGACAGGGATTGCCGGGGCGGTCTTTGTGGTGTTGACGCTGCCGGGCATTTGGTTGATGGTGCTGATCTCGGCATTGTGCATGTGGTGGCAACCCGAGGTGATTTCATGGAAGGTCGTACTCGCGCTGGCGATTCTTGCAGCCATTGCCGAAGCGGTGGAGTTCTTTGCTTCGGCGGTGGGATCAAAGCGGTTTGGAGGGTCAAAGCGCGGGGCGCTGGGTTCAATCGTGGGCACGATCCTCGGTGCCATCGTGGGAACTTTCGCCATTCCGATTCCGATTGTGGGGACGATTGCAGGTGGGATTATCGGCGCAGGGCTTGGGGCGATGATGGTCGAGCGGGGGATTGTGCAACAGACTTGGAAAGATTCGGCCAAGTCCGGTACCGGGGCTGCGGCAGGTCGGGCGGTGTCGATTTTCGTCAAGCTCGGGTTGGCGATTGCAGCGGGGCTTTTTTTCATTGTTGCTGCCTTTGTTTAGTCAATCATTCTCGTCACGAAGTCGCCAAAGGACCGATATACTTTCTTGGTGAATACCTAGGAGGGATCCCCCGATATGACCACCACATCCGAGCAGGCCCCACCGTTACCTACGCCCAAGACCAGTGAGCCCAAGTATTATGTGCTCGATACCAATGTCCTGCTCCACAATCCGAATGCGTTGTTTGTGTTTCAGGAAAACCATGTGGTGATTCCGTATCCGGTACTCGAAGAGCTCGATGCGATGAAGCGCCGGGAGGATGATGTCGGGCGGGCAGCCCGCTCGGCGATTCGGTTCCTCGATCGGCTCCGCAAATATGGTAAACTTACGGAAGGTGTTGAACTCTCGAAACTCGGTGCCAAGGCTGGCGGAGCAACGGGTACGCTTTCGATCGATATTGATGATCACGACCGTCCCGCGGTCATCTCGTCGGAACAGCCTGACAATCGGATTATTGCTGCTGCTTGGGCGCTGCATCGGGCGGGCAAACGGGCGATTTTTGTCACCAAGGATTTGGCAGCGAGGATCAAATCGGATTCGTTGGGGATCAGGTCCGAGGATTTTCTCAATCAGCAGGTCGATGCCGATCGACTTTATACCGGATTTCTCGAGCTTGAAACCTCGTCGGAGGTCATTGATACGCTTTATCGTGATCGAATGCTCGAGGCCCAATCACTCGAAGCGTATCTTGAAGTAAGGCCAACCGATGGCGAGTCATATACGCGTGAGCTTACGCCAAACCAGTTTGTGATCTTGATGGATGCCCAGGATGATGCTCATTCGGGATTGGCGCGTCGGTTGGCTGATACGGATCATCTGATCCCGGTGGCGCAACAGAAGAAACCGACTTTTGGGATTGTTGCGCGCAATGTTCAGCAAACTTTGGCACTCGATCTGCTTCTTGATGATGATATCAAACTCGTCACGCTTTTGGGCAGTGCAGGCACGGGTAAGACACTTTTGGCGATGGCTGCGGGGATGGCCAAGGTGTTTCAGGAAGAGCGGTATGACAAACTTTTGGTTGCTCGCCCGATCATGCCGATGGGTCGTGATATTGGGTATTTGCCAGGTGACAAGGATGAGAAACTCGGCGCGTGGATGCAGCCGATCTTTGACAACCTGAGCTATCTCATGTCGACGCGCGGGGCACCCAATCAGAACGCCGAGAGCAAAACCACTGAGCAGCGAACGGATAAGCTCTTGGCCGATGGTCGGTTGGTACTCGAGCCATTGACTTATATCCGTGGTCGTTCGATCCCGCATCAGTTTATGATTGTCGATGAAGCCCAGAACCTGACGCCTCATGAAGTTAAGACGATCGTTTCACGGATCGGGGAGGGGACCAAGCTGATTCTGACAGGCGACATTGGACAGATTGATCATCCGTATCTCGATTCGTCGTCGAATGGGTTGAGTTATGCAGTTGAGAAGATGCGTGGGTTGGGTATTGTCGGGCACATCACGCTGATGAAATCCGAACGGAGCACTTTGGCGAGTCTGGCCGCCGAGCGGCTGTAGTTTCAATTTTTCGAGATGCTGCTAGTTTGATTTCTGATTGGTGATGTAGGCTTCGACGCGGTAATACTGCGACGAGAAGTACGAGCGCCATTGCTCGTCGGTTTCTCTGAGCTGGGCGTTGCGGATGTATTCGAGGATTTGGGCATCACCCTTGCCGAGCATTTCGGCGCTTCGGATGATTCCGCGCAGAGCGGGGATGTAGTTGGGATCACGATCGAGTGCATTTTGGAAATGTTCGAACGAATCTTGGGCCCAGCCGACTTTTTGATAGACGAGCCCAATGTTGTATTCCGGGCGCGGATCGGTTGGTTCGAGTCCTGAAGCGATTTTGTACGCTGAGACAGCGTCAGCGAAGTTGCCCTGATCCATCAGCAGCTGACCCATGTTGTTCCAGGCGCCGTAGAGTTTGTCGTCGAGTTCGAGGGCTTGGCGATATTCGCCCAGTGCTTTGTCGGGTTTTCCATCGGCATGGAGTTTCGAGGCAGCGTTATAATGTTTGAGTGCTTCGGTTCGCCGGCGCTGGGAGTAGGCGATGGCCGGGTTGATTTCGGAGATGCGCGCTCCATCGGTGCGTGGGCTCGAACTCGAGCAGCCGTGCATTGGCAGGGCGCTCATTGCTGCGAGTGTCAAGAGTATGGTTGGTCTGGTTCCCCTTGAGGCAATCGTTGATGTGTTCATTTGAAGCATCTCCTATTCAATGCGCTCATATCGTGTAAAGGTTACCCGCATGGTCCAGTTGAGTTTGGTGGGCTTGATTTCCAGGTCGGTAACTTCGAGCCCGGGGGTTTGCTCTGTGGCGATCTTCACCCAGTTGAGCAAGTGTTCGAGCGATGGGTCCATTACCGTGTATGGATAGGTCATTTTGCGGGCGTTTCCTTCTGGTTTTGATGTTGGATTCTTAGGGATGCCCAGCTCATTTTTAAGTTTGGCTTGTGATGCGTAGCGTTTGAACTTCGAGAGCATATCAGGGATCGGAGCGTGCTCGTCGCGTGTATCGTTTCTTGTCTGGGCGAGTTCGAGGGATTTGATTTCAGTGACGAGTCGATTGATTTCGGTGAGTTCATTGGTTGCTTTGAAGTAAGCTTTGTGTGCGCCTGCCCGGATTTGCCATGCAATGGCGAGGATCACGATTGAAGTAAAGACGAGGATCAGCCCTAGTGCGATCAGGTGAGTAGGGTAGTTGAGTCGTTGTTGATTCTGGGCTTTGATAGCGAGTTCGTATCGGTCATCTGCGCTGAGCCGGTTGTGGGGAGTGTCGAGGGGGTTCATGAGTCACCTCCGGTTTCTTTCCACCGGGCGACAAAGGTTACTTCGATTTGCTGTCCTTTGTTTTTGAGTTCAAAGGGGTGCCAGCGGAGATATGAACCTTTGATTGCGGTCAGGCTCTGATTGATCTGTTCGGCTTGGGCAATGTCTTCGATTCGGATGGTAATGGTGACGGTGTTGTTGTTGAGTCGAAGTGTGGCGATCTCGATACCTGGGGTGCCTAAGACATAGGAGAGTGTGTCAAACTCTTCCATGATTGGGTTGGACTTGGAGATGGTTAATGGGCCTTGGCTTTGTCGCATTTGGGTGAGTTGGTTTTGGAGGTCTTTGACCACAAATGGGGAAAGCACAAGGGCTTGGTCAAAGTCGGTGATGGCTTCGAGTCGTTGGATTTTGACTTGGTCAGTCTTTTGGTTGACTTGCTCTGCCTGCGTGAAGAGTTCATAACCCAAGAGCCCGATCATTGCCGAGATAGCTACGAGGGCGATTCCAGCCCATTGGTACATTCGCTGATGAATTTTCCCGGGCCGGTTTTCGAGGTTGCTTAGTGGCCCAAAGTTTTGGTTCTGATTTTCCAGTGCGAGCTTGTTTAGGGATTCGCCGATGGGATCATCATGTTCAATCAGATCAACTGTTGCATCAGGCCAAGCTTTGGACAGGGCAACTCCGATTTGAGCAGCACTGAGCCCGCGGTGGGCATAGGGCTGTGACTGCTCGGGTAAGACCGACGCAGGGTCGGCAGGCGACTCAACTTGCCTTGGCTTACCTATGAATAAGATTTTGACGGGTGCAAGTCCGAGTTGTGATGACCATCCGAGCCAGTCGCTGCAGATACGGGCGATATCTTCGTGACGGATCAGTGGAAGATGTTCATGCTCGCCTTGGGCAAGGGCGATGCGCGAGGTGCCCCCGACAATCAACCGTCCTTGTCGCGACCAAGTCCAGATCAGCCGACCATCCTGAGCATCAATCACAATGAGGGCGACGATCGGCGCATCAGAAGAAACGATCCGTTGCGAGTCGTGGGTAGCATTGCCTGTACCCGGGTCCCAGACAGATGCGATGGCGTGCCAGATTGAGGTAAATTGATCTATCTGGACGCCGATCGTATCAAGCTCGTCTTTGAGCAAACGCCCCGGGACATCTGGGTAAGCGATTACGGCAGTTCGTGAGCCCACAGAAGTTTCATCTGCGTCTAGGAACTCAAAGCTGAGCTCTAAGGGGAGTTTGGGGAATCGCTCGCCAATTCCTTGGTGAGATTCGGGTTCATCAAGTTCGTCGGGAGTGTGCTTAACAGAGGTACCTGCGATGAGTGCGTCGAGCAAAGAAGTGTCGGCGTCTTCAGGTTTAACCCACGAACAGACCGCGCCGTCAGGGTCGAGACATAATACTGAGAGATTGCGTGATTTGCTGGCACTGGCATCGAGCCGGTCTCGTATCCATCGGGCACCTTGGGCAATAGATTCGGCAATCAACGATGGATCGGCTTGCATATTTGCATGCCAAGTGTCATCGGTGTGTTCGCCGACAAGGCGTAATCCGCGCAGGGCACCGCCACGATCGACTCTTCGGATATAGCACACGCGATTACTCAAGGGCGGTCCTCTCTCCACTGGTCGACCATTTGAGGTTAATCCTCACGATCGGGTCTGTTTCTGCGGAGGCTTCCGCGTGCGGTGCCTAAGGGTTTGGCTGCTGGGCGTCGTGGTTTGGGGTCAGGGGATAATCCTCGGCGTTCGCGTTCGAGCCGGCGGCGGGCCAAGGGTTGTTGGCGTGGAGGAAGCGATAAGATGGAGGCCTCGTCTTCTGCAGTCAGAACCGATCCGTTTTCGGCAGCAGCAGCCACCTCGACCTGTCCACCTCCAATAAGGGTAATAGATTGCCCGGTTCGGGTTGCGAGCATAATCTGTGCGCGTTTGTCGCCGTCGGTCATGACGATGTGATTGGGGGTGATGCGTTCGACAGTCAGGTCAGGGAATTCAGGTGCGCCTGCTTTGGCAATTTCTCCCAGCGCCACGATTCGTTGTTTGCCATCAATCCGGATAAAAGCATGCCGACTTTCTGGGTCGTTGATGAATCCGATGTATCGGACGCGTTTGACAATTTCGTTGTAAACTTGGGTTGGAGCGGGGGTAGGGTCGGGGGGATCGGCTATTGGCGTGGATGGAGTGATCGTTGGCGCGTTGTCGAGCAATGCAAACCGTTCAGCAAGCCCGATGATGTCGATTTGTTGGGAGCGTGCCGAACCATCGCTGATTTGATCATTGGTCTTGGAGGTGGGTTGGACGGGGTATTTCCCAATGGGGCTGCCTGCCGGATCGATTCTCGGGGGGATGCTTGGCTCGGGGAGTCCAGTAACTCCCAACGCCACTGCGCCGAGTACAAAACCGGCAGCGACAAGCTGGGCGCCGAGTGTCCAGGCTTTGGCTTGAGATCGCGAGATACCCTTGGTTGGGCTTGTCGGTGTGGTCATGGGTTTTGCGGTCCTTGTTTGATACTGCTCATGTTATGTCGGCATGATCTGGGTCATTAGGCCATAGATCGTTGTGGGGATCATTTTGATTTTGCTTCAAAGGGTAGTCTGTTTGTTGGCAGGAAGTCAGGTCTTATGTGTGGGGTTTGACAATCAATAAAGTGCTCTCAAATCAACATTTTGGGTGTTGATCCCGATATTTTTCCAAGTGATGAACGCACCAATCTCCATTGGATTGCCTGCATTGTTGCGTGCATTGACCCGAATCCTGGTGATCCCGCCGTACCGGGAGATCAATCGGCCGCTGTGCATTCCTCGTCCTGCTCGAACCTCGATCATGACCGCCCAGAGTTCGATATCGACAGCGAATGTTCGCAGGGCTGCAGCCCGTTGATCGGTCGAGAGTCCGGCAGCTTGCGAGGCGGCGCTGAGTTGGGCGCGGGTGACCTTGGTCCCTTGGTTGCGCAGGATTTCAAGCTCAGAGAGGAACCGCGGGGACGATTCGCCCGCGACCATCTGGGCAGCGGCTTCGAGTACCCGGTCAGATGCCGAGTTGATGCTGATGGGCATTGGACCAAACGGGCGTGTGAGTTTGAGAAACTCAGATTCGGTGGTGGTCAGTGCAAGATTCCGAAGCAGGAGTCCACCTTCTTCGATTTGTCGATCGGGCTGACCCGTGAGGTTGCTCAGCGCAGCGCCTTGGGCATCGCGGAGATAGACCGAGACCTGCGACCCATCGGCGAGCATGATGTCCATGGCGTGCCCATCTTCAACTCCGAGCACATCGAGCAAGTCTCGCCCGTTTTGCTGGCGAAGCCAGGCGCCGATGGCCTCTTGCAATCCGCGTCCAAGATGGTGATCCTGATACTTGCCGACTTGCCGGGCAATGGTTTTGGACTGGGCGCTCAGACGCGTCATCGCCATTCCCACCGTAAGCCCGACAACCACCATCAAAAGCACCACCATCGCAATGGCAAACCCTCGGCGGCTCTGGGTGTGTATTGAACATGATGTTGGAGGGGATTGGGGCATTGGTATCGGATTAGTTGTTGTCAGAGAAGTTGATGGTGCGTGTGGCGTTGGGGTCGATCTGGCCGTCCGGTCGTCCGGGGCGCCCGTTGTCATTTTCAGTGTTGTCTGCTCCATCGGCGAGCCCACTTCCAGCGCCAGTCAGGTCGGTGCTGGGGTCATCGCCGAGCACCCAGTCGATCTCGAACATCCACGAAGCGTACTGCCCGTTGGTGAGACTGATCTCGAACTGGGCATAGGCGGGCAGGTCGCTCATCGAAAGTCCGACAAAGGTCGTGACCAGTTCGTCGGCTTTGAACATCGTCCAAGCGCATCGTTCGATGTGGCGCATCAAAGGCACTGCCCCGGCGAGCCGTGCACGGATTTCATCAGGGGTACCTGTTGTATCGGAGAATGGACCTTGCCCGTAGAGGAGTTGTTGGGCTTCGTAGGACAGGATCGGTCGCCACCAGAGTGTCCAGTTTGGTTTGGTGTCGGATTGATTCGGTGGATTTTTTGCTGCGATGGGATCGGTGAAGAGAAGGTCGTTGGCGCTGATGAGCCCGAGTTCGTGCATCATTCGTTCGCGTTGTCCTGTGGGTCGGAGTTCGAAAACTCCTCGGACGATGCCTTGGGATCCATCCATCGCAGAGAAGTTGAGCGATTCGCTCTGGTCTTGGGCAACATACCACCCGGCTGCCTGCGTTGCCAACCCGAAGGGGACTGGGGGGGTGGCGTTGACGAGCTCGAGCCGTTGGGGGATCCACCCGGTCGAGTCCGAGCCGGCAGCCAAATCCGTTTCGAGGATCATCCGATATCGGGGATCGGGTTCGAGTTCGGTGATTTCTTGGGTATCGGCCTGACTGTCTTGGGCGCGAGTGACGATGTTGGCTTGGGTTTCTTGCATCTGCAAACTCAGCATTGCCCGTGTGAAGATTGTGTGGGTGATATCGAGTTCACTGGTGCGTTCAAACCGTGCTGCGAAGGCATTCTCCATATTTCGCAACGAGAGAAACACACCCAAAGATCCCATCAAGACCATCGCGCCGAGCACCATCGCCAGCATGGTCTCCATGAGGGTGAATCCTCGGGGGGGATATGGGGAGTTGGGTTGGTGTGTGTGTGAAGCGAACATGGTTAGTTTTCGAGCCCATCGAGCAGGTCTTCGAAAAGTTTTTCGATTCCGCCGGGCTTGGCGAGAAGGGTTTCGAGCGAATCGGGGTTATTGAAGGCCAATGGGTCGATGAGCCGGGTGATGGTGGTGTTGGGCACCGATGGAGTGAATGAGCGAGACCCGCCCGAGTCGGCTCCGAGCCAGACGCGGACGGTGATGAGTTTGATGCGATCGAGACTTACGCCGCTGCCGAGGTTGTTGTTGTCATCGACAACTCGATCATCGAACTCGAATTTGACCGCTGATTCTTCGAGTGTCCATCGGTAGAGATCGGTGTCGTATTCGATTGGCAGCGACCGGTTGGGGAGCGAGTCCTGATCATCCATATATTGGAGGATAAGACGATTGGCCAATTCGGCTGCGCCGAGCCTTTGGTCGAAGCGTTTCTGGGATTGACTCAGAAACGAGACCGCGCTCGAGAGGGTGATGGCGACCATCGACAAGAGTACCACCGCAAGGATCGATTCGAGGAAGGTCAGTCCTCGGCAATGAGGTGTACAAGATGGAGGCGCAGCGCGTTGCATAGACACAGACCAACTCGATCAATTCGAGTTCCTCACATTCATTGTCCAAAGATTGATATCGTCGGGGGTTGAGAATTCTCTGTCGGGTCCAGCCGAGATCAGGTCGTAGGCTTGGGTGGCGCCGGGGGTTGGACGGTAATAGTAGGGGTTTTCCCAAGAATCAACCTCCGAACCCTGCTCGATGAAGGTGGGGATCAGTACCGCGATTGACTCGGGCGCATCACCTGCATTTTCAGCCATGTAGGTATTGATTGCGGTTTTGATCGTCACCATTGAGGTCTTGGTGGTTTTGATGCGTGCTTTTTGGATTTGCTTGGGCACTGCAATGGCCGCACCGGCCATGAGCAATCCGAGGATCACCAAAACCGCGGTGAGTTCGATCAGCGAGAAACCCGGACGGGCCTGCAAACGAGTGGTTTGGTTTTTTATTCGTGTGTCGAGTGGTGGGGTTTGCATGTCGGGGTTCTCCTGCTTATTGCTTGCGCAAGCGTCTATGAGTTCAATGTTTGTGGGTGTTTGATGTTGCATTCTATCGCATTCTTCGTCTTTTTTGGCGTTGGATTTTTACATTGCTCCGGAGGTCATGTTGAGCATTGGGAGCATAATTGCCAGAATGATCGTGCCCACGATGAGGAAGAGGATCACGATAAGCATTGGTTCGAGGACGGCCATGAGTCGATCGGTTTTCTTATCGACCTCTTGGGCATGGTCACGAGCGAGTGAGTCGAAAGCGCTCTCGAGGTCCCCCGCCTGATCGGCAGCAACGAGCAATCGACGGGTGGCCAAGGGGAGTGAGTCGACTTGGGCGATCAGGGTGCGAAACACTCCGCCTTCGATCAGGCGTTGGCGCATTTTTTGGAGGTCAGGATTGAGTTTGGGGTGCGAGATCACCGCCGAGCTCACTTGGATTGCATCGGCCAGTGGAATTCCGGATTTGGTCATCGAACTCATGACCGAGAAGAATCGAGTGAGTTCTTGCTCCATCACGACATCGCGCACAAACGGTGCGTTGCGCGTCGCCGAGACAGCAGCTTTCGCCAGCGTCCCTCGAAAGAGGATCGTGCCGATGAGTATCAAGAAAAATCCGCCACCAATGGGGATGAAGTTGGCTTGGATGAAGTTGCCCAAGTTGACCAGAAGCCGGGTGAACAAAGGCACCTCGATGCCTGAGCTCATCATCGAGTTGCCGATCAAAGGCACCACAACCACGATCATCAGCATCGCGGCGATGAACGCGATGGTCAGGACAATCGTGGGGTAGATCATCAAGGTGGCCGCTTTGCCCGAGACTTCAAGTCTTCGGCGAGCGCTGTTGGCGAGCTGACGACATGCGCCAGCAAGATCGCCGGTCTTTTCGGCTGCCCGGTAGACCGCGATAGTGACCGAATCAAAGCTTCCAACTTGTTTACACGCATCAGCAAAGCTTGTGCCTTGAGCAACCGCATGGCCGAGCCGATCAATGCGTTCTTTGTTGCCCGGCGAGACCACCGTGGATGCGACTTCGAGCGCTTCGGTCAAAGGCACACCCCGCGAGACAAGTTGGGCGATCTGGGCATCGAACTCGGCGTGGTCTTTGAGTGACATTTTGGATTCGCTGCTCGCCCATGCGGGGAGTGTCCATGTGCGGACGAGGATTTGTTTTTCCTTGCGGAGTTCTTGAGCGAGCGCGCGTTGCGAGCGTGCGCTGCGGATGCCCATAGACTTGCCGCCGGTCGGCTTGTTGGCGACATAGAAGAAGGAACGCGATGAACTGGCAGCTCGGGTCATTTGGGTCGGAAAGTCTTTCACATTTGGGGTGCGATACTCATGGTACTCATGATTTCTATCGGACATCAAAGCCCATCGAATCCCGTCGATTGTACGATTCTGAGGCTCTTTGGGGTCATTTGGGTGCTCGATCAGGGCAGATTCTGCTCCGAACCTTCTCCGCAGGCACGAAATGGCTTGTTTGGACTCGATCTGGGCAGATTCCGTTGATATCAGGGGTCTTTGACGGGACAATATCAAACGCCTCAATGCCCGATTGATTGCCTCGTTTGTGACCTTCTACGAAAGATATCCATGACCATGACCACCACCGATGATTCCCTTTCGCCGATCGCTGGATCGGGCACCATGCGTTGCCTGACCAAGCACCATCGCGGGGTGGGTTTGGCATTCAGTGACGACCACGCCATTCCCGCGGTGGGCCCGCGCGATGTGCGGATTCGGGTCAAAAAAGTTGGAATCTGTGGTACGGATCGGCACATCTGGGAATGGGACGAGTGGGCTTCAGGGCGTATCCCGGTCGGGGTGATTACCGGGCATGAATTTGTCGGACATATCGAATCGGTCGGCTCGGCGGTCACGAAGTACAGCGTCGGTCAGCGGGTCAGTGCGGAGGGGCATATGTCGGCGGGGGTGGATTACAACTCCCGCACTGGCAACGCCCACATCGCCAGCGACACCACAATCTTCGGCATCGACCGCGATGGATGCTTCGCGGATTACATTGTCGTGCCCGAGGAAAATGTTTGGCCTGTGCATCCTGATATTGATGACAAGTACGCTGCGATCCTCGATCCGCTGGGCAATGCGGTCCATACCGTGATGGCTGCGGGCGTGAGTGCGAAAACCGTGCTGATCTCAGGCGTGGGGATCATCGGATTGATGGCGGTCACGGTCGCCAAGGCGGCGGGGGCAGCACGAATCTACTGTACCGATATCAACCCGCCAAGGTTGGAACTCGCCAAGAAACTCGGCGCGACCGAGGCTTTCGATGCCCGGGATGATTCATGGGTCGAGCAGGTGCGCCGCGAGACCCACGAAGGCGTTGATGTGCTCCTCGAAATGTCCGGCGCACCGGCAGCGATGGATCAAGGCTTTCGCGCCCTACGCAACGGCGGCACGGCAGCGCTCTTGGGACTCCCCGCCAAAACCGTCCACTTCGATTTCAACGCCCACATTATTTTCAAGGGCTGCACGGTGCTGGGGATCAACGGGCGAAAGATGTGGGATACCTGGTACCAGATGGAGCAGTTGTTGCTTTCGGGCAAACTCGAGCTCGATGAGATCATCACCCATGAGTTCCCAATCGAAGAGTTCGAGACGGCGTTTGCGACGATGATCTCGGGTGATGGGATCAAGGTTTTGATGAATGTGAGTTGAAGAGGGGGTGAAATATCTCCCTGGTAGAACGGGCTTCCAGCCCGTTTTCTTATGCTTCTATTCGATAAGAGAAACGGGCTGGAAGCCCGTTCTACCAAGAGCAATACTAATCCCGATATTGCTCATGGCATCGCACGCAGGATTCGGTGAAGGCGTTCATCGAGGCCATTGCGTTTTCGATGTCGCCGAAGTCGATCTGGGTTTCGAGCTGTGATGCTAGATCGCGTGATTCGATGAGGAGTTCTTCGAAGATTGGGCCTTCTTGCACCGTGAGCTTGTCGGCTTCGAGTTGGCGGAGCATGTTGCGCATCTGCCCGGCGATGGAGGATGGGGCGAGATCTGGGTGATCGTCAGGAGCGATGAAGTCGTTGTCGGCGCAGATCCAGAGGAGTTCGTTGAGCCGATCAATCTCGCTCATCGCCTGGGCGAAGTCGCCGATGTCGGCGATGGCGGGGAGTTCGATGGTCGTGTCGAACAGGATTGAATCGTCGAGCCTCTGGGCTTGGTCGGCTGCGCGCCAAAGCCCGTGGTAGCTCTCCGAGGTGCCCGCAAGAGTCATGAACTCGAGGGCTTGTTGCGTGGTGATTTCCCCGGTGCCGATCGCGCCCACGCCGATGGCTGCGGGGCCTCGGTGCTTGCCGTGGTGGCAGTGGAGGTAGATCGGGCGGGGCAGGGTGGCCAGTGCATGGGCGAACTGCTTGGCGCGTTGGTCGGAGATGGTGTCGTAGCCGATGGGGAGGTGGACGATGCGGATGCCGAACTCGTCCGCGAGTGCTTGATCGGGTGGTACCGCATCGACGGAGATGACGGTTTTGATCCCCATCGAGGCGAGTTGTTCGTAGGCCGATCGTCCCTTTGGCTCGCCTCCAGACCAGAGTCCATCGACAAGGGGATACACCTGTTTGAGGACTTGAGGCGGCTGGGTTGCTTGTGTCTCATGCCCTCGCTTATACCCTTTTTGGGTGTTGGCACATCCCCAAGCAAGTAGGCCTGCCAGCAGCATGATCATGATTCCGGCGGTGACGGCGATGCGGTGGGGCAGGGTGGTTGGAGTGTGGGGATTTCTCATATGAGATCATAGAAAAAAACACGCCTGAGGTTGCAGGCGTGTTGAAGGATATTTTCGGTTGCCTCTTGGCTCAATCCTCAGGCACATTGTCCGAGGTGACAATTTCGCGGAACTTCATGCGGAGTTTGTTGGTGATCGGGCCTTCGCCTGCGGTGATGGTGTGGGTCGAGATCACTTCAAGATCGTCATGCTTGAGCACTTCGCGAACCGCGATCATCTCGGCAGCCGACCCGGTGAGGAAAACTTCGTCGGCATTGAGTAGTTCATCGAGCTCGAAGACTTTTTCTTCGATTTTGATGCCGAGCATCGGGCAGAGGGTGTCTTTGACGAATCGGCGGGTGATGCCTTCGAGGATCCCGACCTCCGACGGCGGGGTGAAGATGGTGCCGTCTTTGATGATGAAGATGTTATCGCCTGATCCTTCAGCGACCTTGCCATCGGTCGAGAGCATGATGCACTCGAGGAGCTGATCTTCGGGCTTGGTGATCCCGAGTTTTTTGCTCAGATGGATTGCTTCGACCTTGGCCATGATGTTGTTGAGGTAATTGAGGGTCTTGATGCGTGGGTCAAGGCAGGCGATGGGGGTCTTTGGGCGATTGGCCAAGACGACGCGCATGCCCGATTCGTACATTTCAGGCTTGAAGAGTGCGATGGTGTCGGCGATGCAGATCACGCCCGCTTTGGGGCATTGGTAGGGGTTGAGCCCCAAGGTGCCCTCGCCTCGGGTGACGACCAGGCGGATGTAGCCGTTGACGATTTCGTTGGCTTCGACGCATTGGCGTTGGATGCGGATCATTTCTTCACGAGAGACGCCGATATCGAGGAAGATTTTGTCAGCACAGTCGTAGAGCCGATCCATGTGTTGTTCGAGTTTGAAGATTTTGCCGTTGTAGACGCGGATGCCTTCGAAGATGCCATCGCCATAGAGGAGTCCATGATCGAAGACCGAAACCATGGCCTGCGACTTGGGCAGCATCTTGCCATTGACCCAGATGATCGGTTCGCGCTCGCTCTTTGTGCTCGAGGTTGGCTGGGCGCTTTGGCTGGTATCCATGGTTGGGTTGGGTGTCATTGATGTCATGTTGTCCTCCATGATGCACTCCCTTGAGTGTGTATATTCTATCTTTTTCTTCAATCGTGGTGTCAGAAATACTGGTTAGTTTTGTGTAAAACACGACCATGACCCAAACAAAAGAGTGTTTTTATGGTGTCTATCCCGCACATGGTATACACCTGACGGTTCAAATTGTTTCGATATAGTGCCGAAAACGCTTTGAACACGCACGAAAGTGCTTGTTTCTTGTAGGAACCCAGATTTTCTTGGCTGCTCCGGCTCGCCGAGGCGGGTCACGAGGGGGGCTTAGGTTCTGATCTGGGCGCCGAGGTCGGCTTTGGCTTTGGTGGCGAAGAGTTCGATTTGGGGGTCGACTTCTTCGTGCCGGAGTGTCCGGGCTTCGTCGCGGAAGTGAAGCCGAACGGTGACGGATTTCTTGCCTTCACCGAGTTGCTTGCCTCGGAAGATATCGAGAAGTTCGTGCCCGACGCACCGATCAAGATCAAGCCCGTCGGCAGCCGATTCGATCTGGTCCCATCGGACAGATTCGTCCACAATCAGGGACAAGTCCCGGTCGATTCCCGGGAACTCGGGCAAGCGCTCGGCTCGTGAGATCGGCGGGTAGGCGTCGATCATCGGGGCGAGGATCAACTCGGCTCCAACGAGCGGGTGATCGAGATCATGGGCTTTGCGGGCTTGGTCGGAGATCAGTCCGAAGGAGCCGATGGGGATGGTTTGGCCGTCAGCTGTAACTGAGATCGTCGCATGGGCTTCGAGATTGAAGCCTTGGTGTTCTGGTTTGGCGGGGGTGATGATGGTTTGGGCGTTGGTGCCAAAGGTTGCGGTGACGAGTGCGTCGATGGACCCGCGCATGGTGCGGATGGCTTTTTGGAGATCATCGTGTTTGGGTTTTTTGCCTGTGAAGTTCACATCCATGAGCATGGCGAGGACGCGTTGTTCGTTTGAGTTGGTGGTGCCGGCGTCTTGGGCGAATCGTTGGGCGACTTCGTAGAGGCGGATGCCGCCGGGGAGTTGGGCGCGGGCGGATTGATTCGTGTGTCGGCAACCCAGTAGTCCCAAGAGCACACTTGGACGCAGAGTTGGCTCGGCTTTGCGCCGATCGTCATCGACGGCGACGAGATCGGTGCCGGCGCGTTGGAAGATCTTGCCGAGTTTGGGCGAAGTGAACGAGAAGGTGATGGTTTCGAAAAAGCCCAAGCCTGTAAGGGTTTTGGTGATGGTGCTCATTGCCCGTTCGGACTCTTGAGGCTCACGGGCCGTTATTGGTAGTGTCTTTTGGATCGGGATCACATCGAGCGATCGCGCCCGGGCGACCTCTTCGATCAGGTCGATCTCGCGGGTTACATCATGGGAGCGGAATGGTGGGATGGTGCATTGGAGGATGCCGTCGTTGTCGATGGTGGTTGTGAAGGACAACGCATTGAGCAGTTTGGCTATTTCTTGGGGGGCGGTGGGGATGCCCAAGATCCGATCGCACCGATCTGGACGCAGAGTGATGATTGTATCTTCAGGCAGCGGTACACCCTGCGAGAGCACACCCTCGGCGAGTTCTCCGCCGGTGGTTTCGCAAATGAGTTGCACGGCCCGCCGGGCAGCGTAGTCGATGGATCGTGGATCAATCCCGCGCTCGAACCGGAAGGCAGCGTCGGTGCGGATTTGGAGTTTGCGTCCGGTGTTGCGCACGGTGACGGGGTCCCAGGTCGCCATTTCGAAGACGACGGTTGTTGTGGATTCATCGACTTGGGAGTCATGCCCGCCGATGACCCCGGCGAGGGATTGCGGACCTTTGGCATCGGCGACGACGATATCGGATTCGGTGAGTGTGTGTTCGCCAGCGTAGAGCGTGTTGACGATCTCGTCTTTGGTTGCCGGGCGGACGATGAGCGAGCCGCCTGCGAGTTTGGCATGATCGAAGACATGGCAGGGGTTGCCGAGTTCAAGGGTGATGTAGTTGGTCACATCGACGACATTGTTGATCGAGCGTTGCCCGAAGGATTCGATGGCTTCACGAAGCCACTTGGGCGATGGGCCGACCTTGACATTGCGGATCAGGCGCGCGGTGAAGAGTGGGCACTTGTCGGGGACTTGGTTCTCGAGGGTGAGTTCGTCGCCGATTGGCGGGCCGAGAGGGAGGTCTTTGAGTTCGGGGATGACCAACTCGCGTGGTTTGTCCGCATATTGGGCTGCTGCGATTTCGCGGGCGATGCCAAGATGCCCAAGGCAATCACCCCGGTTCGATGTGACTTCGACATCAATGATGGTGTCGCCATCGAGTCCTGCCGAGAGTCCTTCGATGGGCATCCCGGCTTTGGTGAGGATGTCATCGACGATCTCGACGGTGACATCGGCGGGAGAGAGGTATTGATTGAGCCAGCGCAGTGAAATATCCATGGGAAGCAAGGATAGGGCAGCCGTGTCCATTTGTGTATTTGGCGGTACACTGTATACAATGATGAGTTTCCTGAGAATCAGCGTATTGGTTGCCCTTGCCCTCGTTCTGCTCGGCGGGTGCAGCACCGTTCGTCCGATGGCTCTGCCCGAGCGTAGGCCTGCGGATTTCACGCTCGGGGTGGTGGTGTATGGGGCCCAAGATGTCTCGCGGGTCGAAATGCGATCGGCGAGATACATCGTCGATGCTGGGGGCAACCTGCGGGCGTCGGTCGGCGATGGGTCCTCAGCCGACACCTACCCCAAGATCACCCGGAGGCTCGATGCCGGGCAACTCGATCGAATCTGGTCGATGGTGCAGAGGCTCGATCTTGATGAGCCGATCGTTGATGGCCAGGTGCCTGAAGATGGGTATCTGATTGAGATCCGATCGCGGCAGACAAGCCGATCGTGGGCTGGGGATGATTCGGCGGGCGGGCTTGTTGAGTTGTTGGCGGGGTTGGCTTGGATTCGGGAGTAAATATGGGTGCCCGTACTCGCCGTCTTCGGCGCAGTGCGGTCTTTGGTCGTCGAACCAAAATCTCCCGACTGCGCCGAAGCCGGCGAGTCGGGGCGCCCTGCACATGCTTGGCATGAACAGGGCACCCTTGGCGTTGGGATTGCTGAGAATCGGTCTCATCGCTCCTATCATCCCCTTCAATGGCTCCACCCGACCCCATCATCGGCATCGACCTGGGCACGACCAACTCACTTGTGGCGTTCGTTGACGCGCGTGGGGGGCGAGGGGCGCGGGTGCTTGGGGATGAATCGGATCAACTGATGCCTTCGGTGGTGCGGGTGGAGCCGGATGGTTCGATTGTGGTTGGGCAAGAGGCAGCCGACGGGATTGTGGCGTTTCCGGATCGGACGATCAACTCGATCAAGAGGCTGATGGGTCGGTCGCTTACGGACGCCTCGGCGGATCTGAAATATCTTGGATACGAAGTCATCGCGGGCGAGCACGACACTGCGCGGGTGCGGGTGATGACCGATGCGGGTGAGAAAATCATGTCGCCTGAGGAGGTCTCGGCGTGTATTTTGCGATCGCTCAAAGAGCGGGCCGAGGATGCGTTGGGTATGGAAGTGTCCAAAGCGGTTGTCACGGTGCCGGCGTACTTTGATGATGCTCAAAGGCAAGCGACGCGCGATAGCGGGCGATTGGCCGGGTTGGAAGTGGTGCGGATTGTCAACGAGCCGACAGCGGCGGCGTTGGCGTATGGAATCCGATCGCGCGGGGCCAAGGATGCCCAGACGATCGCGGTCTATGACCTTGGGGGTGGGACTTTTGATATCTCGATCTTGCGGCTGATCCCCGGCGACGAGCAGAACGAGACTGAGTTTTTTCAGGTGCTTTCGACGGCTGGCGATACGCATCTGGGCGGTGATGATGTCGATCATCTGATTCTCGATCTGTTCATGGGCGAAATCGCCGAGCAACTTGGGATCGAGGGGGATCAGGCGATGACATCGTTCGATGGTTCGACCCGCAAGGCGTTGATGGGGTTTGCAAGAGCGGTCAAGCACAAACTCTCATCTGAGAATGCGGCAACGGTGTCGATTGATCTCGGTGATGGCCGCAAGTATGAACGGAGCATCAGCCGAGTTGAGTTTGAGGGGTTGATCGAGGGATGGGTTGATCGGTCGATTGATGCGTGCCAGCGTGCGATGCGCGATGCGCGATCGGGCAATGATGAATTCGTGATTGATTCGGTGGTGATGGTCGGCGGCTCGACGCGGATCCCATTTGTGCGCACCAAGGTCGGTGCGTTGTTTGGGGTTGAGCCTTATACGGCGATTGACCCGGATCGGGTGGTGGCAATGGGGGCGGCGTTGCAGGGGCAGATCATCGCGGGAGGAAAAACCGGTGGCAAGTCCGAGGCGTTGTTGTTGGATGTGATTCCGTTGTCATTGGGCATCGAAACCGCAGGCGGTGCGGTGGCGAAACTCATTATGCGCAATACGACGGTGCCGGTGCGGGCGGTTGAACGATTTTCTACAAGTGTTGATGGACAGGTCAATGTCAAGATTCAGGTGGTGCAAGGCGAACGGGAGATGGTCACGGATTGTCGGTCGCTCGGTGTGTTTGAATTGCGGGGTATCCCGCCGATGCCTGCTGGGGTGCCCAAGTTGGTTGTGGAGTTTCTCGTTGATGCCAATGGGATATTGAATGTGTCAGCGGTTGAAGAGCGATCGGGTAAACGGGCAGCGATCCAGATTGTGCCCAATCATGGATTGACCCGTGAAGAGGTCGATCGGATCGAGGCGGAGAGTTTCAAGCACGCCCGCGATGACATGACCCAGCATCAGGTGGTGGACTTGGTGACGAATTCGAAACTGGATTATAAGTGGATATCCGAGCGGCTCGAACGGTTTGCTGATTTGCTCGAAGATGATTATTGCGACGAGCTGCGTACTAAGCTCAATGTGCTTCAGGGCTTTATTGAGCGGGCGCAGGCAGACTGGCGCTCGGTCGACCCCAATGCGTTTCATTCGGCGAAGGAAGATTTGGATCGATCAAGCATGAGGCTTCAGGAGATTGGGATCGCGGAGTCTTTGCGGGCCGAGAAATCCTGAAGGCGCTATCGGACGGTGTGGGTTGTCTAGGTTATCCCAGACGATACAGCGAGCATTTTTTGATTCGCATTGGCAGGTGTTGCATGAAGAGGGTGATTTTTTCTTGTCGGGATGCCCGATTTCCGATGCGATGAAACGCCAATTTTCAATACGGACACGATTGTGTGTGTTTTTCCTCTTTCTGGTGGGCATGGATTTGTCTGCGCTGGGTGCGCCCGGGGGAGTTCAACCCGATGGATCAACTCTGGGGCTTCGTGCGTATTGGAATACCAATGCGCGCACTTCGAGCCGGGTTGGGCATGTGGATTGGGAGATATATGATCTGGTAACACAGGTTGATCAGATTAATTTTCCAAAAACGAAGGACCCATTTCATCCTGATGTTCCTGCGGATTACTTTGCGGTGCGTTTTGTTGGGCAGATTGATATTCCCGCCGACGGCATCTGGACTTTCCGCATGGAGAGTGATCAGAGTGCGATTTTGTTTATTGATGGTCAGGCAGTCATTGTGGACGACAAGGGGCATCCGTATCGTTCGAGATCAACCATTGTCGGACTTACTCCGGGGTTGCATGATATCGAGGTGCGTTATTGGGAGGGGTGGTCGAGTGCGGGATTGATTCTGTATTGGGATGGTCCCGGGATGGATTTTGAGGAGGTGATCCCGGCGTCGGCGTTTTCTTCTCCCGCTGCCGAGCCGGTTTATGATTCTGGTGGCGATGGGCTTTGGGCGTATTGGTATCACAATGCACGCCATGCGAAGAATGTGGGGCAGATTGACTGGGCGAATCCTGATCGTGTAGGGATGGTTCAGCGTCCGAGCTATCGGCTGACCAGTGGTGGTTTTGAAATTGATGGGCCGAAAGATTACTTTGCGGCTCGATTTATTGGTGTCATCAACATTACCGATCCAGGCCTATGGCGATTTGATTTGGGAAGCGATCAGTCGGCGTTGTTGTTTATCAATGGGAATCCTGTGGTGAGCGATGCTTCTGGGCACTCCTATCGGTGGCGAAGTGGCACGATTGAGTTGGCAGCGGGGGATCACACGATCGAGGTTCGATATTGGGAGGGGTGGTCCGGTGCTGGACTTCAGGTGGCGTGGCAAGGGCCAAATGATTTGTATCCAGAGATCATCCCTTCGAGTGCGTTTCGCCCGGGTGCCGGTGCACCCAACTTGCCTTCAGGCGGTGGGCTGCGCGCGTATCGGTATGACAATGCTCAACACGCCAGCAATATCGGTGGCGTGGACTGGGTCGATCATGATTCGACCCAGACGGTTCAGAATATTTATTGGCCTGTTTCGAGCGGAGCGATGTATACTGGCGGGCCGACGGACTATCACGCCACTCGACTTGTGGGAAAAATCAACTTTCCGCGGGCGGGGACATGGACGATCGGGCTCGGGTCTGATCAGTCGGCACGGGTGTACCTTGATGGACAAGTCCTGATTGATGACACGCCGTCACATTCATTCCGGTGGAAGTATGGAACGAAGTCTGTGCCTCAAGGGGAGATGCCCATCGAGGTGCAGTATTGGGAAGGATGGTCGGGATCCGGGTTGGTGCTGACTTGGAGGGGGCCTAGTGATGAATTTGAATCGGTGATTCCGGCGACGGCATTCTCACTCAACGAGGTTGATCCAGCCTTGGGCACCGGAGGCGAGGGGCTTTTGGTGTATTGGGTGGACAATGCGCGCCATGCGTCAAAGGTTGGGCATATTGATTGGCAGAACTATGATCGAACAACACTTGAAGCCAATATTGCTTGGGGGTTGACCTCGGGCACCTTTCCTGGGACCACCATCATTGACAGTCAGGGACGGAGATCGACATCGGAAGGAGGGGTGGCCAAGGATTACTTTGGACTTCGCGCGGTCGGATATATTGATATTCCAACGGACGGGGTTTGGAAGTTCAATCTTGGTTCCGATCAGTCGGCCCAGTTGTTTATCAATGGGCAGATGATTGTGAACGATGATTCGAGTCATTCACACCGATGGAGGAGCGGGACGATTGAACTCGAAGCTGGCCAGTATCCATTTGAGGTTCGGTATTTGGAGGGGCGGTCGAGCGCGGGTTTGACTGTGACTTGGACGCCGCCCGGTGGGGTTGAGGTGGTGATTCCGCCGAGTGCGTTTTCACATGCGGACGTTCAGCCTGACTATGACTCCGGTGGCGGCGGGTTGCGTGCGTATTGGAACACCAACGCTCGCCATGCGTCGAATGCGGGTCAGATTGATTATGCCGAGCACGATCATGTGACGACGGTGCCCAATGTTGCCTGGCGGATTACGAGTGGTTCTTTTGATGATAACACGCCTTCAGATTATTTTGGGGTGCGCCTGCTTGGGCAGGTTGATATTCCGGCAACAGGTTCGTGGACATTTTTTCTCGGGTCTGATCAGAGCGCGATGCTCTTTATCAATGGCGAGCCTGTCGTTATTGATCCATCATCGCATTCGTATCGTTGGCGAAGTGGTACGGTTCAGCTTGATCAGGGCAAGCACGAGATCGAGATTCGTTATTGGGAAGGATGGTCGAGTGCCGGTCTTCATCTTGCATGGAAAGGTCCGACGGTTCCTGCCGAGATCATCATCCCGCGCACGGCGTTTTCTTTGCCGGAAACCGAGACGCCGTTGGATCCTGGTGGAGGGCTGCGCGCATATTGGACATCGGGTGCTCGTCATGCGTCCAATGCGGGTCAGATTGATTATGCCGAGCATTCAAGTTCGACGGTGGTCGAAAATGTTTCATGGCGCCAGACATTGAGTTCGTTTTATCTTGGTGGGCCAAAGGATTACTTCGGTTTGAGGCTCATCAGTCAGATCACGATCCCAGAATCAGGAGTTTGGACATTCAATCTCGGCTCTGACCAGAGCGCGATTCTTCTCATCAATGATGAGCCTGTGGTGGTGGATGTTTCAAGCCATTCCTATCGGTGGAGGAGCGGGACTGTGGCGTTACCTGCGGGTGTACATAAGTTTGAAGTTCGTTATTGGGAAGGCTGGGCCAGGGCGGGACTCAATGTGACTTGGAAAGCACCGGGTGCTGGGTATGAAGAAATTATTCCAGCAAGCGCTTTTGATATGTATGATTCTGATCCAATATTTGATGCAGGCGAACCATCGATAATGGCCAAGTGGTATGCAAATGTGCGTGGGCATTCTTTGAACACAATTGATTGGGACTCGGGATACACGACAACGATTGAGCCTCGGGTGAGTTGGAATATTACATCAAATTCATTTGTCGCCGATACCGGAGCGGATTATTTCGCCGTGAAGCTTACGGGAAAACTTCGAGTGCCACAGGGTGGTCGATGGATATTTGGAGTTGGGTCTGATCAATATGCCAGGCTCATTATTGATGGTCAGACCGTTGTTTCTGATCTCTCAAGTCATTCATACCGTTGGAAGTATGGGGCCATTGATCTCGCCGCGGGGGAATATGATCTTGAACTCCAAATGATGGATGGTTGGTCCAAGGCAGGATTGTTCCTGACTTGGCGTGGCCCCGATGATTTGTTTGAAGAGGTGATCCCCGCGAGTGCGTTTGTATCGAGTCCTGATCGGGTGCGTGTGGTGCGCTGGCGTGAGATTGGTGGGGAAGGGGGCAGATAGTGTGGTTTTTCCAGGCCGATAATTACTATTTTATATGTCTTTTGTGAAAGACATGGTGTTTTTCTCAAATCTGATTTGGTGTGGGCCGATCTGAAATAGACGATTTGATTTTTCAAGGAGTCTGTTGATGCGCCATTCATTTTTTGTACTATTGACCTTGGCTTTGATATGTTCCGGTGTTTGGGGGCAGTCGATAGATTTGGCTGGGTATTGGAAGTTTGATGACGGAAGTGGTTCGTCGTCGGTGGTTGATGAAACCGGAACGAGTCATGGGTTTGTGCGCGGGCGTGTGGGTCTTGGGGATTTGGGGGTGAATTCAAATTCGAGCTCAGCGGTGTTTGGCCAAAGTCGTGCATATATTGAGATCCCGCATCATGATGATTTTTTACTCAACGAAGGAACAGTTGTTTTTTGGTTTAACACAACGACTACATCAGGGCGACAAGGGATATTCAGCAAGGATTCGTCAGGTAAGGATACTGGTGGACATTTGACGATTTACCTTCAGGGTCGTCAGCTCAAGGTCCGAATGCAGAGTACGAGCACGAGCTATGACTTAAAATCCAGCATCAATATTGTAAAAAATCGTTGGTATCATGTTGCTCTTGTTTTTGGCCCAGGAGGAATGGAGCTTTATATCAATGGGAGGCTCGACAAAACCCATCGTTATTCCGGCGGGCTTGGCATAAATTCTGTTGGGGTTGGGAACTATGAGCCAATGGTCATTGGTTCAGTTTCGTGGATGTCTGGCGATCGGGTTGCCACACCAGTTCACGATCATTTTCATGGAAAGATTGACGAAGTTGCAATTCTTTCGAATCGGCTGGACGGCGCGACGGTTGCAGATATTTATAAGCAGACAGGGACAGGAGGATCGTTGAATCTTGGTGATTTGAGTTCCTCTCCCCCGGTGTATTATGTTCGCAAGGATGGCTCAGATTCAAACGATGGACTTTCGCCCGAGCAGGCATTTAAGACGATTCAGCATGCGGTCTCTCAGTGTGTTCGGGCAGGGACAACGGTGTATGTTGGCCCCGGGGCATATGCCGAGGGCATAAAGATTTCGAAAAAAATGAATCGGAACTTGGTTTCAGGAACCAGATCGGCTCCTATTCGTCTCATCGCTGATCCGGAAGGTAAGTTCACGCTCGATGCGCCGGGAGAGGTTGTGCTCGATGGGCGAGGTGTTCAGAGAGTGGGCTTTGAGATTTTTGGTGTCAAACATTGGTCTATTGATGGTTTTTCCATTCGAAACCAGCGTGATTACGCCGTCTATGTGATTGCAGGCGGGGTTTCGATGACGAACTGCACCATCGAGGTGCCCCAAAGACTTGCCGTTTATGCCCGGCCAGTCGATGATATCACAATTTCCAAATGCAACTTCGAACGCGACATCAGCTCAGGCAGTATGGTTTTTATTTTTCCTATGTTTCAACGGGCTGCTCCTCCAGCAACGATTACGATCACTCGAAACGATATGGCGATGAAAGGGGACCTCTATTTGAGCAGGCCATATGCAAATGGGACACTCAGCTCTTCGGATGGGGGAAATGGGAGCATAAGATTTCAGAACGGCATTGTTGTACTGAATTTATTGCCTTCAAATGTGGCTTCCATTGAAATCTCGAACAACCTGATTTCGGACTCAAGTCTTGGCATACTGACATCACTTCGGCAACGCGAGAGCACAGATCTCATCATCGCCAACAATACAATTGTTGGCTCACGGTTTAGCATCTACACTTGGCGATATCGAAATGGACAAGATGTAATCGTCAATAATATTATTGATTCATGCCGATATGGACTTTTATCCCGTGCACGCCGAGGTAAGCCTGCCCTTGTCTCGGGGTTGTTGGAGCACAATATCGAGGTGCAGATGGCGCGGTTTGGCAGGCATTTCGAGTTTGATGTCATTACCGGGAATCCATTGTTTGTTGATCCATTGGCAGGTGATTTTTCGTTGTCCAAAGGGTCGCCTGCAATTGATGTCGGGGACCCTGCATATGCACCAGGTGTCGATATTGCCGGACGAGAGCGGCCGGTTGATGGCGACGAGGACGGAATTCCACAAGTTGACCTTGGAGTGACTGAGCTTGTTGGTGTGGGAGGCGATCGAGTGCGTGTGGTACGCTGGCGCGAAATCGGTGGTCAAGACAATCAATGAAGTTATGAGTGACTCAGGCGGCGACAAGTTCGCGCTGGGCGTCGGCAACACGATGGGCACCGTCACCTGCGATGAAAAAGTACTCAGTGTTGCACATTTTGCCCGCTTTGCCAACTTTCTTGCCTGATTGGTTGTGAATCCCGATCTTACACCCGACATAGCGTGGGTGATCTCGGTCGAGCACGACCAAAGGCCCGCGCTTGGCAAGGATGGTTTCGATCTGCTCTCGACCCAGATACCCTTCGTTATTGAACGACACGATCAAAGTATCCGCGTCGATCGAATCGATGAGCTGGTCGAAAGCATCGGCGATTTTGACTTTGGAATTGTACGGGCTTTTGCGTTCTTTGCAGTCGATTCGTTTGCAGGCGATGCCATAGACCTGCGGATGATCCCATCGGACCAGTGTCTCCCAGATGTGGTAGTTGCCCAGATAAGAATGCTGGTTATAAGGCGGGTCAAGGTAGGCAATGTTGGCGGAGAGGGTTTGGGCAGCGTCAATAGCATCGAGTTGGTGGGCCGAGCACTCGAGATGCTTTGGGTGGGCGAGGATGTTGGGGATGCGGAGTTCGATGCGCTTGTGGGCGCGGGGTGCCCAGGATTTGAGGTAGGCCATTTGCACGCCTGTGGTTGAATCGACCCGGTCGGCCGCCTCGATCAGGCTCGTGAGGACGACGGCCTTGAGTTCCGGGCCCAGGTCGAGCGTTTCGATGTGTTCGCGCATCGCGTCGATGCGCCGCCCGTTGTCTGGATGGAAAAAACGGGAATTGAGGCAGTAGGTTTGGGTAACAAAGCCCTCTCGTCCGTTGCCTGCGGCGATGGTGTTGAGGTCTTTGATGATTTTGATCGCTTGGTCGATGAGTTTGGGCGCATCGGTCTGGATGTAGCACATGGCCAGGTTGTGGGCGTAGGCGTTGTGATCGTTGGCGTGGACAGCGAACCCGGCAGACTTGAGGGCGTACCCGACCCGGGATGTGCCAGAAAAGAGGTCGATGACCGATCCGCCCGCAGGTGCGGCAGCATGGCACAGCGAGACGATCTGATTGACGAGGAGACGCTTTGAACCAATGTATTTAATCACGGTTGAGTTATCGGTGCTTCGGGGTGCATCCATCCAGTGTTCTTGGCGGTAGGCCTACAATCTTTCTTTCAGTCTCGTCTTCGGCCTCGGACGCACCTGCAGGAGAATGCGTCTGGGCATCCTTGCCACAGGAGTCGACATTGCAATCTCAAGGCCAATCACGGAAAGGTGCAGATCGCTCGGCAACGCTTTGGGCAACCCTTTGGATGGTATATTTGCCGAGGGTGATTGTGGTTGTGATGTTGTTGGGTGTTTCAGGGGGGATTGTCAAGGCAATGATCGCCACACGGGCCAAGAGCGAGATGAATCCGCCGGCATCGGCAGCAATCGTGGTGCGCACCATCGAATCGGTTCATCGGCCTTCGAATCGGATCTGGTCTGGATATGGGACTGCGCGGACGATGGGGAGTGCCGATATCGTTGCCGAGGTCGCCGGGCGGGTGATCGAACGCCCAAGAGCGATCGAAGCGGGGAAAAGTGTTGAAGCAGGCGACCTGATCGTTCGGCTCGATGACACCGACTCCATCAACGCCCTCGACGCTGCCCGCCAGGCGGCCAAATCGCTCGACGCGCAGATCAGTGGGTTGCGGATTGAAACCGAGCAGATGGAAAACCAAGTGCGTTATGCTGCTCAGGAGATCGAAGCTGCCCGGCGTGATCTTGAGCGGATCGACGAAGCGATCGCAGCGGGTGCAGGTTCTGCCGGAGAGCGTGATGTGAAACTCGCGTCGATGTTGCGCTCCCAACGCGCACTTTCTGTGCTTCAGCAACAACTTGACCTGATTCCATTGCGCAGGGCTCGGCTCGAAGCGGAGTTGGCATCGCAGCGGGCCAATGAGCGGATCGCGCAGGAGAATGTGAACCGATCGATAATTCGGGCTCCATTTGCAGGTCGGTTGCAATCGGTCGATGTGCGTATGGGAGATTGGATTGGTGTGGGCGGGCGCGTGGCGCGCGTGGTCGATTTATCACGATTGGAGATTCCCCTCAAGGTTGCGGCATCTGCTTCGTCGTGGATCAAGGTTGGCGATGAGGCCCATTTGTGGGTGCGCCATCCTGGGGGGCAACCGGACCAGATTGGGAAAATCACTCGAATTGCACCTGAAGCCGACAGTGCAAGTCGAACGATGACGGTGTTTGTTGAAATTGAGCAGGACCTTGATACGGGGCCGCTGCTCTTGCCCGGGCAGTTTATTCATGGTCGTGTGGTGACCCATGATCCGCATGATCGGGTGATTTTGCCGCGTCGAGCGGTGCAATCGGACCGTGTTTTTGTCGCGGCCTCAAAGGGGGATGGTTCGTGGGTGATTGAGATTATGCCGGTGAAGGTGGCGTACAGTTTTGAAATGCGTCTGCCAGAGATTGATCCAGTCGAGACGCAGTGGGTGGCTTTGGAGGTTGGGTATGAGCCTGTGGATCGTTCTCGTGTGGCGGTGTCGCTTTTGGACCAGTTGGTCGCAGGGATGCGCGTGCAGATCGAGGCAGAGCATGCTTCCGACGCAGGAATCGATTTTGAATCCGAGGGCAAGTCTGAATTGGACGAGGTGTTGCCATGAGTCTGGCACGCTTTGGTGTTCGCAAGCCTGTCGTGGCCAATTTAGTGATGTTCGCCATTATTGGTGCGGGACTGATCTTTGGCACCTCGCTTCGGCGTGAATTCTTTCCGTATGTTGAATCGCGGATCATTACCATCATGGCGCCCTACCCTGGGGCAGCGCCCGAAGAGGTTGAAGATGCCTTGGTGACCAAAATTGAGGATCAGGTCGCTGATATTACCAGTGTCAAGGAGATCAATTCGACGATAAGCGAGGGACTTGCCAGTGTGGTCGTTGAGTTTGAGAAAGGCGTTCCGATTCAGCAGGCTCTTGCAGAGGTCAAGCGTGAGATTGATGCGATTGATGATCTGCCCGAGGCGGTCGACAATATCATTGTTGACATTCTCGAGCCCAACATGCCTGTGATTGTGGTTGATCTCTATGGATCAGCAGATGAACGGACGATGAAAGAGTTTATTATCACGGTGCGTGATGATCTGCTTTCGCTTCCAGCGATCACGGATTTGACCACCAGTGGTGTACGGGCCAACGAACTTCGTGTCGAGGTGTTTCCCGAGCGGGCCATTGAGCATGGGGTATCGTTGGTGACGATCGCAGATAAAATTCGATCGGCAATGGTTGAGTTGCCTGGCGGATCAGTGCGGACATCGACAAGTACGATTTCAATTCGATCTGTGGGTGTTGAAGAACGGGCCGATACGGTGCGCGATATCGTGATCAAAGCCACCGGCGATGGTGGGGTGGTGCGTGTTGGAGATGTTGCCCAAGTATTTGACGGATTTGTTGATACAGATCTAGTAACTCGTCATCAGGGGCAGCCTTCGGTTTCGTTGACGGTGTTCCGGGTGGGCGATCAGGATGTGATCAAAATTTCCGAGTTGGTTAAAGCATATGTTGCGGGGCGCAATGGCGAGCATATCGAGCCGAATCGATTCGAGAAGTTTAAGCTCAAGATGATTCCCAATGGTGAATCGTTGGGCAAGGTCTCAGCCCGGTATGCTGCTTGGCAGTTGGGGTATGATCGTCATCTGGTTTCGATCCCACCGGGGACTTTGGTAACGACGACAGACTTGGCTCGCTTTGTTGAAGGACGATTGAATTTGCTCCTGCGCAATGCGTTCTACGGCGGGATTTTGGTGTTTGTTACGCTGGTGCTGTTGCTCAACTGGCGAATTTCATTCTGGGTAGCGATGGGATTGGCAATTTCGCTTTTGGGTACACTGGCGATGATGTCGTTCTTGGATGTTTCGCTGAACTTCTTGACGATGTTTGGGTTGATTATCGTCATCGGGATTCTGGTCGATGATGCGATTGTGGTGGCAGAAAATATCACGGCGAGGCATGAGGCGGGCGAGCCGGCGCTTGTTGCTGCGGTTAGGGGCGCTGATCAGGTCGCCTGGCCTGTGGTTTCGACAGTGCTGACGACGATCTTTGCTTTTTTGCCTTTGGCGTTGATGGACGGGCAGATCGGCGACTTTATGAATGTGATGCCCATTGTTGTTGGATGTGCGCTGGGGGTGTCACTGATCGAATCGCTGTTTATCTTACCGATGCACATGGGGCACTCGTTGCGGGCAGTGGACAAGATCAAGGGGGCAGGTAAGAAAAAGCATCGGATTGCTCGGCTTGAAGCCCGGTATGACCAATGGCGCGATCACATGATTTCGGGTCGGCTCATTCCTGTTTACGCCAAGATTTTGAAGGTGGTGCTGCGTCATCGGTATATATCATTGGCGACGGTGATGTCGGTGTTGATCGTGTCATTGGGCATGGTGATTTCGGGAAGGCTGCAGTTTATCCTCTTCGAGACCGATGATGCCGAGACGGTCAATGTTACGATCCAGCTTCCCATTGGTACACCAATATCACAAACTGAAGAGATTGTGCGTCGGTTTGAGCGTGTATGCATGGCAATTCCAGAGGTGCAATCCACCTTTTCGATTGTTGGTGCGGTGAGTGATCTCGAAGGTGGTGGGGGTGATTCGCTCTCATCACATCTTGGACAGTTGATTCTTGAGCTGACACGGGCTGAGACTCGCGAACGATCGAGTACGGATTTGATTGATGAGATTCTTGAATCTGTCGGGCCGATTCCTCAAGCAAAGAATATTCGACTCGAGGGAGTTTCGGGTGGACCGTCGGGGCCGGCACTCAACTTTACGGTGGTGGGAGATTCGATCGACCAGCTCGATATTGCTGTTGTACGGATCAAGGCGATCCTAGGCCAATACAAAGCGGTGCATTCGATCGCGGATGACTCAGATCGCGGGCAGCGCGAACTGCGTTTCACGCTCCGCGATGGTGCTTCGGAACTTGGGTTTACCAGAGCCGATCTGGGTCGGCAGATCCAGGCAGCGGTGTTTGGGCTCGAAGCATTTACTTTTGCGGGTAATCGTGAGGATATTGATGTGCGTGTAACGGTGCCTGCGAAGGTGCGTCAATCAACGGTGATGATTGAGGATATGTTTGTTTTCACACCTGACGGTACTCCTGTGCCTCTCCGTGAAGTGGCAACGATCGAAGAATCACAGGCCTATGCAACGATTCGCAGGCTCGACCGTAAGCGTAAAATTTCAGTGCAAGCTGATGTATATCGTGGGATGGAGAATCCGGATCAACTTGCGCGTCAGATCAAACCAAGGCTGGTCGAAGCCCTCGCAGATCTGCATGGGGTCGAGCTCGTCGAGCGAGGGCGCCAGAAGGACTTTGCCGATTCAATGAGTTCGCTTCCCGTTGGGATGGTTTTATCGGCGGGGTTGATCTATGTGGTTTTGGCGTGGTTGTTTTCGAGTTTTACTCAGCCTTTGGTTGTGATGCTCGCGATTCCGTTTGCGATGATTGGGATGATCTGGGGGCATGTGATCATGGGTCACTCGATGACTTTTTTGTCGATGGTCGGGTTCATTGCCCTCGCGGGGATCGTGGTGAATGATTCGTTGATCTTTCTGGAATTCTTCAACGCGCGTCGGCGTGAGGGGATGAGTGTTTACGATGCAGGTGTGGCGACCGGGCAGGCGCGGTTTCGGGCAATCATGTTGACGACGATCACCACCGTACTCGGGTTGTTGCCGATGATGATGGAGAAGAGTTTTCAGGCGCAGTTCCTGATTCCGATGGCAATCACCATCTCATTTGGACTGATGAGTGCGACTTTTATCATCCTGCTGGTGTTGCCGAGTTTGTTGATGATTATGGATGATGTGGCGCATCTGGCACGGGTGGCGTGGAGTGGCAATGTGCATCTTGAGCACAAGAATCCCAAACTCGATGATCCTGAGTTGGTGTTGTTGACGAAGAAACTCGATTGAGTTCTTGAGATGATGTCTGATGTTTTCTTCCTTCTGTATGGGGAGAGGAGAGAGGCGTAAGGGGGATTTTAATTGCTTTGGGGGATCAGGTCGACATACATTGGTTTGGTGCCGCGATAGAACCGGATACGGATGGGTTCGGAAGGAGGGAGTTCGCGGATATATTGAGTAATTTCCCGCGCGGAGTCGAAAATCTGGCCATTGATTTGGAAGATGAAGTCGCCAATCTCAAGTCCACGGCGATCGGCGGGTGACCCTCGGGCAATATCGGCGACGAGGAACCCCGGAAGAGTCTCGATTTGGAATCGTCCTCGTCGGCGTTCGAGTATGCGCGGGAGTACTTTGGCGCCGATTTGACTAAGTTCAATCCCCCGTTCGATGGCACGGCTTGCGACAAGAATCTCCTCATCACGATTCGAGACAGTGGCGGTGGTGCTCATGGGTTTGGTGTTGCGGATGAATTCGATTTCGACAGGTTCGTCGGGTTTGGTGAGCATGATGGCGTTGGAGAGCCGAACGATGTTCTCGGTGGTGCGTCCTCCAACGGTGGTGATGATATCGCCGGCAACGAGTCCAGCCTCTTTGGCGGGGCTATCGCCGATGACACTTTTGATAACCACGCCACCTTCAATACCGAGTTCATGGGCGTGCATCGGTGAGAGAGGCACCATGTCAATCCCGAGCCATCCGCGCTCGACGCGCCCGGTTTCGATGATCTGTTCCATGACCGCTTTGGCGATGTCGGCGGGAATGGCGAACCCGAGTCCGTTGTTGCTGCCTGTGCGCGAGATGATTGCGGTGTTGATTCCGAGGATGTTGCCGTGGAGATCGACCAGCGGGCCTCCGGAGTTGCCGGGGTTGATTGCCGCATCGGTTTGGATGAATTCTTGGAGTTTTTGTCCGCGTCCTTGGGTGAGTTGAAGATTGGCTGATCCTCGCCCTTTGGCACTGATGATCCCGGCGGTGACGGTCTGCTCGAATCCGAATGGGGACCCGACGGCCAGGACCCATTGCCCGACGCGGGCGGCTTCAGAGTCAGCGAATGAAGCAGCGACAATATCGTCGGCTTCAATCTTGAGTACTGCAATATCTGTTTCGGGGAAGGTACCCACGAGCCGGGCGCTGAGTTCGCGTCCGTCGGCGAGCCGGACAGTGATGTATCGCCCTGCCTCGATGACATGGTTGTTGGTGAGGATGTATCCGCGTCGATCGACAATGACGCCAGAGCCAAGCCCTTCGCTTGCATGAGGATTGCGAAACTTGGTACGGGTCGAGTTGCGTACGGTGATATGAACAACTGAAGGCTCGATTTTCTCAGCAGCGTACTCAAAAGCATCAGAGATATTGAACGCCAAGCTCATTGCCTGCTTCTGTGTGGAATCCGGTTCGGCAAGGGGGTTGGCAAGACCAAACGATGGAGTGAGTGCAAGCAAGGTGATGGTCGTTGCGAGTTGGATCGATTTCATATAAGTCATCCTTCTTTGAAAATGCGCACAAGAGAACCCGATTTTTCGTGAGCATATTCCCATATTCATTGGGATTACACTCGCCCGTATTCTGCCCAGCTCGAACTCGTTTCGCTGACCCGTACGCGTTCGAGTACCAGATGAGTCGGGAGTGTGAACGAGTTGCCAGCAGAATCCGCAAACGAGCTGCCAGCTTTGATCTGGGAGGACACAAACTCGTAGATGCGCCGGGCAAGAACCTCCGTCGTGGGGTCTTCATTGTCCAGAACGATCAAGCGAGCACGATATTGCTCAGGGATGGCTTCTAAAAACGGATCGTTTGAGTTGATGAGAAGGGCATGGTCATATTGATCGAGGTAGTCTTCGACCGCGAGTTTGAGGGCCTTGAAATCGCAGACCATATCGTTATCGTCGAGTGTATCGGATGCAATCACCAGATCGATTCGGCGAGAGTGCCCGTGGGGGAGTTTGCATCGTCCGGGGTGCTTGGAGAGCATGTGCCCGTTTTCGATTTCGAATGATTTGCAGACGCGGTAGATCATGGGGGGATTGTAGGAGGGGTGAGTTTGACGAGCTGCGATCGTGACGGAGCGGTCTTGAGGGGCAATAAAGAGCAGACCGCTCCGTCACGATCGCAGCCTATAAAGAGAGAGGCTCAAGTTCCTCTCGTATCACCAAAGAGGGCGATGTGGAGGCGGGGGCAATAGGTCCAGCCTCGATCGAGGCATTCATCGAGGATCCATTGGATCGAGTCCTGATCGGGCACGCTCACGCCTTGAGGCATGAGCATGATGTCGCGAGGATGATATCCAACAATGTGCGCCAGAATTGTATCGATCTCGATTAGGTCGTTTGGGTCGGCGACGACGAACTTAATTTGACGATCGGGCGTCGAGGCGATGAGCTCGTTGATCGCATCGCAGTTGAGTCGGTGTTGTTCGTGGCGGCTGGCCCAAGCGCCGGATTCGTCGCGTGGGTCATTGATTGGGTTCGAGTTGGCGAGTTTGGGTGAGAGGCTCATCAGGTGGCACGACACACCTGGCAAGGTGACGGTGCCTGCGGTTTCGATGGTGATGTGGAAGCCGAGTTTGGCGAGTTGGTTCGAGAGGGGGACAAGTTGTTTGAAGATCATCGGTTCGCCGCCGGTGAGGACGGCGTGGTGGATGCCCGATGCTTTGGCCTCTTTGATGAGTGATTCGATGGTGCGCGATGTGCTTTCTGGGTTCCAACTCGCGTAGGGGGTGTCGCACCATGTGCATCGCAGGTTGCACCCGCTGAGTCGGCAGAACCAACTCGGCACGCCCGTGTATTTGCCTTCGCCTTGGATGGAGGTGAAGGTTTCGGAGATGGGGAGTGTGTCGGTCATGGGTTTGGTCCAACGGGCCGCGACCGTGAGGGAGCGGTTTTCTTTTGCTTAAACATTCCAAGACCGCTTCCTCACGGTCGCAGCTCGTTGGAACAATGACCTAAGCATAGTTCGTTGGATCGTCGATGCCTGCTTGCTTGAATCCAGATCGGCGAAGGATGCACGAATCGCATCGTCCGCACGCCCCGCCGGCGGGTGATGGGTCGTAGCACGAATGAGTCATGGAATAATCAACCCCGAGCTCGGTGCCTTTTTGGATGATCTGGGCTTTGGTCATGTTCATCAAAGGGGTATGGATTTCGACCTTGTGCCCATCGGTGCCCAGCTTGGTGGCGAGGTTGGCGGTGTGGATAAAGGATGCAATGAACGCGGGTCGGCAATCGGGGTAGCCTGAATAGTCAATCGCGTTGACCCCGATGAAGAGGTCGGTTGAGCCGATGGTTTCGGCGTAGGCCAAGGCGATCGAGAGAAAAATCAGATTTCGGGCGGGTACATAGGTGATTGGGATGTTGGTCATGGCGGATTCATCGCGATCTTTGGGGATTTCGCGGGTATCGGTGAGGGCGCTGCCGCCGAAGGGTCCGATATTGATGGGGAAGATGCGGTGGGAGGCTGCGCGCATGGATGAAGCAATTTGTGCGCACGCATCGAGTTCATGACGATGGCGTTGTCCGTAATCGAAAGCCAAGGTATGGCAGGTGTAGCCTTGGGATTGGGCGATTGCCAAGGCGGTGGTTGAGTCGAGTCCGCCCGAGAGGAGGACGATCGCGGGTTTGGATGAAGTGGTGTGTGTGGGCATATCTGGTGGCATATGTGGAGGTTATGTCGATTCAGGACGGAATTGTGTACCGTTGGATGTGAAAGTCTGGTAGAATAGGGTATGCCATTCTCGATGCTTAGCGCGAGGGTGTTGTGTGTTCGCCCGATCGGGATTACTTCCGACTTCTGTCCTGTCTGCCGACAGGAGCGCCGTTTTCACTTGGCGCAGGCGGAGCGCAAGCGGTATTTTTTGTGTTTTGATCAGGGTCGAGAGGGTCAGCCTCACCATGAGTTAACTTGCTTTGTCTGTGGGTGCAAGGTCGAGCGGCCGACGGAAGAACGCCCGATCGAGATTCTTCCCGATCCCAAGAGTGCCGGGAGTTATGAGCCGACGCCGTTGCCGATCGTCAAATCGCGCATCGCCGATTGCTTGGTGATGGAGGAGGCGTTGCAATCGGGCAGACTCAAAGGAGACGATCGTGAGGAAATGATCCGATACACCATGATGGGGTTTGCACGGATTTATGACGAAGAGCCTTTCGAGCGTGTCAAGCCTTGGGTGACGATGGTGATGCTTGTGACGATCTTTGGCCTTGCGGGATCGGGTATCTGGTCGATGCAGCATTCGGGGTCGGTGGTGCCTTTGGTTGCTGCGATTGGGGCAATTGGTGTGGTGATCTTTGCGATGCTGTATTGGGTGACCAAGCATTCGCCCCGCAAGCGGGTGCGGACTTGGTTGGCGATGGCGTTATTGCCGATTGATCCGACGCGCGAAGAAATAATCCAGGCTCGGCGTGAGATGCAAGCCTCGCGGATTTCGGCGGGTGATCGGATTCGGCCTGAGAAGGTGATGGCGAAAATGAAACGCCTCAAACCCAAGATGGGGTGAACAAGAGAAGGTGAACAGGATTGGGCGAGAAGCTATTTTGCTTTTCTCAACGCTTTCTCAACACACCAGCATGAAAACTCCGTCCTTCGATCCGGAACTTACGCTCGAAGTTCGTCCCGACGAGCTCGCCTTCGCCTGCAGATTCTGGAGCGGCGAAATCGGTCAGCTCAAAGGGGAGTGGCTCGCTTTGATCGAGGAAAGTACGAATAGATTCTGGGGCAGTTGGGATGCTTGGCCGGGTGAAATCTTTGTGGGTCGACGATGAGCCAGTGGCCCAGAGGTCAAAGTGGGCGAGATCCCAAGCCCAAAGTTCGTCGTGGTCGGTGACGACGCGGAGCTCGCCTGCCGGTTTGAGGCAGCGCCAGATATCGAACAAAGTTTGATGCTGAATGACCCGTTTTTTGTGGTGTTTTCTCTTTGGCCAAGGGTCAGAGAAGTAGAGGTGGACGACATCAATGGTTTCGTTGGGGCATCGCCACTTGAGGAGTTGGGCCGCATCGGTGTGCAGCACGCGGACATTGGTGTGCGTGTTTTCGCTCTCCTGCTTTCGGCGGATGCGATCGGCGATGTAGGCAGCGAACTCGCCAGCCCATTCGATGCCCAGAAAGTTGGTGGCCGGCTCAAGATGGGCTTGTTGGACTAAGAAGGCACCTTTGCCGGAACCGATTTCAAGCTCGAAGCGTTTGGATGGGTCTTTGAACCATGTGCGGAGATCGAGCCGGGCGGATTCGGGGTCGTCAATGATCGAGTCAGGGAGGGGAGGGAGTTCGGTGTCTGAGATCGCGACCACCCCGGGGGCGGTGTTGAGTGTTTTTCTATGGCCGAGTCCGAATGACATGGGAGGAGTGTATCCCGGCTCGTTGAAGAGGAATGAGGAACCTAAGATTGTTCATGCAAGAAACCCCACCAGCATCAGGTTCGCTCCAGCTCCGTGTTCGTTATGTTGAGTGTGATCCGATGGGTGTGGTGCATCATTCGAGCTATCTGCCTTGGATGGAGATGGGGCGGACGGAGTTGTTGCGGAGCGTGGGCAAGAGTTATGCCGCGATGGAGGCTGACGGGGTGTTTCTGGTGGTGACGAAGGTGGAGGTGAAATACCGTCGGCCTATGAAGTATGATGATCTGGTGGAGATTCGGACGAAGGTTGAGAAGGCGAGCAAGATCAAGCTGCACCATTCGTATGAGATCGTGCTCGTCGAGCGCGGCGGGGAAGCAGCGGATCAGGTGTGCGCGGTGGCGAGCACAGAGTTGGCGTGCGTTGGGGATGATGGGCGGTTGACAGCACTGCCGGGGTGGTTGGTGTAGGGCCGTCTTTGTGCGCTTTTGCCCCCGTTTTGCAGTTGTTTGCCTCTATTTCACCAAAGTCGCTTGAACCTGAAGGCCGATATGATAGTATTGAGGCATAAGCAACCCCCGTACTTCGTTGCGGGTCGCGAGGCCACCCTTTGGGGTGGCTTCTGCTCTTTTTGGGGACAGCCGGGAGATCGCTTTTTAGATTCGAGTCGGTTATTGTTCGGGTGTGCGAACATCAATCTATATTGATGGATTCAACTTGTATTACGGTGCGGTGAAGGGGACGCCGTATAAGTGGCTTGATCTTGAGAAGATGGTCGGTTCCTTGCTCGGCAAGGGGCATGATCTTGTGCGGATCAAGTACTTCACAGCAATCGTTTCGGCCCGATCTCCGAATGATCGGTCAGCGTTGAATCAGCAGTTGTATTTACGAGCAGTTCGATCAAATCCGCTCATCGAAGTTCATCTCGGTCATTTTATGACTCATCGAGTGTCGATGCGATTGGTCAGTGATTCGTCGAAGTCTGTTCGTGTCATCAAGACCGAGGAAAAAGGATCAGATGTTAATCTGGCCACCCACATGGTGGTTGATGGGTTTCATGATGAATATGACTGCGCGGTGATGATAACGAATGATTCGGATTTGTCTGAACCATTTCGTGTTGTGCGGGAAGTGCTTGACAAGCGGACTGGTGTGATTTGTCCGCACAATCGTCGAGTGTCGCAGCAGCTTGCTAAGCACGCGAACTTTATCAAGAAGATTCGTGCGGGGCTGTTGGGTGCGAGTCAACTACCCGATCAACTCCGTGATGCGAAGGGTGTGATCAACAAGCCTACAAACTGGTAGTGAATGTCACATCAGCCTCTCAATCGCCTGCGAGACATTCCGAATCGGGATCAGTTCCATCCCCTTAATCCTTGGCAGTTTTGACGAGCCCATATCAGGCACGAAGCTGTGGGTGTAGCCCAGGCGGGCGGATTCTCGGAGGCGTTGTTCGAGTTGGGTGGCGGGGCGGAGTTCGCCGCCTAGGCCGACTTCGCCGATGGCGATGGTGGTGGGGGAGAGGGAGCGTTTGTAGTGGGCGCCGGCGATGGCGAGGGCTAAGGCGAGATCGCTGGCGGGTTCGATGATTTTGAGGCCTCCAACCGCCGAGGCGAAGACATCGCGGTCGGCGAGGCGGAGCCCGCCGTGTTGTTCCAATACCGCGATGAGCATGGCGAGCCGGTTGGTGTCGAGCCCGGAACTTTTGCGTTTTGCGCTGCCGACGAAGCCGGTGGCGGTGAGGGCTTGGAGTTCGACGAGTACGCAGCGCGAGCCGTGCATCGCGGGGCATGCGACGGCTCCGGGTCGGTGTTCATTACCCGATTGCATGGCGGCGACGGACATGCCGCCGGGGAGTTGCTGCAAGCCTCGCCCGGTCATCTCGAAGATGCCCAGTTCGAGGGTGGTGCCGAAGCGGTTTTTGATGGCGCGGACGATGCGGGCACTGTGGTACCGATCACCCTCGAAGTAGAGCACGGCATCGACCATGTGTTCCAACATCCTCGGCCCCGCCAAGGTGCCTTCCTTGGTGACATGTCCGACGAGGACGATGGCGATGCCGGTGGCTTTGGCGAAGTAGACGAGTTCAGCGCAGCAGCGCCGGAGTTGGGTCACTGAACCGGGGGAGGCTTCGAGGTCGGCTTTGTAGATCATCTGGATCGAGTCGATGACGCAGACATCGGGCTTGATTTTGCGGGCTTGTTCGAGGATGCGGGCGAGGTTCGTATCGGCGAGGACGAAGAGGCTATCGGAATTGGCGACACCGAGGCGAGCTGCGCGGAGTTGGATCTGCTCGGCGGATTCTTCGCTCGACACATACAATACCTTGCTTGTCCAGTCGCGTTTGGATGAATCCATATTGACCGGTGACGCCCATGCGCCGGCAGCCTGCAAGAGCAAGGTCGATTTGCCGATCCCGGGTTCGCCGCCGACGAGGATGACCGAACCGGGGACGAGTCCCTTATTTGAAAGCGCAGCGGCATCGGTGTCCGAGCCTCCGAGCACGCGATCGAACTCGGCGATGCCGGTGGGGAGTCGGCGCATTGGGACAAGGTTGGTCATGATCTCGGTGATGGCGGTGGCAGCGGGTGCACCCACGCCGGGCTTGGATTCGATACTTGTTCCGAAGCCGCCGCCTCCCCGGTGCGGGTCGGTTCCAGCGGATTTGTCGAACGGTGATTCTTCGAGCGAGTCCCATTGGTTGCAATCGGGGCATTTGCCCATCCATCGGTGGTGGGTTGAGCCACAGGATGTACAGACGAAGATGGTGCGTGTCTTGCTCATGAGTGAGTATAGACGGCAGGCTGTGTTTGGGCGGGGTGTGTTTGGGTGTTTGGGCGTAAAACTTCGGGTCGAGCACCTATAGTGATGGGGTGACTTTCTTCTGTGCGAGGCTTCAGTGGCGACAACAGACCGATCCGAAATCCAGGTACCCGTCAAGAAACCACGGCGCAAGTGGCGTCGTCGGTTGGTGTGGGTGCTTGTGATCGCCCCTTTGGGATTGATCGCGGGTGTGTTGATTATCGGACAGACTTCGGTGATACAGATGATCGTCGAGCCGATTTTGGAAAAGCAGCTCGGGATTGATGTGACAACGGGCTCGATCAACCTGATGCCGACGGGCGAGATTGTGATCAGCGATGCGGTCTTCAAGACGGATACGATTGCCAATCGTGCCGGTTCGCTTGTCGAGTTTGATCGGGCGAGGATCTGGGTGAACTGGTGGGGGGTCATCAAAGGTTCGGGGCAGGTGCATTCGATCGTGATCGAAGAACCGATCGTTCGGGCGAGCCAGGATATGGAGACAGGGGTGCTGAACCTGGCGGTGCTGGAGTTCAGGCAGGGCGGTGGTGGCGGAGCGACGCCTGCGATGGAGATTCGCGATGGGATTCTGGAAATTGGTGAGCATGACGGAGATTCATACCGTGTACTCAAAGAGCTTTCCATTGAAGGACGGATCACCGAGCAGGCCCATGATGGGGTCTCGGCGTTTGATTTTGCTGCTTTGCCCGTCGAGCCAAGCTTGTCGAACTCGTTGGTGACGACTCGTGGGTCGTTTGGGTTGACCGGGAAAATCTCCAAAGACGGAATCGACGGCGTGGTCGATGGCGTGCGTCTTGAGGATTGGCCCGCCGACATTGTGCCGAGCCGATCGCGGGGCATGTATAAGCGTTTGGCGCTGGCGGGTGATTTGGCACCGACCCGGTTCCATGTGTCGCCCGACGGGTTGATCGAGGTGGTGCTGATGCTTGATGGGGTAGCGATGACGCTGCCGATTGAGGATGTGGATTCGCGCCTCGGTCCAACGATCAGACCCTCCGATACGCTTCGGATGCGCCAAACACGCGGGATTATTCGGTTTGGTACCCAAGGACTTCGCGCTCAGATCAAGGGGTTCATCGACAAGCTCGAATATGATGTGGAGCTTTCGTATCAGGGGCTCGATACCCAGAGTCCTTTTACGGCGACGCTGGTGACGGACTTTCGACTCGATGCCAATTTTAAGCCGACCAGATTCTTACCCAAGAGAGTGCTGTCGAAGCTTGACCGGTTCGAGCACCCGATTGCCGATGTTCATGCGGTGGTGCAGATATCTCGCGGGGATGGTTCTGACGCAGAAATCAAGGTTTCAGGTAGAGTCGATCTTTCCAATGGCAGTGCGGTATATAAGAAGTTTCGGTATCCGTTTTATGAGCTTGCCGGTGTGATCGAGTTTGATCCTGACCAATTGGTGATTCGCGAGATCACCGGCGTTGGTCCAACGGGTGCGAGGCTGGTTGCCAATGGGTTGTTCTCGCCTTTGGGTGAACACTCGGTGGTCAATCTTGATCTGCATGTCGAGGGGATCGCGATTGATGAGCACCTCATGCGGGCACTCGATGAAGATCAACGCGATTTGGCCGGGGCGTTGTTCAGCGAGAAAAACTATGAGCATCTACTCGAAGAGGGTTTGGTGCTGACGCACAAAGATGCTGAGGAACTGAGAGATCTTCGGCGTCGGCTTTGGGATCGGCTCGATCAATGGCGTGAAGGGATCGACGGAACAAATCAGGACCGGCGCGATTTGGCCCACGAGCTTGCATCGGTTGATCGTCAGCTTTTGGCGCCGGTTTTTGCATTCGGTGGGTCGGCCGATATCGATGTCAAGCTTGTGCGCCATCCCCAGCGGCCTGCGGACGACCGGTGGACGACCGATGTGCGCGTCAAACTTCCCAAGGCGGGGATTGTTCCTGAGCATTTTCCGCTTCCGATCCAGGCCCATGATGTCGAGATCATCATCAACGAAGACCGCGTCGAGCTTACCGGTGGGCGGTACAATGGGTTGACGGGGGGGTGGGCCAGTGTCGATGTGATGCTTGATATGACCGTGCCCAGCGCCAAGCCCACGATTGAGATTGTTGCTCGGGAGTTTCCGATTGATGATCGGCTCATCGCGGCGATTCCGGGGTATTACGATCCGCAGAGCGATGATCCTGATGATATTTCGCTTCGCCGAATTCTTGATCGGCTTGGGCTCAACGGGATGGTGGAGTGTGACGCTTCGATCGGGCCGCGGTCTGACGGGCGACTCGGATATGACATCGAGTCAACGATTCTTCATGGGTCGGCCAGGCCGATGAGGCTGATGCGTTCGACGGATGCGGATGATTTTTCATCGTCGGCTGCCCGGGTCGATCCGCTTGTGTTCGATCAGATGTATGGGACGGTGTATGTCACCGAGGAACTGATTATTGTGGACCTTGCGGGGATGCTCTCGTCATCTGAGCACCCTTTAGCGCCCACACCGATCGAGGTGCTCACGCAGTTGACGCTGGCGAGCAAAGCACGCGGGCTTGGGGGGGTTCGACGGGTGCGTGGCTTGTTGCCGACGGATTTTGGGCCTCCTGCGCCTGGACCGATGCTGTATGCGACCGCCCGTGCCGATGGGATTGATTTGGCGATGCCTTTAGAGCATGCAGTGGCGGTGGTGTCGCCGAGGGTTGCTCGTGAGCTCCTTGAGATGAAAAAGCAATACAACCCCGATGGGTTGCTCGGGGTTGGCGCCAAGTTCGAAGGATTCGTCGGCGGGTCGATCGATACCACACTCACACTCGACGGGGTCGAGCAGTTCGGGATTGACTTTGAGGATACGCGGTATCGTGTGGGGTCATCACTCGGGCGTGCTCAGGTGTTGCTTTCGCAGCAGCCGGGAGTCTGGTTCGATGGGTTCCGCATTGCGATCAAGGCTGATGGACAGAATGCCGGGGTGCTCTGGCTCGATGGGGCGTTGCCTCTGGCCCGCGCGGGCAAGTCTATCGAGATCACCGAGCCGACCACTTTGTCGATTGATTTCAAGAACGGGACTTTTGACTCGCCGATTACCATGGGAGTGGTGGATCGTTTCTCAAATGCGGGCGAGGATTCGTGGTTCAGAACGCATCAGATCGGCGGGCGGTTTAATCTGGGTGTTACACTTACCCCCAAGCTCGGCGTGCACCGGATCGATGGGTCACCTGATCAGCTTAGGCTTATCCCCACACTGATCACCGGGTCGCTGGCGCCCAAGTCTGTCTCGCTGATGATGGGTGATCAACGCGCAGCTTTCGAGGAAGTCACCGGAGAGGTTGTTTTTGAAGGGTTTGAAGGAACGATCAGCCAAGTTCGCGCAACCGATGGACGGACTGGCGTCGAGGTCGATGGCCGATGGACCATGCGTCCCGGACAAGGGCTTGGGGTTGATCTGACCATCGACGCTCGGGGGGACCTGCTTTCTGGCGCGGTGCGTGCAATCTTGCCCGATGCCGTCGACCGGGTGATTGATCGTTTGGAGATCAAATCATCGGAGGCGGTCAAGATTGAAGATTTGCGGATCACGGGGTTGGGTCTTGGGCAAAACGATGCGGTGTATGACATTGTTGGCGAGGCCGAGTTGGTCGATGGAAGTGCCTTGATAGGATTGGCGATCACTGAGATTACTGGTGAACTCGACTTTGCGGTGCATGGAACCAGCGAGACACTTGGGTACGAGATTCGTCTTGATGCTGCTCGGCTTCGCGCAGGGTTGATGCGGGTGCATGATGCGCAGGTGACGATCATCGGCGATGCCCAGAACGCTGGCGTGGTCTTGATCCCCGAGATCATTGCCGGGATGCACGGTGGACAGATCGCAGGCAGTGCTCAGATTCGCCCTGATGTCAATGGCGTACCACACTATTGGATGGAGTTGCATGCATCGGGTGTGCGGGTGGCGCCAGTGTTCGATGATTTGTTCTTGCCACCCGAGGGGCTCGAAGGCCCACCTAGACCTGGGCAGCGTACGGTGCGCTCGGCGTGGAGTCTCGGCGATGACCTCTCACGCGGGGCGATGATCGGTGATCTGACTTTGACCGGGCCCATTGGTGATCCTGCCAAACGGTCCGGACGCGGGCTGGTGCGCATCGCGGGTGGGTCGGTCGTGGCGCTACCGGGGTTGATTCCGCTCATTGAAGCGAGCAATCTTTCGTTGCCCGCCGGTTCGCCTTTGGATCTGGCCGAGGCGGATTTCTATATCGACGGCGAGATTATGGCTTTTGAGCAGCTCAGCGCCTCGTCCAAGCGCATCGAAATCCTCGGGTATGGCACGATGGATTGGCGCACGCGGGCGATGGATTTGCGGTTCCGATCCCGTGCGGTGCATCCGATCCCGATTCTTTCGGGGTTGATCGAACAACTCCGCGATGAGTTGATCACCACACGGGTCACCGGGACGATGGGTAACCCCAAATATTCAGTTCAGCAGTTCGGATCGACGCGTAGGCTCATCAATGCGATGCTTGGCAAGCCAATTTCAGATCAGCAACGCCGAATGCATTTGGTCGAAGAGCAGGTCTGGGCAAGCCGAGTCCGATCGCACCAGGCTGCCCAAGATACGGTTCATCGTCCGATCGATTCGGAGAATACGCCATGGGATTGGGCCCAGGAATACCCATAAGCGAGTAGAATCGGACTTTGTGCCCACAGAGGTGCCACCCGTGCGGCAGGGGACATAGAATCCTCATTCAACAAGCTGAACAACAAAGCGCTCAAAACAACACAGGCGTAGAAAACGGATATTTGAATGGCCAAAGAACATAATCGGGTCGAGCTTGACCCACCAAGCAGCACACAACCCAAGAGCGAACTTGCTGCTCCACCCGAGCCTGCACAGGTTCGTCGGGCGGATGATGGAGAGGTACAGGATCGGATCTGTGAGCTCTTAGAGATGGTCGCGGGGACCTCTGAGAGTTACAATGCCAAACTTGTCGGCGAGCTGATCACCGCTGGGCTCAAACTCGTCCCTGACGGACGCGACACGGGTGAGCTCAAGCTCATGACCGCAGCGATGAAAGAACTCCGTTACGCCTATCGCGTGTTCGGGGAATATCCAGATACGCACAAAGTGACGATTTTTGGATCGGCGCGAACGCCCGAGGATCATCCCGATTACAAATCCGCAGTCGTCTTTTCCAAACTCATGGCCCAAGCGGGATGGATGTCGATCACTGGTGCAGGCGATGGGATCATGAAAGCCGGGCACGAAGGTCCGGGGCGCGAAGCGAGCTTTGGGGTGGCGATTCACCTGCCATTTGAAACCAGTGCCAACGAATATATTGTCGGGGATGAAAAACTCATCAACTTCCGATACTTCTTCACCCGCAAACTCATGTTCCTCTCGCAGGCCGAGGCAGTGGTGTGTTTTCCCGGTGGGTTTGGTACGCTCGACGAAACCTTCGAGACATTGACCCTCGTCCAGACCGGCAAGGCGAGTATGGTTCCGATCGTGTTCATCGATGGTGATCGTGAAGGGCCAAACGGATCATACTGGGAAGGATGGGATCGGTATGTCCGCCAGCAGCTCGCTGGGCGTGGGTGGATCAGCGAGGAAGATTTCCATCTCTACTACATTGCCAAAGATCCACAAGACGCTGCGGATCATGTGATCAATTTTTATAAAAATTATCATTCATCGCGTTATGTGCGTGATGATCTGGTGATCCGGGTCAACAAGAAGCTGCGCCAAGAGGACATCGAGACACTCAACGATGAGTTTTCGGTCTTGGTGAAGAAGGGCAAGATTGTCCAATGCCAAGCGTATGCTCAGGAGCGCGACCATTTGAGTCTGCCTCGGATTGCTTTTACGCACACTCGGCACAAGTTCGGGCTTGTTCGTGCACTGATCGATCGGATCAATTCGTTTGACGCTCCTGATGTATAAAGATGCATAAGTTCATGTCTCGAGTTGTCGGGGTGATTTTTTTCAGCGCGATGTGTGCTGTTGTGATCTGGTGCGCATCGGGGTGCCGGGCTCTTGGGCACGCCGATCTGACCCACGAGATCGAGATGGCGGGAGAGGGCTTGCGTGATCTCGACAGGCTTGCCTCGATTGACCCGGGTTCAACGCGTGGTCTTGAGGTTCGGCTGTGGGTGGTTGATGATACTGACTGGGCTGTTGCTCGCGGGCTTGTACCCTATTTGGATGATTTCGAAAGGGTGAGCAGGGATGGGCATGTCGACCCAATCTCGGCCCACATCCGATCGCGATGGAATGATTGGGGGTTTCGGACAATCATGGTTCCGATGGATCAGGTCGACGGGTTCCTCGGGCAACTTCGACCGGTTCAGCCCATCAGTGTGCAATGGCTTGGCGAGTTTGGGCATTGGCGGGCGATTGTTCGGGCCGGTGAGCTTGGGACGAATCATGTGCGGGTTGGTCAGCGACTAATCGAGATTGATCGCGGGCGTCCGCGGCTGATTGCCCGTTCATGGATCGAGCCGATGTTGACTTCAACCGATGTTGTCCCAGCAGTTCGCCTTGATTTGGGGCTGCAGATTGAGACCAATGATAGCCGATCGCGTCAACGACGCCAGAGCGGTTTTTTCCAGGCGGATCAAGAACGATCGGTTGAGGACGATGGGCCTGTGGTTGATGAACTGATGCTCACCGCGATGCTCGACGGTTCCCAGGCGCTCATTATTGTTGGCGAAGCACCCGGCGTGGATTGGAACGAACTCGTTGATTCGGTCAGGGTGTCAGCGCTTGGGGAAGAAGCTGCGGAAGATGAGAACGCGGATGATCAAGATTCAGAGGCATTTGGTCCCAATCAGGGTCAGAACCAGGGTCAGAACCAGGGGCAGGACCAAACTGAGCAGGGCCAATCTGATCGGCGTGATGTGCGGGGAGATTCGATAAGCCTTTCGAAGGGGCCGCATGTGGATCAACCCAGCAAGCCGATAGGGCAATCGCTCGGCGAGTTGATGCTCACGAGTCCGGGTTCACGGACTGTTCGTTTGAATCAGCCGCGGACCGTGCCCAAACGGGTGATCATGGTGTTGATCCCCCGTGTCGAAGGCGGGTATTCGCTTTTGCCTAGGCCTTCGCCTCGTGGACAAATCAGGAAGAAGGGGAGTATGCCTTGAGTGTGTTGATTGCGCTGGTGGTGTTGGTTGTTGGGCTTGCGGTTTTGATCGGCAGTGCCGACATGCTTGTGCGCGGATCTGCCCAGATGGCGCGGGTGATGGGATTGAGCACTTTTGCCATTGGAGTGACGGTGGTGGCCTTTGGGACCAGTGCGCCCGAGCTCTTTGCTTCGATCGGGGCAGCACTCCAAGGTGTGCCCGATCTGGCGGTGGGCAATGTGGTGGGGTCGAACATTGCCAATATTTTGTTGATTTTGGGTGTTGGGGCGATCATGGTGCCCATTGGTGTTCATCAGCGGGTGAGGAACATCGAGCTGCCCATCATGCTTGCAATTTCGATTGGTGCTGCGTTGTTGATGTTCGATCACAGGATTTCACGAGTCGAAGGATTGATTCTTGTTGCGGGGCTTATTTCTTATGTGATTTTTATCGTCAAATCTCATCGCGTTGAGATCGAGCACGAGGGTGACGAAGTGGTAACGCATCCCAAATCCATGTATGTAGATGTGCTGATGATCCTTGGCGGGATTGTTGGATTGGGCCTCGGTGCCAAGGGGTTGGTTTGGGGGGCCGGTGAGTTGGCGATGATGATCGGGGTTCCCGCTGGTGTGGTGGGTACGACGATTGTGGCCTTTGGAACGAGTCTCCCTGAGTTGGCAGCGACGGTTCGGGCCGCGATGACCAAAGAAGCGGATATGGCGGTGGGGAATGTGGTGGGGTCGAATATTTTCAATTTGTTGAGTGTCTTGGGGATCACCGCATTGGTTCATCCGTTGACAATGCCTGCGGACATGGGCGTCCATGTTTGGGCCATGCTCGGGGTGAGCGTGTTTTTGGTTGTTCTGGTGCTGGTTCGTCCCAAAATGGGTCGGCTGATTGGAGTCTCATTTGTCGTCGCTTACTTCTTCTATGTGCTTGTTTCATTTCTCGGGCCTGATCTTCTTGCCAACGGATCTGTCGTTGGCCCCTGATTCTCAGGATGGAGTGAACTCTTCGTTTCTATTGGTCGATGATTTTTCGGAGGGTCTATTAGGAGAAGTCGATGCTGCGCGTGCCGATATCACATGCCAAACCGGGGATGGAACTGGCGTTGCCGGTCTATAACCCTCGAGTGTCGGCTCGACTTTTGCTTCGACCAGGTGCTATTCTCGAAGCCAGTACGATCGAACGGCTTGTCAAGCTCCACTTGCCCGAACTCTGGATCAAATATCCCAATATGGAAATGATCAGCAAGTTCATCTCTCCCGAGGTGATGTCCTCTCGGGCGGAGATAGCGGCCGATGTCGCCGAGGCATTCAACGAAGCGGGTAAGGATATGCACGCGCGATTGGACTATACCAAATATCAGCGAGCGATGAGCACGCTGATGGACCGGCTTGTGAACGATCCCGATGCAGCGATCTTCATCGGCGAAATCGCCGATGCCGGATCACCTGCGATCAGGCATGGTGCCAATGTTGGATTCCTGAGCATGCTCATGGGGCTTCGGCTTGGATTTTATCTACTCAAAGAACGCAAACGCCTCTCGCCCAGACTTGCCAAAGATGTGACGAGTCTGGGAGTCGCAGCGATGCTCCACGATGTCGGGATGACGAGGCTCAAAAAGTCCACCCTCGAACGCTGGACACGCGAACATGACGACACCGATCTGGAATGGCAAGAGCATGTCAAGATCGGGTATGAGATGCTTCGCGGGCAGGTCGATCCCTCAGCAGCTTCGGCGGTGCTCCATCACCACCAACGATATGACGGAACTGGTTTTCCTAAACGCACCACCCTCGAAGGTGCAGAAGTTGGACTCGAGGGTTCGAAGATTCATATTTTTGCTCGCATTTTGCTGATTGCCGATTTGTATGATCGACTTGTTCACCCGGCCTACACCATCGGAGATTCGGAGGAGACGAAGAAATCGCGTCCACCGGTCTATGCGATTTATTCATTACTTCAAGAGCCATATCAGTCTTGGATGGATCCGATTGTGTTCCAATCGTTGATGACTGTTTGCCCGGCCTATGCGCCGGGTACTGAAGTGGTGCTTTCGAATGGAATGCGAGGCGTGGTGACGGATTGGGATCCGCGTGATCCATGTCGACCAGTTGTGACTGAGCTGACTCATTTTGATGATGACGATGATGCGGTGACGGTTGACTTGCGTGAGCATCACGAGTTGACGATTATTGAATCTGACGGATTTGATGTTCGCCCTTACAATTTCTTCCCCGAGCACAAATACGCCTTTGATTTACGAATGGTCGAGAAGTCGATGTCCAATGGACTTTACAGGCTTGATCCGAGGGCGATGTTCGAGGTTTCTGAACAGGAAGAGGACGGGCAAGCAGCGTGAGGTGGTCGAAATGGGCTACTATTGACGGTGTCCGAACCAGAAAAAAATTCAATGTGCGACAATTCTGAAGATTGCCGATCTTGGTTGATTGCGGTTGCTGCGCCCAAAGAGCTTGAAGCGGTCTTGGATGGACTTGGATATATCGATCAGCGTCCGGGACTTTGGCAATGTGTATGTGTGTCGCCAACGATGAATCTGGTGTATACGGGAGTGGGCAAAGCCAATGCCGCTGGGGCGGTGGCGCGGGTGTTCGATCCGGATCGGCATCGCGGGGTGCTCAGCGTCGGGATCGCTGGGGCGATGCCCGGGTCGGATTGTCAGCTCGGCGATGTGGTCTGTGCTTCCTCGTCGATCTTTGCCGACGAGGGTGTAGAAACACCTGATGGATTCGAGTCATGCGCCCAGATGGGGTTCTCGGCCTTTGAAAACAGCTCGGATGCCATCACACATGATCGGTGCGTGCTCGATTGGCTTGTTCCTTATCGCGATCATGTCGGGCCCATTGCGTGCGTCTCGGTGTGTTCGGGGACGGATCGGCTCGCTGAGGTGCTTGTTTCACGAACTGGGGCGATCGCTGAGGCGATGGAGGGGGCAGCAGTAGCTTTGGCGGCCCATCGTGTTGATTGCTCGGTGCTCACTGGCGAGGTGCGTGTAATTTCCAATACTGTTGGGGATCGGGGCCATCAGCACTGGGATCTTGAGGGTGCACTCGGGAAACTCGGCGAGATTCTCGGACGGATGAATAATAACCTTTGATGAGAAGATAAGCCGGGTGTGCGGGTTGGGACGATCCGTTGTGCACTGATGATTGTCACATTGGCGTGTGTGGGTGACGGGCTCAATTCATGTTGTAGATCGGTCGATCTCCCTTCTGACGGGCGATTTTTGGATGCAGCGTTTGTTGATCCATGTCCTTGTCTACACCGACGCCGGGTGGGAAGGGTATCGAGTTGATGATTCGGAAACCAAACTTAGGAAAGCTTGGTAAGCACTTGAGTAAGGGCAAGCTCGGATCTTCGTTGTCAACAGTTGGATCAATGCGCCCCGGTGCGATTCCTCTGGCGATCGAATTTGGCGTTTCGGGGATCAAGGTGCTTCAGCTCAGTGGGTCGAATCCGAGCTCGATCCAAGCTGCAGCGTTCTTGCCGACCCCTGACGATTTGCTCGATATGCCCGCCAAAAGGCTTCTGTTTCAGATGGACGCATTGCCCAAATTTCTCAAGGGTGAGAAAATCAGCGCATCGCGGGCGATGAGCCTCATTCCAAGCGGGCAGATGGTGTGCAAGCACCTTCAGATTGTCCCGACCGAGGGCGTGCCGATCGAGCAAATCGCAGGCGCTCAGCTGAGCACCCAACTCGGGTGTGATCCAAGCGAGCTGCTGATTCGGTGTCGGCCTGTCAGCGGGGCCAAGATTAACGGTAAGCTTGAAGTCATCTGCTTCGCAGCTTCACGCGAGTTTGTCGGACGGATCATGGGCTCACTCAAGAGCGCTAAGCTCGAACCTGTCGGAATTCATACCGAAATTGATGCCATCGCCCGGGCCATCGAGCTCCGCGATGGATCGGCCGGCGGGGTCGGATCGGTCAAACCAACCCTGATTCTTGATCTGGGATGCGGGACGACCAAAGTGCTCATCATGCACGGCAACGAGATGGTCTTCGCCCGAACAATCGAGCTCGGTGCTTTGAGTTTCGACGAGACAATTTGTCATCAACTCCGATGCACAATGATGGAAGCCAGGCAGATTCGCTCCGAACTCGAAATACTTGTGCCTTCTAAAGCTGGTGTTGGTTCGGGTGTAGGTTCATTGGGTGCATCGGATTCGCCGGAGATGCCGGGGATGCCGCCACCATTGGAGTCTCAGGGGATGGATCAAGACGAGCATGGTGGCGAATCAGCGCTTACTGCCGGGTTTTGTGGTGGTCCGCAGGTGGACCTGAGTGAGCCATTAGAGATTATGTGTGACGAGATTTCGATTTGCTTGCGTTATCATCACGCGTTGTTTCCATCCGCACGGGTCGAGCGTGTAGTTTTTGTCGGTGGTCAGTCTCGGCATCAGCCAGTGTGCGAGCATATCGCTCGCACACTTAAGCTCGAAGCCCAGGTGCTCGATCCGATGGCGTGTCTTGCTCGGGCAGGGCGTGTACCTACCAGTGGCATCGACTTACATACGCCTCAACCGGGGTGGGCCAGTGTGGTTGGCGGGGCGCTGAGCCCAATGGATTTGTAAATGAGACCAAAGTACCAAGCATGTGAATGGGCCCGGTTATCTGGAGGCATTGGATGAATCATCCCAAGGAAAATTCCAATCAAGGCGGCAGCTTCTTGCCTGCCGAGTATGTCAAGGGCAAGAGTCAGGTCCGGGCCAACATCATGGCATTGTTTCTCTTCACGCTTGTGATCGCCGGTGTAGTTGGTGCTTTTGTGGTTAATCATCAGCAATGGCGTCGTGTGCATCAAGAGCAGAAGCTCGTTGCAGCAGCATTTGAAGAGGAGGCCGCCAAGATCGAACAGCTTGAGGCATTAGAAAAGCAACGGATCGAGCTTATCGAACGGGCCGAGGTGGTCACCGCGCTTAAAGACCGCGTTCCACGCTCGGTGCTTTTGGGCGAGATCGTCCGCGCGATTCCCGATGGGCTGACCTTGACGCTGGTGAATCTCGAAGGCGAACGCGTTCGTGTCAAACGCGCCGAGCCCAAAGATCAGAGTGCCAAGACGCGCACGCTTACGGGGAAGAATGTTGGCAAGGGAAAGGACGAGGCCGCATCGAAAGACCCTGTGAAGGTGCTTCCACCCAAGTTCAGGTTCTCTCTTTCAGCGGAAGGGATTGCCCAGGAGAACGATCATGTTGCAGATTTTCTCGCATCACTCAAAGCATCGCCTTTGTTTGGAGAGGTTGAGTTACAGTTTATCAATGCAACAACGATTGATAAGTTGGAGTACCGAAAGTTCAAGATTACGATGAATCTGCTCGATCAAGCCGACGCTCGCCTTGTTGATGGAACTCAAGAAGTGGAGATTGGGCGGATGAAGTTTGGTATCGCTGGTTCAGATACGGACACAGATTAAGGCAGGAGCATTGATATGCAATTTGGAACACGAGAGCTTGTGTTGTTTCTGGCGGTGTTGATGCTGCCGATTGCCAGTTATTTTATAATTTTTAAACCTCAGAGTGCCAATATTGCACAGGCCAAGAGTGAAATTTCACACAAGCGTGAGATGCTCGACACACTGCGCGCCGAGACAAGCCGAAATGATGATCTCAAGAGTGCCAATGAGGTGATCCGGGCGCGGATCGACGAGATGGAGGCGCTTTTGCCTTCAAATAAAGAGGTGGATCTGATTGTTCGTCAAGTTTCGGCCTTGGCGATTGAGTCGGGGCTTTCATCACCGACGCTCAAGAGCACCAAGCCTGTTGCAGCAGCACGGTTTCGCGAGCAGCCTCTTGAGATGAGCACAGCAGGATCATTCGAGGGATTTTATAAATTTCTCTTGGCCATCGAAGGGTTGCCTCGAATTACACGGATTGTGGACATGGTGATCAAAGATTCGACTACTTCGGGTGTAGAGATTGAAGCGAAGTTTACGCTGAGCATTTATTTTCAGACCGAGGAAAGCTTGGCCCAGGGAGTTTCACAATGAGTAGTTTCAATGATGATTCGAGCCTGAATCTCAATGGCACAGGAAGCGAGCACAAAGAGGGTGCAAGTAATATTTTTCTCGATATGTCCGAAACGGACTCAACGGGGATTCCTTCACTCAAGCAGGCGCCTGTTTCGGTGATTTCGGCGTCGGCGCCCGAATCGAAGATCAATACCCAGCTTGTCATTGCCCTGTGTGTTATGGCCATTGGGGGTGGGGCGATCTATGGGATGCGCTACATCGGGATGCAGGCAGGACTTGATGAAAACATTGTTTCGATCGATTACACATCAGAGACCAACTCGGCAGATTTTTCGGATCGGTTTTCATCGGTGAGCAAGATACTCGATGAAAGCACCATCTCAGTCCAGTTTGCCAGCACTGATGATTTTGCCTCGATGCCCTTTGCCCGTCCAAGCGCAGTGCAAGATGAAGTGGAGCCTGTTGATCCGGGAATGTCACAAGAAGAGCGATTGGCACTACAAAAACAGCGAGAACTCGAGCTTGAGATTCAGCGCCGGCGTGAAATGGTTATTGGCGAAGCGATGCGATTCAGACTCCAGGGGATTGTTGGCGAAGCTGCCCGAATTTCTGGACAACCAGTTCGTGAGGGAATGTCGCTTGGTGAATACTGCACCGTGATCGAGATTACTGGGCGGACGGTTACCATTGAAGCTGACGGAATGTATTTCGAGTTAGCATTGGGACAAGAAACGGTACAACTCGATCGATGAGCGGTGAGGGACACGATGTCAGATATTGATGACATTTTGAACGAGCTCGGGATCGGGTCGGATTCTGACGAAACCAAACGCCCGTCTCGGCGTCCACGCTCATCTTTTGCCAAGTCGACACGGCATTCACTCGACCAACGCCCAGGTTCATTCAGTCCGCTGCCTTCGATGCCTTCAAGTCAGACACGCTATGGCGAAGAGGGGGGAAGCGTTGACGAAGACCCGGCCGTCCTCCAGAGCAAACTTCCTTCGCGCCCTCCAGGGGTGGGCAATGCCATGCTCGAAGTGTATCGACCAGAGGAGGCGGAAGTTTCGGGTGAAGAGGCTTCAAAGGATCTTTCCGAGATGCTTGTCAAGCAGGGAGCGATTACTCCAGAGCAGCTTACCAGTGCCCAGCAGGTCATGAAACAGTCGCCTGGGAAAGGTCTTGTCGAGGTACTCTTTGATCAGGAAGGTGATCAAGAAGCGATTCAGCGTGTTGTTGCTCAAAATGCAGGTATTCCATTTGAACGGGTTGATCTCGAAAAAGGGCTCGATGGTGGATTTGACGGAAAACTCCTCCAACGACTTGGGCTTGAGTTTTGTCTTGCCCATCAGGTTTTGCCTTTGCGAACTGAAGGATCGCGCGTTGTTGTCGGATCAATCAACCCCAGTGATGTTTTCACCATTGACGAGATACGGTCACAGCTTCGGGTATCGAGCATCAAGGTTATTCTGGTCATCCCAAGTGATATTCGAAGCGCACTCGAAATCGTTGGGGGCGAATCAGTTGGGGATATGGATCTTTCAGAAATTCTGGCTGATGTCGAAGAGTCAGATGTTGAGGTGACAACCACCCAGAGTTCCGATGCGGTTGATCTTGAGTCACAGGCGGGTGAATCGCCTGTTATTCGGTATGTCAACTATATCATTCAAAATGCGGTCAAAGAGGGTGCTTCGGATATCCACATCGAGCCAGGTGAAAAGAAGATCAAAGTCCGTTTGCGCATCGATGGCATCCTTTTCGAGTCTATGAACCCACCGCCATCCATGGCCGCAGCGATTACTTCACGACTCAAGATTATGGCGGATTTGGATATTTCCGAACGCCGGGTGCCTCAGGATGGACGCATTCGGTGCGTGGTGGGCGGGCGTAAGCTCGACTTGCGTGTCTCATCGTTGCCTACTGGGTATGGCGAGAAGATTGTGATGCGCATTCTCGATACCAAGTCGATCAATGTTCAGCTCGAAGACCTTGGGTTTGATGATCAGACGCTCGATATCTGGAAAACACAAATCAATCAGCCCCACGGGATTCTGCTCGTCACCGGACCGACAGGTTCTGGTAAGACGACTACGCTTTACTCTTCGCTCCGCCAAATCGACAAGAGCAAACTCAATGTGTCCACCGTCGAAGATCCGATCGAATACCATCTTGATGGAATTACCCAAACCCAGACGCACGCCAAAATCGACATGACCTTCGCCAAAGCGCTCAAAGCCCTGCTTCGTCAGGACCCTGATGTGATTATGCTCGGCGAAATCCGCGATCACGAAACCGCCCATACTGCGGTGCAGGCGGCATTGACAGGTCACTTGGTGCTCTCGACTTTGCATACAAATGATGCACCCAGTTCAGTGACGCGGCTGGTGAACATTGGTCTTGAGCCTTTTCTTGTCGGCGCTGCGCTCAATGGTGTGCTTGCTCAGCGACTACTTCGTCGATTGTGTCAGCACTGCAAGGCTCAGGAATCACCCTCCGAAGAGATGGGTGAGTTTTTGGAAATGAATGGGTTACCCAGCGACGAGCTGTGGATGCCTCAGGGGTGTGAGAAGTGTCGAAATACGGGGTATTCTGGTCGGGTGGGTATTTATGAGATGCTTGCCATCGATGATACTTTGCGCGATGTGATTGCCCGCAATCCCAATGTTTCTGAGTTTCGCAGGCTATGTCTTGAACGAGGAATGAACTCGCTTCGAGGCGATGGGATCAATAAGGCAACCGAGGGGTTGACGAGTATCCAAGAAGTGCTTCGTGTGACGAGTGCCCACTGATTCTGGCCAAGAAAATGGGGTGTCCGTTGTTGTGTCTGTGATCCTTGGGCAATAGAATGGGGTGAGTCGCAATCATGCGATCGGTAGGAGCACCTCATGAGCGACAAGGGTATTGAATCCGTACTTAGCGAGACCCGCATTTTTAATCCACCCGCTGCTTCGGAGGTCGGTGCGAGCAAATGGCTCGTTTCTTCGCTCGACCAGTACCAGCGGATGTACCAAGAGTCGATCGACGATCCCGAGGGGTTCTGGTCGCGCATCGCCAACGAACTTCACTGGTTTAAAAAATGGGATTCGGTGCTCGAATGGAACGCGCCCGATGCCAAATGGTTCGACGGCTCTAGGACCAATGTATGCTACAACTGTGTCGATCGCCAGGTCGAATCCGGGCACGGTAACGACCCGGCGATTATCTGGGAGGGCGAGCCGGTCGATGATGCTGGTTCGCCAGCCGACCAACGAACCATTACCTATAAAGATCTCCAAGTCGAAGTGTCCAAACTCGCCAATGTGCTCAAATCCAAGGGGATCGGCAAGGGTGATATTGTAACCATCTATATGGGGATGGTGCCCGAATTGGCTGTTGCCATGCTCGCCTGCGCTCGTATCGGAGCACCTCACTCCGTGATTTTTGGCGGCTTTTCCGCCCAGGCCATCGCTGATCGTGTGCACGATGCCCAATCGAAAATGATTCTGACTTGCGATGGTTCGTGGAGGCGAGGCAAGGTGGTGCCGCTCAAACAAAATGTTGATGATGCCATCAAGTCGATGGGCGATGAGTGCCCGGTCGAATCGGTCTTGGTCTTGAACCGCACCAACAACGGTGCGTCGATGGGCGTGCTCGATATCGACTGGGCATCGGCAATCAAAGACGCATCGCCCGAGTGCCCGTGCGAAGAGATGGAAGCAGAAGACATGCTCTTCCTGCTTTATACCTCAGGCTCGACCGGTAAGCCCAAGGGCATCGTCCACACCACCGCCGGGTACATGGTCTATACTTATATGACCAGCAAGTATACCTTCAACCTGATTCCGGATCAGAATCAGGTCTTCTGGTGTACCGCCGATTGTGGGTGGATCACCGGGCACTCCTACATTGTTTATGGCATCCTCCCCAACCGCGTACCAACGCTCATGTATGAGGGCGGCCCGGATTATCCAACCCCATCGCGCTTCTGGCAGATGATCGATCGCCACCAAGTGACGCAGTTCTACACCGCACCCACAGCCATCCGCGCGTTTATGAAGTGGGGCAACGGGCATCCCGAGTCGTGCAGGCTCGATTCGCTGCAAATTTTGGGCACCGTCGGCGAGCCGATTAATCCTGAAGCGTGGATGTGGTATCGCAACAAGATTGGGCGAGGGATTTGTCCGATCGTCGATACCTACTGGCAGACCGAAACCGGCGGGCATGTGATTACGCCGATGCCTGGCGCAACACCGACGGCCCCGGGGAGTTGCACGCTCCCGATGTTCGGGATCGACGCAGCGGTAACGGATGAAATGGGCAATGTGGCCCAACCCAACGCAGGGGGCTTGATGGTCATCCGCAAGCCTTGGCCTGCGATGCTCCGAGGTGTCTATGGCGACCGCCAACGATTCATCGACACCTATTGGAGTACGGTGGCCAAGGGCGACGAACTCTACTACACCGCAGGCGACGGCGCACGACGCGACGAGCATGGCAACTTTTGGATCATGGGACGCACCGATGATGTCATCAATGTTTCCGGGCATCGTTTGGGGACGATGGAGGTCGAGAGTGCACTGGTTGCCCACGAAAGCGTGGTCGAGGCAGCGGTGGTGGGGATGCCTCACGAAATCAAAGGCACCGGCATCGCCGCCTTCGTTACCCCGGCTCCCGGGTTTGAAGCGTCTGACGAACTCATCAAATCCCTCCGCGATCATGTGGCTAAAGAAATCGGTGCCATCGCCAAACCCGATCTGATCCGTTTTACCAATGCCCTGCCCAAGACACGGTCTGGCAAGATCATGCGAAGACTGCTCCGTTCGATTGCTGCGGGCGATACCCAGATTGTCCAAGACATGAGCACACTCGAAGATTTGTCAGTGGTGGCCAAGCTGGCTCAGGGCGAGGTGTAATGCGACTGTTCGCTCAATCTGAAGGCTAAGCGGCGTCTTTACTGCTTGGAGTGCCTTCTCGCGGATGCAATCTCGCAATGATCCGGATGAGCTTGCGGAGCTCCATCGCAGATTCCTGAGCCGAGCATGAGGCATTGAGCGATTGGATGGCACTGGCAGCCGTGGAGGAGAGGACTGGGTATCCGAATCCGGCGCCCGCCGAGTAGAGTGAGTTGCAGTTTTTGAGCGCTCTGGAGTAGTCATCATTTGAGATGCTGCTTTCGAGTTGTTTGGAGAGATCCTTTGTGATATGAAGAAACTTGAGGAGGTGTTCATCTGAGCACTGTGCCGGGGTGAGATTTGAGTAGATGTTTGAGGATTCGTTCTGGATATCATCCCGATTTTCAAAGATACTCCGCAGGGCAGTGATCAGTGGCGTGAGCTGGACCGGTTTGTGGAGGACTGTATGGACGCCGAGATCAGTGAGCGTTTTATCGCAGGTGTATGTTGTTGAGGTGATGACGATCAGTGGCCCGGCGTAGCCATTAGATTGGAGTTGGGTCAGTACATTGAGTACGCCGGACTGATCGGCGGTATCTGAGAGCAAAATAAGGTCATAAGAGTCCGTGTGTATGGCATCGATGGCTCTGCCGATGGTGGTTGCTTTGGTGCATGCAATCTTGGCATTGCCGAGCATCATTTCGATGGCATTGGATCCAAGCTCATCAGGTTCGATATGGAGTGCCTTGCGTGGTATTATCCATGATTTGTCATCGCTCCGCGAGGTATGTTGTTCCCATTCGCCATTGGAAACATAGATTCGTGGATCGATTTTCTCGGTGAGGGTAATTCCAACTCGGTGGAATCGGTTGTCGTAGTATTCGCATCGATTGACGCGCCCTTGGACCTTGGTCATTTCGCCATCGTTTGTGCGCAGGGAGATGGTGATAATGGTGTCTTGATGAAGGTAGCTTCGGGTGGCAAATCCGATTCCTCGGGGGCTGATGTCGTAAACGAGAATCGCGCATGAGACTTTCGAGCCCCCCGGGTGCTCGAGCTCGGCGATCGCGTCAGTATGCAAAGGCACATACCGATTATGTTTTCGCCGGTCATGGATGTTGCGGTACTCATCATTGACGAGCGCCAAGAGTGACCGAAGGAGAGCCTGCCTCTCAGGCGCTCGGAGCCGCAACTGAAGTTCACCATTCAAATCATTGTGTTGCGACATGGACATACCTCTGAAGAAACCGAGTTGGAATTCTTCTCACAAGTTGATTGTGTATCGGTACAAAGTTGTTGCGTCAGTATTGAAAACATATCTGCAGCGTCACAAATTGGGGTTTACAACCAAATATCCCTGTAACGGGATCAAGAACAGGTGTCTATCTGAAATTTTCCGGACGAAGCAAAGATATGCTATAAACAGATATTTATGTCTCAATTGAAAAATGTAATCGTGTCTGGATTTTTTGTTGGGACTTGTCGGGTGTGTCATTTGGAGCGACGAATGGGATTTGGAATGCTGGGGGTGATTGTGTGAGCGAGTATCAGCGATGTCAGGGTGGATCGTGTCGTTGTTTTGTGTTCAAAGCTTGGCCCCATTGGCCGGTGGAAGAAGACCAGATATAGATTGGGGTCAGTGCGCCCAAGAAGAGGAGCCTATGTATTGTATGGGTATGCAAAGTGCTCCTCTTCTGGCCTTGAGTCTGTGCTGTGTTCCAGTCTGGGCCCAGTACAATCCTGACCTGACTGCCCCAGGGCAGGTTGTTGATGATTTGGATCTCCGGGTGGGGACTAGATCGTCCGATTCATGGTCGTTGGCCAATCTCGAACTTCGCGATTTTACCCTCTACTGGGATAACGATGGTACACTTCCCCGAATTGGACGAGACACTGACCGGTTTTACACCAACGGTGTAGGGATCGAGCTCTCGTTTGACCTCCGGCTTACCGATGAGCTGGCGGCTAGGTTTGCGCCGGCGGATGAATGGACCAATCCCCGGTTTGGAGCGGGGTTGGCAATCAAGCAGCTTATTTTCACAAGTTCGGATATTACCGATCCGAATCCGCCCATTGATGACCACCCGTACAGCGGATACCTCTACTTCGCCTTTTCCTTTCAGCGCGCTGATATGGACAAACGCGACCATTTTGAACTCGATCTGGGGGTCGTCGGCGAGCGATCGCAGGCTGAGATGGTCCAGAAATTCATTCATAATGCATTTCCAAATCAGGATGACCCCCAAGGATGGGCGACGCAGACTGCCAATGAGTTGGCGATCAACTTCACCTATGAGCGGACATGGAAAACTCACCGAGCTGAAATATCGGGAGTCGAGCTCGAGATGCTTCCAGCTTTGGGGTTCGATGTGGGCAACATTTCGACGCGGGCTAAGGGGCAGGTTACCCTTCGGCTTGGGCATAACCTCCCTGATGATTTTGGGCCTGCATCACTTCTGGGCATGAAAGACCACACGGTGAGTGCCAACGACTGGGGGGAAGGGAATTTCTCGTTTTATATCTATGCGTCGATGGGCATGGATGTTGTCGTTCGTGATCTCTTTCTTGACGGCAACACATTTGCCACAAGCCGATCGGTCAACTCTGAACCTTTTGTTGCCCAGGCCAGCGTTGGGATCATCACGCGATACAAGGGACTTTCTTTGGGATGGTCACAGAGTTACCAGACTGAAAATTTTGAATCCCAGCCGAGCGGACAAGCTTGGGGGTCGATTGTGCTGGGATACTCGTACGCTTTCTGAGGCATGAAGACGGGCAATAAATGAGTGTGTTCTTTTCTTTTTTGCTCATTGATGGCCGACGATGTTGGATTCGGATCAATATGCTCGACCTGGCTTTGAGGCATATCATTGCCTATGACTACCCCCAAATCTCCCCTCGTCAGCGTCATCATGGGATCGAAATCGGATTGGCCGGATGTCATGGAGCACGCTGGGGCTGCACTTGATCAAATTGGGGTACCTTACGAAGTCAAGATTGTCTCGGCCCATCGCACTCCCGACCTGCTCGTCGAGCACGCCAAGGGCGCCAAAGCCCGAGGCATCGAAGTCATCATCGCGGGCGCAGGCGGAGCTGCCCATCTGCCGGGCATGGTTGCGTCGATGACGGTGTTGCCTGTGATCGGCGTCCCGGTGATGAGCAAAGCACTCAAGGGCATGGATAGTTTGCTCTCAATCGCTCAGATGCCTGCCGGGATTCCGGTTGCCACGGTCGCCATTGGTAGAGCGGGCGCGACCAACGCCGGATTGCTCGCCGGGGCGATTCTGGGCAACACATACCCAGAGATCGCATCCAAACTCGAAGCCTTTCGAACAAGCCAGACCCAGGCAGTGCTCGATCATCCCGACCCGCGAAGTTCGATTTAGTTTAAGAGGAAAGTGGCTCTATGAGCATTCAACGCATCGGCATCATCGGAGGCGGACAACTTGCACAGATGCTTGCGCATTCGGTCAAGCATTTAGGTGTTCAATGCACCGTGCTCGATCCGAATCGGGCGTGCTGCGCCCGTTCGCAGTGTGATCAGATTGTGGGCGACTACGACGATATCGAATCACTCAAACAACTTGCCCGGGGATCGGATGTGGTTACTTACGAGTTCGAGAATGTTTCCGCATCGGCAGCAGTGATCGAAGACATCGCCGAGATTCATCCCAGCACCAAAGCCCTCGCGGTTGCTCAAGATCGCCATATCGAGCGGCAGATGTTTCGTGATCTGGGAATCGCCATTCCGGAGTATGAGCCGATTGATGGGCTCGAGTCACTTGAGTCTGCTTTGCAATCTGTTGGTACCCCTGCGATCCTCAAAGCCCGCCGACTCGGATACGATGGCAAAGGACAAGTTCTCATCAATGACCCCGAGCATGGGGCCGACGCATTGAGCACCATTGGCGAGGTCCCTGCGATCCTCGATCAATTTGTCGCTTTTGAACGCGAGCTTTCGATCGTCGCAGCCCGCGATAAGGCGGGCAATATTGTGTTCTACCCATTGGCTGAGAATGTCCATCGCGGGGGGATCTTGCGTGTCTCCAAAGCCCCCGCCCGCGAAGTTTCCGAGGCGGTGGATATCCAGGCGCAAGATGCTGCTCGCAAGATACTCGAAAAGTTTGACTATGTTGGCGTGCTGGCGGTCGAGTTTTTCCAGATCGGCAAGGGCAATGCTGCTCGGCTTGTTGCCAACGAAATCGCCCCGCGTGTCCACAACACTGGACATTGGACCATTGAAGGAGCGCAGACGAGTCAGTTCGAGAACCACATGCGTGCGGTGATGGGGATGGAGCTGGGTTCAACCGATCCGATCGGACACAGCGCGATGGTCAACATCATTGGCAACGAGCCTCGCCCGGGCGCACTCGATGCGATGCCCGAAGCTTTCGTTCATATGTATGGCAAAGCTCCGAGGGCCGGACGAAAGATTGGGCATGTGACGCTCAATGCATCGAGTGCCGATGAACTCGATGCCCTCCTCGAACGCTTTACCCGTGTGGTGGGGTAGAGGGCTTCTGCTTTTCTCGTTTCTGCTTTCCTTATAGGTGGGGGAGGGGAAGTGAGAAGGCCAGAGAAAGCGAGAAAAAGCGTGGATGCTTTACAGCAGGTTGTATTTGAAAATACACCAGATCGCTTCGACTCCATCTTTCCATCCGATTTTCTTGCCTTCTTCGTAGGTCCGCCCTGCGTATGAGATCGGGACTTCATAAATGCGCAAAGGCCTCGGGCGCTCGGTGCCGGCATCAATGATTCGTGCTTTGGCAAGTTTGGCGATGAGTTCAGGCTCGACGCCAAAGCGGTTTTCGGTAATCTTGATGTCTTTGATCGCCTCACGGGTGAAGGCTTTGAACCCGCATTCGATGTCAGTGAGGTTCAGGTTGCTCATCATGTTGCTGACGAGTGTGATGATTCGGTTGGCGATCGAGTGCCAGTAGTAGAGCACGCGGTGGGTTTGCCCGAGGAATCGGGTGCCGATGACCGCGTCGGCCCGCCCGTCGAGGATGGGTGCCAAGACGGCGTTGTGCTCGCGTGGATCGTATTCAAGGTCCGCATCCTGAATGATGATTGCATCGGCACCGTCGTGGAGCGCCCGGAAGAACCCTTCTGCCAGTGCAGCGCCCTTGCCCAGATTGAGCGGCTGGTGGATCGAAACCGTGTTGTCATGATGTTCGACAAGCTCTTGGATGATCTGCTGCGTCCCATCGGTTGACCCGTCATCGACGAGGTAGATCGTGCGTCGGCATGGCGACCCATCGAGGGTGGTTGGCGGGGGAGTGGAGATGAGCCGATCGAAAAGAATTGGCAACAGTGCCTCTTCGTTAAAAACCGGGATGATGATTGCGATGTGCATGGGTTGATCATAGGGGTTCGATGAGCCCCGCAACAGCGAGCACCTTGCGCTGGGCGTTGGAGAGGGCGATTTGGTCGAGCGAATCGAGCGTCCGATAGGCTTGGTTTGGGCCCATTTCGATAGAATCTGCGCGATAGACCGCAAACTCGACGATCCGGTGGGTGGTGATGTGTGTAAAAGTCCCTGTGGGTTTGATCGTGTCGGCGTCGACGCTGAGGTCGGTTGTGATCTCCTCAGGGGTTGGTTGGCGATCGTCGCGCTCGATGGTTGGTACCTGATACATACTCGCCCACATTCCCGATACTGGGCGCTGCTCGACGAGCACCGATCGGTTTTGGATTGAGACAATGCTGGCACAATACATCGGTTTTTGCTTGGCGCGTGGTTTGGGCAGGGGGATCGACTCGGTTGTGCCAGCTTCGAAGCTCTGGCAGTGCGATCGGATGGGGCATTGGGGGCATTGAATGTTCTTGGGTGTGCAGATCGTCGCGCCCAGTTCCATCATCGCTTCGTTGAAAATTGCGGGATTGGTTGCTGATTTGACAAGTTCACCCGCCCGGCGCCAGGACCATTTGATGGTGTGGTTGTCGGTCTGGGGTTCAGGCTTGTTGTGCACTCGGAGCAGCACGCGGGTGATATTGCCATCGACGATCGGTTCGCGTTGCCCAAAGACCAGCGAAGCGATTGCTCCAGCGGTATAGCGCCCGATCCCAGGGAGGTTTTGGAGCGACTGGGCCGAGTCAGGGACGGTTCCATCGTGGTGTTCGACAATGGCCTGGGCACATGCATGGAGCATCCTCGCCCGGCGGTAATATCCGAGCCCGGCCCATGCTGCGAGGACTTCATCTTCATGGGCTTGGGCGAGGGCTTCGACGGTGGGGAATCGATCGAGGAAAGGCTGATACTTTTCGAGCACCCGCGCGACTTGGGTTTGCTGGAGCATGAACTCAGAGACGAGGGCGCAGTAGGGGATTCGATGATCGAGTCTCCAGGGCAGATCGCGGGCGTTGGCTTTGAACCAGGTTTCGAGCGAGTTGGTCAGGGCAGCGTCGCTCAAATTTCAATCTCGGCAAGGGTTATTTTGAGGGTTTGGAGGATCGGTTTCCAGTTTGCTCCCGGCGCGATGCACACGGAAATGAACCCGGTATGAATCAGTACATTGGTGATTCCTTCGATCGCGAAGATTGCTCGTCCGATCGGGTCAGTGTCAGCGTCATCAGCATTGAAGTACGATCGGATCGAACCAGGCGAAGGATCAACAATCAATTTTCGCGCATAGGGGTTGGGAGTGGGCTCGACTTTGATGATGGTATAAGGCATATTGATCCGGTTTGGGTGGCAGATTCCATGCAGAATGTACGATAAACGGTTAGAATCATCAGCAATTACGCACGAAGCGACCAGTAAGGATAGCAATTTGGGATCATCGGAACGATTCAATGACCTGCTCAATCGGCTCGGCTCCTACTCATGGTGGGAGGTCGCGGTCGAAATTATATTGATCTGGTTCGTGGTGTTCGCGGTTTTTCGGTTCGTGCAAGGCACCAGAGCGGCCCGGGCGCTCAAAGGTCTTCTCTTTATCCTCATCGTGGGCACCCTCTTTGTTCGGTTCCTTGGCGACGATGTTTTCTCACGCATTGCCTACCTCTATGACCGGATGCTCGCGGTCATTGCCATCGCACTGGTGGTCATCTTTCAGCCTGAGCTTCGTCGGGCACTGATTCGGCTTGGTGAGACCCGTTTTTTTCATGGTGGGTACGAAGGGGCTTCCAAAATCGCTGCCGAACTTGCCCCGGCGTGTGGGTTTCTCTCAAAGGCGCGATTTGGTGCCATCATCGTGATCGAACGACGAGTTGGGCTCAAAGCGTTGATTGAAGGCGGGACGGTGCTCAATGCAGCCCTGACCGCTCAGCTTACTCAGACTATTTTTCATCCCGGTTCAGCGCTCCACGATTTGGCGGTGGTTGTTCGAGGCGACAAAATTCACTCCGCAGGGGTTCAGCTTCCCATGGCGGGACCTTCCGAAGTGCCAGACCCGTCGCTGGGGTCGAGGCATCGGGCAGCGATTGGGGTAACCAAGGATTCCGATGCGCTGGTGATTGTGGTTTCTGAAGAGACTGGGGATATCCGGATTGCTCAGCGCGGGGTGCTTTCGTCGCCGATCGACCCCAATGAGCTCGAGTCAGTGCTCAATGAAGAGCTCGGCCATCAGCCTCCGCCGGTGATTGAGTCTTCGGGCGAGCACGCCGAATCAGTGGAGGGCGACCGGAAGAGTGGGTTTGCGGACGATCAAGAGGCTGCGACCCAGACCGAAGTGTCTCCCGAGGAGTCGTTGATGACCAGCGAGGTGATTCCTGAGCCTGGCGGCGAGAAAGGGACTTCCTCATGATGAATGAGCAACGAACATTCTTTGGTCGCCTCCGCACATTTGTGATTGTTACGCTCATTACGGTGATGGTGTGGCTTTTGGCCGAGTCGCGGATGGTGCAGACGCGCACGCTCGAAGCGCAGGTGGTGCTGACTTCGGTCCATCAGGTTGGCGAGGGTTCGAGCGAGCAGGCTTTGGTGGTTCGTCAAAGGGCCAAGCGGCCCGGCGGGGAGGATCAGGTGCGCATTGCCACGATTCAGGCCGAAGGTTCTGCTGCGGGGCTTGATCGTTTTGTGCGGGTGCTTGAGAATCGCATCGAGTTGCGTATCGGGCGTGAGATTCCTGCTGAGCTTGGTATTCACACGCTTGATTTGCGTGCGATTCTTCGTCAGTCGCCTGCGATGAATGTGCATGGGGTGATTATTACGGAGGTCTCGCCCGAGACGATTACCGTTGAGGTCGATGAGTTGGTGACGCGTGAGTTTCGTTTGCGGGTCGATATGCCTGTCGGTGTTGAGCTCGACGGGGTGCCTCGGACTGATCCGGCGATGATTCGGGTGCGAGCTCCTTCGAGTGTACTCTTGCGGGTTGAGTCGAATCAGGCGCATGTTCGGATTGATCCGAGCAAGGTTGCCCAGCTTTCACCTGGGCGACTTGAGACGATCCCGGGGGTGGCGGTGGAGCTTCCGGGGATTGATGGGCAAGATTGGCAAACCCAGATCGAACCTAGGCAGGTGGATGTTTTTGTGACACTCCGTACACTTGCCGAAAACTACACCATTGATCGGCTGCCAGTGCAGGTACTGATGGCTCCGGGTGAGATCGGGCGCTGGCGAATTAAGATTGATGAAGCAGATAAGGACCTGATCAATACGATGGTTGTTGGTCCGGCACAGGCGATTGAGTTGCTCAAGGCGGGGGAAGTGGTACCTCAGGCGTTTGTGACACTGACCTTTGAAGACCTTGAACGCCAGATCCGGTCCAAGCCTGCCCAGATTCTTGGGTTGCCTTCCCAGTGCCGGGTCGTGAGCCCGGAGGCAATGGTCAATTTGACCATTTCGCCGATCGAGTTATCCGCTTTGGAGCCTGTCGAGTCAGCCGTACCGAATCCGTCCCTGTCTGCCGAGGGCAGTGGGGCGGGTCAATAATTTCAGCAATGGGTAATTGCAAGACTTCCGCCTCGAACCGACCTACCCTTTTCTCCCTCATAGTTCAGGGCCCCGCCCCGATCTTGAGGCTGTACTGAACCTTATTTCACGCACCGCACGATCATCGAGCACACATCAGTCGCGTGCCGAGTTGGACCACGCAGGAGAGCTTCCCGTGAAGATCAAGACCGACGAAATCGTTTCCGTTATCAAACAAGAAATCGAAAACTTCTCTTCCGAACTCGAAATCTCCGAGGTCGGTCGCGTGGTTGAAGTCGGCGACGGAATCGCCCGCATCTACGGGCTTTCCAAAGCGATGGCGGGCGAACTCATCGAGTTCGAATCATCTGAAGGCACGGTCATGGGTCAGGTGATGAACCTTGAGGAGGATACTGTCGGTGCCATCATCTATGGCAACTTCTTGGCAGTAAAAGAAGGTGATACCGTCAAAGCCACCGGTAAACTGCTCGAAGTGCCGGTTGGCGAAGCAATGCTTGGGCGGGTGGTTGACCCATTGGGTAAACCTGTCGATGGGGGGCCGGCGTTAGGTCATACTGAGACAGCACAGGTTGACATCATTGCGCCCGGTATCGCTGCTCGCCAGCCGGTGCATGAGCCGTTGCAGACCGGGATTAAGGCAATCGATGCGATGATTCCTGTGGGGCGCGGTCAGCGTGAATTGATTATTGGTGACCGCAAGACGGGTAAGACTGCGGTTGCCATTGATGCAATTATCAATCAGAAACAATATTGGGGCACGGATGATGCGGTGGTTTGTATTTATGTGGCGGTTGGTCAGAAAGAATCAACGGTGGCCGGTGTTGTTCAGACGCTTCGCGATGCAGGTGCGATGGATTACACTATTGTTGTCAGTGCTGGATCGTCAGATCCTGCTCCAATGCAGTACATCGCGCCGTATTCGGGGACTGCGATGGGTGAGCACTTTATGTGGTCAGGTAAAGAAAAGGGCAAGACCCTTTCGAGTGGCGCAAAGTATCCAAAGCATGTCCTGTGTGTCTACGACGATCTGTCCAAACAGGCGGTCGCTTATCGCCAGCTTTCGCTTTTGTTGCGTCGTCCTCCAGGACGCGAGGCGTTTCCAGGTGATGTGTTCTACCTCCATAGCCGACTTCTTGAGCGGTCGACCAAGCTCTCTGATGAGCATGGTGCGGGTTCGCTGACTGCCTTGCCAATCATTGAAACCCAGGAAGGGGATGTGTCGGCCTATATTCCAACCAATGTGATCTCGATCACCGACGGGCAAATTTACCTTGAGCCTGAACTCTTCTTCTCGGGCGTTCGCCCTGCGATTAATGTCGGTATCTCGGTTTCTCGCGTGGGCGGTGCGGCTCAGGTCAAAGCCATGAAGAAGATCGCAGGTTCGTTGCGTCTGGATCTCGCGGCGTATCGTGAACTCGAAGCGTTTGCTCAGTTGGGTACAGATCTCGACAAGGCGACACAGGCCCAGCTCGATCGCGGTGCGCGAATGGTTGAGTTATTGAAGCAGCCTCAGTATGTGCCTCAGAATGTGACGAACCAGATCATCTCGATTTATGCTGGCACCAAGGGGTTCTTGGATACTGTCGAGTTGACAAAGGTTGATGCGTTCGAGAAAGCGATGCACGAATACTTCCAGACTTCCGCGAAGAGCGTGTGGGATGCGATCAACGAAGCCAAGGCGATCGATGATGAAATCGAAGGGCAGCTCGTCGAAGCGCTGAACAATTTCAAAGCGGGTTGGAACGGGTAACGAACTGATCGTTTATGATGACCGATGTATAGCCGTCCTTCGAGGGGCGGTTTTTTATTCATCGAGATTCTCTTCCGAGTTGAGTTGCTTGGATATTTTGAGAAATTTCGCAGATTGCGCCTGTACCCGTTTCTGTACCAGCTTGAAGGTGAATCTTCGATTTTCATCTTTAAGTTGTTTGAGCCGCCGTACCTGGGGACACTCGTTCCGGTCAATTTCTTCTGTCATCGGTAGAAAACCTGCTCGCTGATTCCCATTTTCCTGCAAACCTCACGAACTGATTCTCCAAACAAAGATCAAATTGTCGCATGAATTCTCATGTGACATTTGGACCAGGATTCAGGTTTAAGGGGACTGCTCCGGTGGCATCGTAATAAGAGATGGCCAACTTACGGCAACCGGCTCGGGAAGCGCACGAAACGCCGACTACTCCATCATCGATCAATGGGGCGATTCTATGCTGGGCACCGGGTTTTACGGGTTCGATCCACTCTTTGTTGATCTGTCGGGGTTTGATGATTCGTTGCTTCCTGGATCATCTGCAATTGATATGGGAGAGGGTGCTGCACTCCCAACGGATTTCATGGATACTGCTGAGTTGCTCCTTCTTGATTTTGCTGGGCTTGATCGTTTCTTTGATGATCCCGATACAGTTGATACGGGCCCGTCGGATCCTCCAGTCGTTGATACAGGCGCCTTTGAGTTTCAGCCGATCGATAGCTCCTGTCTTGCAGACTTGACCGGTGATGGCACGCTCAATTTCTTCGACATCTCGGCCTTTCTCGGAGCCTTCGCTGTCCAAGGTACCCATAATGGGTGGGGGCACGCGGATAAGATCATGATGAGGATGAATTGAGGATGAATGAGCAAAAATCGGGGTGATTTTGAGCAGTGCCGTGATACACTCAGTGCAGCAGAAGGAGTGGCATGATGAAACAGATCAAACGCTTACATGCAGGGACATTGGTTCTTTTCCCCGCCTTGGCATTGGCTGTGTCGTCCGCTTTGGCTGGGCCCAGTGGTGGGTCTTTTGCGATTCCGTGGTACACCATCGACAGCGGAGGGACCTCTTCGGCCATTGGTGGTTCATTCGAGCTCGCAGGGACCATTGGACAACCCGATGCCGGGGCAACCATGATTGGCGGGAGTTTCTCGCTCTCCGGTGGGTTCTGGGCGGGTGTGAATAGTGCCCCGCCGTGTGCTCCGGATTTGACCGGCGATGGGGTGCTCAACTTCTTTGATATCAGTGCCTTCCTCGCAGCATTCAGTGCGATGGATCCGGTTGCCGACTTCAACAATGATGGCACATTTAACTTCTTCGATATCAGTGCCTTCCTCACCGCTTTCAGCGCCGGATGCCCATAAGCCGGATGCCCCCATGAAGGAGCTCCTCATTGTCTGTTCCTGAGCGGTCCAAAGAGGGCCGAAGCCACCACTTCTTTTGAAAGGTGTTTGGTCGGGTTGGGCGGAGTATGCCTTTGCGTCACTCTCTCGCTGGGGAGGAGGTCTGTTTCGTTGTTTTGTCCGGATTTGGTGGATAGGGTGAAAATTTGGTGATCCTGCAGGTTTTATCGAACCGGACCGGTGTTTGATCCGGATCGGTGTGTGTCCGTTTGTAGATATGGCGACGGAGCCTTGCCAATTGTGCCGATGTGTGCGTTGGTTTTGCTCGGGTCTGTGCACAGCGGCACCGGCGCAGTTGTACGCAGGCCTGTCTCTCTGGTCTGCAGCGTGGCGGGCTTGGGATGGGTCTTCATCTCCAAGGAAAATCAAACCCAGCAGGTCTTGCTGGTGTTCTGGGCGCACGCTCGGAAGATGGTTTGGAAAACAGTTTGGAAAATATTCAGTGAACGAGGAGAACACAAGATGTTCAATCTGACCAAGCGTATTGTGACGGGCATATTCGTGCTCGGTTGCCTGGCATCGTCGAGCATGGGGCAGGTCCAGTCGATTCAAGTTTCAGGGTCACAGGTCGAGTACAACGCACTGAGGAGCGTCGGGCTCGGTGAGCATGTGCGCATCGAAAAGCTTCGCATTCCTGATGGGTTTGTGGACCTTGAGCTCAATCGGGTCGAGGTATTGACTTCTGATGCCCAGCTTTGGGTTGGGACGAAGGAAGGCATTGTGCCGATGGATCGGCCGGATGTGGTGCTCCTTTCTGGGATCATCGCGGGTAATCCGGACTCATTGGCATATATTGCGGTTTCACCCTTTGGGACCAACGGGTTTGTCGATCTCAATGGCGAGCTGGTCTCGATTTCATCGGGACCTTACGCTCGGGGTAAGAATCTACTTGAATCACTCGAAGCCGCATGGATGAGCAATGTGATTGACCCCGAAAACGGACCCGAGCCCTGTGGATATACCCCTGGTGATACCGCCCTTGAACCATCGGGGCCGATGATTGAATATGTGCCCGATGTCAGCCGAGGCGCTGGGGCTTGTCGAGTGGCAGGCATTGCGATTGAGACGGACTGGGAGTTCACGGATCGGATGTTTGGTGGCAATACTCAAGCATCGTCTGCTTATGCCATCACGCTTATCGGTGCGATTTCTGAAATTTATGAGCGCGATATGAATGTTCGTTTGTCGATTCCGTTCTTGCGAGTTTGGGGGGATGATTCCGATCCCTACTCACCAGCTGCAGGCGATCCGCTTGATCTGGTGCGTAATGAATGGAATGCCAATATGACCAGCGTTGACCGGACAGTGGTACACTACCTTACTGGGCGACAGGATGTTTGGTATGGCGGGATTGCGTACCTTTCCGTGCTGTGCAACAGCAGCTTTGGATATGGCGTCTCGGCCCATCTTGCCGGTTCGTTCCCATACCCGCTTGTGGATCATAATGGTGGCAACTGGGATGTTGTGGTTGTCAGCCATGAGCTTGGGCACAACTTTGGGACTGGGCATACGCATGATTCGTATTCGCCCCCGATCGATGGATGCGGCAACGGCGATTGCTCGGATGCCTTTGGCGGGACCATCATGTCCTATTGCCATACCTGTTCGGGTGGGTTGAGTAATATCGTGCTCGGGTTTCATCCACGGGTGCAAGATGCCATCATCGGATTTATGGATTCGATCGAAGGTTCGTGTAATTTGCAAGGCGAGGGGATAAGCGCGGCCGATGACGCCGTCGAAACTCTTGAAAATCAACCGATTCAGATTGATGCGCTGGGCAATGATGAATCACAGTCATGCGAATCTTTCTCGCTCGATTCGTTTGATTCAACATCAAGTGCCGGTGGTAGTATTGAGCTGCTCACGGGGCAAGGTCCCGGCGGACGCGACCTGTTCCTTTATACTCCGGCGACGGATTTTGATGGGCTTGATACCTTCGGGTATTCTATCGTCGGTACCGGTGCATCAGCCTCGGCGGTTGTCTCGGTTGATGTTCGGGCACTGCGCCCGGCAGATACGCGGCTCAATCCTGTTGATGGGTTGCGCGTCAAGTATTACGAGCTTGTGAATCCAAGTGTGCTTCCTGATTTCGACACACTGATTCCGTACGACCAAGATGTTTCGACAGCGATTGATTATCCATCAACGGGTGGCAATTTCATGACTTCGGGACGAGCCGATGAGGTCGGCGTGGTGATTACCGGATATGTCTTGGCGATTGCCGATGGCGTGTATACTTTCACGACTAATTCTGATGATGGGTCAAAGCTCTTTATTGGCGACGAGCTCGTTGTCAACAACGACGGTTTGCACGGCATGGTCAAGCGCAGTGGAACGATTCCGCTGGCTACAGGATGGCATCAAATCCGGATCGAGTTCTTTGAAAACGGTGGGGGAGCAGGGCTCATCTCCACCATTGAGGGGCCAGGGTTTGATGAAATTGCGCTTGAAGGATTGATCTTGTCGCATGAAGCAAGTGAGCAGTGTTCGCCTGCCGATCTCAACGCAGACGGAACACTCAACTTCTTCGATATTTCTGCTTTCCTGACTCACTTCTCAGCCCAAGATCCAGTGGCCGATTTCACAGGCGACGGCGTATTCAACTTTTTCGATATCTCTGCCTTCCTTGAAGTTTTTGCAGCAGGATGTCCATGATGTCTTGTTGATCGTACAGAGAAGGTAGAGCTTATACTGGCCAACACCGTGAAGGTGTTGGCCGGTTTTTTGTCAGGTCAAAATGCCACTTGCAGACACTGGTCCTCTGCAGATATCTGCAACCGGTAGATCATGATTCACTCAGGGAAGGCGGCTGTGGCTCTCTGTTGAAGGCAATAGTGCCATTGCCGACGGTCGTGGGCAACTCATCGCCGATCAATAAGAAACTATCTCAAAACCCACCCGATAGCCGATAAACGCTCTGGTCATGGATGACCAGAAGGAGGTGCCAGGATGGCTAAACGACATCAACGACGAAAAACGCAACCCACAATCTGGCGGTGTCC